>WSYB01000025.1 GCA_009773645.1 Geobacteraceae bacterium
GCTTCAGAAATCGTACTGGCTCATTATGAGCTTCTTCAGGCACAAGGAATGCGCTTACACAATTGCCTGATGTTGAATTACTTTTGTACCCTTTAGTAATTGCAGTGTTATTATTTAGAATTGCACCAATTATCCTTGTGCCGTCTCCTTCAATATTCAACGGCTCAACGCCAACTATTGAATTGTCAAATTCGCCATTGACATATAGGCTCAAGGTATTGTTCTGATATGTTAATCCTATGTCAACCCATTCTTCGGCATTTATTGTCTCAATAGACTTTAGTTGAATGACATCTTTGTCTTTGGAATTTATTGTGCATACAATGGTAAATGATGATTTTGTCTTTTTTTCAAGAAATAGGGATAACCCGGATACATAAGACATATCAGCATTACTGAAAATATAGGACGGCAAGCTGTCATAATTTTTGTTAATATATAATTTAGTCAGTAACGAATAATTTTGGTAATTAATGTTTGAGCAGTTCGAATTTAAATAACCATTTCCCGTTAATCTTAAACATCTACTTATATTGCTAATCGTCACAGTGCTGTTTTTTCCTTCGTGTATAGCAATGTGGTTCTTGCTTTTATCCCTCGGGTCTTCGCCTTCGGCAAAATCAAACCATGCAACCAGATTATCGGTCTTGCATAACGGGTGGTTATAGTTTTGCAGGATATTGTCATCGGTTAAGCAAACATTATAGACATAAACACTCTTTATATAGCCGAATAAGTTATGGCCGATATCGTAATGATCATTTGCTGATATTGGATTGGATATATTTTGTTTGTATTCAATTGCTTTGATCCCATTAACATATAATGAGATTACATCTAAGTCATATGAAACGGTGATGGAATACCAAGTGTTAACTTGAAAGTCAATTTCGTCTTTAGTCGTTTTGAATTCACAAAATTGACTTTTAAAGTATAAATTCAACTCGTCAAAACCGATATCGATGACTCCTTTCTTCCTGTAAATTGACGAGTCGTTGGTTGTGTCAAGTAAAAGCACTTGTGTACCAATTGTGAAAGATGTGTTTCCGTCAAATGAAAACTGAGGAATATCATCAGTTACTAGATAATCTAAGGCGACAGCATTTTTACCTGTTTTTATGGCTCTATCGGATAAATGATTGCAATTTTCCATGATCAGGCTTCCCGCATATTCAAATTTTGAACCAATGAAATCAATTCATTTTTAAGATCATCCGGTATTGAGCGCTTACAATTTTCATATTCAACCGTCAACTGATTCTGGAGGTCATTGTCGCCGACAACAAAGCCATTGCATAACAGGCATCCATCTACGGCTGTTGTCCTGTCAAAGTCCCGGACCAGGGTTAGATTGTACACATCGTCATTATACGGCCTTTTATAGACTTCGACAGGTGATTCGAATTTCCCATATGCCATCAATAGTTTATCAGACTGGTTAATATATTCAGCACGAATTACCCCCCGTTGGGTTATAAATGGATGTTGATTTGTTGCTAAAATATGTTTTCCATTTTCAGCTTTAATACTTAGTATATCTTGTTCATGTCCCTTTAAAACTTGCTTTACAACCGCAGTTGCTCCGGAAAAAGTAGATATGGATTCGCCTGCCTTAATCGCTGATATTTTTTTAAGGGATTTGTCGGCCATTACTACTTCGGTGTCTTTCCCAAGGCATCCCCATAAAAATTCCAGTTGAGGCATTTGCTGAACGTATGTCGAAGAGGTATTGTTCGGAGTAGGGGCTATGCTTGATACAAAAATTGTCTGATCATTATAATTATCAGTGCTTTTATCATGGTACCTAAAGGTGAGTTGAAATGTGATATCAATTGCTCGGCCTGCTGGAATAGTTGAATAGTTGATCGGTTTTCTCCAGTCCTCCGGGAAATCCCATTTAAATCCATTGGAGAAGGCTAAAGGTACAATTACACCATTGGTTGGTCCATTGTATTTTGTAGTGCCTTGTCCACAATCTAAGAGTAGCTTGATTTGTCCATGATCCTCATATTCAAATGACTCACCAAGAAAAACATATCCTCTGAAAGGTAAGTAAATATTTGGCGGTGTAGGAGAATATTCGTAGTCAAGCTCTTCACCACTAGTTACTCCCCTACCGTAACCAATTTTAATCAACGTGCCTTCAGGTGTTTTAATGTTTGCGGGGTCACATACTGCTATATTTTCAACCGGATTATCTTGGTCAAGATCGCAAAAATCATCGGTTGTGAGAGCCTGACTTGTCATTAGCATGTTTGACGATATTTGACTTACGCATGCTACGACTTCAATCTCCTCAACATCGACGGAAGGATCAAAAGAATCACACATGAAATTAAATATTTGATGGCACGTATCGGTACTTTGTGTAGATGTAACGTATGATTGATCATTGTACATAAGTGTAACATTAGTAATAATGCAATGTTGTTCTTCAGTCAAAGAGACCCTAACTTGTCCATAAATTTTATTGGAAGTTGTATCTCGAAACAGGTAATCAATAAATATCCCATCCTCCCATGGGGATGGGATATCACTTGTCTGAAGAGATGATTCGGAATGGCACCCCTTATTCTCAATATGATAACTCCTTGTATTCTCAATTATTGTTTTAAAAACAGGATAATCGGTGTCCATATTTACCTTGTCAAATAAACTAAGATAGTAGAGGTAGTGGGCTTCATCAGAAAAATCAAGGGTAGTGATTCCATTGCTGTTTGAAAGCTCTTGTAAGATTTTTTCCATGGTTTCTGCTTTCTCCATCATTTTCATTTCCTCCTCATTTTCCTTCCTATTTGCTCCCATAGCTAGACCGACGGTATTCGGGTAGCCAGATATTACGATTTGTGCTGTTCTCGGTAGCGGCTACCCTTTAGCACAATATTTTTTCATTAGCAATCGACAAAAATAGATCTGTCCCGTTATCCCTGAAAAATTAAAGGGCCGAAACGCCTTACGCGTTCCGACCCTTTAATGTCATGGTCAACCGGATTTGCCTTCCCGGTCAGACTCAAAAAAGATAGGGAACGCCACGCGGGACGTTCTTTTCTATTTTTCTATCTAAAATCTCGGCGAGGTCAGGATTCATACGTTATGCGACTTCCACTTCTCCAAACCTTACCCAATTTCGGGCTTCTTCCGCCCCTTCCCCGTCAACCCCTTGAAATTCTCACCCGTCACCACCGGCTTGCCAGACCGTCTCTCAATATCCCTGCGCGTACTGCCGCCGGCTACTGTTCCGCCCTCCCGTATTCATACTTTTCCCCGACCATTCTTTTGCTGTTCCCGAGCCTGCAAGCGGGCGCGGATCATTCGCTCGCACAGGCCGCCATCCTGGAGAAAGGATTTTTCAAGTGATTTCAGTTGCTGATCCAGCAGATAGTTGGCTTGATGAATCAGGCAAATCGCAATATTAGCCACTACATCTGCAGAACGGCTCTCGGTGAACTCCCGAAAAAGCTCGAAGGAAAGCGGCGAGGACATGCCCAGCTTTCGGACGTATCTGGCTTCGCGGCTCTGCTTGTCCCAGATTGGCAGATCGCGTACTCGCAGGTAATCACGATAATCCTCCAGTAGCTCCTCAAGGCTTGCCCGTGCCACGTTGGTCAGCTTGATCTCCATCTCCTTTGAGGTGGTTGTCGCCTTGCTTCCTTCAACGATGTTCTGCTTGCCGGAGCGGGCTGCCTGCACCATCTGATCGACCGTGCGGTCGCTCTTTTTCAGAAAGCGATCACAAAACCGGTAAGTTATCTGGTAGATAACCTCGGTCTTCTGGTAGGAAAGCAGGGTTTGGTAATCTCCCCGAGGGGGTAAAATCAAGGACGGGGAATCATGGGAGACCTGGGAATTCTGAGATGATGTATTCTCATTACTCTCATGATTCCCATTTTTCCCATCAACCATCTTGCTCACAACAGCCTCCGAATTGTGCCACCTATTGGCAAAGACGCCTCGCCTATCGTATCTCCCAGAGGCTCCGGATCGGCACGGCAAACAGACCCTCACCAAAAGATACGGTCGATTCTCCATCATACAGTACAACACCTGCCGCAAAGCGTTCCGCAGTCGCTTCCTTCATCTTTCTCAATCCGCGAAAATCAGCCGAGGTGACGGTGGCCGAAGCCTTGACTTCTATACCGGCCAGACGTTGTCCGCCGCTCTCAACCACAATGTCAACCTCCAGACCGTCCTTATCGCGGAAATGATGGAAGGTGACCGGCGCATCATGCCAACTCGCCTGGCGGCGCAACTCCTGAAAGACAAAGGTCTCCAGAAGTTGTCCCAGAAGTGGACGATAAAATTGCGGCTGATTGAAAGCATTATATGCGTCCAAATGAAATATTTTGCCGTCGGTGGTCATCATTTTCAACTGTCCGATTTATCCGGACACTTCAGTTTGGCTGCTGCTTCTTGGGACAGCCCCTGGTCGGTTACCAGTTTTACCGCCTCGGCTCGAAACTCTGGCGTGTAACGTTGCTGCTTTTTCATTTTTATTCCTCCCTCTTGGCAGTTTACCGGGAATTAAAAGAAGTCCCTAAAGAAGAAACGTGAGCATCCGAAAAGAGAATAGTACGTTGCAGTTATATTTCTCTGTGGTTAAATTGATGCCATAAATAACATCAAACGAGGGGTTTTTATGCGAAGGTCTCTATTTTTTTTCTCCGTGGCACCGGCAGTGTTCCTGTTAGTGCATCTCTGTGTGACGACGGGCATCGGCCACGCTGAAACCGCGGTAGAAAAGCCTTGTTACCAGTGCCACCCCAGCAAGGTTACGGGAAAATATCTGCACGGACCGGTGGGCGACAAGGAATGCCCCCCCTGCCATAACTCTTCCGGCGGTGATCATCGGATACAGAAGGGGCTTTATGATGTAAAGGCCAAAGGCTCCCAGCTCTGTTATGAATGCCACGAAAACCTGGCGACGCAAAAGAGCGTTCACGGCCCCATACAGGAAGGTGACTGCCTCGGTTGTCACGCCCCCCATGTCTCTCCCTATAAAAAGATGCTGAGGACGCCCGGGAACAAGCTCTGCTTCCAGTGCCACGATGGAAAACCATTCAAGAAAAAATTTCCCCATGCGCCGGTTGATTCCGGCAGCTGTACGGACTGCCATGTGCCGCACCAGTCCAAGGCGGCGAAACTGATCAAGCCGTCGGAAACCCTGATCTGCTACGAGTGCCATGACAAGTCACTGTCCGTGGGGAAATCGGTGCACATGCCGGTCTCCTCCGGCGAGTGCGGCGGCTGCCATGCTGTCCATGGCGCGGATTACGCCAAGCTGCTAAAAAGCGGGTTCTCTCCGGAAGCGAAGAGTTCCAAGCTCTGCTATGAATGCCACGATAACCTCGCGACGCAAAAGAGTGTCCACGACCCGGTGCGGAAAGGTGACTGCCTTGGTTGCCACACCCCCCACAGTTCACCCAACGGAAAGCTCCTGGTTGCTGACGACGGTAAAATCTGTTTCCGGTGCCATTCCCAGCAAACGTATATCAAGAAATCCGTTCACCAGCCGGTAAGTTCCGGCAATTGCCTCTATTGTCATCTGCCGCATCAGTCAACGGCAGCGAAACTGCTCAAGCCGACGGAAACTCTGATCTGTTTCGATTGCCACGATAAGGGCATGGCCGCCGGGAAATCGGTGCACATGCCGGTCTCCTCCGGTGAGTGCGAAGGGTGTCACGCGGTCCACGGTTCTGACAATGCCCATCTGCTGAAGGCGAAATTTCCCGCAGGGCTCTCCCTCACCTATAGCGACGCCGATTACGCCCTTTGCCTCACCTGCCACGACAGCAAAAGCATGACGGAAAAGGAGAGTGCATCGACCGGCTTCCGGGACGGGAAGCAGAATCTGCACTTTTCCCACGCAAACGACCAGAAGATCTCGTGCAGAGCCTGCCACGAATTTCACGCGAGCCCGCAGGCAAGGCTGCTGAAGGAAAAAAACCACGAGGCGGGAAAGCCGGACGTCACCTTAACCTTCAAGGAAACCCCGACGGGCGGCTCTTGCACGACAAGCTGCCATGATGAACTCGGCTACACCAGATAGTTTCCATCCGGAAACGGTCTTTTTTCGCCCTGGCGGCGTCAATCTGCGGGCTTGCTTGTGCGGCGTACCGATGTACGCCTCCGCGCAACCCCTTGATTTCCTTGCCAGGACAAAAAAATCCTCGTTTCCAATCTGGAAACCAATAGTTTCTCATCCGTACTTTCCAGATGGAAACCGGATAAGAATCTGGAAAACCGCCCTTGTTTAAGGCAACAAAAAGGCAACCGTGACGGTTGCCTTTTTGTTGCCCTGTTCATATGTGTGCGCCCTATTGCGCCAGCTCTACACGATTTTTTCCTGTCTTCTTGGCCCTGTAAAGGGCGTCATCGGCTGCCTTTACAAGATCGTCCGTCGTCATGCCGTTGATGGGGAAGGCGGCGACGCCGACGCTTACCGTTATCTTCTGCCCGTCAATGTCCAAGGCCGCAACGTCCTTTCTGATCCTTTCGGCAAAGGTGGAGGCATTTATAATGCTTGACCGGCTGTCGGTGCCGGTTGCAGTCAGGGGGGTCTCCGGCAGGATGATGCCGAATTCCTCTCCCCCATAGCGGCACGGTACATCCACGTCATAGGGGGGATCGGTCTCGCTGCGGCGCACGTTATTCCGAAAGACCTGCGCCACCGATTTCAACAGCCTGTCACCCTCAAGGTGCCCGTAAGTGTCGTTATATTCCTTGAAATTGTCCAGGTCCAGCAGGATGACGGAGAAGACGTGATTATAGCGCAGTGAGCGCTGAATTTCGTTGTTGATCGTCTTGAAAAAGTAGCTCCGATTGTAAAGATTCGTCAACTGGTCCTTGATCACCATCAACTTCAGGAACCGCTCACGCTCCCTTATCCCCTCCATCAGAAACGCACCTATGATCGCAACTGTGGCGTTCATGATGGAAACCCAGAACCACATGAGCATCTCATAAACAAAGTCGTGCTGAAGGGCGGGATTGATGAACGGCATTCTTATGGGCGACAGGATGTCATAATATTCGAGAGTCAGGAGTGCGCCGTAAATGAGGCCACCGGCCGCCCCGATGAGCCATACGTCCTCTTTGCGTTCCAGGAGAAACGACGCCTCCAGGGTGAGAATCAGGTAGACCGTCCAGAACCAGCTGGCAGCACCGCCGCTGAAGTGGATGAGGATGGTGACGAAAAGAATATCCAGCAATATCTGGATATGGTTGACAAAAAGGAAATGGCTCAATTCGCGGTAATACAGCTGATAAAAGAGATTATAGGCCACAACCGCCGCAAGAGAGCCGGCGAGGACCATCATCTGTGAGGATATCAGGGAGTTGCTGTTGCCGCTGAAATAATAGAAAACCCCGGCGTAAAAACCGTATATGATGAGCAGAAGCAGCAGTATCCAACGTGTTTTCACCACCAGCCGAAGCCGGGCCTGGATCTCTGCCAGCATCTCCAGCTCATTGGTCGTCGGAGTGTCACGAAAAATGCCGGCGTGTTTGATTAACGATTTGAACCAAGCTGTCCCTTCAATGCGTACCCGCATCGTTCTTTCCTCAACGAGCCATATATCTTTATATTATGCTTATCATGTAATATTTATACAATATATGAGGTTTAAGCAAACCTTCTTAGTAGCATAACTATTTAATTAAGTGCAAGAAATAAATATATCCTTAAATTGATGATTGATAACATTCTTGCTTTGCATACGGAGCGCGGAAGAATTTCTGGTAAAACAGAAAAAACGATATATAATGTCGTGCCTCGAATAACCACATTGGAGCTGTACATCAGCAGGCTGTTAGTCAAGAACAGAGAATGACATCTCCCGGTTTTCATAAGATCAATCGCGCCGTCAGGCCTGCCAGGCGGATATCAATCCGCCGCAATGTCATAAACCTTTCCCTGCCGGTGCTGCTATCGTCTCTCTTTCAGCGGCTGGTTTCCATTGTCGACATCTTTCTGGTGGGTGGACTTGGGGCGGCAGCCATAGCGGCAACCGGTCTGGGACAGTTGCTGATCTTTGTGGTAATGACGGTGTTCTGGGGGCTTGCCACCGGAACGACCGTGGTGATAGCCCATCTCTGGGGGGGCGGGCACCACAGTGAAGCGAAACGTACAGCTTTCGCCGCCTGCCTTGCCTGCGGGGGAATGGCGCTCATCGCATCGCTCCTCGGTTATTTCTACGGCGCTGATCTGGCCCGCTTTCTCGGCGCACAAAGCGAGGTGCTCGCCTTCGGCGAAGAGTATATCAAGCTTGTGTTCGCCTGGTTCGCCTTCACTGCCGGTCTCAACATACTCTCCGCAATCATGCACGGCACAGGCAACACCAGGACCCCCATGGAGGGTGTCATCCTGGTGAACATCCTCCATGTGCTCATCGCCTGGCCCCTCATCTACGGGAAACTGGGCCTGCCGCAACTGGGGGTAAAAGGAGCGGCCTATGCCATAAACGCTTCGGAATGCGCCGGCTTCCTCTATCTCCTCGTCCAGGCCTTGCGAATGAAATATATCAAGATCGGCAGGCCCGACCGTGCGTCGTTCCGCAGGGTCTGGCGGGTGGGATATCCCGTGGCGCTGGAGCGGATCGCTCAGCAGTCGGGGCAGCTCTTTTACTCGAAATACATCATCAGCTACGGGACAGCCGCCTATGCGGCGCACCAGATCGGGCTCTCCATCGAATCACTGTCGTTCATGCCGGGGGCTGGAATGGGGATTGCCGCCGCAACTCTGATGGGGCAGGCACTGGGAGCGAGGAAAATAAAAAGGGCCAGAATCAGCCACCGTGAGGCGCTGCGTCTGGCCCTCATTGTCATGGCCACCATGGCCCTGCTGTTTCTCTTTGTGCCCGGCGCTCTGATCGGGCTCTTCACCCACGACCCGGACGTGATTGAAAAGGGGTGCGTGTTCTTAAGGATGGTTGCCTTCGCCCAGGTGCCGCTGGCGCTATCCTTTGTCTACGCCGGGAGCCTCCGGGGAACCGGCGACACTCTCTACGTGTTTCTCGTGACCCTGGCCGCCATGTGGGGGATCAGGGTATTTCTCTCTTACATAGCCGCCGACATCCTCCACCTCTCCCTCTACATGGTATGGGGAGTATTCCTGATCGATTGGCTGTTCCGGGCAGCCGCCTTTGCCTGGCGGTATCAGCGCAGGGACCTGCACGCGATAATTTTGTGAAGCCCGTTTTCCGGATTGCGGGTATTTGCCGAACGCCTTGACGTTGCCGTTTGGATGGGCTATCGTAAAACTGTATACGAGACATTCCGAATAAAAAAGTGCTTACAAAGGAGGCTCCCCCATGGCTCGTGCGATCAACTGGTTCGAGATTCCCGTCTCTGATATTTATCGGGCGGCCAGGTTTTACGGCACCATCCTGGCTGCGGAAATGGCCGTGCATGAGTTCATGGGTAAGCGAAGAGCTCTACTCCCCTTTAATGAGGGCGTCGGCGGCTCTCTCGTTCAGGGGGCCGGCTACGTGCCCAACAAGGACGGTGCGTTGCTCTATCTCAATGGCGGCGAAGACCTGGATGTGGTTCTGCGTCGGGTGGAACTCGCCGGGGGGCGCGTGCTGCAACCCAAAATATCCATCGGCGAATACGGCTTCATTGCCCTCTTCATCGACACGGAGGGAAACAGAGTCGGACTGCATTCGAGGGGATAGGTAGTTTCCGCCCGGAAACTCCGGCTGAGAATCTATTGGTTTCCACGGTTAAGCGAAGCCTGCGTCTTATTATGGAAATGATCGATCTGAGAAGCGATACGGTGACGAAACCGACCCCGGCCATGCGCGCCGCCATGGCAAAGGCGCCGGTGGGTGACGATGTGTACCGGGAAGACCCGACCGTCAACCGCCTGGAGGAGATGGCCGCGGAGATGGCATGCCATGAGGCGGCGCTCTTTGTCTGCAGCGGCACCCAGTCGAACCTGCTGGCGCTCATGAGCCACTGTGAGCGGGGTGACGAGTACATCGCAGGGCAAACGGCCCATGTTTACAGATACGAGGGGGGAGGGGCGGCGGTACTGGGGAGCATCCAGCCGCAGCCGCTCGACTTTGAGGAGGACGGCTCGCTCGATCTCGAGAAGGCGGCCCGGGCCGTAAAGCCCGACGATTATCACTGCGCGCGCACCCGGCTCCTTTGTCTGGAGAACACCCAGGCGGGGAAGGTGCTTCCCCTCGACTACCTGGAACGGGCTGCTGCCTTTGCCCGGGAACACCGGCTCGGTCTCCACCTGGACGGTGCCCGTCTTTTCAACGCCGCCGTGAAACTGCACGTACCGGCGGGCGAGATCGCCCGGCATTGCGATTCCGTTTCCGTCTGCCTGTCAAAGGGGCTCGGCGCGCCGGTCGGCTCGGTGCTCTGCGGCAGGCGGGAACTGGTGGAAAAGGCGCGCCGCTGGCGCAAGGTCCTTGGGGGTGGTATGCGCCAGGCGGGTGTGCTGGCTGCGGCGGGGATTATTGCCCTTTCCGGCCATGTGGCGCGGCTGGCCGAGGATCATGAAAACGCAAGGACCCTGGCCCTGGGGTTGGCGGAAATCGGAGAGCTGTCCGTAGATCCCACGGCGGTACAGACGAATATGGTGTTTGTCTCCCTGGACAACGGGCGTACCGCTCTCCTCACGGAATTTCTCCGGCAGCAGGGGATACTCATTTCGGGAAGGGAAACCATTCGTCTCGTCACCCATCTGGACGTGACGACGGAAGATGTGCACACCGTCATCGCGGCGATCAAGGCGTTTTTTGCACAAGCAGGGCGTTGACGGTGATTGAGGAGAGAGCCGGCAACCTTGGGTGGGACTGTTGCTCCACCAAGAGGGGGTAACATGGAAAAGGCGACATTGGGCGCCGGGTGCTTCTGGCACGTGGAAGAGGCGTTCCGGCACGTGACGGGGGTCTTGTCCACCCAGGTCGGCTACATGGGTGGGACAAGGGAGAACCCCACCTATGAGGATGTCTGCTCCCATACGACCGGGCACGCGGAGGTGGTGGAGGTCAGCTACGATCCGAGCCTGGTTTCCTACGAAGACCTGCTGAACGTATTCTGGGACATCCATGACCCGACCCAGTTGAACCGCCAGGGACCGGACGTGGGCTCCAACTACCGTTCCGTCATCTTTTACCACACGCCTGAGCAGGAGAAAGCGGCACGGCTGTCCAAAGGGAAGCAGGAGCAGTCCCATCGGTACCGCAGGCAGATCGTTACTGAAATCGTCCCGGCCGTCACCTTCTGGCGGGCGGAGGAGTACCACCAGCAGTATCTGGAGAAGCGGGGACTGACGCCGTGAATGGCGGCTTGTCCGGAGAAATTCATGATACCGAAAAGAGAAGAGTTGGCGCTGACCGTGGATGAAACCGAGTGGGAGTGGCTGAAGGCCCATCTGGAGCGCGGTGTGGTGATAGTAGTGTCCCCGGAACTGGACCTGGTGGCTGCGGGACAGAAAATGGCCGCCGATGACGCCGCAACCGTCAAAACCTGGATCGACGCCGGGAAACTGGCCAAGCCGTCGGTTGAGCAGATCGCCGCGTGGGACGCTGACAACGACAGAACATTCCGGATGCTGGTCATCAGCCCGTATATCCTCATCCAGGAAAAACTATAAAGGAGCGAGGACCCGAGGAGCGAGGTTCGAGGACCTCAAAAACCTCGTTCCTCGGGCCTCGGGCCTCGAACCTTCAAAAGGAGATGGCATATGTCGAACGGTGACGAAACACCCCTTTCGTGTTCCAAGTGCAGCGCGGTCTGGCAGAAGTGCGGGGTCACCAACTGCTGGAGCGGCGATCCCGCAACCGCTCCTCCCAAGCCCGGCAACTGCCCTTCCAACGCATACGGTGACATTATCGCCTCCGCCTTCAACGAGTATCGTGGGGAGAGCGGGGATGCAAAGCTGGCGCGCGTGGCGGCGCGGGTTGAAGGACTCTGCTACCAGCCGGTGCCGGGAAGCGATGCAGTCAACGCCAGATGGACGAGGGTTGAGGACACCATCGCCCTGGCAAAGCTCATGGGGTGGAAAAGGATCGGCATTGCCACCTGCATCGGTCTTCTGGCCGAAACTGAACAGCTCACGGCCATCCTCAAGGCCCAGGGGCTCGACCCCCAGAGCGTCTGCTGCAAGGCGGGAAGCATCGACAAGCGCGAGCTCGGAGTCGGGGAGGAGGACAAGGTGAGACCCGGCACCTTCGAGCCCGCCTGCAATCCCATCGCGCAGGCGGAGATCTGCAACCGGATCGGGACCGACATGAACATCATCGTCGGCCTCTGCGTGGGACACGACATGCTGTTCACCAAGCATTCCAAGGCGCCGGTCACAACCCTGGTGTGCAAGGACCGGATCACCGGCCACAACCCGGCGGCGGTCCTGTACGGACAGAACTTTTACTATAAAAGATTGCAGAAGCTGCCGGTGATAAAGGATTCCGCCGAGTAAGCGGCAGGTCAGCCAAGCGCTGACTATCAGGCGCAAAAAAAAACGGAACCATATACAAAACAAATATGTTGGTTTTCTTCCCCCTTTCGGAAAGGGGGATCGAGGGGGATTTAGGTTCAGCCGGCTACTAAATCCCCCCTGGCCCCCCTTTACAAAAGGGGGGAACTTGGGGAAACTGAGACAAGTTTCTTTTCAGATATAGTTCCGAAAAAAAAGGGGGAACGTTTTGGCGTTCTCCCTTTTTCTGTATCCGAACTGCGAAGAAGTGTCATCTTTCGATCTTTCAGGCCGGCACCCGAGGGTGCCGGCCTTCTCGTCTTAGCAACAAATTTCGTCCCACTCCCTAGGGAGCGAAACCGCAGGTGCCAACAGGGACGAAGGAAAAGGCGGCGGGATTGAGAAGATAGACAAATATCCCGGTATTCCCTGGATTGGCCGCCTCGAAGGCGACCTGTGTCGGCCCCTCGATCCTGAAGTTGGCCGGGATGTTGGCCGTTGCCCGGTTGTCCAGAACCAGGTTGTTTGCAGTGGTGTTGCCGGTCATTCGCAGGCAGAGCGAGGCGGCTAAGAGGGTCTGGGCCTGGATCCCGCCGTCGGCCGGGGCCGCATTCAGGACACTGTTGCCGGTGACGCTGGCCGCAAGAGTGCCGCTGGCGTTCACCTGGATGCCGGAGCGGGCGATGGCCGCGACGCCTGTGTTGTCCACGATGTTGCCGCTGACCGTAATGGTACCTGCGCCCTCGACGTCGATACCCCGCCGGCCGGCGTTGGTGCCGATATTGGTCAGCGTGTTGCTGGTAGCGGCGGCCGTGCCGCTGGGGAACAGCACCCGGATACCGGTCTCCAGAATATTGCTCAAGGTGTTGCCCGTAAGGGCGAAATTCACGCCGGCAGCGGTGGTGACGATATCGATGGCGTTTTCGGGATTGGGACCAAGCAGGTTGCTTATGGTGTTATTGGCTATCGTGCCGGTTCCACCGGTGGCGCCGGCGAGCAGGATCCCCGCCCTCTGGACATTGCGGATGGTGTTGTCGTGGATATTGAACCCGGTGAGGCCCGTCCCGGACATCCCCCGCATATTGGCCAGTGCCCCTGCACCATCGATGATTACTCCCGCCACTTCGACGCCGCTTGCCAGACCGACGATGGGGAGATTGTTGATGAGAACCGTGACGGTATCGGAGATGATCGGCATCGCCGCCGGATTAGCCGCCGTGGAGGCGACCCCGGTGACGGGGAGGAGCGCATTGTTGGGGTCGTTGGGGAGAACGTCGAACGGCGGCAGGCCCACTCCCTGACCGAGGAGCCTCTGGTTGGTCTTGAGGGTGATCCCGGCGCTCTGGCCGGTGTTGGCGCCGTTGCCGGTGTGGACGAAGATGATGTCGCCGGGCCGCGACACCGCGGCGGCGGCAGCCAGGGTGGTAAATGGGGTGGTGGATCTCCCGTTGGGAGTCTCTCCAGCCGCGGGAACAAAGTCGTTCTTCACGAACCAGGCCACCTGGCCGACGGTGATGGTGACGGTCCCCTGGGCGGTCCGGCCGTCGGGGGCCTGGGCGGTGTAGGTAAAGGTATCGAGGCCGGTAAACGGCACGCCTGCCGCGCTCGGTGGAGGTGGCTCGTAGGTGAAGCCGCCGCCGGCGAGGTCGGTTATCGTAACGGTACCCCCCAGGACGCTGGGGTTCTGGAAAGTCAGAATACCGCTCGTGCCGACGTCATTGGCGAGCAGGCCGGAGGTTGCGGGGACGGTGATCCGCGAATTGCCCAGCCAGGCGAAGGCGTCACCGGACACCGTGAATGCGGCCACTGGCGTCGCCGGGGTCGTCGGCGTTGTAGGCGTTGTAGGCGTCGTCGGCGTCGTCGGCGTCGTTGGTGTTGTCGGCGTAGTCGGGGTCGTCGGCGTCGTCGGCGTAGTCGGGGTCGTCGGCGTCGTTGGAGTGCCATCGCCGGGCTGGGCGGTTTGGCCTGGCTGGGTGTCACCGCCACCGCCGCAGGCAGCCAGACCGGAAGCGGCGAAGAGCACCAGGCCGATCAGAAGCCATTTTCTCGTTATTGTGGTCATCTTTGTTCTCCCTTTTGTTGGAATTCCTGAAATTCCTTTCGCAAGCACCCCCTTCGATTGCACAAGCACAAACAAATCCTGCTATTATTTATTTGAATACCCTATCCGCGAGCTTTGTCAAGGCAGGGGCTGATTATATTGTGTGAATCTTTCAAGGCAGAAAAAAGGAGGATTAATTAAGGACGGCCTTCAGGCGAGCTATTATGATACGTTCCATTGTGCAAGTTCACGCCCATGCCGGGCGACAAAAAAAAGGCGGCACTGACGTGCCGCCTTTCTGCAATTCCGGCATTACGATGCCTGCCTACTGAGTTGTAAAACTCCGGACCTCACTGGTAGCCAAACCCCCCTTACCGTCATCCGCGACAACCTTCCAAAAATAGGTCGTGTTTGCCGTAAGGCCGGTGACTGTGGTGCTCAGCTGGTCCGCAGCCGGTGTGGGAGTTGGGGTGCCGCCTCCGCCTCCGCCGCCGCATGCCGTAAAGAGCGCCCCCATGAGCAGGAGGACGGGAATGACCAACAGCTTCCGCGAGCGCTTCACACCGCTACCCGCGACAAACCCGAACAGAATGATCCCACCTCCCATGCTTCCCAAGCCGGCCAACATAACTCCGGCGGCTGCGGCGGATGCGACATCGACGGTCTGAGCCCCCGCAAAATTCGGATCGGTGCTGTACATGACATGGTACGTTACCGCATCTCCATCGGGGTCAGCCGACTTTTTCCAGACGAACGTCATCGTCGTGGCGACCCCTGTCTGGCCGTTCGTCGGGGAAACGAGCACGGGGTTTGAGGGAGGATTATTGCCCGTGCCCGTGGTCGTGGTCGATGTGCTGCCGGTCCCGGACACGCTCACGGTCACGGTCGGCGTTCCGGTAACGTTGCTGGGGATATCGAACGTATCGCTGGCCGCAGCGCTGGCGGTGGGGGCAAAACGGACCGTCAGCGTGCAGGTGGCAGCCGGCGCCAGCGATGCGCCCGAACAGGTGTTGCCCGTTATGCTGAATGGAGCGGCCAGCGGATCAGTGCTCGCTATCGTGCCGATGACCAGATTCGCGGTGCCGGTGTTGGTGACGGTAATCGTCGCATCGGCTGAGCCGCTGACCAGAACGGTGCCGAAAGGAACTGCGTTGTCGTTGTTGGGTGCGATGGAATCCGTTACCAGTATGTTCGGCACCGGTACGGCAGTGCCTGTCCCGCTTACCGCGAAGGGAACCGTGGGGGTGACCGGATCATTGCTCGGTATGTCGAAGGTGTCCGTAGCTGCACCGGCAGCGGTTGGCGCGAAGCGCGCGGTTGCCGTGCAGCTTGCCCCTAGCGCAAGCGTCAGGCCCGAACAGTTATTGGCCACAATGCTGAACGGCGCGGCAAGGGGGTCTGTCGCGGCTATCGTGCCAAGAACAAGGGCGCCGTCGCCCGCATTGGCCAGGGTGATTATGTGATCAACGGTCGCCCCCGTGGTCACGGTGCCGAAATCGAAGGGGGGCGGGAGGGTTACAGTGATTTTCTGTGGCCTGAACTCGAACGCGCCTATGTCGCAGGTTGCCACACCGTCAAGGGGAATTTTGCCGTCCACGGGACGTGCAACCCCCCGCGCGTCCGTGGTGGGACAGCCTGTTGCCGCGCCCGCATCGATGGCCGGGCTTCCCGCGGGTAGAGCACGGGTTTGAAGAACTCCCCCGTTAAGGGCGAGCGCGACGAGCAGAGGATCGGTATTGGCCAGGTCGCCCGGGCCGGCAAAGAGGCAGGTATTGCCGTTGTCGATGTTGTTTCCCTGTGACGTTATAGTGCCGCCGCAGTTGGCGGGCGCATTGCCCGAGATGATCGTGTTTCTGGCCGTTATTGATACTGCAGCGTTATTTCGAATGCCGCCGATGGCAGCTACCCCTGCAGTGGAGGTATTGGCGCTTATCGTAACATTTGTGAGAGTAACGGTACCGCGGGCATCGATGCCCGCGCCCTGTGTTGTCGAGGTATTGCCGCTTATCGTGATGTTCGTGAGCGTTATCGTGCCGTTGTTTTGGATCCCGCCGCCGGTAGTGTTGCCGCTCACCTCGCCGATGTTCCAGGTAAGCACCCCGTCCGCTCCGTTGTTGACGCCGCCGCCGGGGCCGTCATTGTTCGTCACCGCGACCGTGTTCATGGTGAGGGTACCGGAGTTGTCCACTCCGCTGGCTCCAGCATTAGCACCTAAGGCCTTGCAGGCCGTAACGATAACGTTGTTCAGCGTAACCGATGTACCAATGGCAGTATTGCCGACATGAATGCCACCGCCATGCCCGAGGTTGGGATCCCCGTTTCCGTTGCGGATGGTTACGCCCGAAATGGTCACATTTGCGCCCACTCCACCAACCACGATCGTCTCAAACACCCCGTCTATAGCACCGCCGTCGATAATCGTCGTGGCCGCGCCAGCGCCGCTGATGGTAAGCGCTCCTCCGGGGCCTCTGATATCGAGGTCGCCGGTTGCAGACGCATCTTCATTTAGTCCGGGAATGGCCAGTGTGTAGGTTCCCACGGGGAGGACAATGGTGTCGGCAACACCCACAGATGCGTTCGCCGCCTGGATGGCCGAGCGCAGCGTGCACTGGCCGATCCCGCTCACGCAATTGGCTTGCAGGTCGGCCACGTCGGCCGTGCTGTTGACCGTGAAAGTCGCGGCTTGGCCAAAGCCAGGAACAAAAACAAGAAGACCTAGGCTGAGCAAGCCCAAAGCGCCTGAACGAGAAAAGACTTTTAGCGGATTCATGTTGAATGTACCCCCTTTGTGAGATTCTAAAACAACGATATAAAATTACTTTACCACAACGAGAGCAGTTTTCTTGGTAATGCCAAAATTTTTGTGGAAATCTAATAGCGCAGAAAAGCGATGCAAAAGCCCCTCCATCGGCTATACTTCTTGTGCCGATTACATGAAGGAGGTGGAGCATGGTATCTGAAGAGGAACTTGCCAAAAGGAGCTGCAAGCCGTGCGAGGGGGGGACGCCGCCGCTGAAAATCGAGGAGATCGGAGCCTACCTGAAGAACCTTGCCGGGTGGGAGTATGTTGCGGGGGAGATCGAAAAAACATACGAGTTCAAGAACTATTATCAGACCATGGCATTCGTCAATGCGATCGCCTGGGTCTCCCACCGGCAGGACCACCATCCAGACCTGGAGGTGTCCTACAGGCGATGCCGGGTCCGTTACAGTACCCACGCCATCGGCGGCATGTCGGAAAACGATTTCATCTGCGCCGCGAAAATCGAAGCCCTTTTTAGCCTGTAAAATAAAGGTTGCGCAAAGGACATCCGGTGGTAAGATAGTACCGTTTCGGTCGCAAAAGAACAATCCTAGGGGGGAGCAATGAAATTGAAACTGATGGTGTATCTTATCCTGCCGATATTCGTGCTATCGGGCTGTACTGCATACAAGACCCAGTATGCGGGCTTCAGGCCGCCGGAAGGGTACCCGGGATACCAGGTTGTCGACGGGGTTTCCATCGGCGGCGAAGCCTATGCGGACAAGGATGAGGCGGAAAAGGCCTTCGGATTTGACATCAAGGGAGCGGGGCTTCTGCCGGTACAGATCGTTCTCGACAACAAGAGCGGAAAGAGCCTGGAAATCGTCCCGACGCAGTCCTTCCTGGTGGATAGCGGCGGCCGCTACTGGAACCTCATCCCGACCAATATTGCCATCGATCGCCTGGATAAATCGACGGAACTGGCCGCCTTTCTTGGCAAAGGGGCGGGCAAGGGAGCCATACTCGGCGCAGTGGCAGGTACAATACTCGGCGCGGCAATCGGAATTGTTTCCGGGAAAAACGTTGGCTCGGCTCTGGGCAAGGGTGCGGCTATCGGCGCAGCGGGGGGCGCCATCATCGGCGGCGTAAAAGAAGGGACGTCCTCGGAACGGGAATACCGGATAACGGACGACATCCGTGCCAAAAGCCTGGAGGGGAAGGTAATCCCGGGTGACTCCCTCGCCAACGGCTTCCTGTTCTTCCCCGGAGAGGCGGACACCGCCAAGGAGCTGCGGCTCCAGTACAGGGAAAAGGAATCCGGCCAGAGCCATACTGTCGTGCTGAAGCTGGAACAGGCAAAGCGCTGAAAAACCGGCTGTGCGCATCGTTTTTTGTGGTGTGCCGTGGTTTGTCCATAATCCCCAGGAGGTAAAAATGCTAACCAACATCGCCAAATGGTTTATCGCTGCTCTCTGCGCCATACTCGCGGCCTGCGCCATTATCACGGTCAACGTATATTTCCCGGAAAAGGATGTGAAACAGGCCTATAAATCCCTGGATGAAATGCTCTTGAAGCAGAAAGAGGAGGGAAAGGCGCCGGCAGAAGAGAAGCTGCCCGCGGGTGAGGAGAAGAAGGAGGAGGTCAAGCCTCAGAGCCGCCTTCTGGATGGAGGTTTGGATTTTCCCCTGGTGCCCGCAGCCTTTGCCGACGAGAACATTGCTGACCAGCTGGCGATAGAGCTTTCCAGTATGCCGGAAGTGCTCAAGGCGTACGACGAAATGAAGGCGCGTCTGCCGCAGCTCGATGCCCAGCGGGACAGCGGGGCGGTGGGAGAATCGCGCCAGGGGATCATCTCGGTGCGGGATGCGGCGAAACTGGGGGGAAATAAGGCGCTGGTTGATGCGGAAAACAATAACCGCAAGACGGTGATTACCGCCATGGCCAAGGCAATTTTGAAGATCAATAAGCAGCCGGAAACCAAGGCGAATCTGAATCAGGTGCTGGGGAAGGCCGCCGCCAGTTACGCTACAACCAGGCAGGATCAGGCAAAGCCGGGGTGGTGGCTTGAGCTTCCCAACGGCAGATGGGTGCAGAAATAACAATTGATTGCATGCACCCTGCACGGCCTCGGCTTCTGATACGAGTGCCCGCCATGCCGGATCAGCGGCAGATCAACTTCCTGTCACACTCCCCGGCAAAAGCCGCAGGAATTGCATGACCAGCCGGTAGGTAAGGCCCCAAAGCACCGGTTTGCCCTGTTGCGGCAGGCGGATGGCGGGGCGGGCCACCCTTTTCCCCCGGAAGCGGACCGGCGTCTCTTCATGGCGCAGGGGATTAAGAAGCTCCACGAGCGGCATCCAGAATGCATCCCTCACCTCACAGTTTGGCCGCAGCGGCCCATCCCCCCCGTAGACATAAACGAAGCACGACACCAGGACCGGCAGGGTGTCGCCGGCAACATCGGAGAGCCGCCCGAGATAACGAGCCGTTCCCAGGTCGAGGCCAAGCTCTTCCTGCGTTTCCCGCTCCGCGGCTGATTGGGGGTCACGGTCATGGGCCTCAACCTTGCCGCCCGGGAAGCCCAAATCCCCGGACCAGGGGTCGCCGTCATGCTTTGCCCGCTCGATGAACAATATCTCCGGGCCGGACGGACCCTCGCGAAGGATAAGCGCCACGGCCGCCCGGGTGCGGTGGCTGACGTTCTGAAGCACGGGTTCATGGCAGGTCAGGATGCGTTGAATGTCGTCGGTCGTCGTCATCGTTACCACGTCGGTGAAACTCTCGATTTCAGCTTTACCCCTTGAGCTTATTCATGGCGCGCTCCTTTCCCGGCAAGAGCGCGGTGCAGCATGTTCCGCATGCTCACTCCGCACCTATGCCGACTATCCGCGCCGGTTCGAAGCAGCTGGTGAACTGGGGGGTCGGTGACGCGCACGGAATTCCCTCCAGGGAGACTTTCTGACCCAGGTACCGCTTGCGGAGCTCATCCTGGAGAGGACCGAGGATGAGGTAGTCATGCACTCCTTTTCCGCCACTGCCGGCCGTTGTCAGGACAATGCGGGCGAATGGCGCATTCCCGACGAGCCGGACCGTACCGGTGAGGGTCATCGGAGCCCGTTTACCCGTATCCGTCGCACACCCAGGAGTGGCGAGGAGAAGGAGCAACACGATTACATAGCCTGACATCAGCTTTCCCATGGGCGCCGCCTTCCTTAGAATGGCGGTCTGATCCCCTGCGCACGGAGGGCATTTTCCCGCTCCCTGAGATACGAATCGACTGAGAGGGGGCGTGGTCTGCCGCTTTTCTGCGCCCGATTTCGTAGCATGGGGTTTGCATTCGCGGCCGCCAGGTACTCCGCGGCACTCCGTGGACGATTCTTGGTCTGGATGGCTGTCGTGGTTGCCGCAACTGAACCGATGGCCGTATGGACCACTGTGTCCGCCACCTGAGGATTGGGTGAGGTGTATGATGTGGAAGACGGATTTTGATTAATTAAATAGCCGGAATTTGCGAATGGATAGGCTGTATTCGACACCATGCTGAAAATGACGGAAGGATTGGCGGGATTGCCGTCGATGAAAGATGCCGTTGAAGTGGCAGTGTTTTGTTTCCAGGTCACCGTTCCGGTTGTAACGGGGGTGAAGCTGTAATAACCGAGGCTCCATGCGTCAAGAGGAGTAAGTGTCGGCGCATTCTGACTGAACAGTCCCGGCAGGGTCACCGAAATATTGGTATCAAAGGTATGGGTCCCCCAAGTGTCGATGGAAGTGTAGGACCACGCTGCGGGATTGCCCGGCGGTATCGTTTTGGTATTTCCATTCCCGAAGTAGTTGGCCACGGCCCAGTCCTGGAAGACAGTTTTGAAATTCCTGGTGGAGTTGATGGCCGCCAGGGCGGCATTTACCTCGTTGATGCCGGTGGACGCGTTGTGGAGCATCTCCCAGAAGATGGTGTGGCCCGTGGACTGGATGGCGGGGGTATCGAACTGATCCTTCATATACTGCGCCCACAGGTAGACCATGCCGTAGTTGCCGACGCTCTCGTCGAAGCTGGTCAGCGAGTGGTGCACATTCGCATGCACGTCCGTCTCGTAGTCAAAGACAGCATCATAATTGGGGCCATACGTGCAGTAGGTCTGGGCCACCATGGCCATCGCCTCGGCGAGCCATGTGTCGTCATTCAGATTGCGTTGATGAGCCTTCTGTTCCCAGTGGATGATATGCTGGAATTCGTGGGCAATGGTCGAGTTGAACTCCGTGTCTCCCGGGACGGCGCCGGTCGCATGGTTGATGTTCATGTAGAGGATCTCTTTCTGGTTCGAAAAGGCGAATTGGTTCGGAGCGTACTCGCTGTTCGGGTCGAAGTAGCCGGCCACAAAGGTCGGGTTGGTCCTGAAGCTAAAGCCGTCCCGCACGTTCAGAAGAAGGATGTAAATCTTCGGATCACCGTCGATTCCCGGGTTTGGTTCGCTACCGAAGGCGGTCGTGCCCCGCGGATAGATATTGGTATCGAACTGGTTCACGATGGTGTCGAGAGCCGTCTGGGAAACGGTCTGCCCCTGCTCCAGGTAGACGTAGCAGTGGACCCCTTCCGCCACCTTGGTGGCGGTGGTTTGATAGTATGAATCTGAAGTCGCGGTCGCGGTAAAATCCGTGGCCCAGAAACTGACGGCAACCTGGCCGGACTGGAGCGGACCTTGCGTTGGGCTTTGCGTTGGGCTTCCACCGCCGCCGCAGCCGAACAAAACCGCCAGAAAACAGAGTGCAAGGAATTTCTTCATCGTTTACCCTTTTTTTTTCGTTGGACAAAAGAAAAGCGCCGGCGCCGGAAGTAAGCGCCTTCTATTCGAACTGGGACTTGAAATCCTCGACCATCCGGCGCAGTTCGGCCACCTCCCCACGCAGGGAAGCCACCTCCTCCTCCAGCTTCACGACCCGTTCGTTTTCGGCCGTAACCCTCAGTCTCGCGGCTTCCGGCGGCGGGACAAGGTCCTCCGCTGGTTGCTCCGGCTCTCCGGCGAAAATGTGCGCGTAGCGGTGTTCCTTGCGACCGGCCTGGCGGGAGAGCTGGATTACGAGGGGGGGGGTGCGCGCCATCAGCTCCTGCAGGACCTCTTCCACGGCAGCCAGGTCAGGGAAGGGATGCATCCGTTCGGCACGTGTCCGCAGCTCTCCCACGGTCTGCGGGCCGCGCAGCAGGAGCTCGCAGAGCACCGCCAGCTCCGGCGGGTCCAGGCGCAGCCTCTCGGCAAGGGAATGACAGTATTTCGGGACCCGCACCCCTTCAGCCGACAGCCGGGCGAAGCCCTTAAAACGCAAGGAGTCCAGAGCCCGGACCACTTCGGCCTCTTCGAGGCTCATCACCGGATCGCGGTTCGACTTCTGGTTGCAGGCGTTGGTCAAAGCGTTGAGGGTGAGGGGGTAGTATTCAGGGGTTGCCAGCTCCTTCTCGATGAGGCAGCCGAGCACCCGGACTTCCATGACGTTCAGATTCGTATCCATGCGGCACTCCTTTTCACTATCCGGGATATCAGAGGGCCTTCACTATACCAGTATTTATCGTCGGATGCATGAAGTTTCATGCCAAGCCCTGATGCGCCGTTCGCAATGTCTCACCCATTCCCATCGATGGTGAAATAGAATGTCGCCCCCTGGTCCTCCTTTCCTTCGGCCCAAACGGTCCCGCCGTGGCGGTGAACGATGTTCTGGACGATGGCAAGACCCACACCGGTCCCTTCGAACTCTTCGGGTCGATGGAGGCGCTGGAACACCCCGAAGAGCTTGCTGACATACTTCATGTCGAAACCAACGCCATTATCTCTTACATAATAGGTGGTTCGCCCGGCAACGTCCTTTGCGCCGATCTCGATGCGGGCCAATGGCCTCTGGCGCGTGTATTTGAACGCATTGGCGATGAGGTTGTGGAATACCTGCCGCAAGAGTACCGGGTCGGCCTGGCAGACGGGAAGGTCGGCAACATGAATATCGACCCGGCGGTTTGCCAGTTCGTTCTTCAGGTCGGCCAGAACTTCCTGCACAATGCCGGCGGAATTCACCGGCTGACGGATTAAGGAAAGCAGACTGAAACGGGAGAAGGCGAGGAGGGCATCGATGAGACGCCCCATCTGGCGGATATTACGGGATATCTGCTGAAGAATTTCCTGCGCCGGTGCGGGTATCGCAGTTCCGTGGTCCTCGAGGATTATATTCGCATAACCGTCTATGGCCCGCAATGGCGCCCGGAGATCATGGGAAATGGTGTAGGAAAACGATTCGGCGTGCTGGAGCGCCAACTCCAGCTGGGCAGTCCGTTCGACCACGCGCTGCTCCAGTTCCGTGTTGAGACGGAGGATCTCTTTTTCCGTTTGCACGCGCTCGGTGATGTCGCGGAAAACGAGAACCACCCCGATGATCGTGCCGTCCCGGTCACATATGGGAGCGCCACTGTCGGCAATGACCAGCTCCCGGCCATCCTTGGAGATCAATGCGGTATGATTGGCAAGTTCGACGATGGCGCCTGTCTGAAGGACCTTCTCGACGGGATTCACGCAAAGCTCGCGGGTAATTTCATTGATGATGTGGAACACTTCCTCAAGTGGTCTTCCGGCTGCCTCTTCCTGTGACCAGCCGGTGAGTTTTTCGGATATGTCATTGAGCAGCACCACCCGCCCGGCGTTGTCAGTGGTGATAACCCCATCGCCGATGCTGCGCAGTGTGACCATAAGCCGCTCTTTTTCATCGAACAGCGCCTTTTCCGCTATCTTCTGGGCCGTTTCCCGCTGCAACAGTTTCTCGGCCATCATGTCGAACGTGGAGGCCAGGCGCAAAAACTCCCCTGTTCCCTCCGACATCCCGGTCCGCGCGCGGAGGTCCCCTTCTGCCAGGCGTTCCGCGGATCTTACCAGAGAATCAACATTCCTCAGGATGGAACGATGGCCGACTACCAGTCCGCCAAGGAGCGCCAGCGCTGTGCCGATGGCCAGCCCGAACAGGTTATACCGCATGAACCGATCTGCCTGGGCAACGACTGCCTCTTCGGTGATGCTGGCAACCACATACCCGTTACCCGCGCCGGTGGCGCCAATCAAGGGCTTGAACGCCGAAAGCCTTTGCATGCCGTCGAACCCGGGGCCGCGGAACGTTCCTTCTCCCTTTGCCCGCAGAATGGCGGCCCAGAATCCCGTTCGAGAGACATCCTTTCCCACCCAGGCGTCGTGTTTCTTCGTCCTGATCAGAATCGTGCCGTTGCGGTCCAGTATGGTTATCAGCACATCCCGGTTCGGCTGGGAGGCGGCGACTTGCTTTGCCAATCGCTCCACATCGATTCCCGCCATAATGACGGAACGGACCTTGCCATGGGAATCGAACACCGGGTAACCGCATACCAGTGTAGGCTTTCCCGTTGCCTTGCCGAGGGCAAATTCTCCCACCACATAATTCCGGTTCCGGAGGATGCGGGCAAAAAGAGGGCGATCGGCCAGGTTCAAAGGTTTTCTGAGCGGGATGCCGCTTGCAAAGACATCCCCTCCGGGGACCTTTGCGGCCATAATGTTGATGTATTGCGGGTATTCTGCCAGCAGCCGGGCGAAGATGACCGATGATTTCACGCCGTCCTGGGCACGGACTTCCGGGTACAGGGTTGCAAGGAGCTTGAGGAGGGGCGGGGTATCCCGCAGGATGAGCTCTTCATGGTCATTGGCCGCCAGGCGCGCCAGACTGAGGACATCCTGCTGAATCCGGGCAATCTCGCGGTTCCGATATTCCCACCCGACGTAGGTGGAAACAACGGTGACGGGAAAAAAGCCGATGAGAATCAGAAAGAGTAATCTCGCACGCAGACTTCGCATGTTCAAGCCGCGAAAAACTCCGATACGCGCCATTTCTGTCACGCCTCCGGGGAAAGATGCCGTATTTTTCCAGATGCCTCATGCTGCGCACAACTGCCGCCTGGGCGAAACATTCAGGATACCGTCAGGGAACGGGAATCTGGATCAAACGTGATACGCAGGGAAAGATTAGTAAACCGGGCGGGTAAAGTCAAACATTTTCAGAGTTTTCTAAGGTTTGCCGTAAGCCCCGCCCGGTAATTCTCGGAATTACTGCGGTCACCGCAGCTCCAGCGGCGGCTCTGCGAGGGCCGCAAGTTGTTCGCGCAGTTGGAGGATATGCTCACCCCAGTAGCGCACGGTGTTGAACCAGGGGAATGTGCTGGGGAACATCGGGTCTTCCCAGCGGCTGGCCAGCCATGCACAGTAGTGGAGCATGCGCAGAGCGCGCAGGGCTTCGATCAGGCGCAACTCGCGCGGCTGGAAGTCGCAGAACTCGCTGTAGCCTTCGATAAGCGCGTCCAACTGGGCAATCTGGCGCGGCCGCTCGCCGGAGAGCATCATCCACAGATCCTGCACCGCCGGCGCCATGCGCGCGTCGTCGAAATCTACGAAATGCGGCGCGTCGTCGCGCCACAGGATGTTGCCGGTATGACAGTCGCCATGGGTCCGGATGTAGCGGATCGGCCCGGCCTCGGCAAGGCACGCATCGATCTCCTCCAGCAGTTGGCCGGTCACGGCCGTATAGCTATCACGGTACTCCGCCGGGATGAAGCGCTCGCGGATCAGGGCCACGCATGCATGACCGAAGCTTTGGCTGTCAAGGGCGGGCCGGTGCACAAAAGATCGCACGGAGCCTACACGGTGGATACGGCCGAGCATGCGGCCGAGGATCAGCAGGTTGTCCAGGTTGTCGAACTCCGGGGCGTGGCCACCCTGTCGCGGGTAGAGGGCAAAACGAAATCCGCCATGGCGAAAGAGACTCTCACCGGCGACGTTCATAATTGGCGCCACCACCGGCAGCTCATGTTCGGCCAGTTCGAGGCAGAACCGGTGTTCCTCGATGATCTGCGCGTCGCTCCAGCGTCCGGGGCGATAGAACTTGGCAATGAGCGGCTGACCGTCCTCAATGCCGACTTGGTAGACGCGGTTCTCGTAGCTGTTCAGAGCAAAGGTGCGGCAGTCGCAGCGAAACCCCTGGCTCTCGACGGCGTCCATGATGAAGCTGGGGGTGAGGGTCTGAAAAGGGTGCGGGCTCTCGGGCATGGGTCGTTATTCTCGCAAATGGTTCAGGTTGTTACGGAGTGGTGTCAGCATACCACCAATCGCGGCAGGAACCAAGGAGAAGTACAGGAGCCGGTTGTTGCATCCGGGCAGCGCGATGATATGCTGTAATAAAAATGACGGAAATGGTTCGTAATGGAGGAAGCATGAAACGAAGCGGCTCCAGCTCCATTGTGCGGGAAGTCATGATGGATTTTGCCGAGCGGACCGGCCTTGTTTACTCCGGCAAAACCCCGCGCCGCTACCTGTGGACGGATGCGTTCGCGGTATGCAACTTCCTCGAACTTTTCCGGCAGACCCATGACGAAACCTGCCGGGACCTCGCACTGCGTCTCGTCGACCAGGTTCATCACGTCCTCGGCCGGCATCGCGATGACGACACGCGGACCGGTTGGATCAGTGGTCTCGGCGAGGAGGAGGGAGAGCGGCATCCGACGGCGGGAGGATTGCGGATCGGGAAGACGGTGAACGAACGCGGGCCCGATGAGCCGTCGGACGAACGCCTGGAATGGGACCGTGACGGGCAGTACTACCATTACCTGACTAAGTGGATGCACGCGCTAAACCGCGTCAGCCGGGTCACCGGCGATCCGGCCTATGCGGGATGGGGGATAGAGCTGGCGCGGACCGCACATCACCGTTTCACCCATGTACCGCCGTGGGAGAACCGAAAAAGGATCTACTGGAAGATGAGCATCGATCTCAGCCGCCCCCTCGTCCACTCCATGGGTCAGCACGACCCCCTCGACGGTCTCGTCACCTACGGCGAATTGCAGGCGACGGCAGCGGCGTTCGGACTCGCCGGCCTTGATACCGAGATCGCAGACATGGCAGAGATGTGCCGGGGAAAGAGCTGGGCAACGGGCGACCCTCTCGGCATCGGCGGTCTCCTGTTCGACGCCTGGAGAATGGCCCAGTTGATCGGTAGAGGAACCGTCGGTTACGCGAACCTTCTGGAAGAGGTCCTCGATGCCGCCCTGCGCGGCCTGGAATCATTTGCGGAATACAACCCCCTGGGACTTCCCGCCGGTCAACGTCTTGCGTTCCGCGAACTCGGGCTGTCGATCGGGCTGAAAGCTGCCGGGAAGATGCAGGACTGGCTCGGGAACGACGCAGGCTTTAGCGGCCGGAAAGGTTCACTTCGGCAACGGATCGAAGCCCTCATGGGGAATGTGCCGCTCGGGGAAACCATCGAAAGTTTCTGGATGGAGAGGGAAAACAGGGAAGCCGCCAGTTGGAAGGAACACCGGGAGATCAACATGGTGATGCTTGCCACGAGCCTGGCTCCCGACGGGTTTCTGACGATTTGAGCCGGGAACGCCGGTGAAAAACGACTTTTGACGTTCACACGCATGACCGCCCCTCTTCCCCAGAACGTCCCGTCTTCCCCCTCATCGCCAGAGGGGAAAAAGCGCCGACCCCGTGATCATCCCTTCTTGTAATTTATGTAAATTGTAAAAGTTTTTGACAATCTGCATAAACAGTGTATGCTTCGATCATGATTGCACGAGACGCCGAAGAAACCATCCGAACCCTTTTGCGCGGTTTTCCCATCGTCACCATAACCGGGCCGCGCCAATCGGGAAAGACAACCATCGCCAAGGCCATCTTTGCAGGCAAGCCTTATGCCTCGCTGGAAGACCCGGACCTTCGCCTCTCCGCGCAAGATGACCCTCGCACGTTTCTGGAGCGTTTTCCCGATGGCGCGGTTCTCGACGAGGTCCAACGCTGTCCCGAGCTGTTCTCCTACCTCCAGACGCGTGTCGATGCCGATGGCCGCATGGGGCTCTACATTCTGACCGGCTCACAGCAGTTCGGCCTCTTGTCGGGTATCACCCAGTCGCTCGCGGGCAGAACCTCCTTTGTGGAGCTTCTGCCCTTCTCGTTCCAGGAACTGGCAAGGGCCGACAGATTGCCGGCACAGGCCGATACCCTGCTTCACACCGGATGCTATCCGCCACTCCATGACCGGAACCTGACGCCTCGCGCCTGGTTCAGCGCGTACGTTACCGCCTATATCGAACGGGACGTGCGGCAGATGCTACGGATACAGGAACTGGAGACGTTCCAGCGTTTCGTGCGCCTCTGCGCCGGAAGGACCGGGCAACTGCTCAATCTATCATCGCTCGCAACAGAGTGCGGTATAACCCACAACACGGCCAAGGCCTGGATATCGGTGCTTGAGGCAAGCTATATCATCTTCCTGCTCCGGCCCCATCATGCAAACTTCAACAAGCGCCTGGTAAAATCCCCCAAACTCTACTTTTACGACGTGGGCCTTGTTTCGTGGCTTTTGGGCATCCAGACACCGGAACAGATCGAGACGCACCCTTTGCGGGGCAATATCTTTGAAACCTGTGTGATTGCGGAACTGGTTAAATCCCGCCTGAACCGGGGCGAACGGCCTGACCTCTTCTTCTGGCGCGACAGCAACGGCAACGAGGTTGACGTTATCGCCGAGAAAGGGACAAGGCTCATGCCAGTGGAGATAAAATCAGGGAAGACCGTTACGCGGGAAGCCTTTGCCGGGCTGAAAAAGTGGCGGGCTCTGGCAAAAGATGTCTCCATGGAGCCGGTCCTGATCTACGGCGGCAGCGAGAGTTATCGGCAGGGCGAAGTGCGAGTGGTTGGATGGAGAGATGCGGGAAAAGTGCTTTTGGCGTGAATGGAAAGGATTGAAGTGGGGGCGGCGGCGGGATTCACGCTCCATTTGCCTTCCTTCCTCTTCGGTTGTCCGGCATACTCCCCTTGCGGGAAGAAAACGCAGGGCCTCCCAGGTTCCCGCATAATCCCAATGTCAGACATGCCAAGGTCTCCGACCCCGAGGAAGTGAACATCTCCTTGCCATTAACGGTGATGCCATGTTGACTTCCACTCTAAGAACAGTGTCGTCCTTCCCGTTGACCCTCATTTCGGGGCTCAATCCCTTCAGCCTTGCGGTTTTCTCCCACCCTGCGGCTTAATGAGTGTTCATTCCAGTGGATATTTGGGCCGAATTCTGGTATGAAAGATCAATTTAGCAATCCGGATAACCTGCGAAAAATAATGATGAATTTTCATGAGACCGAAACCGTTGAACTGAAGAAATCCACCTCAGAGTTGAAAGAGGGGGTGACCGCCCTTGTAGACAATGCTGAACAAACATCAGCGGGCTGAACTATGGTTCGGCATCAAGAATGACGGCACGGTAGTGGGCCAGCAGGTTTCCGAGAAGACGATCCGCGACATCTCCAAGGCGATTGCCGACCACATTGAGCCTAAAATCTATCCTGTTATCGAGCAGGTAACGGTTGATTCCAAACAGTGCATCAAGGTGCAGGTCGAAGGCAAGGAATATCCCTACTATGCCTATGGCCGGGCTTATATCCGGGTCGGCGATGAAGACCGGCAGTTGAGCGCCAGAGAACTTGAAAACCTGATCCTGTCAAAGAACCGTGATCGGCTCCGCTGGGATACGGAGGTTTGCGACAAGGCAACCTTTGACGATATCGGCTCGGGCAAGCTGAAGTCATTCCTGAAGCTCTGCGGTCTCAAGTTCGACACCATTCCCAACTCCCTCGAAAAGCTGAACCTCATCAAGGACGGCAAGCTGTTGAATGCCGCCGTGCTCTGTTTTGCCCGCAAGCCGGAGAGGTTCTTTCCCAATGCCCGGCTGCGTTGTGCCGTATTCGGGACGATGGACACCACCGTCACCCTGGACATGAAGGACTTCTACGGCGATGTCTTTGCCCTGATCAGCAAGGCTGAAGAATACATTCTGGAACACATCAACATCGGTATGCGACTTGAGGGACTTTTGCGGGTGGATGTCCCCGAGATAGACCGTGAGGCGTTCCGAGAGGCAATCATCAACGCCTTCTGCCACCGGGACTATCGGGAGTACGATTCGGTCAACATTGCCATCTTCAAGGATCGGGTGGAGATCAGGAGCCCAGGTCTGCTTTATGGTGGGCTGACCATCGACACCATCAGGAAGAAGATGGTATCCGCCCGGAGAAATGAGCTGCTGGCGGAGCTGTTCCAGCGCAGTCACCGGATCGAAAAGTGGGGCCGTGGCATCAAGATGATCCTGGAGCGGGAACCAGCAACTGAGTTCGAAGAAGTGGGGTCGGTGCAGTTTGTTGCCACGTTCAAGCGGAAAAGCCTTGAGTTGCCGGCAGAAGTTTTACCGGGAACCACTACCCAGAAAACGTCGGTGAAAACGTCGGTGAAAATTCTGGAGGCGATTCGTCAGAACAGCAGGATTACGATTCCGGAGTTGGCCGTATTTGCAGGCGTAACAGAACGATCAGTAGAACGAAACATCCGGCAGTTGCAGCTTGAGAATCGCCTTCGTCGTGTCGGGCCGGATAAGGGTGGGCATTGGGAGATCGTCGAGTAAGAATATTTTGGGGGCTCTCCTTGAATTGGAAATGGTCCTTTGTCGATAGACCCCGGATTCCTTCGTAACAACCAAGGCAGCTTGGGTTTCTGAAGCAAGATAAGGAGGTTTAATGCCACCGGAAGGATTTGTCTGCAAGCAGTGCGGCCACTGTTGCCTGAACCTCGGCGCGTACCAGACTTGTGCCACAGAGGAAGATATCGCCTTGTGGGAGGAGAACGGACGGGATGACATCCTCAATTGGGTCGTTGAGGTGGCGCCGGAGGTCTATGACATCTGGATGCATCCACAGACCGGTGACTATGTCAGCCGCTGCCCGTGGCTCCGCAAGCTGCCGCGGCAGGAGAAGTATATCTGCCGGATTCAGGCGCTGAAACTGGAGATATGCAGGGATTATCCGGTATCGAAGGAGCATGCCGAGAAAACCGGATGCCCGGGGTTCGGGTAAGGCGGCGGGAGCCGTTCACTTTGGTTGATTGGTTGATTGATAAGGAGGAAAATTTTATGGAATGGCAGAAAGTCAAACCCGACCCCGTGATTTTCCCCCGTGATTTTCCCAAACCCGACCCCGTGATTTTCCCTTCGGGTGGTCATCGTCTGCGCCATGTGGCTGACCGGCTTCGACGTCAAGTGTCTCGCCACCCTTTACCTGGACAAGCCGATGAAGGGGCACACCCTGATGCAGGCCATCGCCCGTGTGAACAGGGTCGGCGGCGGCAAGAAGAACGGGCTGATCATCGACTACAACGGCATGCTGAAGAGCCTGCGCAAGGCCTTGGCAACCTTCGCCCAAGGGGATCGGAAGCGAAAAGACGAGGAAGTTCTGCGCGACGACACCGAGGCGCTGGCCGAATATGGCCAGTCGATCCGCGGGGTGCAGGATTATCTGGCAGGCTTCGGCTTCAACCTCGACGAACTGATCGCCGCCAGCGGCTTCGACAAGCAGGCGCTGATCCTGCGGGCGGTGAACACGGTCAGCGAAACTGACGAGCGCCGGAAGACCTTTGAAGTGATGGTGGAGGATGTGTCAGCACGGCTGCGGGGTATATTCCCCCATCCGGGGCTGTACGAGTACGACTGGCAGGAAAACGCGATCTCAGCCATCTACAACCGGTTGCAGGAGAGCCGGGAGACGCCGGATGTGAGCGAGATGCTGCAAGCGCTGTATGACGTGGTGGACACGGCAGTAGCCACTGAGTCGCCGGTCGTCATGGAGCCATCGGTCCGCTATGAGTTGACCAGAATAGACATCACCCGCCTGCAGGCGGAGTTCGAGCGCAATTGTCCCAACATCAAGGTGCTTAACCTGCGGGAAAAGATCGAGCAGCGGCTGGAGGCGATGATCGCCCGCAATCCGACCCGCGTTGACCTGTACGAGCGCTACCTGGAGATCGTGGCCGAGTACAACAAGGACAAGGATGCCGCCGAGGTGCAGAAGGTCATGGATGATCTGTTCAGCTTCAACGACAACCTCAATCAGGAAGAGCGCCGCTACCTCCGGAAGGGACTCGACAATGAGGACAAGCTGGCCGTGTTTGACTTATTGCAGAAGGACAGCTTGACCCGGCCCGAACGGGAGCGGATCAAGGAGGTGGCCAAGGAACTGCTGGACAAGCTGCTTTCAGGCAAGCTCCAGATCGACATTGGCGGGAAAAGGCCACGGCCCAGGCCCAGGTCAAGGCGGAGATCATCAAGCATCTTTTCACGAACCTGCCGGCAGGTGTGTACCCTCCCGATGAGATCACGTCCAAGGCCGACCTGGTTTTTGCCCATCTCTATCAGACCGGGATCGGGGCGGGTGGGTCGCAGATGTATCATTGAATGGCGCACACGTGGCGCCTCCTTCTATCCCGGGATATGCGGTAAGTCTGGATGATTGGAAATCGATGAAGCTTATTAACGCTGTCGTGGAGCTGCCGGCCTCGGAACCGCAGTCGTGTGAAGTAACCGTCCGACGGCCAGAAGCGGTATTTGTTACGGAAGTCACCGGGGTAGTCACCGGGGTAGTCGTTGAGCAGGTCGGCACCAAGTTGGCACTAAGTCGGCACCAAGTCGAGATTCTACGGAAATGCACGGAAGAGAGCGCTATTACCGATCTCATGGCGATCGCGGGACGTACCGACCGCACCAAGTTCCGGCACCAAGTCTTGACCCCTCTGCTGGAGGAAGGATTACTGGAAATGACCATCCCCGAGAAACCCACAAGCAGCAAGCAGAGGTACCGGCTGACCGCGAAGGGGAAGGCGGCATTGGAGAAAAAGTCGTCAAAAACGTAGAGTTGCATAGAGAGAATAAAGGAATACTGCATGGTCAAGAGAAGGGGCAAGGGGGGACCGGTCGGGGTGGAATCCGACGGAGAGTTTGCGTTTATCGCAGGCTATACCGAAGGGGGCGTTCCGTACGGGACTACCTGGGATGAGCTGCTGGCAGAGGCCGCCGCTGAAGATGTACCCAAGGCAGACAAGAAAAGAGCCCGACCATCGAATGATTTCCATGACTGGGCGCCGGATATCAAGAGATGGCCGAAATCGTGGATGGGCGTGGAGGAAGACCTTGAGTACGGCAGGAAGCTATTGCCGTATTTTGAGGATTTTCTCCAGGCGCTTTACGCCGAAGGGCTTTCCAGGAAAACATTTGCCCAGTACCGTGATAACCTATGGCTTCTTGGCGGGTCGATAATCACCAGTGTCTCGAACTACGAAGAATACAATATCGATCCGCTTGAAAAGCTTTACGATTCCGTGGTTGGTGACGGCATTCTTCCGGACCATTACGATCAGATGAGCGAAGCCGAGTTGAATTCGTTCAGCAGGATGTGTCGCAGGTTCGAGAAGTTTCTGCATCAGCACTTTGGGGCTCTTTTTTGAGAAAACCGAAAGCCCCTCTCCCAGCCATGGTGCAGCGCCGTGCCGAGGATTCCGGAGAAGAGTACCGCGACCGGTGCAAGAGCGAGCAGTGGGAGATTACGGTGGTCGAGGTCGTTTATCTGGATAGTAAATAATGGAGCGCAATCGTTCGATATAGGTGTAGAGGAATCGACCATGAAAATTGGCAGAAATGATCCCTGCCCCTGCGGCAGCGGAATCAAATACAAGAAATGCTGTGACGGCAAACAGGAGGCCGGCGAACAGCCTTCCGGCACGGGTGAGGTTATGGGCGAGTTGAGGGAACTCCTCAAGGGGCAGAGCTTTGCCTCGCTGGAGGACGCCAACGCCTTCCTTCGCCACCATATGCAGCAGCGCAGTCAGGCTCCCATCGACGACTTCCACGGCCTGTCATCGGAGCAGATGCATCGGTTCCTCCACTTCCCGTTCGAGATGCCCCACCTGGTCACCTTCCCTTCCCGACTCGACATCGCCCCGGAAGCCCCGATCATGACCCTCGTCAACCTGCTGGTTGACGCCATCGGCGAAGAGAGGCTGAAGGCGACCGCCACCGGCAACCTCCCCCGCAATTTTTGCCGGGAGGCGGCTCTAGCCTTTCTGGGGGAGGAAGGGTACAGGGAAAAGACCCGGTATTGCGGCATCAACACCGAGCCGGACTTCCCGGAGCTTCACGTCGCCAGGCTGGTCGCGGAGCTGGCTGGGTTGGTAAGGAAGTACAAGGGGAAGTTCATCCTCGGCAGGGAGTGCCGGAAGCTGTTGGCAGAACAGGGCCCGTCCGGCATCTACCCGCGGCTGTTCCGTGCCTTTGCTGGGGAGTACAACTGGGGATACCGGGACCGGTATCCCGATTTTTCGATCATTCAGCAATCGTTTCTGTTCACCCTGTATCTGCTGCAACGATTCGGAGCGGAGTGGCGGACGTCCGTGTTCTACGCCGACAACTTCTTGCGGGCCTTTCCCGCGGTGCTCGGGGAGGCCCGGCCGCTCTCCTTTGAGACCGCGGAGGAAACGGTAGGGCGCTGCTACGCCATCCGCGCCCTGGACCGGTTCGCCGGGTTTCTCGGCCTGGCGGAGATCGAGCGCGATCCTGCCAAGAGGTTTTCCGACGAGTTCCGCCTGCGCAAGTTGCCGCTCCTGGAGCACGTCGTCCAGTTTCATCTGTGAGGTATCGAAGTGGCCAGGAAGAAAAAAACTGCTGATCCCCTGACCGACCTGCTGGCAGCGGCCCAGCCGGAGACGCTGATCAAGCTGATTGCCGAGCTTGCGGAAGACCGTCCCGATGTGCGGCGCGAATGCTTCGACTTTCTGAAGAAGCATGTTTCACTCACCGCCGGCCAGAAGGTCAGGTCGGAGGGGGAGATCGTCATGGCCCTCTGGTGGGAGTTGCATCCCGATTTGGAGGAGTTGGACGACTGCGGCGGTGGTGACTACGGCACTGAGGATCATGTCGCAGGCCTGATGTGCGACATCCAGCGGAAACTTGCCGGTAAGCAGATTGAAGAAAAGGTCCGCCGACAGCTTCTGGATGAAGTGCTGCCGTTCATCAAGAGCGCCAACGCCGGCCTGGACGATCCGCTCTACGATCTCGCCTACGCTACCTGCTACAGCGACGAGGATTGGCGCCGCCTGGCCCAGGCGCTGGAAGCAATAAGTAAAGATTGGCCGACGGATCATGCCCGGCGTATCTATCGGAAGCTCGGCGACCGAGAAAAATATCTGGAGCTGCGCCGCAAGAAGCTGGTGTACGGCGGCGACTACCACGATCTGGCCACGTTCTACTGGAACGAGGGGAACCGCAAGGAAGCCCTGGCCGTGGCTGAGGAGGGGATGAAGAAGGGGCAGGGGCGGATGGACGAGCTGCGCAAGTTCCTGGCCGACCGGGCCCATGAAGGTGGCAACCGGGAACGTTATCTGGCCCTCCAGTTCGAGCAGACGACGGATGATCTTACTCTGGCCAAGTACAAGGCCTTCAAGAAGATATGCACCGCCGAAGAGTGGAAGGCCCATGAGCCCAAGCTCCTGGGGCAGTTGGACCATGCCTGGGCGTCGGAACTTCTGAAGATCCTGATGCATCGCAAGGAATACGGGCAGGCGGTAACGGTGCTGGTCAAAGAGAAATATCCCAGCTATGCCTGGGACTCCGCTGATGAACTGCGGGCAGCCAAGCAGCTGGAAACCCGCTTTCCGGAGCAGATCCTTACCTACTACCTGTCCGGGCTCGGCAACCTGAACAGCAATGCCACCCGCAAAGAGTATGCTGAGCGGGCCAAGGTCATGCTCAAGGTGCGACACATGTTGGTTGATGTCCTGAAGGACGAGAATCGCTGGAAGACGTTTGCCGGCAAGGTAAAGCGTGACAACCTCCGCCGGCCGGCTTTTCAGGAGGAGTTCGCCAAGGTTGTTCCTGGATGGCGGGAATTGGTTTGAACTTGAAGTAACTTGGAATAACGATTCAGAAAATCAATTGAGGACAAGCTTTTGGTTTTTTACGGTTGTTTATTCAATAACATCTTAAGGCAATTTTTATGACGATCACGCCTAGTCCAAACAGATCTAAGCCGCCTGCCTTCCATGAATTGGATGCCGACGCTTTCGAGGAGATGTCGTGCGCCCTTTATGAGAAGGAACCTGGGATCTCCAAAGCTGATCTTTATGGAACAAAACGGCAACCGCAGTATGGAATTGATGTTATCGCCGAGCGCACTGATGGAGATGGCATCGAGGTTGCCTCTTGCAAGTGTTATGGCAATGTAGCCAAAGGCAATATCCCGCAATGGTCCGATGATTTCCTGAACCATTGGGAAAATCACTGGAAAGTAAGGAAAGTCCATAAGTTCGTCTTGATAGTAGCGTCAGCCGTCAATTCGATGCAAAGAGCGGCCGAGATCGAGGCTGAAAAGGCGCGCTTTGCAGTTCTCGGCGTCACATATGAAGTGTGGGGACCTCGGCAACTCCAGGAAAAGATTCGCCATTATCCTGGTCTTGTGTCGCAATATCTTGGAACTGAATTTATCCCTCGACTTTGTGGGATTTCTCCTCCTTCGGTTGAAACAGCTTACAGTCAAGGTTCAGAGGCACTTTCAGCCCAGGTAATGGCACAGGTTGGTGTTCTTCAGGGGGCGCTTTCCGGGGAAATGGATAAGCGTCTGGATAGAGCCTTTGAGGGAATCTTGTGCGGCAACCTCGATGTTATTGATGCTGAACTCGACGACATTCGGACGGGCAAGAACTGGACTCAGTTGGTTCCCAACACACAGGCTCGCGTTATTCGCCTTCAGGCTTCTCTCCGCCTCCAACGTGGCGACATAGACGGTGCGGAGAAACTCGCTGACGAAGCAGACGTCATTGCGAAACCAAAAGAGTCCCGTTTACGGGCTCTTCTAGCTTCACGCCGGATGGGAGCAGAAAAAGGTCTTGTGATCCTGGGAAGACCAACAAGTCGCGATGGCGTTCAGCTACAGGCGGCTTTGTTGCTCGAATCAGGGCGTGTCGATGATGCAGTGAACATTCTGGGGACGCATCCTGCCCTTAAAGATGAACACGCCGAAACAGAACGATTGAAGGCAGTCGCAGCCTTGATGCAGGGAAGACGGGAAGACGCTTTTGCCGCTATCCAGCGCGCCGAAGAGCTAGCGCCTGATTGGCCAGCCGTCCAGCGGGTGGGAGGGATCATCCGCTATGCATGCGCTCTTTCACCGCTCGTCACTGCTGAATGGTACATATATCCAAATCCTGTGGATCTCGACTTGGTGCGTGAGGATGACGACGGCCGCGCCTTGCTCAACGCTGCACTCACCTTTTTTGAAAAACTCGCGAGTCAAGGGCAGAATCCAGAACGAAAAAGCGTGGACGAAACCTGGGCGATTGCATGCCTGTGCAACCTGCGGGATCGCCTGAATGATGCCGAGGCTCGTTGCAAAGAGATCCTCGAAGACGATCCGACACATGCAGGTGCAATTGAATGGGCGCTGGCGCGTGGTTTCGATTTCGATCGTGCGCATTGTATAGAGTCTTCACGCAAACTCCTTGAACAGGGAAAAGGAGAACCAAATCAGATACTCGCCTTGGCATGGCTATTGGTATCAGAGGGCCATGTGCAGGAGGCAGAAGATGTCGTGAAAGATTTTTCGGAGCGATTTGGTACTCCTGACTTACAGACGGTAAGAGATCGGTGGCTTGCAGATCTTGCGGCACGCAAAGCATATGATTTGTCTGTTGAAGCCAATATCTCTTTGTCCTATGCAAGCCGTATGTCCCTTCTCCTCGATCATGCAAATCGAACGCAGGACTGGGCACCCCTGAAACGATTCTACGAAGAACTGATTGCCACTGAACCTATTCCTGCCATTACACTGAAGACAGCCCAACTAATAGCTGCCTCTGGACATTGGGAGGCAATTGCATCACGTCTGGACGCTTTGCTCCGCTTTGATACGGCTGAGGCTGTTCGCATAGCAGTATTTGCCGCGTTTAATACCAGACAGCCAAAGCTGGCTCTTCAAATTCTAGAAGAGCGGCAGTCTGCATTCCCGGCCTGTTCGTTGCCTCACGAGCTTCGCGTATTAAGAATCAAAGCACTGGCCCTCGCAGGTGACAAGGGAGCGGCACTGCGCCATGCGTCAATACTCGCTGCAGAATCAACTTCGATTTCCGACCGGCTGATAAAAGCCGACATGCTGGTTCGAACAGGTAACCTTGCTGCTGCACTGCCGATTATCCGTGAAGCAACAAATGCTGAATGTTTTACTTCTACCGGGGCGTTGAGTCTTGCACAAGTAATTGCCCTCGAAGACACAGGGCTAGCTCGTTCCCTTTTCAGACATGCCAAGAAAAAGGGCATTCCTGAAGAGCTAGCGACAACTGCGTTTGATCTGGCGTGTCGCTTGGGAATCGAAGATGAAGCTACTTCCTTTCTTGATCTTATGGCTAGACTCGCCCAAAAGGGTACTGACGCCGTAAGGCTTGTCACGCTTGATGAGTTCATAGAGCAACATCGTCACTGGCAAGAGGGTGCCGCCAATCTTCAGCGTTCTTATTTTGATGGAGCACTACCTGTTCATCTGTTAGTTGAACACGGCAATGTGAATCTAGCCCGTCTATATCGCTTAGCCGATACTGGAGATGTAACAGCTTCTCCTTTCAGTCCAATATTGATCCGCCATGGAGCGCGACCATCAAACGTTAAGGTTGGAATCCCTATCACTGATTGGTGGATCTATCTGGATATTACCGGACTCCTCATAGCTGCACAGCTAGAGCTTCTTGATCTGATTGAGCAACTGCCATATCCCATCTCGGTATCACCATCCTTACCGGAAGCGCTCTATGGATTGGAAATCAAGTCCAAGCACAACCAACCCGGCCGTGTGACCGGAATGAAGGCAATCCTGGGGGCGATAAACGATGACCGCATCACAGTGACAGACCTGGCCCAAGAAAAAGTTCCCGAGATTGCGGGGCTCGATGGGGGCCAAGCCGCCGCCTTGGCTGTTGCATTACGTTCAGACGGGATCATTGTCGAACACCACCTGCCGAGAGATGCCGACGCTGACAGCCTGGCAAGGTTTACAACTCTGCGTGCTATTGTTGACGGCCTGTTTAGTGCCGGCGCACTTGACGCAGAGGCGTATGCAAATGCACTCACACATCTCGGTACGTATAGCCATGACAAGACAGGGACGCCTCCTCTTCCGGGCACCCACATACTTTTCCTGACTAACACATTAACAGTTCTTGCCGGTGCAGGGCTTCTTGATGCAGTGTTAGCCACCTATCGCCTTCAGGTGGATACCACACTCCTTGAGATGGCTCGTGAGGAAATTGGGAAGGGTGACGAAGGCGAGAAGCTGGCGGTGTGGCTAGCCGCATTGAGACGTAGAATCGGCGAAGGTATAGAAAGTGGCCGATATATTACCCTCCCTGCTTGCGGTGAAACGGGACCGGAAGGCATAGGAAACTCTGAGGAAGAGAAAAATCCATTTTCCACGCCCATAATGAAGTGCCTCTTTGACCTCTTGAAGGCTCCTCAGAAGTCTGAGGCCGTAGTGTGGATTGACGACCGGAACCTTACTGGTTACCAGCAGACTCAGAACCAAGGAAACCCGATCATTGGCATTTATGAGGTTCTCAATGCGATGCGCGCGGTAAATCTAATTTCACAGCAGGCGCAACGCACTATCTTGCTTCGGCTGCGTGCTTCCAATGCCATGTTTCTTCCGCTTGAACCTGGGGAGGTACTAGACCATCTTTCCAATGCCCCGATACGAGACGGGAAAGTCGCTGAGACACCTGCTCTGGCTGTTATCAGACGATACTTGGCCCGCACCATGCTTCTCGAAGAGCATCTTAAGGTTGATGAATCATCTGAGGCACTAAGGGGGCGACCGGCCGAAATTCAGTTCTTGATGGATGTTCGCCGACTCGCCGAGACCTGCATCGTGGCCCAATGGGTTAGGCCCGACCTTTCCGACGACGTTCGTCGTGCGCGTTCGTCATGGATATGGTCTGCTCTCCGCATTGAGCGATTTATCCGCATTCCACTTGGTGTGGAGAATCCCGATGCGGATAGGACTATATCAGCCGTACTTATCAATGCTCTCCTAACAGGAGTAATCCAGATAGTGAGGGATAATCAGCCTGATTTGGATTATTCCCGGCGAAAAGCCTATCTTCAATGGGTTGCGGATGAAGTTCTGGGGTCTAGGTTAGAAGACGATAACCAGCTTTGCGCTGATGTAGTGCGGTTTCTATCACAACTGTTATCAGGTCTTGTAGATGCCCGTACAACGACGGGCAGCAATCCCCCTGAAGTTGTGGCTGCAGTAAAGCGTTATTTACGTATCATCGTCCAGCTCTTTCCAGAGAAAATCCGCCACAAATTAATCGAGAATAGAGATTTCTGCCATAAATTGGGCATTAAGACTTCAAGTGTAGTCACGATTGCGGATGCATCATTTGGAGCTGAGCGACTCTGGACTTCTGTAGCCAAAGCTCTTGCTCAAGGACGGGCTCGTGTACGGACGCTGAAACATAAACGAGTTGAGATAAGCCGTATAGCAGACAAGGAGCATGCTGTCAGTTTATCTGGTGCGATTAAATGTGCGCTTTCTGACCCGGCGTTCGAAGTACTAAGTCGCTCCACTGCTCAACGTAGGAAGATATTCGAATATAATCAGGCATGGCTTGACATGCCTGAAGCGGATCGAAAAGCTGAGATTGACCGCATTATTTCAACAGAGACTCTCGCTGAGCGTATGCAATTGCTTGAAGATGCAAGAGACGCGAGTGCAGCTGTACATTATGCAAAGATGATAGATAAGTTCAGGGGAGGAGTGAGTCTTTCGTTTGAAGAGTTTCGCCCCCCAACAGCGAACTCACTTCTAAACCATTTACGTCTTTCTCAAAATGTGTCAACCCCTTTTCTGAAACGCCTGGATCAGGCGGCCCAGGCATTAATTGCCGAACAAGGGCCGCATTTCGCATTTTCTCGCTTATCAGGTCTTCCTGTTCCCATTCCGGAGCTAATAATCCAAGCTTTACTTCGCCTCCCACAGGAGGAGAAATATGCCGCTATGGATGAAATTACAGCATTAGCTCGCACGCCACTCCAGCTGATTCATGCTCTGCATTTATGCCGACTTGTCCATGATGGACACGACTCGGAAATATGCAATCAGCTTCTGAACAGCGTTTTTGACACCTGGCGCAACATCGCGCCCTTGTTTATATCGGTGTTGAGATGGTCGGACGCGGCATTCAAAAATGATGCTTGTTGGAGCGAATTACCGGGGCCAGACCGTTTAACGCTCGTTTGGACTCACGCAGATCGGTTGACAGATATTATCATCTCGAAAGACGTTGATCTTGAGATAGCGACAAAAACATTTGCAGAGAATCATCCTGACCGACCAATTGAGCGAATGATGCGGCTTGACTCTGATTATCTTGCTTCTGCAACGAATCCAGAACTAATTGAGGATACGAGCGTTCTTTTCCATGGAATTGGCTATGTATTTGGGTCCGACGATGTGGGGCAAGCATTAACCCTGGAACAGATGGAAAAATTGCGCGGTTTGTTGACCGTCGAGGCAGACGATAATCGGCTGGTATCTCCTTGGCTTTATCTCAATAGGAATAGAGCGAATGATGAGGTAGGCTCGTTTTTACTGAATCGGCCCTATGGCATATTTGAGGCACCGTTTGATCCAACGGAAGACACCTGTAACCAAGCAATAGAAAATGTGCTTGCCATGTTGGAGCAAGCACCAACTTCCGGTAGTTCTTGGTTAGCAATTTGGGCGTTTGGGCGCCCCAGATTGGATGACTTAAGGAAGGCCCGCCTTAATGCGGTGCTCAGAAAGTTGGACCTCGTCAAAATTATCGATGAGGGCGGAGATGATATAGTCCTTTTTCAGATTATTGGAGCCTGTTGCGTGCGGCTAGGCGATAACACAACACGTCCTGACGTATTGGAACAACTAAAACGCGCAGCTGGCCATTATGCAACCAAGTTTCCTGGGAAATTGGCCTGGACAGATTCTACGGGTCCGAATTCCGCGATGAAAGCTCTAAGGCAGGTGCTCGAAGGTGTTGCAACTCTTTCTCAAGGTAACGACATTTCAGAGGGATTTACTCGGTTTGGTGAAACTGTGGTGGATCTCGCCAGCGCGTGGCCAGAGGCCGTTTCTGTCTTGCGTGAAGTCGTAGAAAATGTGCTTTCGATTACATCTGGCAAATATACGCGTGGACTTTGGAAGTCATGGATTATTCTTAGATCTATCTGAAATTGGTGGGTCTTATGCTTGTAGGTAATTTGTAGGCCAGAATCGGTTACATACCGAGAAAAAAGGTTACTCGAAAGGTTACTCCAAAAGCTAAAGGCCCCCGGTCGGTATCGGGAGCCTTTAGCTATCTATCTGTGTTACTTAACTTTTTCATGGTGCCCAGGGACGGAATCGAACCGCCGACACGAGGATTTTCAATCCTCTGCTCTACCGACTGAGCTACCTGGGCAAAAGAGAACTCACTTTATAAATCTATTTCCGATTTGTGTCAACATAATTTTTCCCCCCGCCGCACAATCGCCGGTCGGGCGTAAAGCTCATCTAAGCGCGCGATACGAACCGGCCATCACGGGTGTCCACCTTCACCTTATCCCCCACCTCAAGGTAGGGTGGGACCTGAATCTTCAGGCCGGTCTCCAGCACCGCCTCCTTGGTCTGGGCGGTGGCGGTTGCATTTTTCAGGACCGGCGCAGTCTCCACAACGGTCAGCTCCACGTTCAGGGGGAGGTCCACATTCACCATCCGCCCCTGGAAGAGTCCCAGCGTCACATCAGCCCCCTCCAGGAGATAAGGCGCAATCAGATCAAAGCTTTCCGCCTCCAGCTCAAACTGTTCGTAGGTTTCCAGGTCCATGAAGATTCCCTGGTTGCCGTCGGTATAAAGGAACTGCCCCTTATGCCGCTCAAAATCAGCCTCCTCCAACTTGTCGCCGGAGCGGAAGGTCTTGTCCAGTACCTGGCCGGTCAGAAGGTTGCGGTACCTGGTTTTTACCATGGTATTGGCGCCACGGGCCGATGGAGACTGGAACGTGACGTCGATAATGAGGCAGGGCGCCCCGTCGACCTGGATGACGAGGCCGCGTTTAAAATCGGATGTGGTGATCATGGTTTAACCTCTCCTCTGTGAAAAAATATGTCTATCTTTAACAGAAAAACATGATAAATTCAACCGGCTGCACAAATCTGCCACAGGTGCGTTTATGAAGATCGACACGGAATATATCAAGCTGGACAGCTTTCTGAAGGCGGTAGGCGCCGTAATGTCAGGCGGTGAGGCAAAACTGCTGATAGCCGACGGGGAGGTGCGGGTGAACGGGGAGATCGAAATGCGCCGGGGGAGGAAGCTCCGTCCCGGTGACCGGGTGGAGGTGGGAGGCAAGGAGTTTCCCGTGGAGTGAGAGCCGGGAACCGGGAGACGGGGATCAGGGACCAGGGACCAGGGATCGGCGCGGAATCGGAATGTTACAGGTCTTGATTTTACCCTTCCCGGATCCCGGTTCCCGAGTCCCGGTTTCAGCGTCCCGAGTCCCGAAAAGAAGTGCGAGGAACCGATGGATCTTGTGCAGATAACGGAAGAGCTGGTCGGAGAATTAAGCCTGCTTGAATTCTCCCCGCCTGTCGCTCACGTGTATAACCCGTTGATCTATGCCCGGGAACCCCATGAGCTCTACCTTACGCGTTACGGAGCAGGGACGAAAGAGGCGGTGTTCGTCGGCATGAATCCGGGCCCATGGGGGATGGCACAGACCGGGGTCCCTTTTGGCGAGATAGAAACCGTGCGGAACTGGCTCAGGATTGAGGGAAAGGTGGTGACGCCGCCGGGAGAGCATCCGAAAAAGCGGGTCGATGGGTTTTCCTGCCGGAGGAGCGAGGTGAGCGGAAGACGTTTGTGGGAATTGATCCGGGAACGGTTCGGCACTCCGGAGAGGTTCTTTTCCAGGTTTTTCATCCTCAACTACTGCCCGCTCCTCTTCCTGGATGCGAATGGACGGAACATCACCCCCGACAAGCTTTGGAATAATGAGCGTGTGCCCTTGTTTGCGGCGTGCGACCGGGCTCTGCGCCGGGCAGTCGAATCACTGCGGCCGGCCCGTGTGATCGGCATAGGGAATTTCGCCGAGGCCCAGGCCAGGGTTGCACTGGAGGGGCTCGATGTCAGGATTGGGAGGATCATGCATCCAAGTCCCGCGAATCCCAACGCCAATAAGAGATGGAAAGAGACCGTACTTGAACAGCTGGTTGAGCTGGGGATAGGGTTTTGACCGAGTGACGGGGATAGAAAACTCTATTCCTGTTATCAGAAATGATGCGTTACGATGTTCTGCGCCAGGTCCATGGAGCTCGTGAAGGCGGGAGAGATCGGGTTGAGGATGTGGAGCGAATCCCCATCCGTCTCGACTACAAAATCCATGACCAGTTCCTTGGTTGTCCCGTTTACCAGCTGTGCACGGATACCGACCTTGCCGGAGGACTCAATGTCACGGGGGCTGAGTTCCTTCACAAGCCTGGCCGCATCCCGGTAAAAAAAGCCGGGAATATATTTTTTCGGCTCGGAAAGGGCGACACTGCGGAACTGGGGATTCATTGCAAAGAGGATGGCATCTTCCAAGGCGATGCAGAATGCTTCTGCGTCGATCCCGGCAAGTATCCCGTAGTTCTCGCGGCCGAAGGCGGGTATGGCTGTGGGGCCGAGATAGACATCCCCCTTGACACTCCGGGTGAAGTGGATGCCGAGGAAGGGGTTCCTGATGTCCGGCACAGGGTAGATGTTGGAGTTTACCGTGAAGGGGGTCCCTTGCTTCAGCTTGCGGTATAGTCCCTTGAAAGGGATGAGCCAATAGTTCGTGCCGACCTCGAAGAGCCGCGCCACCTGGTCGCAGTAAGCGCCCGCCGCGTTGATGAAGCGGGCGAATGTGATTTCCCCACGCGATGTCACGGCGGTTGATGTTCCTTTGAGCTCGATCAGTTTGCAGGAGGTCAGGAGCCGGACCCTGCCGCTTGACTCCAGGTCCTTCTTAAGGCTCTGGAGGATCGCCTTCGGGTCCACCACTGCGGTGTAATGGGAAAAGAGCGCCCGTCCTGCGGTCCTGGCGTTCGGCTCGATCTCCGCGAGCTGCTTTTCGTCAACGAACTCCACCTTAGCGCCGTTGGCCGTTGCACGGCGATACAGCTCGTCAAGGGTAGCAAGTTCCCCCTCTGTGCGCGCAACGATCACCTTGCCGCTCTCCAGGAGCGGCAGTCCCTTTTCCTTGCAGTAGGCCCGCATGAGGAAATTGCCGTTCAGGCATGAGCGCCCTTTAAGGCTGTCGGGGGAATAGTATATTCCCGCATGGAGGACACCACTGTTTCGCCCCGACGCATGAAGACCGAGTTCAGGTTCCTTCTCGATGATGAAGATATTATCGTAACCCGCGGTTACCAGTTCCCGTGCCAGGGTCAGCCCGATAATGCCGGCCCCGACGATCAGAACTTCCGCTCTCCCCAACTGCATGAAAACTCCCTGATGCCCGCCTGAAACAGTGATTTAGCGAATACTAATGTAAATGCGCTTGTTTTGCAATAGCGAGATGAGATATTTTTTATGTTCGGGGGGACCGTAACGATGGAATGGGGCGATGTTGATAAGGGTAGGATGTATCGATAAACCGGTTGGAATGGTTAATGCAGTCAATCTGAAAAACATTTCGCTGGATATAACCGGGCTATGGAAAATACACTCATTTTACTTGTGGAAGACCACCCTGACGATGAATTCCTCGCGTTGCGCACACTGGAAAAGCACCAGATACGTAACGTGGTAGTTAAGCACAGTGGAATCGAAGCGCTCGATTACCTGTTCAGTCGTGGGAATGATGCGGTGCAACAAAGAACCGAAATTCCCAAGCTCATTATTCTTGATTTAAGACTCCCGTGTATTGACGGGTTTGAGTTTCTGGAAGCAATTCGCGCCGATGAGCAGACGTGCGATATACCCGTGGTCGCCCTTAGCTCATCGCATTACGAAAGGGATATTAAAAGATGCCGGGAATTGGGGGTAATTGCCTATTTGACGAAGCCGCTTGACATGGATGAGTTCCTTAAGGCAACTAAGAAAATTATCTGGTAACCGAGCGGGGATGCCCCCCGGCAGGAGACATATCATGGAAATCGTAGGCCCATGATCGAGATCACCGGCGACATTTGGGATTTCCTGGGGCGGGCTGTCATTGCCATCACCACCAACGGGCGCGTGGCGAAAAGCGGCGGCGCCGTTTTTGGGCGCGGCTGCGCGCGCCAGGCGCAGGAGAGGTTTCCCGACCTGCCGCTCCGACTTGGGCGGCTTCTGGAGGCGCACGGCAACCACGTATTTTACCTGGGCTGCGGACTCGTGAGCTTTCCCGTGGAGGAGTCGCCGTGGGCCTTGCCCGACCTGCGCCTCATCCGCCGTTCCGCCCGGGAGCTTAAGGAGTTGTCCGACCGGGAAGGGTGGGAAATGATCGTCGTCCCGCGCCCCGGCTGCGGCGGGGGCGGGCTCGACTGGCAGGAAGTGCGGCCCCTGCTCGCGGAGTTCTTCGACCGGAGGTTTTATGTCATTACGGAAGGCGAGATGGGCGCGGTATCTGACGGAATTGAAAAAACTCATGAATAATTCTTGTTGAGCATACAGTTTCTTGTCATGGAGACGATAAGACATATTGCTGATTTTTTTTGATGAAGGAGAAGGCCATGACGGGAAAGAGGCGGTTTCACCGCGTCAAATGCGCGACGGAAATCGTGCTGAAGTCCGATACCGGCGCCTACCAGGGGCGGCTGGAGAACATCTCGCCGGACGGAGCCCTGGTAATGTTGCAGGGGAGCGCCATCGCCCTCGTCAAGACCGGGGACAAATGCACACTTGCGGTATATCCCGGAAACGGGGAGGTCCCTCTCCAGTTCATGGCGGAAGTGGTTCACTCCGGCTTCTCCATGGCCGGGATAAAATTCCTCGCCATGGATGCCGACACGAAGAACCGGCTGCGTATGCTTATGGACAGGGTGACTTCGGAGCCGGAAAAATGCGGGAAAAAACCGGGCCTGACAGGCGGATAAAATGGGTTTGTTTTTTATTGAGGCGTAATCTTCCTGTTGTGCATAAACTCCACCACCTTTTCAGGGGGGATCGGCTTACTGAACAGGTATCCCTGAACCTCGTCACACTTCGTCTCCTTGAGAAAGGAAAACTGCCCTTCCGTTTCCACCCCTTCTGCCGTGACGCGCAGGTTCAGGCTGTTTCCCATGGCAATGATTGCCGTTGCAATGGCCGCGTCGGTCACGTTGTCCACCACATCCCGCACAAACAACTTGTCTATCTTCAGGGTATTCACTGAAAAGCGCTTCAAGTGAGACAAAGAAGAGTATCCCGTGCCGAAATCATCGATCGAGATGTGGATTCCCATGTCCCGCAATTCGCCGAGCACTGAAACGGTAAAATCAGGGTTCTGCATGATGACGGTTTCGGTTATTTCCATTTCAAGATACTGGGAGTCCAAACCGGTCTGCTCCAAGGCATTTTTGACGACCTCCATGAAGTTTTTCTGCTGCAACTGGTAACCCGACAAATTGACGGCCACCCGTAAGTGGAATAATCCCCGCGTTTGCCACTCCTTATTCTGGGCACACGCCCTGTTGAGCACCCACTCCCCCAAGGGGACGATCAGCCCGGTTTCCTCCGCCAGAGGAATAAACTCTCCGGGAGCCAACAGCCCCAGGTCCGGATGTTCCCAGCGCAGCAGAGCCTCCATGACCGTTATCTCTCCCGTGATTATGTCCACCTTGGGCTGGTAGTAAAGGCAGAATTCCTCCTTCTCCAGAGCCTTGCGCATGCTGTTTTCCAGCACGAATTTTTTGTGGGCGTTTTCATCCATCCGGGGGTCGTAAAACCTGAGGGTATTATTCCCCTGCCCCTTTGCAGCGTACATAGCAACGTCGGCCTTTTTGATCAGGTTGTCCAGGTCCTCATCGTCATCGGGGTACATACTGATGCCGATGCTCGCGGTAATAAAGAGCTCATGCTCATCTATCATGTGCGGAGCCGAGAGCGTTGCCAGGACCTTGCAGGCAATTTTCTCGGCGTCGGAAACTTCTTTCAAATTCTCAAGGACGATAATAAATTCGTCACCGCCGATGCGGGCTACGGTATCAATCTCGCGAACGCATAAGACCAGACGCTTGGCAAGGGACTGGAGCAGTTTGTCTCCCACCGGATGCCCCAGGGTATCGTTGATTATTTTAAACCTGTCCATATCGAGGAACAAAACCGCCATGTGGGTTTTTGCCCGGTTGGCGTGCGCCTTGGCCTGTTTCAGCCGGTCGACGAACAGCACCCGATTGGGGAGGTTTGTGAGGTTGTCATAATGGGCCAGGTGATAAAGCTGCTCCTGCACCTTTTTGCGATCCGTTATGTCGCGGAATATCCCCCAGACAGCTGCCGGCTGGCCGTTTTCATAGCTACAGGTCACGTTCCCCTCTACCATTACCTCCCGTCCTTCACGCGTCAAAAACATGGTTTCCAGGAGATATTCATTTCCCCCTTCCATCATGAGCTTCAATTCCTTCATGAACTGGAATCGGTTGAAGGAGGGGATCAGTTCCCATAACAGGATACCGGCAAGTTCCTCCAGCCTGTAGCCCAAAGCCTGTTGCCAGGCATGGTTGACGTAAATGAATTTGCCGTCCGGCGTGCTGCTGTGGATGAGATCATTCGTCGTGTCGATGAAATTAAGCAGCCGCTCTTCACTCTGTCGCAAAAGGCGTGCTTCAAGTCTGATCACCGACATGAGAAAAGTCAATACAACCGCTGTGGTAGTGTTCAGGATGGCAACCCAGGACCAGATCAGAACCAGGTACAGGTAATCGAAATGGAGCTCCGCTGAAACAAACGGCATGCTGATGGAGGGAATGACGCGGAAATATTCGGCTGCCAGCAGGGCGCCATAGACACCCCCCCCGATGGAGCCAAGGAGCCAGACGTCCTTTTTCTGTTCCAGGAGGAATGCCGCCTCAATGGTAACTATGAGGTACACCGGCCAGAACCAGCTGTCGGCTCCGCCGCTGAAATGAATGAGCATGGTGACAAATAGTATGTCGAGGAGAATCTGGATATGATCAATAAATTTGATGCGGGAGATTTTTTCGTAGAAAAAATGATAGACCGAATTGTATGAAATCACCGCCACCACGCTGGCGAAGAGGAAGAACTGCTGGGATGAGGTCAGGAAAAAACCGTAACGACTGAAATAGAAGAAACTTCCGGCGCATGCCCCATAAATGCTTATGAGCAGCAGAAGAATCCACCGGGCTTTGGCTACCAGGACGGTGCGCCCATGAGGGTCGGCGAACTGCTCCTTCTCCGGGAACTTCCTGCCATTTCGCCTTGTACTGAAGAATCTCCGGGGCAGGACATCAAACCAGGAAACGCGCTCTTCAGCGACTCTTTTCATTGCAAATCCGGATTATTAACCAGTGCTTTCATATAGTATAAAGTATCGGGGGGAATTTCGTTTTCTTAACAGCAAATTTGCCGAACGGTGATTACCCATGTACCACTATGGCCAAATGCTGTGCTCTTTAAACAGTTTCCATCCGTAAACACCGGATGGAAACTATTGGTTTCCAATTTGGAAACGAGGATTTTTTCGTCCTGGCAAGGAAATCAAGGGATTGCGCGGAGGCGTACATCGGTACGCCGCACAAGCAAGGAAACTGTTTATCATTGGGAGCGCCGCGTACGGAATGATCGGGGAGCCGGCGCAGAGGAAGTATGTGCAGCCTGAGTGGGGCGCTGCTGTGCTTTTCCTGGATTTGCAGCTTTTCGGGTGCCGGTCTGGGTACCTGCCAGGCCCTGAGCCACCGCCTTCTTTGCCACGGCGGGCTTGCGGCTTGTCCTCGGCTCGCGAGGCGGGCGGGCAAATTCGCTGTCACGGCCAGGCGCAGGGACGCTGTAATTAAAGCCCTGAACGGTGCGGCGTTCCAACGTTGCATTGAGGGCCCGCTCGATGGTGCGTACCATGGCCATGTCGTCGCCGGTCACCATGGTAAACGCATCGCCGGTTCTTGCGGCACGGCCGGTGCGGCCGATGCGGTGGATGTATGCTTCGGCGGTGTCGGGAATGTCGTAATTGATCACGTGCGAGATCTGTGACACGTCGATGCCGCGCGCGGCAATGTCGGTCGCAACCAGTACCTGGAACGATCCGTCGCGGAAGCCGTCCAGCGCGGCTTGGCGCCTGGCCTGTGAAAGGTTTCCCTGTAGCGAAGCCGCCCGGTAACCGGCTTTTTCCAGCTGTTCTCCCAGGCGTTTGGCGCGGTGTTTGGTACGGGTGAAAATCAGCACCGACTCGGTGTCGGTGTGGCGCAAAAGCTCCAGGAGCAGTGCGGTTTTGAGATGTTGCTCGACCGGATAAAGGGCGTGGGTGACCGTGACCGGTGGGGCGGTGGAGCCTGCCTGGACGGTGACCGGATCGCCCAGGATATCGCCGGCCAGTCGCTTGATCTCGGCGGGCATGGTTGCAGAGAACATCAGGGTCTGCCGCTTTGGGGGGAGTTTTTGCAGAATCCGCCTGACATCGGGCAGGAAGCCCATGTCGAACATCTGGTCGGCCTCGTCCAGAACCAGCACTTCCACGTGGGACAGGTCGATCGTCCCCTGACCTATATGGTCGAGGAGCCTCCCTGGGCAAGCCACTACGATCTCGACGCCGTTTCTGAGCTTTTGCATCTGCGGGTTGATATTCACCCCGCCATAAACCGTGATGCTCCTGAGTCGCGTCTGCTGCCCCAGGCTGCCTATGGTTTCGTGGGTCTGCTCCGCCAGTTCTCTGGTCGGGGCGATAATGAGTGCCCTGACGCGGCCGCGTTCCCCTTGCATCAGCCGCTGCAGTATCGGCAGCACGAAGGCGGCGGTTTTACCGGTGCCGGTCTGCGCCAGACCCATGACGTCGTACCCCTGCATGACAGGCGGAATTGCCTGCTCCTGGATAGGCGTGGGCGTGACGTAGCCCGCAGCCCGGACTCCTGCCGCTATGTGAGGGTGAAAATTAAATATATCAAACTTCATTACAACTCCTCCTGACGCATGCGTCAGCTCGTTTGGTTTCGTGGTTATTACTCCAACAAAAAAACCCCGGATTTCTCCGGGGCTTTTTGTGCCAAATAGAGTACTGCGCTTAAACTCTGGTGACGTTTTCTGCCTGCAGGCCCTTTGGACCCTTGACAACATCGAAAGTTACCCTATCGCCTTCAGCCAGGGATTTAAACCCATCGCCCTTGATGGCGGAGAAATGGACAAACACGTCCTCGCCATTTTCCTGCTCTAGAAAACCAAACCCCTTGCTGTCATTAAACCATTTTACCGTGCCGTTTGCCATGTTCTTACTTTCTCCTGATACGTGTTGTTTTTATCCGGGAATATCCGCGGACTTTTTTGACCGTAACAGCTTTGCAAGAACAATGTCAAGCAATTTAATTCGGGAAATTGAAGGAGAAAAGGGCTTCCCTTCAGCAGGGCCTGTCAGTGATCGCTGTAGCCGAGTACGACGAGAATGCAAGAGCCGTCGGCGATGACGTTGATGTTATTCTCCTTGCACAGCTTCACTGCGGCGGCGCTTTCCGCGCCGGGCTGCATCCAGATACCCGTGATCCCCTTCTGGATGGCGACCGGGACCAGTTGTTCGGTCACCTGCGGGGGGGTGATCATGGAGATGCTCTTCACCTCCGGAGAAAGATCCGTGATGCTTCCCACGCACGGCACCCCCTCGATCTCCTTCTCGTTGGGATTGACCGGGATTGCCCGGCGCCCGTGCTGGAGGTAGCAACGGAGTACCTTGTTTCCGTACTTGTACCGGTTTGCGGATGCTCCCACGACGCCGAACGCCGGGGAGGCAAGAAAAAGATCGATCTGTTCCTGGCTTGCCATTATTTCCTCCTGTTTTGCGAGTGCTGTTCCCGGTCTCTCCGGGATCGGAAATATCTTCACGTTTCCTGTATAAGTATGGCGCGAGTCCCCCGATTTGCAAGGGGGCCGCCGGCTTTTCGCTATATCCGGCAGATGCCGTGGATTGCATCGCACGCTTCACCGAACATCTTCTCGAGCCAGTCCTCCCTGCGGCTTTCGGCACTCATGGGGAGCCCGCATTTCGTACAGGTCGTGAGCCTCCCCAGGCGTCGTACCAGTCGCTGGATCGTGGCGATAAAGGTGGCATGGCTCCAGGCAAGAGGAGAGACGGAAAGTGGTGTGCCGGTGAGGGGATGGACCTGTTCCGCAAGCACCCCGGAAGGGAAGGCGTGTGCGGCGACCCAGTCGAGGATATCGCGTGCTCCGGCCATCTCCTCTTCGTTGCCGGCTCTCTCCACGAGATAGTCGGCGAGCCAGAGGGTCGCGATGAACCAGGGGTTTCCCGGCAGGTCCGGGCTCATCCGGTAAAACTGGTCTCCCTCGTAGCGGGCCATACCACCCACCGTGGTATTCACCCACAGCTTCTCGCGCAGGGCGGAGAAGGTGCCGGCGATGCGCGGGTCGTCAGCGGTATAGAGACCGAAGGCGAAGAGCCCCCAGAGGCTTGCATCGCAGGCAGCGTCCACAACCAGCTTGTCCTGGTCGTCATAAGAGATCATGCGGCAGAAGCGCCCCAACTCCTCACGCCACAGATGGGTGCTGGCGGCATCTCTGATTTCCGCTGCCACTTTGCGGTAGTGATCGGCCCGCTCCGTTTCGCCGAATACCGTGCAGAAGAGGGACGCTGCGGTCAGCCCTCCGAACACCGCCCCAACAGTGAAGGAGAGGATACCGCGCCGTTCCTCCCACAGATCGTATGAGGGGGCGGGGAGCCCGGTCGCCGGGTCGCGGTAGCTGCACATGAAGTCGGCGGCGTTCTTGACGAGGGATTTATAGAGGGGCTTGATGAACTCGATGTCGCGGTAGAGCACGAAGTGGTGCCAGAGTGCCCATAGGACCAGGGCGGTCTCGTCCTCCTGGATCGGGAGCTGAGGCTTTCCCTGTGCGAACCAGGGGTGCCAGGAGGATGCGGGGGTGCCGTCCGGGTTATACTTGTGGAGAAGGTAGCCGTCTGGTCCGATTACCCTGGCAATGAAACGGTAGAAGTTCTGGGCGGTCCCCGGGTATCCCGCCAGGTCGAGGGCATTGGCCGCGAGCGCTCCATCCCGCGGCCAGATGTAGGAGTAGGTGTCGCGGTTGAATTGGATCACGTCGGAGTCGTTAGCCGCCAGAATTCCCCCTTCACCGTCGATCTGGCTATGGAGCACGAGGAGACTGCGGCGGTAGAGTTCAGCCACCTGTTCCGGCAGACTCTCCAATGGCGGGCTTTCCTTGCGTACCCGGAGGGTCCAGTAGTCAGCGGTCCGCTTGATCATTTCTTCCGGGCGCTTGCGCTTAACGAGAGCGTCGAGCCTCCTTACTTCCTGCCAGTTCTCCCCCGCCGCCAGCCAATAGTATGCCCTGCCGCGGGACATTCCCCCAAGGGAAAGGGTGAGGCCGATGACCGAATCGACGGACCCCTGGGCGATAGGGTTGCCGGAGAGGAGACCGTCCTCGGCATCGCGGTAGGTGCCTTCCCTTTCTGCCAGTTCTTTCTGCCCCACGGCATAGAGGATCGGCCCGTCGTTCCCCGGTATGCCGGCGTTTGCCAGAAAGTAGCGGGCTCCTTTGTAATGCACGACGCCGCCGGTTTCCGGGTCAAAGGCGGCGGTGTCCCCCACGCTGTTTCCGGAGATACTGAAGTCCTGGCCGAAGAAGAGACGGACCTCACGCGCTGCCGGATGCATGTTTTCCACCTCGATTTCGCGCAGATAGACGTTCTCGTGGAAATCGACCGCATCCCGGCAGGCGAGCAGGAGCCCAAGCTCCCGATGGTAGAGGCTGATCCGGGTAACGAGGGTGTCGGTCTCGTAGCGGAGGTCCTTCTCCCATCCCGGCCCTAGCCAGGCAAAGCTTCCCTCCACCCAGACTCCGAAGCGCGACAGGCGCCCCCCCACGTGGTTTTCCTGGCCGACGTGGGGGAAATAGAGGTCACGGATGGCATAGTTATGGTCGAAACAGACGAGCAGGCTCCCGTTTCCGACCGGAATATCACGCGGCACGGCTCCTCCTTTCCACTGCCGGTGTGCGGCACGGTAATGGTGCGGATGTCAGCGGCGTCAGGGGACCGTGAATGCCGGATCAGCCCAATGACAGTTCCGCCCCGACTACTTCATCAGTTCACAGTATAAGGCGATTGTTCGATTCCGCAAGCGGGATGGAGAGGGATGGGGAAGAGCATCGGCGTTTAATACATGGTATAATTTTCCCAGAGCAGCTTGAAGCTGACTCCTGACAGGAAGGAGAAGCACCCGATGGGAGAGAAAATGCCGGTCCTGTTTATTGGCCACGGTTCGCCGATGAACGTCATCCTGGAGAACGGATTCACGCGGAGCCTGGCAGCGTGGGGGAGACGCCTGCCGCGGCCCCGGGCGATCATGGTCGTTTCTGCCCACTGGCTCACTGCCGGTACGTATGTCACGTGCATGGACCGGCCGCGGACGATCCACGATTTTTACGGCTTCCCCGACGAACTTTACGCCATCACCTACCCGAGCCCCGGTTCCCCGCTTGAGGCGCAGTTCGTCACCGGCGCCGGACGAAAGGCGCAGATACAGTGCAACCGTGACTGGGGGCTCGACCATGGGGCCTGGTCGGTCCTGAAGCATCTCTATCCGGAAGCGGACATCCCGGTGTTTGAGATGAGCCTCGATTATTCGTTCAACGACTGGCATCCGAAGCCGCTTCAGTACCACTACGACCTGGCGGCGGAGCTGGCTGAGCTGCGCAGGCGGGGCATCCTGATCATCGGGAGCGGCAACATCGTCCACAATCTGGCGCGCATCGATTTCCGCAACATGGCGGCGGAACCCCCTCCTTGGGCCGTGGAGTTCGACGAACTGGCGAAAGGGAATCTTCTCAGTGGAAATCACCGGGACCTGATCGAATTCCAGAACATGGGAAGAAGCGCTCCGCTCGCCGTCCCGACTCTCGACCATTATCTCCCCATGATCTACGTGATTGCCCTGCAGGAGGAAAACGAACCGCTCACCTTCACCCATGAGGGGTTTCAGCATGGTTCGATTTCCATGAGATGTTTTCAGATCGGATGAAGAGGGGAAGAATATTCTAAGTGCACGGCATAAAAAAAACCCCGGATTTCTCAGGGGCTTTTTGTGCCGGATAGAGTATGGTGCTTATACTCTGGTTACGTTGGCCGCCTGCAGACCTTTCGGACCCTTGACCACATCGAACGTTACCCTATCGCCTTCAGCAAGGGATTTAAAGCCGTCGCCCGTGATGGCGGAGAAATGTACGAATACGTCTTCGCCGTTCTCCTGCTCGAGAAAACCAAACCCCTTGCTGTCGTTAAACCATTTTACTGTGCCTTTTTCCATTACGTTCTTTCTCCTGATATTTTTTTATCCGGCAATTTTCCCGGACAATGGTAACGTAACAACTTTACTAACAATGTCAAGCATTAATATCGACGAATTCAAGAAAATCCCGTTCTTCCTCCAGATTGGCGCGCTACCGGTCAATGTCCGTTTTCCTGGTCATCTTCAGTCCCTTGACTTTTCCCCCATGGGCTTCGGCACTTCGCCTGCCAGGAGCGGCCGGGGGGCCAGGTGTTCGGGCAGCCGCAGCAGGGTGACCCCCGGAGGGATTTCCAGTTGTTCGTACAGGAGATGGGTGCGGCCGATGTAGGTCTTGGAGAAGTGCATGGGGAGGAGAAAGCGCGGACGGAGCCTTTTTGCCAGAAAGTTGAGGTCATCGGCGCAGAGGTGGTGGGAGATCCGCGCCTTTTCCCGGTCTTCCGTCATGAATGAGCATTCGCTGACGAGGAGTGTCACTCCGTCAAGAAGCGGCACGACCTTCGCCAGGTTTTCTTCGTTGAAGCCGATGTCGGTGAGGTAGCCGATGGAGGCCGGCGCTTCCTCCTTGCGGATGGCCTCATACAGGGCGCAGGCGTCATCAACCGGCTCTTCCGTGGGAGCTCCACCCGTGCGCCGAATGACAGTGAGCGGCTCCTCCGCCTGCCAGCCGTTGTAGAAACGTTTCTTCAAGAGCCGCAGCCAGTCCCCCTTCACCAGTCCAGCGCGGTCAATCTTCCCCTCATCCATCAGAAACGCAGGTATTTCCGTGACCCGGAAGACAAGTGCCGGAATCTTGTGGTCGCACAGTTCCGCCTCCACTTGCAGGCAGGCGTTACGGAAAATAGTCCTGCCGCTTCGCTCCCGTTCCTCCACGAAGCGGGGGGGGAAGCCTTCGGAACCGGGGAAAACAGAGGTCCTGATGCGGTCGGTCATAACCTCGTGAACCCGGAAGGAGCACCAGTATGGCTCTGTCAGGTTCCAGTCATAGCCGGCCAGTTTGTGGGCCATCTTCTGGGCCACTCCCGGCGGGCCGAAGATATCGACCGTCCTGGGGGAGACGTGGACATTGCGGATGAGGGTGTCGATTCCCATGAAGTGGTCCATGTGGGCATGGGTGATGAACAGCGCCTCCACCGACTTCAGGACACGCTTGGCCAGATGATGGATCTGGCCGCAGTCGAACAGGAGCCCTTTTCCCAGGGGCCTGACATGGACGTAGAGCACCGGGTCGTCCAGGAGGCCAGAGAAAAAGGTCGGTTCCATGTGGCGAAACGGCAGACGTGGGCTCATGAACTTAATTATACCAGGGGAATTTGATGGAAGTAGGGGCGATTCATGTATAAACGGCTTGACCGTTTATCGGTGACGGTCACTACATCGCCCCTACGGGCCAATGAAAGGCTTTGAAAAAAAGATATTACGGACAGCCGCAGCGGGTCGCCCTGGCTGCCTCGTACCCCTTGTGGAGGAGCTTTGCCGCTTCCTTGGCGTGGTACGTGAGAATGAGGTCGGCGCCGGCCCGCTTGAAGGAGATCATGGTCTCCATGATGACCCGATCTTCGTCGATCCACCCCATCTTGCCTGCAGCCTTGATCATGCTGTATTCGCCGGAGACGTTATAGACCGCCACCGGCAGGTTGAATTCATTCCGCATCTCCCGGACGATGTCGAGATAGGGGAGCCCCGGTTTCACCATGATGATGTCCGCCCCTTCCTCCACGTCCATCTGCGCTTCGCGGAGGGCCTCCAGGCGGTTCGCCGGGTCCATCTGGTAGGAGCGGCGGTCGCCGAACTGGGGGGTCGATTCGGCCGCCTCGCGAAACGGGCCGTAGTAGCCGGAGGCATACTTAACGGCGTAGCTCATGACCGGGATGTGGGTATAGCCGCTTTCGTCGAGGATGTTGCGGATGGCGGCGATGCGCCCGTCCATCATGTCCGACGGCGCCACCATGTCGGCCCCTGCCCGGGCATGGGACAGGGCCTCCTTGGCCAGGAGTTCCAGCGTCGCGTCGTTGTCCACATCCCCATTCTTGATGATGCCGCAGTGGCCGTGGTCGGTGTACTCACACATGCAGACGTCGGTGATGACCGCGAGTCCCGGCACCTTCTTTTTCAGTTCCCGGATGGTCTCCTGAATGATGCCGGTGTCCGAGTAGGCGTCGCTTCCCACGGCGTCCTTGGTCTCCGGGATGCCGAAAAGGAGGACCGCGGGAATTCCCAGCTCATGGGCCTCCTGCGCCTCTTCGACGATGTACTCGATGGACTGCTGGTAGATGCCGGGCATGGAGGAGACCTCCTTCCTGATCCCTTGGCCGAAGGCGGAAAACATGGGATAGATGAGGTCGTTGGTGGAGAGGGAGGTCTCGCGGACCATGTTGCGGAAGACCTCCTTGCCTCTTATCCTTCTTGCGCGAAACTGGGGGAAGAACATTTGTCGCCTCCATGGTTCACGCTACAACCGCCACCGGGCCTTGTTGAGCGTGAACAGACTATTGGGTTGAGCCAGAGTGCAGGGAAAAAAATTTTACTATTTCTTCGGTCATTGCCGCAAGGGTATATTCCTTCGGCTCGATATCTACCTGAAGTCCCAGTTCGCGGCAGGTTTTGGAAGTTATCGGGCCGATGGACGCGACGGCGACCCCTTCAAGGAGCTTGAGGAGCCGGTTTTCCCCCAGCATGGCGGCGAGGTTTGTCACGGTGGAGGAGGAGGTGAAGGTTACACAGTGAATACGTCGCCCTTCCAGGGCTTCCAGGGCCAGGCGGGGAAGCTCGTCGGGGGTCACGTTGCGGTAGGCGACCGGCGCCACCACTTCAGCCCCCATCCGTCCCAGTTCCGCGGGAATGACATCCCTGGCCCGGTCCGCCTTGGGGAAGAGGACCCGCCGGCCGGAAACCTCCAGGTCGCGGAACGCCTCGATGACCCCTTCCGCCTTGTAGTCGGACGGCACCAGATCGGCCTTGACGCCGTGAACCCCGAGCGCAGCCGCTGTTTTCGGACCCACCACGCAGACCCGGCACCGGCCGATGGCCCTGCTGTCGAGTCCCAGGGCTCCCAGCCTGTCGAAGAAAGACTCAACCCCGTTGAAGGAGGTGAAGACCAGCCAGTCGAAGGAGGAAAGCGCTTCGATGGCTTCGTCCAGCTCGGAGAAGCTCTCCGGCGGGACAATCCTGATGGTGGGGCATTCGAATACCCGCGCGCCGTAGCCCGCGAGGAGTTCCGAGAACTCTCCCGCCTGGTCGGCAGTCCGGGTGACCATGATTCCCCGGCCGAACAGGGGGCGGTTGTCGAACCAGCGGAGCTCTGAGCGAAGCGTTACCACCTCACCGACCACGGTGATCACCGGCGCCTTGAAGGCGGCTTTGCGGGCCTTTTCCGCTATATCGGCAAGGGTGCCGGTCAGGACCTCCTGTTCCGGCCGGGTCCCCCAGCGGATGAGCGCCACCGGGGTTTCCGGGCTTCTTCCATGGGACATGAGGTTTGCGGCGATCTGCGGCAGGTTCTTCATCCCCATGAAGAAAACGACGGTGCCGCTCCCCAGGGAGAGACGCTCCCAGTCTATCTCCGACGCTTCCTTGCCGTGGCTTTCATGGCCGGTAACGAATGCCACCGACGTGGTGAATTCCCGATGGGTGAGCGGGATGCCGGCATAGGCCGGCGCGGCAATGCCGGCGGTGACACCCGGGACGATTTCAAAGGGGATGCCGGCGCTGACCAGCGCCTCACACTCTTCGCCGCCGCGGCCGAAAACGAACGGGTCTCCCCCTTTGAGTCGCGCCACCCGCTTTCCTTCCAGTGCCTTTCTGACCAGCAGATCGTTGATCTGCCACTGCTCGCGGTTATGGGCCCCTCCCACCTTGCCGGCATAGATGAGCTCCGCCCCCTTTGGGGCATATTCCAGGAGGCTCTCATTGGCCAGGTAGTCGTAGATGATGACCTCAGCTCTGGCGATGCACTCCCGCCCCTTGACGGTTATCAGTCCGGGGTCGCCCGGACCGGCGCCGATGAGGTAGACGTAGCCTTTTTTTGTGGATTCAGCCATATTGCACGAAATAACCAAGTTTAACAGGGATGGACAGGATATACAGGATGAAGAGCGGGAACATCAATAAACCTAGAAAAAGCATTTTGAACACGGATCAAATCTGATTAATACGGATTTTCAGGGATTTAAACCACTGAGAGCATTAACCCAAAAGGTTGTAGTAGTAACCCGGTTCATCTCCTTGAATTATCAGTTTTAATCCGCTTTTTCCGTGTTAATCATAAAGGTTTTATCCTGTTCATCCTGTATATCCTTGTTAATACCATGTTTGCGATTTTAGACGGGAATCTCCTTCTCCCGCGTCACTTCCCGCTGGTATACTTCCGACAGTATCTCGTGGGCGCCGTCTTTCAGGAGCTGTTCCGCCAGAGCGATCCCCAGCTTTTCGCACTGCTCGGCCGGCCCGGTGATGCTCCCCTTGACCGACTTTTTGCCATCCACCGAGGCAACGAAACCGGTCAGCGTGAGCTCATTCTCCGTGACCACGCCGTGGGCGGCGATCGGCACCTGGCACCCACCTTCGCAGCGCCACAGAAGCGCCCGTTCCGCCCGCACCGCGTGGCTGGTGGCGGGGTGATTGAAAAATTCGATGGTCTTTTTGACCTCTTCGTTGTCGAGACGGCACTCGATGCCGAGGGCTCCCTGGCCGATGGCGGGGATGGAGAGGTCGGTATCGAGGTACTCGGTGACCCGGTCGGTGTAGCCCAGGCGCTTAAGCCCTGCAGCGGCCAGAATGACCGCGTCGAGTTTTTCCGTCTCCAGCTTGTTGATGCGGGTCTCCACATTGCCGCGGATGATGACCATCTCCAGATCGGGTCGGACCTTCAGGAGCTGGGCCTGGCGGCGGAGTGCTGAGGTCCCGATGCGCGCCGCCGGCGGGAGGTCTGCAAACTTTACCCCGCGGGATATGACGGCATCGCGCGGGTCTTCCCGTTCGGTGATGCAGTGAAGACCCAGTCCTTCAGGGAACTCCGTCGGCACATCCTTCATGCTGTGCACCGCGATATCGATATCACCGCGCAGCATCGCCTCTTCGATCTCCTTGACAAACAGCCCCTTTCCGCCCACCTGGGCCAGTGGCACGTCAAGGATCTTGTCGCCGATGGTTTTTATCTTGACGAGGGTCACCTCCATCCCCGGATTACGCTTTTCCAGCTCGGATTTTACCCAGTTGGCCTGCCAGAGCGCCAGCTGGCTGGCGCGGGTTCCAATTCTCAGTTGTGTCAATGACATATACCTGTATCTCCTTTGAAGGGCCCGAGGCGCTGGGCGTTGGGCGCTAGGTAAATCCTAGAACCTAGAGCCTGGCGCCTAGAGCCTGGTTTATTATTCCTCCAGTTCCCCCACTTCCTCTTCCGGCGGCGCCGTCTCCAGGTCGAACAGATTGCGCAGGGCGTCCACGTAGAGGTCGGCGCGCCCCCCCTGGCCAGTCTGTTTCAGGACGCTGGTGGGGGGATGGAGCAGCTTGTTGATGATGGCGGAGGTCAGGGCCTCCAGCCGCTTCTGCTCTTCCGGTGTCAGGTCCTTCCAGTTGGCCAGGGTCTTGGCCAGCTCGGCCTGGCGTGTCTCCTCGAACCTGGAACGCAGCGCTACAATGGTCGGCGTGATGTCCAGCGAGGAGAGCCATTTGAAGAACTGGCCGATCTCCTGGCTTACGATATCCTCCGCTTTTTTTGCCTCTTCCGCCCGCTGCTGGAGGTTGCTCGCCACCACTTCCTGGAGATCGTCGACGGTGTAAAGATAAACGTTCTCCACATCGTTGACCTTCGGGTCGATGTCGCGCGGCACGGCGATGTCGATGAAGAACATCGGTTTCAGCTTCCTGCGGCGCATCACATTTTCCACATCCCTGGGGCCGATGATAAAGTGGGGGGCGCCGGTTGAGGAGAGGACGATGTCGGCCTTGTGCAGGTAATCGAAGAGGTCGTCGAAGCGTACCGCCTTGCCGTCAAATTCCTCGGCCAGTTTTTCGGCCCGCTCGAAGGTCCGGTTGGTGACCATGACGCCGCGCGCGCCGTTGTTGAGGAAATGCTTGGCGGCCAATTCGCACATCTCGCCGGCGCCGATGAGCATGACGGTCTTGTCGGAGAGGTCGTCGAATATCTTTTTTGCCAGCTCTACGGCAGCAAAGGCGACGGATACGGCCGAAGAGGCGATTTTGGTTTCGGTGCGCACCCGTTTGGCCACGGAGAAGGCCTTGTGGAGAAAACGGTTCAGGATGATGCCGGAGGTCTTGTATTCTGCTGCATAGCCGTAGGCCGTCTTGATCTGCCCCAGTATCTGCGGCTCCCCCACCACCATGGAGTCGAGACTGGCGGACACGCGGAATACGTGGCGGATTGCGGCCTCGCCGTGGTGAGTGTAAAGGTGCGGCTCCAGGGTTTCCAGGGGGATATGGTGGTAGTCGGCCAGGAAGCGCTTCAACCTCGCCATTCCCCCTGCGATGTCACGGGAGGTGGCGTAAACTTCCACCCTGTTGCAGGTGGAGACGATCACCGCTTCGGTGATGTCAGGGAGCGAGACAAGGGCCTGTAAGGGCTTTTCCATCTGGTTCGGGGCAAAGGCCACCTTTTCTCGTATTTCTACGGAGGCCGTCTTGTGTGAGAGCCCCACTACTACGATATTCATGTGTTGTCAGCCTCTTTTCAACTATTTAGTTTCCATCCGGAAAGTCCGGATGAGAAACTATTGGTTTCCAGATAGGAAACGAGGATTTTTTTGTCCTGGCAAGGAAATCAAGGGATTGCGCGGAGTGCAGCCCCGGCAGTAAAAGGTTCACGCCGATAAAGGTGAAAAGCAGCACGAAAAAACCGATAATGGCCAGAATGGCGGCCTTTTTCCCCCGCCAGCCGGTGGTCAGCCTACCATGGAGCAGGGCGGCATAGACAAACCAGGTGATGAGCGACCACGTTTCCTTGGGGTCCCAGCTCCAGTAGGTCCCCCAGGCGGTTTCGGCCCAGATCGCACCGGAGATGATGGCGAGGGTGAGGAGTGGAAAGCCGAAGGTCAGGCAGCGGTAATTGATATCATCCAGCTTGTCGAGCGACGGGAGCTTCTGGTACATGGCCCCCAGTTTCTTGCTCTTCAGGAAATGTTCCTGAATCAGATACATGATGGCGGCGCCGAAAGCCACCGCAAAGGTGGCATAGCCGAAAAAAGCCACAGTGGTGTGCACCGCCAGCCATTTGCTTTTCAGCGCCGGGTTGAGGGGCGTGATGGCCGTGGGAAAGATGGTCGAGACAAGCATAAGGATCAACGCCACCGGTGTGACGAAGGAGCCGAGGATGAACACCTTGTATTTACGCTCAATAATGATGAACACGCCGACAATGGAGAGGCTGAAAAAGGAGAGCGATTCATGCAGATTGGTTATGGGGGTGCGCCCCGCTTCCAGGTAGCGGTCGAGGGTGAATGCGCAATGGAGCAGAAAACCGGCGGTAATGAGCCAGCGGGAGGCCTGGCCGAGCGTTTCGCGGGGCTTTATCAGATAGGCCAGATAGGCGACGGTGGCCACGAAATAGATGCCCAGGGTAGAATAAAAAAGCACGGCGTTCATTCGGTATCCTTTCCTTTCACCCCCAGCTCGGCCAGGGTGAACCCCGGACCGAAAAGCTTCAGGAGAAGGTGGTCTATTTCAACGGTGGAACGGTTCTTAACGAGCACCGGCAGGTTGTGTCCGACGAGCTCGCATAAAAGCTTCCTATTGTAAGCGTTGTTCCCCTTTTCAGTCAACAGCTTTTCACGTACGGCGCCCAGAAGCTCTAGCGCAGCCCCATATTCCGGCCCAAAAAGGCCTTCCAGCTCTTCCCGGATTTTCCGGGAGAGGAGCGGGAATTTACCGCCGGTGGATACGGTGATGAGGAGTTCCCCTCTGGCAATCACGGAAGGCGACGTGAAGTCGCTTATTTCCGGGGCGTCGGCGATGTTGGCGGGGATGCCTGCGGCCTTCGCCTCTGCCGCCGCCGCCCGGTTGGTTGCATGGTCGTCGGTGGCGGCAAAGACGAGAAACGCGTCGGCAAGGTCGCCTGCCTTATACTCCCTGGCCAGGTGCACGATGCTCCCTTGGGCGTGGAGATCCCGCAGGCCGTTCACAAGGTCGGGAGCGATCACCGTCACCTGCGCCCCGGCTTGAATCAATGAGAGGCATTTGCGTTCGGCGACGCTTCCCCCGCCGATAATCACTGCGCGTTTGCCGCGGATATTGAGATTTATGGGGAAATACCGCATGGCGTCTTTACGTGATGGTAATTTGTGCTTTCTTTGAGAAATCACGGACTGCCGACTAGCTACGCAGAAATACAAAAAATACTATATCACTTACCCGCGAGTGTCTGTCAACAGTTATCAAGCATTCACCAGAGGCATTTATGGTGAATCGTGAATTACAATGCGCCGTTTTGTTTTTACTCCTTGATTTTTTTACCGGCTCAGTTATATTTATAAGACTTTTCATATCTATTTTTAAACTCAAAAAGGAGACATGTAGATGGCCAGCGAAAAGGTTAATACATTGGGTGACGATAATTTTGAGACGGAAGTTCTGCAGTCTGCTATTCCGGTGCTGGTGGATTTCTGGGCCACCTGGTGCGCCCCCTGCAAGGCCATTGCCCCGGTAATCGACTCTATTGCGGAAGAATATGACGGCAAGGTGAAGGTCGGCAAAGTGAATGTTGACGATAACCCCGGCACCCCCGGCAAATATGGGGTTCGCGGCATCCCTACCGTCATCCTCTTCAAGGACGGCAAGGTGGTGGATCAGGTGGTGGGAGCGGTTCCCAAGGCGCAGTTGGAGGCGCTTATTAAAAAGGCGTTGTAATCATGAAAGACGGTTTTTATGCGGTTACTTAAGAGTCTGTGGTTTTACTGTGCAATTGCGGCGGCGGTGCCTTACTGCCTGCCGTCTCCTGCCTTGGCCGTTCTCCAGAAGGGGCAGCCGGCGCCCCCCATCAAGGTTGTGACCACTTCCGGCCAGCAGGTCACCCTGGCCAATTACAAGGGGTACGTGCTGGTCTTGGACTTCTTTGCCACCTGGTGTGGACCGTGCCGGGAGTTAATCCCCCACCTGAAGGAACTGAACAGCAAATACGGCAAGCAGGGGCTGCAGATCCTCGGCATGAGCGTTGATGACGAGGGCGAGAAGGTAGTCAAGGAATTTGTCGCCAATAAGAGAATCACCTATCCGGTTGCCCTGGCCGACGAAGACCTGCAGGCCGATTATGGTCTCCGCTCCGTTCCCACCATCTATGTCATCAATAAACGGGGGGTGGTTGTGGAGAAGTACATGGGTTTTTCCGATGAAACGGAGAAGGCCGTGGAGACCCTGATCAAGAAGCTTCTGGCTGAGTAATCGAATCTGGTGCGGAGCTAGGAGAAGGGCCGCTTGTGCCGGTGTGATGCCGGTGCAGCGGTCTTTTTTCTTTACAGCCGGGATGCGGTTCATACTGTTCGCGTGAACGGGGAAGAGGAGAGCGGGCAGGAGATGAACCGGTATGCGTTTCTGCTGATCGAATAGAGGCGGGGTCTGAGGTTCCGGAAGGTCTTACATGAACGGTTCGGCGAAGGTGCACGGCATTTTACTCTTCCCCCGGGGCAAGCAAGGGTGGCGGGCGTTCGTGCTCCGCTGGCTTTTCATCGCGCTGGTGGTGAGTGCAGGAGGTTATTACGTGTTCAGGATGCCGGGCCGTACGTACAATCAGCCCCTCAACCCCTTGACCGGAGACGAGACCCTGCTTCGCGACCGGCTCCGGGGGCATGTCCGGACCCTGGCGGGGGAGATCGGCGAGCGGAACGTCCGGCGTTACGGCGCCCTTGAGGCGGCGGCCGGCTACATCGAAAAGGAGCTTAAGGGCGCCGGCTTTGCCGTGACCGACCAAGTCTATACGGCGGAGGGGAAGAAGGTGCGCAACCTGGAGGCGGAGCTTCCCGGCATAAGCACCCCTGCCGAGATCATCGTCGTCGGCGCCCATTACGACACGGTGCCCGGCTCGCCGGGGGCAAACGACAACGCAAGCGGCGCGGCGGCGGTCCTGGAGCTCGGCCGGCTCCTCAATGGGCGCCCCCTGGCCCGGACCGTGCGCTTCGTCCTGTTCGTCAACGAGGAGCCGCCGTTCTTCAAGACCGGCCAGATGGGGAGCCTGGTCTACGCCAGGCGGTCGCGGCAGCGGGGCGAGCGGATCGCCGGCATGCTCTCGCTGGAGACCATCGGCTACTACTCCGATGCACCGGGAAGCCAGCATTACCCGTTCCCCCTCAATTTCTTCTACCCCTCCACCGGCAACTTCATCGGCTTCGTGGGGAACATCGGCTCGCGCCGGCTGGTGCGCCGGTCTATCGAGGCCTTTCGCCGCACTACCCCCTTCCCCTCCGAGGGGGCCGCGGTGCCTGGTGGGATCATCGGGGTCGGCTGGTCCGACCACTGGTCGTTCTGGCACGAGGGGTATCCGGCCCTCATGGTCACCGATACCGCCTTCTACCGGTACGATTACTACCACGGCCCGCAGGATACGCCGGGGAGGCTCGACTATGACCGCATGGCACAGGTCGTGGCGGGGCTTGCCCGGGTTGTGGCCGAGCTGGCGGAGTGAAAAAAATCGTGTTTCTTCATCTCCTCCGTGGACAACTGAGGTTTTTTGGTTAAAATCTGGGGGACACAGAACGATAGTACAATAAGCAGTATTACACTCCCCCTACTGTCACCAAATCTTCACTTGGCAATGATTTTGAAATTTGCAATTTAGCCCATATGATGTTTTAAAATCACATATACATAATGGGATCATGAACATGGATGTTCATCACTCTGCCCAATTCGTTGTTTGGAAAGGCCGCTTGCTTCAGCCGCAAATGCTGATAGAGCGGCTTTTTTTCGTTCTATGGGGTAATTATTTTTCGGAACTATATTCAAAACAAAAGTATTGGTTTTCCTCCCCCTTTCGTAAAGGGGGATTGAGGGGGATTTAAATTCAGCCGGCTGCTAAATCCCCCCTGGCCCCCCTTTACAAAAGGGGGGAAACAAGCGGTTTTTAAGCCAAGCATTTTTTTCATATATAGATTCCGTTATTTTTTTAGCCCTAAGCCGGCAAAGCCGGCTTAGTATTTAACGCTTTCTGTCGAAAGGAGGAACACCATGGCCAAGGTAGCGAAATCACAAACGACGAAAAAAGGAAGGATCCTCGACGCACGGCGCGACACCATCGATTTCCGCGACCGTATGTACGTGCCGACGCTGGTGGAAGTCCCCACGTTCAGGGACCTGAAGGACTACCGGAAAGCCAAGGTCCCGATTCTCGACCAGGGGAAGGAGGGGGCATGCACCGGCTTCGGCCTGGCGACGGTGGTCAATTACCTCCTCCGCACCCGGAAGCAGTTGCCGAGCGGGGTGGAAGCCAGTCCTGCCATGCTTTACAACCTGGCAAGGCGCTATGACGAGTGGCCGGGGGAGAAATACGAGGGGTCCAGCGCCCGCGGGGCCATGAAGGGGTGGCACAAGCACGGGGTCTGCTCGACGCCCCTCTGGAAGGAAGAGAAGGGCCGCCTGACTGCCAAAGTCATGGATGAAGCGGTCAGCAATCCCCTCGGCGCTTATTACCGGGTCAACCACAAGGACCTCGTGGCAATGCACTGCGCCCTTGCCGAGGTGGATATCCTCTACGCCACGGCATCCGTCCATGAAGGGTGGGACCAGGTGGACAAAAAGGGGATTATTCCCCTGCGCGACCAGATGCTGGGTGGGCACGCCTTCGCCATCGTCGCCTATGACGAGAAGGGGTTCTGGATTCAGAACTCATGGGGGGATACCTGGGGCATGGGAGGATTTGCCTGCATCACCTACGACGACTGGCTGGCGAACGGCACCGACATCTGGGTCGCCCGGCTCGGCGCGCCGGTTCATCTCTCGGAAACGTTGTCATTTGCCGTTCAATATTCCGGGATGGTCCCCCGTTCGGACGCCGTCAGCAACAACGAGCTACGCCGGCACATCATCAGCATCGGCAACAACGGCTTCCTGAAGGCCGACGGCACGTTCGGTACCGACAAGGCGGATGTCGCGGAGATCATGGGCGGGTGCGCGGGGAAGAAAGTCGTCCTCTACGCCCACGGCGGGCTCGTCGGCGAAGAGTCGGCCGTCCAGGTGCTTGCCGATTTCCTCCCGGTTTTCGGAGCGGCCGGCGTCCACCCGATATCCTTCGTCTGGCACAGCGACTTCTGGACGACTCTCGTCAACATCCTCAAGGAATCCCTCGGCAAGCGCAAACCGGAGGGGTTCCTCGACAGCGCCAAGGACTTCATGCTCGACCGGCTCGACGACGCCCTGGAGCCGATCTCCCGGATGATCGGCGGCAAGGCCCAGTGGGACGAGATGAGGGAGAATGCCCTGGGGGCCACGGTTGAAAAGGAAGGCGGAGCACGGCTTGCCGTGGACAGGCTGAAAGATATGGTTAATAAAGCGACCGAAATTCACGTCATCGGCCACAGCGCCGGGAGCATTTTCCACGCCCCTCTCGTCCAGCTCCTCGCCACGCAGGGAGCTATCACATCCGGCCCACTGAAGGGGGAAACGGGTCTGGGGATACCGATCAAGACCTGCACCCTCTGGGCGCCGGCGATCACCCTCGACCTGTTCAAACAGACCTATCTGCCGCTCATCGGAAAAGGAATCGAGAAATTCGCCCTCTTCACCATGGACGACAAGACGGAGCAGGACGACAACTGCGCGAGGATCTACAACAAGTCCCTCCTCTACCTCGTTTCCAACGCCTTCGAGGACGAGCCGCGCATCCCCCTCTTCCGGGATGGCTTCCCCATCCTCGGGATGGAGAAGTTCGTCGAGGATGACGCCGATATGAAAGCGCTCTTCAAGAAGAACCACGCCGAATGGATTCGCTCGCCGAACAGTTTCGCCGATACACCTGCGAACTACTCCACGGCGCGGCATCACGGCGACTTCGACAATGACAAGGCGACCGTGGTCGCCACGCTGCAGAGAATCACCGGCAACGTGGCAACGGCAAAACTCTTCAAGGTTCGCAAGACCGCGGCAGTCCTGCGTGACCAGCGGAGTCTGCTGGAGAGATGACAGTTCCGTCTCATGGAAGCGGCGCGGCGAATGCATATCTGACCCTCTTGCTTCTACTCAGGCAAAGTATCACAGGAGTTAATCCGATGATTTAACAAAGTACAGGAGGTGACGCATGAAAGTTTTACTGGCAGTGGTAGCGGTATTCCTCATCACAGGCTGTACGAGCACTCCGTTGCGGATTCCGACGCCGCAGGACAAGCTCGTGGACAGGGATTACCAGGTCCTCGGGCAAGGAGAAGGGAGTTCGACCGGCATCATGCTGTTCCAGTTGATCCCGATCAATCAGAACGACCGGTTCCAGAATGCCTACGACGAAGCCGTGAAAAGCAAGGGGGGAGACCGGCTGCTCGATCCGGTGGTCGAGGAGCGCTGGTTCTGGGCCTGGGTCCTTAACGGTTACACCACGAAGATCTCGGGAACCGTGGTCAAGGATACCAAGAAGTGACAGTCGCAGCAGGGTTGGTGTGACGAAGGGAAATAGAAGGGGTCAGGTGCATCTGCCCGGGCATCCGGGCTTAAGGAAAACGTCGCTACTGCCGAAACATTCCGTATAGAGGCAAGAGTGACCTTAATAATCACCAACAACTGCCATGGCGGGTTTGCCGTGCGCAACGCCCTGCAGGGGCAAAAGCCCGTGAGGGGAAAAGGAGACGTCATGAGGAAAGTAATTGTGTTCGCAACGCTTGCCGGATTCACCTTGTCCGCAACCGCCTTTGCCGGGGTTGACCTCAATGTCAACGTGAGAGCGGGTCTCCCCGCCCCTCCCCCGCCGCCGGGGATAATCATCAAGGCACCCCAGCCTGCCACGGTGGTCAAGGGGGACAACGGCAAGCACCTGGGGCATTACAAGGCAAAGAAGGGGAAAAAGCACGGGAAGAAGAAGGATTGAGGCATCCGGGCCATGACAGACTTATCACAGAACACGACGTTTGCCTTTCCCATACTCGTTGTGGATGACAACCTCCTCCTAAGGACCATGCTCGAGGCAAACCTGAAAGCAGCCGGTTATAAGGTCGTTACCGCGGAAAATGGCAAGCAGGCTCTGGAGATTTTCAAAAAGGACTATTATCCGATCGTCATGACCGACTGGGTCATGCCGGAGATGGACGGCCTTGACCTGTGCCGGGCAATCCGCACCGACGACTCGGGACGGTATACCTATGTCATCCTCCTCACGTCCCAGAATTCCAAGAATGACATAATTACGGGACTTGAGGCGGGAGCTGATGAATACCTGATAAAACCGGTGCATCAGGCCGAGTTGGTTACCCGTCTGAAAACCGCCAGACGGATACTGGAGCTGGAGAGTTCCCTGAAAACGAGCATGGAGGAAATCAAGAGTCTGTCCCTGATCGATCCTTTGACCGGGATTTTCAACAGGCGGTACATGAATGATCGTATCCCCCATGAAATCAAGAAGGCTTACCGTTATGAGCGCTCCCTATCGCTGATCCTGGTGGGCATCAATCAGTTCAAGGAGGTTACTGACACCTACGGGCATTTCACCGGCGACCTGGTTCTGAAGGCGTGCGCCGATTGCATGGCTGAGTCGGCGCGCAAGGAGCTCGACTGGCTGGCACGCTACGGAGAGGATGAGTTCGTGGTGGTGCTGCCTGAAACGGATGCGGCCGGAGCCGTGATTCTTGCAAAACGATTGCGGATCAGGATTGCCTCGACGGTTATCAAGAACAACAACAAGGAGCTCAAGGTGACCGCCAGCTTTGGGGTGGCAGGTTTCACCGCCAGCAAGGAGAAGGAAGGATTAACGGCGCAGATCCTTCTCGACAAGGCTGACGGTTGCCTCCATCAGGCCAAGGACGATGGGGGAGAATCGATCAAGGGAGTCCAGCTCAGTTGATGAAAAAGTAAACCGGTTCTCCGTCGGCATCGGGGAAGAGCGTAAGTCCCTGCTGTCGCCATTGGAAAAGCCTGCTTTCGAGCAGGCTTTTTTATTTTTTTGTGGTTTTCCCGCTAAAAGTGCGTTAGAACCCAGGTGTGCCGCCATGATGAACTCGAGAGGTCGCCATGAACGTAACGATAATTCCCCTCCTTCTTTTCATGGTATTTCCCGCCATTACATCGGCCCAGACGACAGCCGAACTGATACCCCTTGTTCAGCCGGAGCCTCACTTCACCTATTGCAGTCTTCTCCATATCACCACCGAATCAACACTGCCGCCAAAGCCAAAGCCGTTTCTGGGGATCGCGCTTTCCGAAATTAAACAGGAAACTCCACCCCTCCCCTGCCCGGAAAACATTTTCGTCAAGGTTGACCGGGTTGCACGCGGCTCTGCAGCGGACAAGGCGGGCATCAGGGAATACGATATCATTACCGCCATAAACGGTACTCCCGTATGCCGGGAAAAGGGGGACATCGTATCGTCATTCAGAAAGAACATTGACCGGCAGAATGTGGGCGCACAGGTCACATTTGATATCCTGCGGGGGGCTGAGGCTCTTTCCGTATCCGCCACACTGAAGGAATTGCCGACCCGTTATCAGCCTGAGGCCGACCATCGGCGAATTGAGGCGTGCCCCGAACGGCCATCCCTCCTTGCACCTGCGTTGCGTTCCACTAACACCCGCTCTCTGTTTAATGACATCCTCGCCGGGTTATTCCTGCGTTCCAGCGCCGTTCATAACCCGGGTCAGACCTCAGACAAGGACCCTGATCGCCTTCAATTGCCGGAGATGACCTGGCTGCTCCGTCACCCCCTGACCTCCGGAGCGGTTGCCCGTGATTTGTCCCGGCAGCTTGCCGCACCTCTTCATTCAGCAGATTGGCGTCCGGATGATATCGTGCGGAGTGCAGCCCGTCTTCTTGAGGCAGAACCGGCAATCACCGCCCCGCAAGAGATCACCTTTCCCGCATTGTTACGTGCAATGGAGAGTGCAAAGGCAAAGGCAGAAAAGGCGTTAGACCGCCTTTCACCTGCCGAAGCAGCGCTTTTGCGGGAAAAGGCGTTGAGCTCGCCGGAAGACGAGCAATGGGACAGCATCGTGGACCTTTCCCTGAAAATCGAGCGCAGGGAGCTCTTCAACGCGTTTGTCCCGCTCCTCCCCTTTTTCACGCGGGATAACCTCGCCCTGCTCAAACAGGACCTCATCGCGAGGTTTGGGGGCAACACGGAACCCATACTGTATGACGCAGTGACTCCTGTGGGACGCGTAATCGTGGGAGACGCCGGCCCCGATGTTTACCGGGAAGATGCGGCCCTGATCCTCGATCTGGGTGGTGACGACCTCTACCTCAACAACGCAGGAGGGACGCGGCCCGGCATGCCGGTGGCGCTCGTGGTCGACTGGGGGGGAAACGACCGGTACATCGCCGGGGACAGTTTTTCACAGGGGGCGGGTGTCCTGGGAGGGGGCTTTCTCCTGGATCTCGGCGGCAACGACACCTTTGTCTCTCCCGACGGCAGCCAGGGCGCCGGGTTCTGGGGGAGCGGCCTCCTCTACCATGGCGACGGGAAAGGGACGTTCAATGCACGAAGCTTTTCCCAGGGGACGGGGCAGATGGGGATCGGCATTATAGCGAACGGTAAAGGGGATTCCGTCTATAACTGCTCCCTCGGCGGGCAGGGGCTGGGCCTCTTTGCCGGGGCCGGCTTACTGATCGACCGGGGGGGCGACGACTACTACCAACTGGGAGGGCTGCAGCCGGACTTCCGCGACCCGTTGAAGGCTACGGTCAGTTTTGGCCAGGGTTTTGGCGGAGGATACCGGGCGGAAAAAGACAAAACCGGCGTGCCGGGCGGCATCGGCATGCTCATCGACGAAGCGGGAGACGATACCTATGTTGCCGACTACTTCGCCCAAGGCGCGTCCTATTACTACGGCATCGGCATCCTGCACGACCTGGCCGGAAACGACCGTTACTTCGCGGGGCGCTATGCACAGGGAGCGGGAATTCATTCGTCGATCGGGGTAATGATCGATCAGCAGGGGAACGATTCCTATTACGCCTCCTTCGGCGTTGCGCAGGGAATGGGGCACGACTACGGCGTCGGGTATCTGGAGGACGACCACGGGGATGACACCTATTGGGGGGGACAACTGGTTCAGGGCGCAGCCACCGGCGGCGGTATCGGCATTCTACTGGACCTGGGGGGAGGCGACCGCTACACGTGCAACGGGAAAGGGCAGGCCTATGCGGATGCAGATGACTGCATGGGGATCATGATCGACACTGAGCCTTCCAGGGATATCCTAAGTAGCCACCGGGATGTGGTGCCTGTCCGGGTGGGGGTAAAGAATCCGGGGAAATGATTTTCACCCTTACGGCTGCAACAGCTCAAAACCGGTCGCCGCATCCGGCAGCCGGCGGCAGGTCGTATCGGTCAGTTCCCAGAGCACCATTTCCACCACATGCCAGACCTTTACCCCCCGGCGAACGCAGCCGGTGACGGTTTCTCCTTTACGCCCGCCGGCAATGTGCATGTGCAAAACCGGCTCTCCGTCGGCATCGGGGAAGAGCGTGCCCACTCCGGCCACCTCATGAACACCGTCCAGCACCAGTTCCATGGGAATAACGGGCTGACTGCGCCCCTGCTCCGGCCCTACAATCAGCGTGCTCCCCTCATCCGCTCCACCCAGCACGATAAGCGCCGCCGCCCGGACCCCGTGCTCACGGGCAAATGCCTCGACACTCTCATGCAGGATATCGCCGTCTTCCAGGCGCAGAACAAAGATACGTCCCGGTTTCGCTTCGGAATACTTCATTGATGAGTTCCTTTCGTCTTTCGACCGGATAGAACGTTATAAGCCTGACCGGCTGGCTTGTTGGGCCTTATCTTCACATTATATTCTTTTTCATTTTACGACCCGTCATATTTTCCAACTTTATATTTAGCTTTTTTTCTAAATCCACTAAGTTTTTATACTCAGGGCAGTTGTATCCAGCTAGATCAAAGTGAAGGGATTCACCTGATTTTCTATAGAGGATCACCTTTTTGCTCAGCGCATGTGCAAAACCTACTTCATAATATACATTCGGCCTTGCCCCTGTGAGATCTGCATATAGAAATTCGGAAGATCTGATTTTATTAACTATTTCCTCAGTAATCTTTCCAGTGTGCTCTATGTCATCGGCTCGCTCAGCAGAAATTCCAAAGTTCTTGAAGCACCTTTTAATTGTTGCATAGACATCTTCTAGCTCTGGACGGCCTTGATCCATCCACATCATTATGAAAGCTGAATCAGCCTGAATAGTCGCTGTTTTCTGGCCCGTAATAGTGATATTCTTTTCAGCAATTTCAATTGTCACAGGGTTTACAAGCTCCACAATACTCGTAATACGTCTGTGGCAGTCTTCAAAAATCTTCATCGCTTTATCTGGGCGGATACCCTCATCATCCGTTTGGCCTGCTGGTCGAACTCCAAGGACATGTCCTTCATCATGCAAAACCTCTTGCTCCCAAAAACGATACTGACATAGCCGAAGGGATGATCTCATTCCTTTTATTGCGTGACCTAAGTCAATTTGATCGGATTGGGAAAGGTAACTTGTCAGGCGTGCTGATTCTGATATTAATGGTGCTATTTTTACAATATTTGTAATTATAGATTGTGATTTCTTTTGTAAGTTCGAATCAAGCATATTCCAGAATTCGTCTCTATCACAGACTCCCCACTTATCGGTCCTCCATGACGTATCTTGCAACAAATCTGAGGCTTTTTTGAAAAAGGCTACTCCTTGCTTGTGGATGCTGTCCAATTCTTTAAGCAATTCGTCTCTGGTGGAACCTCTCATAAATATTTACCTTTCTTCTTTTCCGCCGTTAGGGCCTCAGTGGACCGCTGCAAGCTCGTGTTGGACATCATCTCTTTTGAAATAAAGGCATGTCGTCGCGTGACTTCAAGGCAACCTCGATAGCTTCGTATAGTTCTGAGCGCCGCCACGTGTTTACATGCGTGATAGCGCTACTCCCGCTCGGTCGGTAAGCCCTCGGCAGCCCCTTGTCAGCTCCACGCTTTACTAGAAGCTCTCCCGCTATGTTCTGGAGGTTGCGTTTTCCCGAAATAAGTAGTTCCGGATCAGCACAAAGCTCTAGGCATGCTTCTCTTACAGTGATGAACTCGTCTGGGTCTTTTTTGGGTTGGTTCGAATTCTCTTCGAGCATGGTGATTCTACCCTCGTGATCCTCCAAGCGCTGCCTATGATCTCCCAAGTGTGGCCCGATGCTTCGGGATATTGCATCTGCGAGAGCGGATACATCGTCCTTGACAGGTGCCGCCATTTTTCGGACGCGATTGGCGATGGCTTCCTCTTGAAGATTCCTGCCCCAGTGTTTCAGGATGCGGATGCTGTGGAAGAACTCAAAAGACTTGCGCTCGCCGAGGGGAGGTGAACTCATGCTTCTATATTTCGTGTTCTCATGGTAGAAGGTGTCGATGGCCTCCTCAACGACATGCCAACGGTAAACCTCCTTTCCTTGGATAGTAGCTCTCCACTGTCCTCCAGCATGCTCCCCCTCAAGGACTTGGGCGTACCAGGGTAACTTTGAAAAGAATTCCACTCTCCGGCAATCAGGCAAGCGGATTGCCTCAGCCCATTTTTCCGGGGTGGCATAAACCCAGCCACGCTCATCGACAGCAACTTGTATCGGTTGGCCGGTGGACCCTCGAAACTTCTCAAGTGTAAATGTGTTGATTTCCTTCATATCTCTGATCCCATGAACTTTGTCGTGACACTGTCTACAGGTTGCCAATAGGTTGTCGGGGTGTTCGCCGCTCCATCGCTTCGCATAAGTAACGTGGTGAACATCCCGCATTTCTGCGCTACATAACTCGCACTTGCCCTGTGCTCGTTCCCGTATTTGAGACCGGACATGTTCCCATTCCTCCGAATTCAGGTACTCTGCATATTTGCTCTTGTTCTTCAAACCACTAGCCCATTTGGAATTGTCTATAGTGTTCCTGTATTTTGGGGAAATGTTAAACGAAGACATGCTTCCAATAATAAGTCAGCCACATCTGAAGTCCGTATTCGCGGACATATACAAACGTCCTACCCTCTGGCCACGCTGAAGTGCAGATGCAAACTCCTCTCTGGACAGTCGTATTAGATTCATTTTCTTCCTTATTCTGGTCCAACATAATAATGAGCGGTTCCGTTTATGCAAATTGGTCTTTACCTGTAGCCCCTTAGTAGAAAAGGATTTACCGATAACTCACCAGATTGAAAAGCTATTTCAACTAGATATGCAAACAGGGCAGTTTCCCGTAAAGCCTCGCCCATATAGGTTCTACGTAGAAATAGCTATTTTGAAAAACCATTTCAATTATCTATCAAGAGTTTAAGGTAGCAATTGCCGATTTTTTCAATGAGCTTCTTTTACCGCCGACCCCGTAACATCGGAGCTTGAAAATAATTGCACAATATTAATAGAATGCAATTTACGAAAATCGGTGCGCCATGGCAAGCGATATTTGTTTGACTATCTTTTTGCCATGCAATGCATAAACTATTTTTTCACCATCAAATGTCTTTTCTAAGGTTTTGATATGCGGATTAACTCTGAACCCTTGTTTGACAAGGGACTAGACTACCGACTTTCAAATTTTGGCTGTAGCGGCTTTTTGCGGGCTGGTTTAGGGGAAGGTATTTCTTGGAGGGCTAAGCGGGATAAATCGAAGAATTTTTTGCGGAACGCCGATTTGGGGCTTTTTTACGGGAATATACCCAAAACTGGGATACCAATGAACCTGGATTTCTTATGATGGCCAAATAAAAGTCCACCAGGTCTAAAAGGTTTCGATTTTATCTGCGTTTATCTGCGTGCATCCGAGTTTCAAAAATCTTTTTGTTTTTTTAACCACAGATGGATGGGATGAACGCGGATGAAAAGTCCCCTCGACCTCGGACGGGTCTGCGGTCTCGAAGAAGAGTTCCAGCGCCTCCTGAAGGTTGTTGCGGGCTTCCTCGACCGTGCCCCCCTGGCTCGCGATATCCAGCTCTGGACAAAGGGCAACGTAGCCATCTCCTTCACGTTCGATCACTGCCGTCAATTCATACCGTTTCCGCATTTGCCGATCCTTTCCATGACATCGTGCCGGCCCGCTCTATCAGCATGCCCATCCTATAATGCTTTTTTTACCAGGACACGGAGGATAGCAGAGGAGAAGTAAAAGATTGTAATTCAAGCAGTGAACAAAGCCGGAATTTCGTCTAAAAATCCAACAATCGGTTTGCCTCTGTGGTCCTCTGTGCCCTCTGTGGTTAATGCTTTTGGAAATGCTGGCTTAACTTGAATATTGTGCATAACCAGATTTTTCAATTGTGGAAAGAACCTTTTTCAGTTCTTCCACGAGAGGGGGGAGGTCGGCCGTCCACGAGTGCTCATAGAGCGTCTCGGCCTCCGCCATCACCTGGCGGCGGAAATAGGGGCTCAAAAACTGCGGTGTATTGAGGTCCACGTCTCTGCCCAGTATCTCGGAGAGTTCCTGCTCCATGCCGAAAAAGGCAAGCCCCGGCACATGGTCCGGTTCGAATTCGACGAGAACGTCTATGTCGCTGTCTTCCCGCAGCTCACCATGAATGGCGGAGCCGAAGATGGAGAGCTTGCGGACATGGTGGCGACGGCAGAAATCGTCGAGTTTTGCTCTGGGAATTTTCAGTCCTTGATGCATGAGAGCCATCCTGTTGTTTAGGTCAAGGAGAGCGTATCACAGAATCTATTGATCTTCAACTGATCAGGTGCGCATGCAACTTCTCATCAAGCGCGCTGCATGACGACCAGCGAGCGGGCATCCCCGCTGATCGGGAGCTGGAACTCGATGACCTCGGCGACGGCAAGCCCAAGATCGGCGAGGTGCTTCTCCGCAGCGCGGGCCTCGTCCCTCCCTCCCCTCCCCTTCATGGCGACGATCTTTCCATTCTCCTTGATGAGCGGGAGCGCTATCTTCACAAAGGTGGGAATATCGGAGAAGGCACGGGAGACTACCCAGTTGAAGTGGCCGGCGTACCGGGCCGCCAGCTCCTCCCCCCGGGCGTGCACGGCCTCGAAGCCGTGGAGGTGCAGCAGCCTGGCCGCGTGGCGCTGGAAGATGATCTTTTTCTCCACCGCATCCACCGATACCACATCCAGCTCGTGGAGCGCGATCTTCACGGGAATCGCCGGAAAGCCCCCGCCGGAGCCGATGTCGAGGAGCCTCCCCCTCCCCTTCACGACCTTCAAGAGGGTGAGGGAATCGAGGAAATGCTTCACCGCGATGTCCGCATCGTCCTTGATGGCAGTGAGGTTGATCTTCCTGCTCCACTTTTTCAGCTCGGCGGCAAAAGTGTAAAACCGCCCCAGCTCGGCGGTGGTAAGCTGCACGCCCAGCTGCATGGATCCCCGTAAGAAGAGCTCTTTCGCCGCGTCGTTCATCGTCCGCTCCGCGCCTTCAGGGTAATGGAAAGGATGCTGATGGCCGCAGGTGTGACGCCGGGGATGCGGGAAGCCTGCCCCAGGGTGTCGGGCCGGAACTTCTGGAGTTTTTCCCGCACCTCGGCCGTAAGCCCCGACATGCCGCCGTAATCGAAATCCGCGGGAATCCGCGCGCTCTCCAGCTTCCGCGCCCGCTCCACCTGCTCCAGCTGCCGGTCGATGTACCCCTGGTACTTCACCTGGATCTCCACCTGCTCCGCCACCAGAACCGGAGTATCGCCGCTCAGGGGATCGATGCGCCCAAGCTCCGTGTAGGTCATGTCCGGCCGGCGCAGGAGCTGCTCGAGACTCACGGCGTTCTGCATCCCGGTGAGACCGAAATCCTCCAGGAACGCCGGGTCCGCCTCGGAAGGGAGAATCCGCGTCCGTTGCAGGCGCCCCAACTCCTCTTCAATCATAACACGCTTATCAAGAAATTTCCGGTACTCCTCCTCGGGAAGGAGTCCGACCCCATGCCCCTTTTCCCGCAGACGCAGGTCGGCGTTATCCTCCCGTAGCAGCAGCCGGTATTCGGCGCGGGAGGTGAACATCCGGTACGGCTCCCTGGTCCCCAGCGTCACCAGGTCGTCGATCATGACGCCGATATACGCCTCGCTCCGTCCCAGGACGAGCGGCTCCCGCCCCTTGGTCCGGAGCGCCGCGTTGATCCCCGCCATCAGCCCCTGAGCCGCCGCCTCCTCGTATCCGGAAGTGCCGTTGATCTGCCCGGCGTGGTAGAGGTTGCGCACCCGTTTGGTTTCCAGGGAGGCATGGAGCTGGATCGGGTCCACGTAGTCGTATTCGATGGCATACGCCGGACGCATGATCTCCACACGTTCGAGGCCGTAGATACTGCGGTAGAAGGCGAACTGCACGTCGATGGGAAGCGAGGTGGAGAGGCCGGAGGGATAGACCTCCACAGTATCCATCCCCTCCGGCTCAATAAAGGTCTGATGCCGGTTCTTTTCCGGAAAGCGGACCACCTTGTCCTCGATGGAGGGACAGTAGCGGGGGCCGATCCCCTCGATGATCCCCGAATAGAGGGGGGAGCGATCGAGCCCCGAGCGGATGATGTCGTGGCTCCGTTCGTTGGTATAGGCGATGTGGCACGGCACCTGCGGGCGGTCGATCCTCTCGGTGGAAAAGGAGAATGGAACCGGAGGGTCGTCGCCGTACTGGGGCTCCAGGCGGCTGAAGTCGATGGTGCGGCCGTCGAGTCGTGCCGGGGTTCCGGTCTTGAGCCTCCCCACGTCGAAGCCGAATTCCCTCAGCCGGTCGGAAAGACCGACGGACGGCAGGTCCCCTGCCCTGCCGCCAGGATAGTGGGTGAGGCCGATATGGATGAGGCCGCGCATGAAGGTGCCGGTGGTAAGGATGACTGTTTTTCCCCCATAACGGACCCCGGCCTTGGTATCGACTCCGAGGACGGTATCCCCTTCCAGATGGAGCCCGACAACCTCCCCCTGCTTGAGGTCGAGGTTATCCTGGTTTTCCAGCACCCGTTTCATCCGCAGCCGGTATAATTGTTTATCGGCCTGCGCACGGGAGGCACGCACAGCCGGTCCCTTTTTGGTGTTGAGTATGCGGAACTGTATCCCGGTGGCGTCGATGTTCTTGCCCATCTCTCCGCCCAGGGCGTCGATCTCCTTCACCAGATGCCCCTTGGCGAGGCCGCCGACCGCCGGGTTGCATGACATGAGCGCAATTGCGTCAAGATTGATTGTGAGAAGGAGAGTGCTGCGCCCCATTCGCGCGGAGGCAAGCGCCGCCTCGCACCCGGCATGTCCGGCGCCGACCACGATCACGTCATAGTTTTTATCGTAAAGTATCACCTGAGTTCCCTGCATCTGGTTTATAAAACCGAAACCCAATGGGGTTGCCTTTAAATCCGCGTTCATCGGATTTGGTCCGCGTCCTATTCCGGTTTAGTATTTAATATACACAAATTCTCATAAATTGAAAAGAAGTGCCGTATCGGGACCTGCCAGAAGTCTTGCCCAGAGGGAGGCGCAATCGAATGTTCCACGCGGAGTTTTAAAGGACACTGTATCCCAGCTGCAAGACCACTATTTCAGCGGCTTGAGACTGATTGTTTCACGTGAAACATCCGCTATTTTCCGATACAGAAGCGCGAGAAGATGAGATCGAGAACGTCGTCCGGGGTGGTCTCGCCGGTCACCTCGCCGACGGCATGCAGGGCATCGCGCAGATCGACGGCAAGAAGCTCAAGAATAAACCCGGCGGAAAGGTTACCGTTGAATCCGGCGAGGTGCTTCTTGGCCTTTTCCAGCGCATCCCGGTGCCGGGCCCGGGAAATGGCCACATACTCCCTGCTGTCAGTCGCATTGCCGTGGAGAAAGGCGTCGTGTATGGCGTCTCGCAGCTCGTCAATGCCTGTGCCGGTCAGCGTGGATATCCTGATGACCGGCCGGCCCTCTATCTCCGCAGGGAGGGCAATGCGTTCGGGAAGATCGCCCTTGTTCATTACCACGACATAACGGCTGTCCGAAAGCTCCCGGAGGATGAGTCGGTCTTCTTCGTCAAAGGGGCGGGAAGCGTCCACCAGGAAGAGGACCAGATCGGCTTGGGAGATCTTTTCCAGGGTGAGCTTCACCCCTTCCCTTTCAACCACATCCTCGGTTGCGCGAATGCCCGCGGTGTCCAGCATCCGGACCGGCAGGCCTTTTATGTTCACCACCTCCTCTATAATGTCGCGGGTGGTTCCGGGTACTGCGGTGACAATGGCCCGTCTCTCCTTGAGCAGAGTGTTAAGGAGGCTCGATTTTCCCACGTTTGGCTTGCCGGCGATAATCACCGAAACACCCTCACGCAGCACCCTCCCCTCGTTGAACCCCGCCAGCAACCGGTCGATCTCAGCCACTGAACCATCAACCAATTGCCGTATCTCATCAAAAGTGGCAGCCGGGATACCCTCCTCGGGAAAGTCGATATGCGCCTCGATGAGGGCAAGGGCATGCAGGACCCCTTCCCTGACGGCTGCGATCTTTTTCGAGAGCAGTCCTGCACGCTGATGCTGCGCCAGGGCCAGAGACGCCTCTGTCCTGCAACGGATAATATCGATGACTGCCTCGGCCTGCACCAGGTCGATGCGCCCGTTAAGGAAGGCGCGCCGGGTAAACTCACCCGGGTCAGCAAGACGTGCGCCCTGCCGCAAGACAAGATCGAGAATACGCTGGACGACAAGGTATCCCCCGTGGCACTGGATTTCCAGAACATCCTCACGGGTGAACGAATGCGGAGCCTCCATGAGAACTACCATCGCGTCGTCGGCACAGTCGCCGGAGGAAGGGTCAACTATGGAGCCATAATAAAAACGGTGGCTGTTTAGGCCACCGTCCCGGTTTCTTCTGAATATGGCAGTGGCGATTCCGCGTGCCCGATCACCGCTTACCCTGATGATCCCTATGCCACCCTCGCCCAGCGGGGTGCTGATTGCCGCTATCGTATCCCTGATATACATAAATACTTATGATCCGTTCTCAACTTTCCTGCAAAGATTTGTTTATATACATCTGCTGCGCGATGGTGAGAATGTTATTGACCAGCCAGTAAAGGACCAGACCCGACGGGAAATTGAGGAACATAAAGGTGAACACAACCGGAAGGGCGAGCATCATCTTCTGCTGCATCGGGTCCATGTTCGAAGGGGTCATCTTCTGCTGGACGAACATGGTGACACCCATGATGATCGGGGTCACATAATAGGGGTCCTTGGCGGAGAGGTCCTGGATCCAGAAAATGAACGGGGCGTGACGCAGTTCGATGGAAAACATCAGCGCCTTATAGAGGGCGAAAAACACCGGAATCTGCACGATCATCGGGAGACAACCGCCAAGGGGGTTGACCTTGTGGGTCTTGTACAGCTCCATGACCGCCCGGTTCATGGCGTCGCGGTCGTTTTTGAACTTTTCCTTCAGCTCCACCATCTTCGGTTGAATTTTCTGCATCTCCTTCATGGACTTATAGCTCTTGTGGGTCAGGGGGAAGAATAAGACCTTCAGGATAATGGTAATAATGATGATAGCCACGCCGTAATTATGGGTGTATTTATAAAAATACTTCAGCGTGTAGAGAAGCGGTTTGGCCAGCGCGGAAAACCAGCCGAAGTCGATAACCTCTTCGAGCCTGTTCCCCTGGGCCTTAAGAATGTCAAGATCCTTGGGACCGAAGTAAACCTTATAGGATACGGTGAAAACCTGTCCCGGATTCAGGGAGACATTGGGCGAGGAGATTATATTCTCAATGCGGTTGGACGGAGTCTGTAACACCTGGACCGCGGCTATGCTGCTGTCCTGAGCCAGAACCGCTCTCAGAAAATACTTATCACCAAAACCCGTCCAGAGAATATTCTTATCCAACTGAACAGGGGCTTTTGCCAAGTCTTTGAGCTTTTCGGACTTGAGACTGTTGTCGGCGAGGGTGACCGGACCGTACACGTCAGTACTGCTCTCTTGCCCCTTTGGATCAATCCGGTTATTGAGAACGAGCTGTAAAACGCCATCCTGTCGCGCTGCCCCGGTATTAGCCAGTTGCTCTTTGAGGTCAATGGCGAAACTGTCGCCATGGATGATATAGGTCTTTTTAAGCAGGGTCCCTTGGGGAGATGACCAGGTAAATTCAAGCTCCCTCTTCTCCCCTTTGCTGACCTTGAAGCCGTCAGAGTTGACGGTGAATATGGCGGACGGATCGACGACAAAACCCTTTGCGGTGCTCTTCAGAGTAAAGTTGTCCGGGGTATTCTCATCTATGAGGGCGATCTCTTTCCCAGCAGAACCGGCTGCATCTTTGTACTTTTTAAGCACGATTTTCCGTAAGGTGCCGCCACGCGAGCTGAAAATAGCCGTATAGAGATCGGTATCGACCGTAACGTCCTTGGCGAACCCCGCAGCGAGCGCCGCAGGAGACGGTACAGCAGTGATTGCAGAGGTATCCTGAACCATTGTAGTCTGCTTGGCCGGGGGAGGCTTCACTTCGTCCATTTTCTTTTGGGGTTGCGGAACCAGCATTGAATAGCCATACAAAACTGCAATCGACAACAGAACCGCTATTAAAACTCTCTTTTCCATGAGGTCTCCTCGTCTATCTATTTAACCGGATCGTAACCGCCGGGATGAAACGGGTGACACTTGGCAATTCGCATAACCGTGAGCCGGATACCCTTGACAGGGCCATATTTTTTTAATGATTCGACCGAATAATGTGAACAGGAGGGATAAAAACGACAGGATGTCCCTTTAAAGGGCGACAGGTACTTTTGATAAACTCCGATGACGGCAATTAAAATATTGGTTAGCATGCTAGTTTGGTGGACGACGTAAAGCCCGGTCCAATTCCCGGCAGACATCGTTGAAATTAAGCAGATAGGCTCCTTGCCTCGCTATTATGTTATAGTCGGCAGCGGCAAAGTTTCCCTTATTCAGCCTGTAATACTCCCTGATCAGCCTCTTGATGCGATTCCTTTTTACTGCATTGCCGACCTTACGGCTTGCAGTTATGCCGATTCGTGCAGTTGTCCCGCAGGAAAACCGCATAAGAATGATAAAATGCGGGGAAATAATTTTACGCCCCTGTTCGGAAACTTTTACATAGTCTGCTCTTTTTAACAGACGTTCTTCTCTGGAATATCCGAACAAGGGCCTGAACCGCCGCTATTTTGCAGCTATGGAAACCGCCAGTCTCTTACGCCCCTTGGCGCGTCTTCTTTTAATGACCAATCTTCCATTTTTTGTGGACATGCGTACCAAAAAGCCGTGAGTTCTTTTCCTTGAAGTATTGCTCGGCTGAAATGTTCTTTTCATTTCCATTAACTCCTGAATTTACTTGATATCTAACCCGTTACAGTAAAAGGCATTTTTAACCATAAACCGCTGCAATTGTCAAGGATAATTTTATATCATTTAAAAAAATTAGCCTTGCAAATTACCGGTTCCTCTGCTAGTCTTCGAAATCCAATGGCCCTAGTTTGACCTATTCATCCCATTATCACCTAAGCAATTAATATGGTTACAACTTTACTTATCAACAGATGTTGATAACCCTGTGTAAAAACCTATTTAACAATACTCACGAAAAAATTCTTTAACGTCCGCAGATCCGAGCAACTGGAAGCTACAAATCCCTTCAATTATCGTTGATCAAGCATGCTTGTTGCTGCTCTGGACTTCCGGCGATTAAAGCAACTTGAGCGGAATGGTTTCACGAGAGGCTGCAGATACAAAAAGGTTTCGTATATGGAAAAGATTTGGCTCGAAGCCCAATCAAATATGGAAAAGGTGCTCACACCGCAAACGTTTGACACCTGGATCAAGCCTCTAAAATTTCTGGAGACTAATAATAACATTATTATTCTGGAAGTCCCCAATAAATTCATCAAGGAATGGGTTAAAGAACGGTATCTGCCACTGATCCAAGAGGCTGTTACTTCCCTCACTAACACCAAATTCCAACTGGAATTCAAGGTAAACGAAAAGATCGATACGACGGGTAACTATTCCGGCAGCAAAGAAACATTAAACCAGAAGGATACCCGACCGTCAAAAGAAAAAAACAAAAACTCCGACTTTATATCCAATCTGAACCCCAAATACACCTTCGAGACCTTTGTGTGCGGAGGAAGCAACCAGTTCGCCCATGCCGCCTCCCAGGCCGTTGCCAATAACCCTGCCACCAGTTACAATCCTCTGTTTATTTATGGCGGTGTTGGTCTCGGTAAAACCCATCTTCTGACAGCGATAGGCAATCACATCATACAGAAAAATAAAAAAGCACTGGTGTGTTATTACACCTCTGAAAAATTTATGAATGAACTGATAAACTGTCTCCGCTACAATAAGATGGAGCAATTTCGCAATAAATTCAGGAGCATGGATGCGCTGTTGATCGATGACGTACAATTCATAGCAGGCAAGGAAAGAACCCAGGAAGAGTTTTTTCACACATTCAACGCCCTTTATGAATCACACAAACAAATCGTCGTCACTTCCGACAAATTTCCAAAGGATATCCCGGGGCTTGAGGAACGGCTCCGTTCACGCTTCGAATGGGGCCTCATTGCCGACATCCAACCTCCCGATGTGGAAACAAAAGTGGCAATTCTCAAGAAAAAGTCCGAACTCGACGGCATCGGTCTGCCGGACGACGTGGCGCTGTTCCTGGCCTCCGGTTCGACCAGCAACGTCAGAGAGCTGGAAGGGATGCTGATACGACTGGGGGCTTACGCCAGTCTCACCGGGAACGAAATCACATTGGACATGGCACGGGAAGTCTTGAAAGATATTATCGTTGATAAATCAAAAGATATATCGATAGAAATCATCCAGAAATTTGTCGCTGACCATTTTAAAATCAAGGTCACTGAACTTAAGTCGGAAAAAAGGCTGAAGACGCTCGTAGTCCCACGCCAGATAGCCATATATCTTTGCCGTGAGCTCACTAAAGCCTCCTATCCGGAAATTGGTGAAAAATTTGGCGGCAAGGACCACTCCACTATTATCCACTCCGTCAAAAAAATAGACAAACAGATGACACAGGATCTGGAATTCAAAGGTACCGTGGAAAACCTGAAAAGAGGCCTGTTGAGTTAATCAACGAAAACATGTGTATATCTGATGCCAAATGTGGATTACATAACCGGCTGTGCATAACGTAATGAGTTGAATCTGAATTCAACAAAATATATCAACAAAAAAAATTCAATGATATTGGGAAATAACATGACTTATCAACATTTCAACAAGCATCTATCTGTTACTACTAAAGATATATTTAAATAATAAAAGACAATCGTTCATGTTCAAAAGGAGGGAGCATGGAATTTAAAATAGACAAGGATACCTTTCTGAAAGCTCTTCAGAAGGTCCAGGGTATAGTGGAAAAGAAAAACACTATGCCTATCCTTTCCAATGTACTCATTGAGGCTTTCCAGGAAAGAATCTTCATCACTGCAACCGACCTGGAGGTAGGGATGAAAAGCTCTTATCCGACCAGGGTGATAAAAGAAGGGAAAATTACCGTATCCGCCAAAAAAATTTACGAAATAATAAAAGAACTGTCCGATGAGGAAATAGTCTTTTCCACCAGAGAAAACGACTGGGTCGATATTCGCTGCGGCAAGGCGTACTTTAATATCGTCGGACTTTCTCCGGAGGAATTCCCCTATTTTCCGAAAGTAAACGATGACAGTTTTATTCGACTGAATAATGCCATCCTTCGCGATATGATCGAAAAGACCTCATATGCAATTTGCCATGATGAGACCAAATACAACCTGAACGGCATATTTATGAAGGCGGTGGAAGAAAATGGCAATAAACGCCTGAGAATGGTGGCAACTGACGGACACCGCCTCTGCGTAGCCGAAAAAGAGCTCTCCGACAAAACTACCAAAGAGCTGGATAAAGGAGTAATACTCCCCAAAAAAGGTATTTTCGAGCTTAAAAAGATGTCGGAGGAAGAAGAAGGGGAGATTTTACTTGGTTTCATGGACAACAGCGCCGTTATCAAGAAGGATAATACCGTTATCGTTATGCGTCTGGTCGATGGAGAATTTCCCGATTATACAAAGGTTATACCGGTTAATAACGATCGGATTGTAAAGATCAACCGTGAACAATTTCTCCGTTCCCTGAAGAGAATGGCCATACTTTCCAGCGAAAAATTCAAAGGAATCAAATTTGACCTGAACGGCGGAACCATGGAGATATCCTCAAGCAACCCCGAGCTCGGTGAAGCGAGGGAGGAACTGGAAGTAGAATACGCTGGAGAACCCCTGACTTCGCGCTTTAACGCAAGGTATCTGATCGACGTCCTGTCAGTACTTGATGATACGGATATTGAGCTGCGATTGAAGGATGAAATGTCACCGGCTATCATGAAACCAGCCGCAGTGGAAGGATTCCTGTCGGTGGTAATGCCGATGCGCCTGTAATGTTTATCGTGCTTCATTTCCTCTGAATATCCCAAAAGGCCCTTCCCCCTGGAGTGGCCTTTTTAATGATGAAAATGTGCAACTGAATCCTGAAAAAATATATAATGATATTGAATAAAATATATATTCACTCCTTCAGAAATCTGGAAGAGACTGAAATATCGTTTGGCAGCAGGTTTAATGTCTTTTATGGGAAAAACGCCCAGGGAAAGACCAATCTTCTTGAATCCATATTCTTGCTGGGAACCATGAAGTCATTCAGGATGGCCAGAAATGGCGACCTGATCAAATGGGGCGCCGATTATGGGCTACTGAAAGGATGGGTGGAAAAGGAGAACGTAACAAGAGAAATATCACTGTTGCTGGAAAAGCAGGGAAGAAAAGCGAAAATAGATCAAAAACAGGTGACGAAACTGGCCGATTTTTTCGGCAGCCTCAATGTGGTGGTTTTTTCACCTGAAGAGATAGCGATGGTAAGGGGCATGCCGGATGCGCGCCGGAGATATCTGGACAGGGCCATTTTCAGCGGTGATGCGAGTTACCTTCGTCTCTACCAGGAGTATTACAAGATACTCAAAAATCGGAATACGCTGCTGAAAAACGGCGATACCAACGGATTGGATGTATGGAGCGATAAGCTGGCAGAAACCGGCGCCAGGCTCATTACCAAAAGGATCGCCTATTTGAGCGAGATTAAAGGACTGCTGGGCGACTTTTACAGCAATATAGCCGGAAATGGCGAAGAAGCAGGAGTGATTTATCACTCTCATCTGCCGGACAAAGAACGTCTTCTCGCCGATAGCGGCGCGTTGCTCCGCGAGGCCCTGACAAAAAGCGCCGCAGAGGAACGGCGCAGAGGGGTAACGGTAGTCGGTCCTCACCGTGATGATCTGGAATTCCTTCTCAACGGCAAGGTGCTGAAGCACCATGCGTCTCAGGGGCAGCAACGCAGCTATATACTCGCATTGAAGATGGCGGAAATCGAGTACATCCGGCAAAGATTCGACTATCCACCGGTGCTTCTGCTGGATGACATGACTTCCGAGCTGGACCGGGAAAGAAGCCGCAACCTCATGGAATTTCTGGAAACAAAGCAGATGCAGGTATTTATAACCACAACCAGCCTGAACAACGTAATGCTGAAAGACGCAGAAAACTATTGCACCTTCTCCATAGAGTCGGGGAAAGTGCTTAACTAGAGGTAACGATGACAGACTTATTAATTGACGATTACGGTGCAGACAAGATCAAGGTGCTGGAAGGGCTCTCGGCGGTCAGAAAAAGACCCGCCATGTATATCGGTTCTACTTCTGTACAGGGGCTTCATCATCTGGTTTACGAGATAGTCGACAATTCCGTTGACGAGGCGCTGGCGGGTTATTGTAACGAGATATCGGTTACCATAAATGTGGACGGATCTGTAACGGTGGTGGATAACGGCCGCGGCATCCCGACGGACATGCATCCGACAGAAGGAAAATCAGCAGCAGAAGTGGTATTGACGGTATTGCATGCGGGGGGGAAGTTTGATAACACTTCCTACAAGGTTTCCGGAGGCTTGCACGGTGTTGGCGTTTCGGTAGTCAATGCCCTTTCGAAAAAGCTGGAACTGGAGATTCGCCGTGAAGGGAAGGTTTTCCGACAGTCCTACCGCCGCGGTGAACCGCAGGGGCCTCTGGAAGTAGTGGGTGAAACCAAGAAGCGCGGGACAAAAATTACCTTTTTTCCCGACGATGAAATCTTTGAGACCACAGACTTTTCCTTTGATACCCTTTCCCAGCGTCTGCGCGAGATGGCTTTTCTGAATGCCGGTGTCAGAATAAAAATTACCGACGAGCGTTCCGAGAAGGTCCACGAATTCTTCTACGAGGGAGGGATAAACTCCTTTGTGGAATACCTCAACAAGAACAAGACGCCGATCCATCCCAAGCCCATCTATATCAGCGGCGAAAAGGGCGGGGTTGAGATGGAAATCGCCATGCAGTACAACGATTCCTACGATGAGAAGATCTTCTCCTTTGCCAACAACATAAACACCCATGAGGGGGGAACCCATCTCGTCGGATTTAAGGCCGCCCTGACCAGGACGATGAACACCTACGCCAATGCCAACAACCTGCTCAAAAACGTCAAGGAGAACATCTCCGGCGAGGATCTGCGAGAGGGGTTGACGGCGGTGATCTCCGTCAAGATATCCCAACCCCAGTTCGAGGGACAGACCAAGACCAAGCTCGGCAATTCCGAGGTCAAGGGCTACGTGGAAACCCTCATGAACGAGAAATTGGCAACATACCTGGAGGAAAATCCGCAGATTGCCAAGCGTATCCTGGAAAAGTCCATCGACGCCGCGCGCGCGCGGGAAGCGGCGCGTAAAGCCCGCGATCTGACAAGGCGCAAGGGGGCGCTGGAAGTGGGTACCCTTCCCGGCAAGCTTGCGGACTGCCAGGAGAAAGACCCGGCACTCTGTGAATTGTTCCTCGTGGAAGGTGACTCCGCCGGTGGCTCGGCAAAACAGGGACGTGACCGGAAATACCAGGCGATCCTCCCCTTGAAAGGAAAGATCCTCAACGTTGAAAAGGCGCGTTTCGACAAGATGCTCTCCTCCCAGGAGATCAGGACCCTCATTGCCGCGCTCGGCACCAGCATCGGCAAGGAAGACTTCGACATTGCCAAGCTCCGCTACCACCGCATCATTATCATGACCGATGCCGACGTGGACGGCTCCCACATCCTGACGCTCCTTCTCACCTTCTTCTTCCGGCAGATGCTGGAGCTCATCGAGCGCGGCTACCTCTATATAGCCCAGCCGCCACTCTACAAGATAAAACGAGGCAAAAAAGAGCAGTATCTGAAAAATGAGGCGGCCCTGCAGAACTACCTCCTTGAAGAGGGAACCGAGGACATGATCCTGCAAATGGGGGAAGAGGAGCGGACCTACCGCGGCAAGCAGATAATCCCCATCCTGAAGCAGCTGATCGAACACGATTCCCTGTTCAGCAAGGTAGTGAAAAAGGGGCTCAACGAAGAACTCCTGACAATGTTCCTGAAAAGCGGGGTTAAAAGCGGCTTCGAAGAACTGCGGGAACTGGAGCCGTACCTGGCAAAGATGAAGGAGTGTTTCCCCGGTTCCGATTATGTGATAAAAGAGCACAAGATTCTCTTCAAACTCGGCAATGTCCGCGTCCGTATCGATCAGCAGACCATCACTGCGCTCAATTCTTATGAATACGGGTTGCTGGTGGAAAGCCAGCGTCGCATCGAGAACGTAATGGGCGTTGGCAATGCTAAGGTGTCGACGGAGGACAAGCAATTGCTTGAAACCGAAAGACATGAGGAGTTGCTCTCTTTCTTTCTGGAAACGGCCAAGAAAGGGCTTTACATCCAGCGCTATAAGGGGTTGGGAGAAATGAACCCGGAACAGCTTTGGGAAACCACCATGCACCCGGAAAACAGGATACTACTCCAGGTCAAGATCGAAGACGTTATTGAAGCGGAAGAGATATTTACCGTGCTCATGGGTGACCAGGTCGAGCCGCGGCGCGAGTTTATCGAACAGAATGCACTGAATGTGTCTAATCTGGATATTTAAATTTTCGTAGGGGCGCGGTTGCCGCGCCCTGGGCGGGGATACCCCGCCCCTACATGTCATATATTGTCATGAGGTTGCAATGCTTATCCAAACGAACAAGGTAGCGGTTAACATCGAAGATGAAATGAAGCGATCGTACATGGATTATGCCATGTCGGTCATTGTCGGCCGGGCACTCCCCGACGTGCGGGACGGTCTTAAGCCGGTGCACCGGCGCTGTCTCTACGCCATGTACGACATGGGCAACGACTATAACAAGCCCTACAAAAAATCGGCCCGCGTGGTCGGTGACGTCATCGGTAAATATCATCCCCACGGCGACACGGCAGTTTATGACACCCTCGTCCGTATGGCCCAGGATTTTTCCTTACGCTACCCGTTAGTGGACGGTCAGGGAAATTTCGGTTCCGTAGACGGAGATTCTCCGGCGGCCATGCGTTACACGGAAATCCGTATGTACCAGCTGGCCCACGAGCTTTTGGCAGATCTCGACAAGGAAACCGTGGAGATGGGGCCGAACTACGACGATTCGCTTCAGGAACCGCTCGTGCTGCCGGCCAAGTTCCCCAACCTCCTTGTCAACGGGTCGTCCGGGATCGCCGTCGGCATGGCGACGAACATTCCTCCCCACAACCTGGCGGAGGTAATCGACGGCATCATTGCGGTCATTCAGAATCCGAAGCTGACCTTTGAAGAGCTGCTAGAGCTGATTCCCGGACCGGACTTCCCCACAGCCGGATTCATCTACGGGCGGGAAGGGATCGTCTCGGCCTACCGGACCGGCCGCGGCATCGTTCAGATGCGGGCCCGCGCCGTGGTCGAGACCCACAAAAAGACCGAGCGCCAGTCCATCATCGTTACCGAAATTCCCTACCAGGTCAACAAGGCGAGGCTGGTTGAGAAAATTGCCGAACTGGTGAGGGAGAAGAAAATAGAGGGTATTTCCGACCTGCGCGACGAGTCGGACCGCGAGGGGATGCGTGTCGTCATAGAGCTGAAGAAGGACGAGAATCCGCAAATACTCCTCAATCACCTCTACAAGCAGACCCAGATGCAGTCGTCGTTCGGCATCATCATGCTAGCCATCGTCAACAACCGGCCGAAGGTGCTGACCCTGCGCGAAACCATCAATTACTTCATCGACCACCGTCGCGAAATCGTCACCCGGCGCACCATCTTCGACCTGAAAAAGGCCGAGGCCCGCGCCCATATCCTGGAGGGGCTGAAGATCGCCCTCGACTGGCTGGACAGCGTGATCGAGCTGATCCGCAGATCCGCCACCCCTGCCGAGGCGAAGCAGGGGCTGATGGAAGGGCTCTTCTCCGATGAGGGATGGCTGAAAAAGCTCGGCCTCACCCTTCCCGCCAATGCCGGCGAGTACCTGCGGCCGGTCCGGCTCTCCGACCTCCAGTCCCAGGCCATTCTCGACATGCGTCTCCACCGCCTCACCGGCATGGAGCGTGACAAGATCATCGGGGAGTACCAGGACATCCTCAAGTACATCGCCCGGCTGAAGGAGATCCTTGCCTCGGAGGCGGAGATCCTTAACATCATCGTCGGGGAACTGCGGGAACTGAAGGAGAAATTCGGCGACAAACGGCGCACCGAGATAGTCAGTCAGACTGCGGAAATTTCCCTGGAGGACACCATCGTCGAAGAGGACATGGTTGTTACCATCTCCCATACAGGGTACATCAAGCGGAATGCGGTGACCCTCTACCGGGCCCAGCGCCGTGGCGGCAAAGGGAAGACCGGGATGAAGACCAAGGAAGAGGATTTCGTCGAACAGCTGTTCATCGCCTCCTCCAAGGACTACTTGATGTTCTTCACCGATGCCGGCAAGGTCTATTGGCTCAAGGTCTATGAAATTCCCGAGGCGGGGCGTGCCACCAGGGGCAAGGCGATCGTCAATCTGCTCAATCTGGCCGCAAACGAGAAGATCACCGCCATTCTCCCGGTCAAGGAGTTTGTCGAGGACAGGTTCATCATGATGGCCACCCGCAACGGGGTCGCGAAAAAAACCCCGCTCCTTGAATACTCCCATCCCCGTGTCGGCGGTATCATCGCAGTGAACCTGGACGAAGGGGACAAACTCATTTCCGTTGCCCTGACCGACGGCAAGCAGGATGTGCTGCTCGCCTCGAAAAACGGGAAATCGATCCGCTTCAAGGAGTCCGATGTCAGGACGGTAGGCCGTGTTTCCCGCGGGGTGAGAGGTATGGCCCTGGAGGATGACGATGTGGTAATCGGCATGGAGATCCTCAACGAGAACTTTACTGATTCCACACTCTTTACGGTCACCGAAAATGGTTTCGGCAAGCGCACCGAGCTTACCGAATACCGCTGCCAGTCGCGGGGCGGCAAAGGGGTTATCACCATTAAAACCACGGAGCGCAACGGCTGTGTGGTGGATATCAAGCAGGTTACCGATGAAAACGACCTGATGCTCATCACTGACCAGGGGAAAATACTCCGGGTGTCGGCGGCGGGCTTTTCCGTGATCGGACGGAATACCCAGGGAGTCAGGCTCATGGTGACCGAAGAGAACGAACGGGTCGTGGCGGTGGCAAGACTTGCCGAAAAGGAGGATGCGGACGAGACGGCGGAAAATGGCGACGATTATGCCGAGGCGGACGTTGTTGAGGGTGATGAGGAATAATACATCAGGCTAAAGGCGCACGGCTGAGGGCAAAAGGTTTTTAGGTTTGCCTTTAGCCCTGAAGGTTACCATGGAATGTCGTAAAAAGATCGATGAGAGCCTGAAGGAGAGGCACGGCATAGTCCATCTTCTGGAGAGACTGAAGAAGGAGAACATCTCTCTGGACGAGATGGAAGAGATCGGCGCCAAGCTGCAAAAATCGGGGCGGCGCGCCCTGTTACCCCTCGTGCGGAGACTTTGGCGGGAAAGAAGTGGTGATCTGATCTCCAGATATGCTTTCATGCTTGACTTCTTTGATGACGATGTCTGGATCGATCAGCTCATCCAGATAGCCCTGCGCCGCAATGATCTTGAGGAGGAAGGAAAGGCGGCTCTACTGGCTGCCCTGAAGGGTTACGGAGTCGATGTCAATGCCCCTCCCTTTGCCAGGCTCCTTGCCGAGGCCGGTGGGCTGTTGGAGCTTACCCTTCCCAGGCTTCTTGAGATGGGAGAAGAAGGGGAGATTCTCTTCATGGATGATTTTGTCTACTGTCCCCAGGAGGCCAGACTGGCAATTATCCGTGAAATGGCAAAGATTTCCGACCAGCGCGTGTTGTCTCTGCTGGAAATCCTCCTGTGGTTTGACAATCCGGACGTCGTCAGGGAAACGGTTGTTACGCTGGGCAAAATCAGGAATGAGGGGGCTGTCGCCCTTTTACACGCGTTTCAGCCATATGCGGATGAATCTGTTAAGGAACTGGTCGAACGAAGTCTGAGAAGACTCGCCTTTCTGGGAATACATAGCCTGACCCCATTGACGGCTACCCCTCCCCTCCCCTTTCATTCCACCTATGCGAGCCCTATAGACGGCGCAGGCTACAGATCTCTGTGGCTTTCCCGCCGAATGGGAGGCAGCCTCTCAACGCTTTACCTGCATTTGCATGAGATAGCCGGAATCAAAGCAACCTGGGGAAGCAGCGCCATAACCGACAAGGAATATGAGAGTCAGTTGGCTGAAATATGCAGTGAGGAAGGGATGGTCGAAATTACGCCTGATTATACCATGCTCCTTATCAGGGATTCCCTCTACCGGAGTCGGCAGAATTTCACCCAACTGCCGCCGGAGTTTTATGTGCGGCGTGGAATCTTGCGTGGCGAAAATATTACCCCTGCCCCATATATTCCGGAATTTACCGAATACGATCCAAAAGATTTGGCCGTTTCTTCAAGGCGTGTTGCAGAAAGCTCCGCACTCTTCGACGATGAGTACTTTGCCGGATGGTTTATGGCTAACGCCCGTGTCTACGACTTTGCAGAAGAGTGGAATGAGCTGGAAAAAGCGGATAACGACAATGCGCAGGTTGAAGGGGTAGAATCGATCCTGGCAAGATTTTGCCGGGAACTGATCGTTCCTGAAACGGAACGGATCAGGGAAAGGCTGTTGCTGACTGCCGACCTTATGCGGCAAACGGGGCGGGAAAAAGGAGTGATGGAGAAAACCCTGGCTGCTGCCCATAGTATCGGGTCTGCTCAGGCGCCGGACCTTTTTCATCCGTTTCTGAAGCGGTTTGCCTTCGAAAGCATTGATATGGCCCGTGAAGCGCTTGCGGAAGGTTACGATCTCAGGCAGCACCCCTTTGGCGAGGACGATGATGATTGGGAATAGTGACGGGCTAAGGGCACATGGCCAAAGGCTAAGGTTTTGCCCTTTGCCTTTAGCCATTTGCCGATGATAATATATTGGATGTGGTTAATTTGTAATAGCCGTCAATTCAGGAGAGCACCAGAATGCAGGAAAATATAGGCGTTATCGGGGCGGGGAGCTGGGGGACGACCCTGGCGGACCTTTTGGCCAAAAAGGGGCATGAGGTGACGCTCTGGGCATACGAACCGGAGCTGGCGGAAGAAATGGCGCGCACCAGGGTTAACAGCCTTTTTCTTCCCGGCATAAGCCTTTCTTCCCGTCTGAAGTTTTCCAATTCCCTGCCGGAGGCAGTAAAGGACAAAGAACTGCTTCTTTTCGTCGTCCCGTCTCAGGCGGTGCGTGGGGTAATAGCGACAGCGCTCCCGTATCTGCCGAAAGACGTTGTTATCGTGAGCGCCTCCAAGGGGGTTGAGGTGGAGTCGCTGAAGGTTGTTTCGCAGATATATGCCGAACTTCTTCCGCAGGATATCTACCGAAACTTCGCCGTCCTTTCCGGCCCTACCTTTGCCAGGGAAGTTGCCCAGGAAATGCCGACTGCAGCGGTTGCCGCGGCGGACGATGCCGCGGTTGCCAGAAAAGTTCAGACCACCTTCAACACGGGTTTTTTCCGTGTCTATACAAACAATGACGTGACAGGGGTTGAGCTGGGCGGGGCAATAAAAAACGTCATTGCCATCGCGGCCGGCATATCCGACGGCCTGGGGTTTGGTTATAACACCAGGGCTGCCCTCATTACACGGGGCCTGGCGGAGATGACCCGCCTTGGCCGCGCCATGGGGGCGCAGGCGGAAACCTTTGCAGGACTGGCAGGGATGGGTGATCTGGTGCTCACCTGCACCGGCGATCTTTCCCGTAACCGCACCGTCGGGATAAAACTGGGGAAAGGGATGCGGCTGGAGGAAATCCTGGCGGAGATGCGGATGGTAGCCGAGGGGGTCAGGACCACGGAGTCCGCGTATAAGCTGGCGGCAAGCCTGAAAGTGGACATGCCCATTACAGAAGCCGTCTATCGTGTACTGTATGAGGATAAGCCGGCCCGTGAGGCTGTTATCGAGCTTATGACCAGGGATTTGAAGGCGGAAAGCATATAAGCCGGAAGCACCAAGCAAAGCCTTCGGGGTGTGAACGGCGGGCCACAAGCTATGCACTGTGAGCTTTTTTCGTTACCCGGCAGAAGGGGTCCACAATGAAACCTCGCCTGAGCATAAGAAGCAAACTGATTTTGTCCATCCTCCCGATCCTTCTCGTCTCGTATTCCACCCTCCTCTTTACCACCATCAAGAGCGTCGAAAAGTTTGTTGAAGAAGAGGTGATCAAAGAGCTTGCAGAGCATTTGAACTACGCCCACAGCCAGTATCTTGAACGCTCCGAGGTGATCAAATACTCCCTGATGCAGCCTGCTTCGGCCATTCCCGTCCAGATGCGCCTGCAAAAGAAGGACAAGGAGTGGCTGAAGGACGCCCTGCAACGCTGGCGCAACACCCTCCCTTTTGCTGACGTTTTGACCATTGTGGATCCGCAGAAAAATGTCGTGGCCAGGGTTAATAACGACCTCAGCGGCGATCTGTTCGAGCTGGGCGATGTGGTGGACAGGGCGTTCCGGGGGAAGAAGCCGATGGTTTCCACGGAGCTCGTCCCTTACCCCCTCCTGAACCGGGAGGGGAAAACGGACCTGGGTATCCCGCACCGGAAGAACGGGGGGGCCTTGATGGTAACGGTGGTTATTCCCGTTGTCGCTCCTGACGGTGTTTTGATCGGGGGGGTAATCGCCGGAGATATCCTCAACAGGGATACTCATCTTCCTTATCAAATTAATAGAATATTTGGCAGTGAAACCGAATTGACCATATCACAAAGCGGATTTTCCATAGCCAGCAGCCTCAAAGAGGAGTTGTCGGGGGCTGCCCCCCTGGACCCGAAAATAATGACCAGGCTGCAAAAGGGGCTGCCGTACTGGGGTGAAGCCAGGATCGGCGAAAAGAATTACAAGACCGTCTTTGAACCGATTGTCAACAGCCGGGGAGAATGTATCGGTTCCCTGTCGGTAGCGTTGTCCATGGAAGGCTATAGGAAAATAAGGAGGGAGAGCGATAGGAATATTTTAACATCGGCATTCATCGGCATACTCCTCTCCTTCGGCATCGCCTATCTGACGGCGGGAAAGCTGACCAAACCCCTGAAGTCTCTGGCCCGCGGCGTTGAAAGAATAGAACAGGGGGATTTAAACCAGCAGGTGGCAGTGCACACCACGGACGAGTTCGGCATGCTCGCCGATTCTTTCAACAGGATGGCGAGCGCGCTTGCCGAGAGGGACCGGACCATCACGAAAAAGACCAGGGATCTGGAGGAATTGAATGAACTGCTGGAAAACAGGGTAGCGGAAAGGACCGTCGAGCTGCGCATGGAGATGGGGAGGCTGGAGGCCATCCTGACCAGCATGGTCGAAGGGATAGTGGTTACCGACAGCGACAACAGGGTGATCCTGTTCAATCCGGCTGCTCAAAAGATATTCGATCTCGTCCCCCACAGGGTTTTGCATAAGCCGATTGAACAGGTTTGCGAACTGGGGAGTTTTTGCATCCTTTCGGACTGTATCGGGAATGTGAGGTCGGAAAAAGAGCTGTACAAAGGGGGAGAGGAAGAATTATCGGTAAAAGGGAAAAAACTCAAGGCCAGTATCTCCCCTCTTCTCGACGGGGCCGGTAATTTTGCCGGCGTAGTCATGTCGATCCGTGACGTCACCGTTGAAGAAGAGGTGGACAGGATGAAGACCGAATTCATATCCACAGTTTCCCATGAGCTCAAGACCCCCCTCACTTCCATGAAGGGTTCACTGCAATACATCATGAACAAGGGAAAATGGCTTACCGGCACCGAACGGGAGCTACTGTCGGTCTGCCTGCGCAATACGGAGAGGCTTATCAGGCTGATCAACGATATTCTCGACATTTCCAAGATAGAAGCGGGGCGGTTGGAATTCAGCTTTAAACCGCAATCCATCGGTGAACTGGCGGTTTATTCCATCGAAGAGATCAAGAGTTTCGCCATGAGCCGCAACATTTCAATCGTCAACTGCATCGGGGACGACATCCCATTTGTTTACGGCGACCATGACAGACTTATTCAGGTTCTTACCAATCTCCTTTCCAATGCCGTCAAATTTTCACCCGCCGGCAAGGTGGTCATGGTCAGTGCAAAAAGGGAGGGGAATTATGTGGCCGTTTCCGTGGCTGACCATGGGAAAGTGATTCAATGGGCAGACCGTGGCAAGCTTTTTAAGAAATTCCAGCAACTGGCCAGTGCCGAGACGGGGGTGCGCGGCGGTACCGGGCTCGGCCTGGCGATTTGTAAAGAGATTGTGGAGAGGCACCACGGCAGGATATTTTATGAAACCGAGGTGACGGGAGGTAATGTGTTCACTTTCACAGTGCCGGTTTATGAGGAGCAGAGATGAACAGGGAAAAAATTCTCATCGTCGATGATGAGCCCGATATCGGGCTAATACTGAAGCTCCAGCTCGAGGATGCCGGATACAAAACGGTCGGGGCAAGAGACGGCATTGAGGCACTGGAATGCCTTTCCCGGGAAAATTTTGCGCTCATCCTTCTGGATATAAAAATGCCGCGCATGGACGGTATGGAAGTGCTGGCGCGGGTCCGACAGGACTATCCGGATATGGCTGTGATCATGATGACCGCCCACGGCAGTGAAGACATAGCCGTGGAGGCGATGAAGAAAGGCGCCGTTGACTACATAGCTAAACCCTTTTCCACCGATGATGCGTTAAAAAGGGTGGAGCGCGCCATCCAGTTTAACAGAACCAGACAGGAAAACCTCCGGCTGCAGCGGGAACTGGAGGAGGAACAGAAAAAGATCGAAGCTATCCTGCAGGGAATGGCCGATCTTCTTGTTGCCGTAGACGACAAAGGTCTGATTATGACCGTCAACCGCAAGGCCGAAAAGGTGTTAGGCATGAGCCGCAACAAATTACTCGGCATGCGTGTTGAAGAGGTATTGAAGGCCGACATTCCTGCGGAACGCCTCCCCTGTAAAGTGGCCCTGGCGACGGCTGCCCCCTGTCTCGATGTGTCGTACAACCTCCTCTTACAGGGTAAACAAATCCCCGTTTTGTCAAGCGCTACCCCCTTGGTTAACAGTAAAGGTGCGCTTGCAGGCTCTGTGGAGATCATTCGGGATATATCCGCTTTGAAGGCGCTGGAGCAGGAAAAGGAAGACTTCGTCAGCATGCTCTCCCACGATTTGAAGACGCCGATTACTTCCGTGGTCGGGTCCATCGACCTGGTCCGCGAGGGGCGTCTCGGTCCTGTAAATGATGAACAGCGGGAATTCATTGAAGCGGCCATGGAAAGCTGCGCCGAGATGGTCGAGCTGATTGACACCCTGCTGGACGTCCACAAGTTTGAAGCAGGCAGGATGGTTCTGGAATTCAGGCCTGAAGAGCCCCATACACTTATTCAGCGGGCGCTCTCCAGATTCCGTTCCGTGGCCGAACGCGCCCAGTTGAGTCTGTTCGCCACCTTGAGCGACCCCCTCCCCCCGATTCTGGTGGATCGCAATATATTTTCGAGACTATTCGGCAACCTCCTCTCAAACGCCTTCAAATTTACTCCGGAAGGGGGAGAGATCGAGGTGAAAGCGGAGATGGCGGACATGAGAAGTGTCAAAGGACGTATTCCCGTACAACTCTATCTCCCGCAGGAACTCCCTGACCAAGGGCATTTCCTTCAGATCACCATAAGGGACAGCGGCATCGGAATACCCTCTGATGCTTTAGGGGCCATATTTGACAGGTTTGTGCAGGCAAAAAACCGCCGTTTGGGAAAAACCAGAGGAACGGGCCTCGGCCTGGCCTTTTGCCGCAAGGTAATGGATGTCCACAAGGGGTATATCTGGGCGGAAAGCGAGGAGGGAAAGGGGAGCTCGTTTTTTCTCCTTTTTCCTTTAGCGTCCATAGGTGATTCGTAACGGGAGCCGGCAGTGAGAGAAGGAAAAACTGCACCATTAAAGATTGCCGCAGCCTACATGCTGATCGGGGGCGCTTGGATTCTTCTTTCCGACCGCCTGGTTGCCATGATGGTGCGCGATCCTGAAACCATAACCCACATTTCCGTGTTGAAAGGGTGGTTTTTCATCTTTGTTACCGCCGGACTTCTCAACTGGTTTGTCCATCGTAACATGTCGGCGCTCTGGCGTTCCGAGGAAGCGCTCATGCGCAAGAACGAAGAGCTGATTACAGCAGAGGAGGTTCTAAGGCAAAAGATCGACGTCTATGGCAAGACACAGCTGGCCCTGCAAGAGAGCGAGGAGCGCTACCGGCTTCTGTTTGAAAACAATCCCCATCCCATGTGGGTCTATGACCTGGAGACCCTTGCCTTTCTGGCGGTTAACAATGCGGCGGTCCAGCACTATGGTTACTTACGGGAAGAATTTCTCACCATGACCCTTAAGGACATCCGGCCCAAGGAAGACGTCCCGGCGCTTCTTGACAATGTGGCACACGTTACGTTCGGACTCGACAGCGCCGGCATCTGGCGTCACCGGAAGAAGGACGGCTCCCTGATCCATGTGGAAGTCACCTCGCATACCCTGAACTTCGGCACGAGGCCGTCCGAGGTGGTGCTGGCCAACGATGTGACGGAACGGGTCCGGGCGGAGGAAGAGGTTCGCCGGCTCACGGCGGAACTGGAGGAGCGGGTCAAAGACCGGACCGCCCAGCTGGAGGCCGTCAACGAAGAGTTGCAGACGATTTTTTCCGCTTTCCCCGATCTCTTCTTCCGTCTTGACCACGAAGGGGTCATTCTCGATTACAAGGCAAGGGCCTTGGCCGATTTATTCGCACCACCACTGGAGTTCCTCGGGAAACGGATGCAGGAGGCGCTGCCGCCTGAGGCGGGAGGCAAGTTTTATGAAATGTTACAGCGCCTTTGGGAAACAAAGGAACTGACGGCGTTTGAGTATTCACTTCCCATGCCTCAAGGGAAGGAGTTTTTCGAGGCAAGGCTCCTTCCGATCTTCGAAAACCAGATCATTGCCATTGTGCGAAACATTACCGAGCGGAAAAGGGCGGATGAGAAGATCAAAAAGCTCAATGATGACCTGCAGCGCCGGGCCTTTGAGCTGGAATCCGCCAACAAGGAGCTGGAATCGTTCAGCTATGCAGTTTCCCACGATCTCCGCGCCCCTCTGCGCCATATCGAAGGTTTCAGCAAAGCGCTCATGGAAGATTGCGGCAACCAACTGGACGACCAGGGGAAAATGTACGTGCAACGGTTGAAGACCGCAACCCAGCGCATGGTGGGGTTGATTGACGACATGCTGAAGCTGGCCAATGTCACGAGCTGCGAACTCATCCGACAGCCGGTCAATCTCAGCCGGATGGCGCACATCATAGCTCTGGAATACAAGCAGACTCAGCCCGAGCGGCGGGTGGTCTTTAACATCGCCGAAGATGTGACGGCACATGGAGATGCCCGCTTACTCCGCGTTGTACTGGCAAATCTTCTGGGCAATGCCTGGAAGTATACCGGCAAGCAGGAGGAGACCGTTATTGAATTCGGCACAATCAGGGTCGATGGAGAGGCAGCCTATTTTGTCCGCGATAACGGGGCTGGATTCGACATGGCCTATGCCGAAAAGCTGTTCGGTGCTTTCCAGCGGCTGCACAGCACTGAGGAATTTGAAGGGACCGGCATCGGCCTGGCGACGGTGCAGCGGGTCATTCGCCGCCATGGGGGGCGTGTCTGGGCAGAAGGGGAAGTCGGCAGGGGAGCGACCTTCTATTTCACGCTCGGGCCGGTTGTGGATAACACGGAAAAATAACACTGCACATCTGCATGACCCCTGACAGGTTCCGTGATAAACGGGAGTGGAAGAGAGGTAAACCGTTGATGAAGAAACAACTTCGGCTTTTGCTGGTTGAGGACTCGGAAGACGATACGATACTGCTGCTGCGGGAAATTGAGCGCGGGGAATATGAGCCCATACATAAACGGGTGGATACCCCTGAAGCCATGAGGAGTGCCATTGCCGAGCAGAGCTGGGATCTTGTTATCTCGGATTACCGGATGCCCCGATTCAGCGCTCCTGCAGCATTGAAAATATTAAAAGAGAGCGGTCTCGACCTTCCGTTTATCATTGTATCGGGGAAGATAGGGGAAGATCTGGCGGTAGCGGCCATGAAGGCGGGAGCCCAGGATTACCTGGTGAAAGGGAACCTGGCGCGGCTCATTCCAGCCATTGAAAGGGGATTGCGCGATGCAGAGGAGCGGCGTGTCAGGCGCGATGCGGAAAATGCCATCCGCGTGGGAAAAATGGAATGGGAGGCGGTCATTGATTCGGTTACCGACCTTGTTCTCCTTACGGATATTGCCGGCACGATTATCCGCTGCAACAGGAAGGTAATAGAATACTTCAACACCGATTACCGGAAGCTTATCGGGAAAAATATCCGCTCGGTTTTCTACGGCGACAGCGAAGAAAGCTTTACCGTGTTTCCGTTCCTTCCCCAGTTCCAAGAGGGTATAGAAGATGTCTGTTTTCCAACACTCAAGGGGTGGTTTAATGTTTCAAACCATCCCATGCGCACGACGAAAAGCGAGCTTAAGGGAATCGTACATATTATCAAGGATGTCACCAAGCGTAAGCGGATGGAAGAGGAAAAACAGATCAGCGACAGGGAACTCCTCACCCTGCATGCGGTTGCGTTCCGGTTAAACTCCAAGATTGATTCAAAAAAGATAATGGGAGATCTCCTCCTGCAGCTCCACAATATCCTGCAGATAGATTTTGCCAGCATCCATCTTCTGGACAAGGACTCCCTGAAGCTGAAAGCCTCCCTGGGTCTTTCCACAAAGTTTAAGGCGGCAATACGGAAGCTCCCCAATTACGTCCCCTGGATAAGCCAGGTGCTTGCCGGAAAGCCGTTTAAGGCCAAAGCGCTGGATAAAGAGCTTCCGGCCGATGTGGTCCGGGCAGCGAGCGAAATGGGCATGCACGCCTGGTGCGTTGTTCCCTTGAAGATCGGTTCCGATGTCATGGGGGTGCTGACGGTGGCCCAGCGGTACGAAAAAAACTATTCAGATCGGGAGGTTTTTCTTTTGACTTCCATCGCCAGCCAGCTGGCCGTCCTCATTGAAAACCACACCCTTTACGACCGGATGAAGGAAAAGAATGAAGAACTGCAACGGAGCAAGGATGCTCTCGACGAAAACCTCCATAAGGTAAAACAGGCAAACATTGAACTCGGCCGTCTGAATGCGGCGAAAAACAGCTTTATCGGCATGACCTCCCACGAATTGAAAACTCCCATCACTTCAATTCTGGGAGGGGTGGAGTTTCTTCTCAAATACAGCGGCCTGCAGATGACCCCCGAGCAGTTGGATATCTTCTCTTCCGTCTATGAAGGGGTGGTTCAGCTGAAGACCCTGGTCGAGGACCTTCTATCCATTTCCCGTCTGGAGGCGGACGGGATTTCCCCACAGAAAAAGCCGGTAAAACTGATTCCGCTCTGCCGGGAGGTGTATGACACCTTCGCCCTCCCCCTCTCCAAAAGGCAGATATATGCGGAGTTTCTGGGAGATGAGGCTCCGGTCCCGGTGGATGAAGGTTTTTCCAAACTGGCGATCAGGAACCTTCTGGAGAACGCCATCAAGTTTACTCCTGACGGCGGGAAGATAATCATCTCGGGGAGGGTTGTGGGAAGGTCGGAGGTTCTCGGTTATGATATGAATCTTCAGCATTTTTATCCGGCATTCCCCGGGAATATCGGCGAAACTCCGGCGTTTTATCGGCTGGATGTCACAGACAGCGGTATAGGTATTCCTCCGGAGGAGCGGCTCAGGATTTTTGAGAAGTTTTACGGGGTGGGCGACATTGCCTACCACTCTTCGGGGAAGACCGACTTTATGTCGAAGGGGTCGGGTCTTGGGCTGTCCATCGTCAAGGGGATTATGGACGCCCATAACGGAATGGTGTGGGTGGCAAGCGGCCCCGGAGGAGTGGGGAGCGAGTTCACACTCATTTTCCCACTGGAATAAAGCCGGGAACCGGGACGCGGGAATCGGGATCCGGAACAAAATCGGCCCCCGAATTCCGAATCCCGGATCTCGAATCACGGATCCCGAAATGTCATCAGCAATTACGATACAATCGGTAACCAAGCTTTACGGCAAACTTAAGGCAGTGGACGCGTTTTCCCTTGAGGTGGGAAGGGGGACAATTTTCGGCCTTCTCGGACCCAACGGCGCCGGGAAAACCACCCTTATCAAGATCCTGACCACCCTGATGCGTCCAACCGCCGGGGACGCTTTTGTCGAAGGGTACAGTGTGCTTTCGGAAGGCAAGGCGGTTCGCAGCATTATCGGCGTGGTGCCGCAGCAGAACAATCTGGACCGCTATCTTACCGCTCGGGAGAACTTGATTCTCCATGCCAGGATGCATGGGATGAGGCCTGCGGAATATAACCCCCGCATTGACGAACTTCTTGAGTTGATCGGCCTCTCCTCCCGGCAGGGGGATTTCCCCGACATATTTTCCGGAGGGATGCAACGCAGGCTGGTGGTGGCCCGGGCGCTTGTGCATGATCCGCGGGTCCTCTTCCTCGATGAGCCGACGACCGGCCTTGATCCCCAGTCCAGAAGGGCAGTGTGGGATTATATTCACTCCCTGAAGGAAAAAATGACCATCTTCCTTACCACTCATTACATGGACGAAGCAGACGCTCTCTGTGGCCGGATCGTCATCATGGACCAGGGAAGGGCACTGGTAGACGGTACCTCGGCAGAGCTGAAAGAGCGTCTGGCCCATGCCCACGTATATGAGGTTGAGTTTAAGGCCGATGCAGACAGATATGAAGAGGTGCTGCGCCGGTTAAGCTTCGTCAAAAGCATGGAGAGAACCGGCAACAATTTCAGGCTCTCCCTCAGCGACGAAGAGTCTCTAAAACCTCTTATGGACAGTATCGGCAGTGCGGACATTAAAAAAATCTGCCTGCGCGAGCCTTCACTGGAGGATGTCTTTATCGAGCTGACCGGTAAGAAGGTTCGGGAATGAAGATCCCCTGTGTCTGCAGTTAAATGCGTTTCAACCCCCTTCCCCTTTATCGCCACTTAACCAACCCACCCGTTGATTCCTTCAACCAGCCGTGTATCGCCGGCCGCCGCCGTTTGATGTTTTAGTCCGGTCGAAAAATTATTTGTTGAGAATTAACAAATTCTTATGTTATGTTAAGAATTATTTAATTGTTGAGAAGAGTCAAGGCAGTCGGGAAAATGATATTTGAGCTCCTCCCTTTAACTTCCAATCCTTTCGACAGAGGGGATGTGAAATGTCGGTAAAACTCCGTAACACGTTTTTTCTGCTGTTTGCGCTGTCGGGATTCTCCGGCCTTATCTATGAATCGATATGGACCCACTACCTGAAGCTTTTTCTGGGACATGCCGCGTATGCTCAAACCCTGGTTCTGGCCATATTTATGGGGGGAATGGCCGCAGGTTCCTGGCTCTGCAGCCGTTGTTCCACCCGCAGTAATAAGCTTCTCTTGGGTTACGCGCTTGCGGAAGGAATAATCGGCCTGTTCGCACTGTTCTTTCACAGCGCTTTCGATCAGCTCATTCAGCTCTCCTATACGGCGGTCATCCCGAATCTGGCCGCACCTGCGGCCGTCACCGCATATAAATGGGCGCTTTCAACTGTGCTGATCCTTCCCCAGTCGGTTCTGCTCGGCTCCACCTTCCCTTTAATGAGCTCTGCAATATTACGGATGTTTCCCCAAAACCCCGGTCGATCAGTCTCCATCCTTTACTTTACAAACAGCATCGGGGCGTCAATCGGTGTATTGGTGAGCGGCTTCATGCTCATTCGGCTGGTTGGCCTGCCCGGGACAATAAAAGTGGCAGGATTAATCAACATAGCCTTGGCCATAGTCGTCTGGATGCTGGCCAGAGATTGCAAGGATGGAACCCGCGTCGAAGCCGGGTCTGGCAGATCAAGGGAAAAACCTGTCAACGTCGGCTGGTACCGGTTTCTGTTGGCCGTCTCGCTTGTGACGGGGGCCTCCTCGTTTATTTATGAGGTAGGCTGGATCAGGATGCTGTGCCTTGTTCTGGGGAGCTCGACCCATGCTTTCGAGCTGATGCTCAGTGCATTCATCTTTGGTCTTGCCTGCGGAGCGTTATGGATACAACGCCACTTGGACTCTATCAGTAATCCGAGACGGTTTCTTGCCCTGATACAGATCATCATGGGTATTCTTGCCCTATCTACGCTCCCTCTTTACGAAAACACCTTTGCAGTCATCAAATGGCTGCTGATGACGCTAAGCAAGACAAACACGGGATACACGCTGTTCAATCTGTCCAGCCACGCCATCGCACTGGCGGTCATGCTGCCTCCGACCTTTTGCGCAGGCATTACTCTGCCGCTCATCACCTATACCCTGCTTAAGGAGGGCCATGGCGAACGGAGCATCGGAGCCGTCTATGCGGTCAATACCGTCGGAGCGATCATCGGCGTTTTCTTTGCCATCCATTTCGGGATGCCGGTGTTGGGGCTGAAAGGGTTGATCACTCTCGGCGCCGCTCTGGATATGGTGGTTGGATTGGCGTTGCTGTGGGGGTTGGTGGCGAAATACGACGGCAAGCTGATGCCGACCGCCATAACCGTCGTATGCATGTGCAGCGCTGCCGCAACCCTGATGTTTGTGGACCTGGATCCGTACAAAATGGCATCCGGGGTTTACCGTAACGGCAGCCTGATCGATCCGGAAAAATACCGGATCATGTACCATAAGGACGGCAAAACCGCAACGGTGAGTCTGTCCTTTAGCAGCAACGGGATACTGAGCATCCGGACCAACGGCAAACCGGACGCGGCAATCAATATGATGCCCGGGAGAAAGGCAACCCCGGATGAGGCAACCATGATCCTTAGCGCAGCAATTCCCATGGCGCTTCATCCTCAGGCCAGGACGGTAGCGACCGTAGGTCTGGGTTCGGGTCTCACCACTCATACCATGCTGTGCAACCCCCTGCTGGATCTGGTGGATACGGTGGAAATCGAGCGGGGAATGGTTGAAGCGGCAAAGAACTTCGGCCACCGTGTATATTTAGCCTTCAAGGACCCGCGCAGCAAGATCCATATAGACGACGCGAAGACCTTCTTTTCATCACACAAAAAGTCGTACGACATTATCGTATCCGAGCCGTCAAATCCATGGGTCAGTGGGGTGGCGGGTCTTTTCTCGGAAGAGTTCTACCGTTTGATCAATCGTCATCTGACCAATAACGGCTTATTTGTCCAGTGGATTCCGCTCTATGAGGTGGACATAAATCTGGTCGTGTCTGTATTGAAGGCGGTGTCAGCGAATTTTTCAGACTTCGTTGTCTATGCGCCCAACGACGGTGAGGTTATCATCATTGCCGGCAACGGTACCATTCCCCGCCTTGACGCGCGGGTACTGGCGATTCCGGAAATCGCCCGGGCACTGAAAAGGATAGGTGTCAAAAGCATTCAGGATCTTGAAATCCGCAAGGTGGGGAACAAACAGGTCCTCAACAGACTGCTTGAGACGTACCCGATCCGCGCCAATTCAGACTATTACCCGGTCCTTGACCAGAACGCGGCACGCGCCCGGTTTCTGCAAAACTATGCGACGGAACTGCAACGGTTCACCCATGATCCGCTTCCCACCCTGGAAATGCTGGCGGGTAACGGGTCATCGTGGGAGAATACAGACATCACACCCTCGCCGTTTTTTTATAAATCCAAAGCAGCCTTTAAGGCGATGGTTCTGCGGGACTACCTCCTCCACGGAGACTTCGGACCTCGTTACCGGGATATTCCGATGGAAATCAAGCAGGAGGCCGTGCAGCTCAGGCAGCTTTTCCATGAGCGCCGCTATGAAGCGGAACCGAACGTCAGGATGGACTCGCTGGCAGAAATTGGACAGATAATTCCGTATTTGAGGCCGAGTGAATTGGAATCCGTCTGGAAAACCCTGGAAACGGGGCCAGGTGCCCCCTTCCTTACCCCGGAGGAGAGAGAGCTGGTTTCGTTATTCAAGGCCGTAGGGAAGAGGGATGCCAGGGCAATGGCAAACGTTGCAAAAAAATTCCTGGAGAACCGGCGTGATGCCCCGCACAAAGCGGTTGAATATGCCGTAGCCGCAGGGATGCTGGGTTTCCTGACGCAAGGGGATAAAGAGAAGGCCCTCCGGCTATGGTCCGATTACCGGCCAACGACGTTTGAAAATAACAAGTCTGATCTGCTGTTTCGCCTCCTTGCTGCTAATAGCGCAACGTCCTGACGGTATTTTTGTTCTGCCTGAATATGTCAGGATCATGAAGAGATCGCCTTTGTACGGTAATAGTCCCGCTTTATTTATTCTTGCCGGATAGCAAATAGGTTGCTGCTTCTCAAGCTGCATGAAAAGGCCACCGCTTTTCCCCGTTTAATTACTTTCCCACTTTTAACCTATCAGCAAAATCAAAGTCCATTTCAAAGCGTATATTTTCTAAGCATGTCAACCTAGAGTTGACCGATGTACACAATGGTTGCAAAGAAAGCCAGGCATGATAAATGCACAATTAGAAATCCATTAATAATATGCATTTATGGATTATAAATAAAAAGCTAATAATTTTAATTTGTTAATTTACATAAGATCGCAAAAATCAATTACGTTATTTAGCGTAAATGCCATTGAAATCTAAGTAAAACCTTGCAGCAGGACAAGAAAACGTTAACCATTTATAATTTTTTCCGCTCTTCGTTAGATCATCAGAAAATTAATTTAACTCTGTTTGCGACTTGTTTCATAGGGGGTGCAGCTTGAACAGGCACGAGAATAATAAGGGTAAACTCATGTTAGGGATAATTTCACTGGCAATCGTGTTTATCTTTGGAGGATCTGCAGAGGCGATCCAGTGTTACGACTGCCACGGGACACGGAGCACCGGGGATTATCGGCCCGTGGACGCTACCTACCGGAATATTTCCACCGGGGGATTCCGGGGAAGCCACCGCGGCCATCTCCCTGTGCCCGTGAACAACGCGACCGGCTCTGCCCCCTGCGCCAAATGTCATCCGGGAAGCGACAAATATGGTACCGGCCACCGGGACGGCAAGATCAAGCTCGCCTTCAACATCAATTCATCTCCGCTAGCGGCGAGATATATCAACCGGACCTCCGCGCTCAGTAACTGGTCCTCTGTATTCCCACAGACCCCCACCCCCACCCTCGGAACCTGCTCCAGCGTAAACTGTCACTTTGAATCGCCTACCCCCCAATGGGGGAGTCCGCGGCTTGCAGCCCCCGGCGGATGCGATGTCTGCCACGGTGCTCCGCCAAATGACGGAAGTCATGGCGGACATTTCAATGTATTTTCCTCCGCTTCCGGCCGACTGCTGGAAAATATCTGCGTTAAATGCCATAGCGACCATTCCACCTTTGCCCATGTAACCAGCGCCGGCAAGAGGAAGCCTCAATTCCTCCCGAGCCAGAACCCGACGCATACGGGCACCTGCACCAACCTTTACTGCCACAGCAACGCACTCCCCTTCGATAAGGCCGCAAGCTACAAAAAACCTGCGTGGGGGGGAAGTTCTCTCGTCTGCACTTCATGCCATGACAGCTCCGGTTCATCGACAGGGCTGAGCGGCAGGCATGGGAAACATACGGACAGCTCATCCTATGGGTTTGTCTGTGAAAGGTGCCACAGCGGTACAGTCACGGGTAACGATACCGTAGGGAACAAATCCCTGCATGTGAACTTCAGCAAGGATGTGGGCTTCACGGATGGCGGTGAGTACAACAATGGCGGGACAAAAGGCTGCAACGGCACCTACTGCCACAGTGACGCTCGGGGACATGCCCCGACCGTGCCGGTAAAATGGTCCGACACCACAAATATGGAGTGTTTCTCCTGCCATAAGGGGCGATCCACAAGAGCCGGCGATCCGACGCCACAGACTTCGGACAGCACATTTGCCAATTGTACCTCGATATTCGGCGTATGGAGCAGTGCGAAAGGGTACTGCACCCCCAGCCTGACCATGGATTCCAATGCCCATCACCGCCTGGTGGGGGCACAGTGGGTCAGAAAGTATCCCTGCTACTACTGCCACAACGCCACCGTGGACGTTATGGGAAACATCAAGGACCGCGCAAAGCATGTGGACAAAACAGTTGACATTAAGATAGCCAGCCAGTGGGAAATCGGCAACCGGCCGAAGCCGACCTACAACCCGGTGACCAAGGAGTGCAACAATATCTACTGCCACAGCGACGGCACCAGTGACCCGGATGTCATCCGTCTGGCCGCCTGGACCGACCCCAGGATGGAGTGCAACTCGTGCCACGGTCACCCGAGAGGGACTTGTATCGGCTGTCACAACGGCACACGGAAGTTCCTGTTAAACAACATCTCTACGGTTCTCTCTGTACGTACCGCCTGGCCG
>WSYB01000071.1 GCA_009773645.1 Geobacteraceae bacterium
TTGAGCCGGCCGACCGGAGACAGATCGTACCGTTTGGGGTTAAAGAAAAGATTCTCGAACAGAACCCGTGCGGTTTCTATAGACGGTGTCTCGCCAGGGCGCACACGCTTGTAGATTTCGACCATTGCCTCTTCCTTGGAAGTCGTTTTCTCATTCTCAAGCGTGTCCTCAATCACCGAAGGCGTCGTGGTGCTGTCCAAATAGACAACTTTGAACGATTCGATCTTACTCGCAAGGACTTTTTTCAGGACATCCGCCGTCAGCTTGTGGTTCTTTTCCAGTATCTTCTCTTTTGACGTCCCTTCGGCCAGATCAACCAGAACCGTGCGCCCGACAAGGTCCTCGATCTTGACCTCCATCTCTTTCATCCCTGCCGCCTTCAGGCGGTTGATGGTGCCTTTTGTGAGCTTTGCCCCTTCGCGAACGACGGGCTCCTTGCCACCTTTCTCAATCATGTCGTGAGGAGCACGCAATCCATGATGGATCTCCGGATCGAGCTTCCGCCACAGTTTTCCCTTCTGAACGTGGATCTCCTCGACAGGGTAGTACATACGCAAGAGGTCATCGCTGGTATATCCGAACGCCTTCAACAGAATGGTCGCAGGCATCTTCCGCCGCCGGTCGATCCGAATATAGAGGATATCTTTGATGTCAAACTCAAAATCCAGCCAGGAACCGCGGTACGGGATGATCCGAGCAGAAAAGAGAATTTTCCCGCTGGCGTGCGTGCGTCCTTTATCGTGAGTAAAGAACGCTCCAGGCGACCGATGCAATTGGCTCACCACCACCCGTTCGGTTCCGTTGATGATAAACGTGCCGCGGTCCGTCATCAGCGGCAGCTCGCCGATGTAGACCTCCTGCTCACGCACATCCAGAACCCGTTTGGTAGGTGACTTGTCTTCCTTGTCGAGGACGACCAGCCTGACCCTGATTTTCAGCGGGGCCGCATAGCTCATGCCCTGCTCCATACACTCCCGCACGTCGTACTTCGGCGTCCCCAGGCTATAGTTAGCGAACTCCAACAACGCCGTGCTGTTGTAATCAGCAATGGGGAACACACTGGTGAGCGCCGCCTGCAGGCCCCGGTCTTCTCGCTGATCTGTCTCGGTTTCCATCTGCAGAAAGCAGTCGTAGGACCGCTTCTGGATTTCAATGAGATCAGGAATCTCGAGGTGACGCGGAATCTTTGAAAAATCTTTGCGCTCGATCAAACTGCTGCCCGTCATGTCGGACATGTACTCCCCCCAATCGGATAATGGCCGGCTCCCTGTCAAAAAACAGGGAACTACTGGTGAACGCAGGGATACCCTGGACGCCCGCTACTTGATCTCGATCTTGGCGCCCTGCTCTTCCAGTTTCTTTTTGATCGCCTCGGCCTCTTCCTTTGACGCTCCAGTCTTGACGGGTTTGGGGGCACCCTCAACCAGGTCTTTTGCTTCCTTAAGCCCCAGGTTGGTCAGTTCACGCACGACTTTAATGACCTGAATCTTTTTATCGCCGGCACTGGCCAGGATAACGTCAAACGCTGTCTTTTCTTCTGCCGGAGCCGCCGCCGCCGCTGCGCCACCGCCGGCCGCTGCCACAGGCGCGGCAGCAGTGACGCCGAACCGCTCCTGTAATGCCTTCACATAGTCGTCCAACTCCAGAACGCTCATTCCTTCGATCATTTTAATGAAATCGTCCTTCGACAGTTTCGTAGCTGTTGCTCCAGACATGGAATCCTCCTTCGGTTTCTCCTTAATGGCTATCAACGTTCCGACAAATTTTGATACAATCCCGCTCATCGTTCCTGCCAGCCCGGCAAGCGGTCCCTGCAACCCCGCCAGCAGCATGGAAAGAAGCGCATTTCTCGACGGTAAGTCTGCGACAGCCTTCACCCTGACTGCATCGAGCAGGTTTCCTTCGACCACCCCGACGGTGATCCGCATTTTCTTCTCGCGTTTCTCCTTGGCAATAAAATCGCGCAGTATTTTTGCCGGCAAGGCAGGATCGTCGTAGCCGATGGCCACGGACAGCGGGCCGCGAAAGTGCTCCTTAGCCACGCTCAACGAGGTTCCTTCAGACGCCAGAACCGCGAGTGTGTTCTTCACAACCTTCAATTCGGCTCCGGCGCCGCGAAGTTGCCGGCGCAACTCATTGACCTCGTTGCCTCCCAGTCCTGTGCACTCGGCCAGAAAGGCTGCCCGTGCCCGGCCGAACTTTTCATGAAGCTCGGCTATGGCCTGTGTCTTTTCTTCTTTACGCATGCGTTATATTCTCCTCAACGCCAACGCGTTTACGCCAATGCCTTGCTGAGCGTAGCCGTATCCAATGGAATGCCTGGACCCATCGTCGATGACACGGTCACCGATTTGAGATATCGCCCCTTGCTTGATGCAGGCTTGGCCTTGATTACCGAATCAACAATGGCCATGGCGTTTTCGCACAACTTGTCGGCCGTAAACGATATCTTCCCGACCCGAACATGGAGGATGCCGGCCTTCTCCACCTTATACTCGACACGGCCCATCCGAATCTCACTGATTGCCCTGGCGACTTCGAAGGTCACCGTGCCGGTTTTAGGATTGGGCATGAGCCCGCGTGGCCCCAGCAGTTTCCCCAATTTGCCGACGTTCCCCATAAGATCGGGCGTGGCAATAGCCCGATCAAACTCCAGCCATCCACCCTTTACCTTTTCCACCAACTCATCGCCGCCCACAACATCTGCACCGGCTTCACGCGCCTCGATCTCCTTTTCGCCCTTGGCAAAGACAAGGATCCGAACCTTGACTCCGGTTCCATGGGGAAGAACGGCCGATCCCCTCACCATCTGGTCTGCTCGCTTTGGGTCGACACCGAGGCGCAAAGCCATCTCAACAGTTTCATCAAACTTCGTGTACGACGCCCGCTTGAGCACATCCATTGCTTCCTGAAGCCCATATGCCTTCGATTCCACCAAAGCAGCAGCAGCTTTCCACTTTTTCCCCATAATTCGCTCCCGTCTTCGCTAGAGACTACTCTTTCACCAGGGTGATGCCCATGCTGCGCGCCGTCCCTTCGACAATCCTGGCAGCAGCGGCCAAGCTTGCGGCATTGAGGTCGGGCATCTTGACACGCGCAATTTCCTTCACCTGAGCCGGCGTCACTTTCCCGACCTTATCCTTGTTTGGTATTCCTGACCCCTTGATGATCCCCGCCGCCTTCTTCAAGAGGTCTGAGGCAGGGGGTGTCTTCATGATGAATGTAAAGCTTCGGTCGGTGTATACTGTAATGATCACCGGAACGATGGACCCTTCCTGGGTCTTGGTCTTATCGTTGAACTGCTTGCAGAATTCCATAATGTTCACGCCGTGCTGCCCGAGAGCCGGCCCGACAGGCGGCGCAGGATTCGCTTTTCCGGCCGGGATCTGCAACTTGACAAGACTTTTGACTTCTTTCGCCATTTGTATTACACCCTCCCACCGCGGGCGCGCCAAGACACGCCATTTTCCCGGGCCTTATAACCGCTCGACTTGCAGAAATCCCAACTCGACGGGAGTCCCACGACCAAAAATGCTCACCAAGGCTTTCAGACGGCCACGCTCCTGATCCACTTCATCCACCATCCCGTTGAATCCAAGAAACGGCCCATCGATGATTCGGACATTGTCCCCCTTGTGAAACTCATCCTTTTGGCGCGGCATCGCCGTACCGGTGTCAATTTGTTTCAGCAGCGTGTCAACTTCCTCAGTCGTCAGGGGAATGGGCTGAGTCCCACCGCCCACAAAACCCGTCACCTTCGGCGTTTCCTTGATCATCTGCCAGGACTCATTCGACATACCCATCTCAACCAGAACGTATCCGGGGAAAAACTTGCGTGTCGAGGTCCGCTTTTTTCCCTCCTTGATCTCGATCACATCCTCGGTAGGAACCAGCACCTGCCCAATCGTGTCCTGGAGCCCCATCTGGCTGGCTCGTTCGAGAATGCTGGCTTTCACCCGACCTTCATAACCCGCATAGGTATGAACCACGTACCAGTTCTTGCCCGTCGTTTCACTCATATTCAAATGATCTTCCCCATCAGACGTACAAGCAGGAGGTCGGTTAAGGCCAAAAAGACGGAAACGATCACAACGAGGACAATGACCACCGTTGTCGATCCAATCGTCTCACCACGAGTCGGATAGGATATTTTTTTCAGTTCCGACGAGACATCGGTGAGAAACTCCCTGGCGTTGACCCATAACTGTTTGAACATGGCTACCTTTTCAAATCCATCCTTCAACCCTTGGGGTTTTATCCCGTCACACCCAACCTCGAGCGCTCCGGGTCGAGCAAGCTCGGTTTGGCAGGGGCACTAGGAATTGAACCCAGACCTTCGGTTTTGGAGACCGACGTGCTAACCGTTAAACACCATGCCCCTAAGCTCTGCACTTGCCCGGAATGCTATTTCGACTCTTTGTGCGGCGTGTGCTTACGGCAAAAACGGCAATATTTGCGACGCTCCAGCCGATCCGGATCGTTCTTCTTGTTTTTCATCGTTGAGTAATTGCGGCGTTTACAATCCGTGCACGCCAACGAAATGATCTCTCGCATGGATGATGCTCCCTCACGCCAGGATTTCGGTAACGATGCCGGAGCCGACGGTTTTGCCGCCCTCGCGGACGGCGAACCGCAACCCCTGGTCCATCGCGATCGGCGAGAT
>WSYB01000026.1 GCA_009773645.1 Geobacteraceae bacterium
CGGTTATGGCGCCAAGACTGCCTATGCCTGGGCCAAGGACGCGGCAGGAAACGTTTCATCGAGTCTCTCTGCGTCGGTAACGATAACCGATGTCACCGCGCCGACGGTTACCGCCTTCACCATGCCGGCGACGGCGACTTCTCTGACCGTTTCGGTGACGGCATTCACCGCCACTGACGCTGGCGGCGTCACCGGCTACCTGATTACCGAAAGCGCCACCGCACCTCTTGTCGGTGACGCCGGTTGGACCGGCACTGTGCCGACCACTTTCACCTTCAGCGGTTATGGCGCCAGGACCGCCTACGCCTGGGCTAAGGACACGGCAGGGAATGTATCGACCAGCATGAGTGCTGCGGTTACGATAACTGACGCCACCGCCCCGACGGTCACCGCCTTCAGCATGCCGGCTACGGCCACCTCGTTGACCGTTTCCGTTTCAAGCTTCACCGCCACTGACGCTGGCGGCGTCACCGGTTACCTGATCACGGAGAGCGCCACTGCTCCTCTTGCCGGGGCCGCCGGCTGGGCCGGCACTGCACCGACCGCTTTCACATTCAGCGGTTATGGCGCCAAGGCCGCCTACGCCTGGGCCAAGGACGCGGCAGGCAACGTTTCATCGAGTCTCTCCGCAACGGTAACGATAACCGACGTTACCGCCCCGACGGTCACCGCCTTCAGTATGCCGGCGACAGCCACCTCTCTGACCGTCAATGTCACCAGCTTTACCGCGTGATGCCGGCTGGAGTGGCACTGTACCGACCACTTTCACGTTCAGCGGTTATGGCACCAAGACCGCCTACGCCTGGGCCAAGGATGCAGCAGGAAACGTCTCCGCCAGCTTGAGCGCCAATGTTACGATTAATGATGTTACCGCCCCGACGGTCACTGCCTTCACCATGCCGGCGACAGCAACTTCGGTGACTGTACCGGTGGTCAGCTATACTGCCACCGATAACGTTGGCGTAACTGGCTATCTGATCACAGAGAGCGCCACCCCTCCGGCAGCAGGTGATGCCGGCTGGGCCGGCACTGCACCGACCACTTTCACCTTCAGCTGCTCCGGTACCCGCGCCGCCTATGCCTGGGCCAAGGATGCGGTTGGGAATGTCTCCACCTCCTCGATTGCTACAGTGGTTATAAATCTGACTGCGAGCACTCTGGTTGTTTCAGGAGTTACCTCGCCGCGCTCTGCTGGTGCCGTCGGCAGCATAACCGTGACGGCGAAAGATATATGCGGCAATATCGCGACCGGTTACACGGGCACGGTCCATTTCACCACTACCGATCCCCAGGCAGTCCTGCCGGCGGATTACACGTTTGTGGCCGGAGATGCCGGTGTGCATACCTTTGCTTCCCTGGTAACTTTGAAAACCGTTGGCTTACACTCAGTCACAGCAACCGACATGGTTACCGCGGCAATCAACGGCACACAGTCCGGAATTACCGTTAAACCGACATCAGCGAGCACTCTGGTTGTCACAGGTATTGCATCGCCGCGATTCTCCGGCACCGCCGGCAGTATATCCGTGACGGCCAAGGATGTGTACGGCAATACAGCAGATGGCTACAGAGGCACTGTGCATTTCACCAGTACCGATCCCCAGGCAATCCTGCCTGCAGACTATACCTTCGTTGCCGGTGATGCCGGCGTACATACATTTGTTTACCTGGTAACCCTGAAAACTGTTGGCACCCAGTCAATCACCGTAACCGATACGGTTGCCCCATCAATCACCGGCATGCAATCCGGGATAGCAGTCAACACCGCACCAGTGGCGACACAAGCAGCACAAGTAGCGTCGGGGACTTATCACACCGTGGCGCTCAATACGGATGGCCATGTATTGACCTGGGGGAAAAATGATGCAGGCCAGCTGGGCATCGGTACTACTACCGACGTATCCGCTCCCGTTGATGTCCCGGGCGTTTCCAATATCATCTCCATTGCGGCTGGCTATAACCACACGGTTGCCCTGAAAAATGACGGCACCGTGTGGACATGGGGAGGCAATCGCTATGGCCAGCTCGGCAACGGTGCCACTACAAGCCAGAGCAGTCCGGCTCAAGTGCTGGGTCTTACCGGTATAACCGCCATAGCTGCCGGAGCGTACCATACGGTGGCATTAAAATCGGACGGGACAGTCTGGGCCTGGGGGGACAACGAGTACGGGCAGGTCGGTGACGGCAGCACCATCGCCACCAGAACCGTGCCGGTTCAGGTGCAGGGGATAACCGGAGTTACTGCAGTTACAGCAGGCGGCTACCATTCTCTGTTCCTCAAGGGAGACGGGACCGTCTGGGGGTGCGGGGACAATAACTCCGGCCAGCTCGGCGACGGCTCGGTTCTCAGCCATAACGCGCCGGTACAGGCAGTCGGGTTGGACACCATGTCGGCGATCTGTGCCGGATTGGTGCACAGCATAGCTCTCAGAAGAGACGGCTCCGTCTGGACCTGGGGGGACAACAGTCGTGGCCAGCTCGGTGATGGTTCTGAGGCGGATAGCATCTATCCCCACAGGTTACAGACGATTACTGACGCGACCGGGGTAGCCGGGGGAGATATTCACAGCACCGTTCTCAAGGGAGACGGCACCGTGTGGACATGGGGAGGTAATAGTTACGGCCAGGTCGGTGATGGCACTACCGCTGACAGGTCTTCCCCGGCACAGGTGCAGGGGCTTTCCGGGGTTGTCGGTCTGGCTGGAGGGGGTAGCCATACAGTGGCCCTCATGGGAAACGGCACGATCTGGGCATGGGGAAACAACGCCTACGGTCAGCTCGGCGACGGTTACAACCTGTACAAAAAGAATTACGTTCCGACGCAGGGTTTCACGGGCACCTCGGCCGTTGCGTCAGGCGCCAATCACAATGTGGCCGCCAAAACTGACGGTACGGTGTGGACATGGGGGAAAAACGCATTCGGCCAGCTCGGCGACGGCACGTTGGCCAATAAATCAGCCCCACTGCTGGTAACAGGAATGTCCGGAATAATCACCGTTGCTGCAGGAGCAAACCATACGGTCGCACTGAAAGGGGATGGTACCGTCTGGGCTTGGGGAGCAAATGCTTCGGCCAGTTAGGTGACGGATCTGTCACAGACAGAAGCCTTCCTGTCCAGGTGCAGGGCCTCACCGGCGTTACGGCCATTGCCGCGGGAGACTATTTTACCCTGGCACTGAAATCGGACGGCAGTGTCTGGGCGTGGGGTTCAAACAGTTCCGGTCAGCTCGGCGACGGCACCACCGTCAACAGGGCTGCCCCGGGTATGGTGAGCGGCCTGTCAAGTGTATCTGCCATAGGCGCAGGATATCTGCACAGCATGGCCCTGCGAGCGGACGGGACGGTCTGGACCTGGGGGTACAACGGTTTCGGTCAGCTTGGTGACGGAACAACCATTCCCAAGAAAACTCCAATTCAAGCAAATTTAAGCCAGATAACCGCCATCGCAGCAGGGACTCATCATTCGCTGGCCCTCAAGTCTGACGGCACGATCTGGGCGTGGGGTTACAACGCTTCCGGACAGCTTGGCGACGGCACCATGTCAAACAGGAACACACCGGTGCAGGCTATCAGCATCTATGGTGTGTCCGCCATTGCCGCGGGAGCAAATCATTCGCTGGCCCTCATGGCGGATCGTTCGGTCTGGTCCTGGGGAGACAATTATTTCGGCCAGTTAGGCGACGGCACAAGCACCAATAAGGGCATACCCCAGCAGTTGGGGAGTTTTACAGCCATAACCGCTATCGCCGCTGGGGATAATCATTCCGTTGTCGTTAAGGATGACAGCTCGATCTGGATATCAGGCAACAATGATTCCGGCCAGTTGGGTGACGGTACCCCCTATTCGCCCGGAATAGTGCCCACTGTCATTCTTGGAAATGACAACATCCCGCCTGTTACCACCGCTTCACTGGGGGACGGTACATATAGCGGAGCCCAAACCGTTATGCTGATTGCAAATGAACCGGCCACAATCCATTTCACCCTGGACGGTACTACGCCCACCATAAATTCGGCGATTTACGGCGACCCGATCCCCCTTACGTCCTCAACTGTCCTTAAATATTTCGCCGTTGACCTGGCGGGGAATGTTGAATCCGTTAATACCCGGAGTTACACGATAACTTACCCAAATCCGCTCAACATTGTCGTGAGTGGCTCCGGCAGGGTAGACCTATCCATCGGAGGGAGTTGTTCCGGCAATTGCAGCCAGTTGATAGTGGCCGATTCTACGGTTATTCTCACTCCCGTTGCCAACACGGGTTCCGTCTTCGTGAACTGGACAGGATGTGATTCGGTGAATGGCCAGTTATGTTCGGTTGTAATGTCAGCAGCAAAATCTGTAACGGCAACGTTCAGTCCTGCCTATCCCCTCTCTGTCAACGTGGTGGAGAGCGGCACGGTGAACCTTTCTACAGGGGGGAGTTGCACGGGTTACTGCACCCAGAACCTGCGCGCGGGGATTCAGGTGCTACTGACGGCTTCCGCCATCGCCACCGTCTTTGACGGATGGGCTGGCTGCGATAGTGTCAATGGCACTTCCTGTACGGTTACCATGAACGGAGCCCGCAACGTTACCGCCATTTTTGGCTATCTGGTCAAGTCATCCGTGATGGGTTACCTCCGTTTGCAGGATGCCTACAATGCAGCTCCGGACAACGGCGTACTACTGGTCAGGGCTGCGGACTTCAACGAAAACGTGGACCTGAATCGTAATGTTACCGTTACTCTGTCAGGGGGCTATGACAGAAGTTTTTCCACCATCATTGGCCAAAGCACGTTGCATGGCTTGCTGACAGTCAGTGCCGGCACGATTGTCGCGGATAATCTCGTCATACAATAATAAATTTACAGCCGGTGGCGAAGAACCTACCCCCATGTCGATAACATTGACAGAGGGGGTTTTTTTATATATAGATGTGCTTTCATCACGTTGTTAATGGGAGATTTATGCGACTGGACGGCCGAAAGGCGGAAAACCTCAGAGATGTGCGAATTACCGGAAACTACATCAAACATGCGGAGGGTTCTGTCCTCGTTGAATTCGGGGACACCAAGGTCATCTGTACTGCATCGGTTGAAGAGAGCGTCCCGCCGTTTCTGCGGGGAAAGGGGACCGGCTGGGTGACGGCGGAATACTCCATGCTCCCGAGAGCCACTCATACGCGCTCACAAAGGGAATCTTCGCGGGGCAAAGTTGGGGGGAGAACCCATGAGATCCAGCGTCTGATTGGCCGCTCCCTGCGTGCCGTCACAGACTTGACGCTTTTGGGTGAGCGGAGCATATATATTGATTGTGATGTGATTCAGGCCGATGGAGGGACCCGTACCGCCTCCATAACCGGAGCGTATGTGGCACTGGTCGATGCCGTGCGTCGGCTCGAAGGTCAAGGGATCATATCTGCATATCCGATTAAGGAGGCTGTGGCTGCCGTCAGCGTCGGTATGGTTGAGGGAGAAGCTCTGCTGGATCTGAATTACCAGGAGGACTCATCTGCCGAGGTGGATATGAACTTTGTAATGACCTCGTCGGACCGGTTCGTGGAGGTGCAGGGAACGGCGGAAACCAATCCTTTCACCATTGCGGAGATGGATGCCATGCGCTCTCTCGCCATGTCGGGCATAAGAAGACTGTTTGCCATCCAGGCAGAGGCCTTGGGGCGATGAAGGAGCTCATTGTCGCAACCGGCAACAGGGGGAAATTCCGTGAACTGGAACTCCTTCTGCAGGATGCCGTCGGGAGGCTGTTTTCCCTGGCAGACTTTCCCGAACTCGCGCCGGTTGTGGAAGACGGCGCTACGTTTTCGGAAAATGCCGTTAAAAAAGCCAAGAGCGCGGCATTGGCAACCGGTAAGCCGGTAATTGCCGATGATTCGGGCCTTGTAGTAGATGCTCTCAACGGCAGACCAGGTGTGCATTCGGCCCGTTTTGCCGGTGAGGAGTGCAGCGATGCGGAAAATAATGTAAAGCTTCTCAGGGAGCTGGCAGAAGTTCCTGCGGAGTGTCGAACTGCGGCTTTTCATTGTGTGATCGCCTTCTGCTTACCGGACGGCACTTGCCTGACTTTTGACGGCGAGCTGAAAGGGATCGTGATGAATGCGCCCAGAGGATCTGACGGCTTTGGTTATGACCCTCTTTTTCTTGTTCCTGAATATGGCCGGACCCTCGCCGAATTACCTCTGGATGTGAAAAACAGGATCAGCCATCGGGGGAAGGCCCTTGCCAAGTTAAAAACTTATCTGCTGGGTTTATGAGACTTGGATGTAATTCTGGTGAGGTGACTCTCTTTCCGCTTTTGGCTCAATGTCAGGCATCAGGATAAAAAAGCTTGCATACGGTTGTCTGCTGTGCTATAAATTTTTTTTCCATCGGGGTGTAGCGCAGCCTGGCTAGCGCACCTGCCTTGGGAGCAGGGGGTCGGAGGTTCGAATCCTCTCACCCCGACCATTTTTTGCCAGTTGCGATAAGTGCAATAATTGAGGACTGATGCGTACGGAGAAGTACGCTGCTGAAGTAAATAAGGTTGAAGCGCAACGCAAACCGGACTTTTTGTAAAGCCCTTAGATTTGCGCCTGTAGCTCAGCTGGATAGAGCAACGGACTTCTAATCCGTAGGTCAGAGGTTCGAATCCTCTCAGGCGTGCCATTTTCCCGTTTATGGTGGCTATGGTGAAGCGGTTAACACAAACGACTGTGACTCGTTCATACGTGGGTTCAAATCCCACTAGCCACCCCATTTGAAAGCCAAGCCCCGCGATGAGCGGGGCTTGTTGTTATTGTGAAGACAGAGTTGCGAGAGTGGCGGAACTGGCAGACGCACTGGACTTAGGATCCAGCGGGCAACCGTAGGGGTTCGACTCCCCTCTCTCGCACCAGCCAACCCAAAATGAACTTATATAGAGTTTTCCCTCCAGCGAAAAGTCAATCCAATACAGCATCAACAACTACTGCCTGCAACATAATTACTATGAGAGAGGTTTGAAATGCAGATTAAGGTAGAAACGCTCAGCAAAGTGAAAAAAAGAATCAACTTTGAAATACCCGCTCCCCGTGTTGCATCGGAAATCGACAAGGTTTATGGTGAAATAAGGAAGCACGCTTCCATTAAGGGATTCAGAAAGGGGAAGGTCCCCCAGTCGGTTATTGAGAAAAATTTTAGCGGCAAAATGGAAGCGGATGTCTTGAAGAACCTGGTTAATGAGACCTATTTCAAGGCCCTCATGGATGAAAAGATTTTTCCCGTTTCGCACCCGGTTATTGAAACTGAGGATTTGACAATAGGCGAGTCGTTCAAATATTCCGCCACCGTGGAAGTGGTTCCCGAGATTGAGGTCAAGGACTTTATCGGCCTGGAAGTGAAAAAAGAACAGTATGTTCAGGATGAAGAGGTAATCAATCAGCGCTTGAAGGAAATGCAGGAGAGCATGGCGCAATTGAAGCCGGTCGAGGAAGAACGCCCTGCTGCCGCAGGTGATTTTGTGACCCTCGATTTTGCGGGCTTCGTGGACGGTGTTCCGTTTAATAACGGTGAGGCCACAGATCATCTCCTGGAACTCGGCTCCGGCAAGTTTATTCCTGGGTTTGAGGAGCAGATTGTCGGAATGAAGGCCGGTGCGGAAGGGAACATTAAGGTGACTTTCCCTGAAAGCTACGGGAACAAGGATCTGGCCGGTAAAGAGGCAACTTTTGCCGTCAAGGTCAAAGAAATAAAGGTTAAGGAATTGCCTCCGCTTGACGACGATTTTGCTAAGGAATTCGGTGAATTTGATACCTTCAACCAGCTAAGGACAAAACTGGCGGAGATGCATGAAAGCCAGGAAAAAGAAAGGATCGAGACCGATTGCCGGGAGCGTCTTGTCAAGGCCCTTATTGAGAAAAATGACATTGAGATCCCGGAGGCATTGTTAGAGAAACAGCTCCAGTTAATGCTCGGCAACGCTAAAAACAGACTTGCCTACCAAAAACTTACTTTAGAAATGATGGGCATGGACGATGAGAAGTATAAATCCCAATTCAGGGATGTTGCCGAAACCAAGGTAAAGGGGTCTTTGCTGCTTGATGCCTTGGCCAGACAAGAGGGACTCAGGGTGGAAGACGGCGATATTGAAGCAGAGATCAAGAAAATCGCAGAGCTGAACAACCAAGAGCTTGGGACAGTGAAAAATTATTTCGAGCAACAAAAGGATGCCAAGGAAAATCTCATTGCCCAGCTTGCTGAAGATAAAGTAATTAAATTTTTAATCAGTAAAGCTCATGTCGTTGAGGTTTCTCGCGACGAAATCAAATGATTCGGGCTTTATCTGAAATCCAGGAGGTGCCATGCTTGTACCTATAGTAGTCGAACAGACCGGCAGGGGAGAGCGGTCCTACGACATATATTCAAGATTGCTGAAAGACAGGATTATTTTTCTTGGCGGTACAATCGACGACAGCATCTCCAACCTGATTGTAGCCCAGCTCCTCTTCCTTGAGGCCGAAGATCCGGACAAGGATATACATCTCTACATTAATTCGCCGGGCGGGGTGGTTACCTCCGGCATGGCCATATACGACACTATGCAGTACATCAAGGCGCCGGTTTCTACCATCTGTGTCGGCCAGGCCGCTTCAATGGCAGCGTTACTCCTGGCCGGCGGTGAGAAGGGAAAACGTTTCGCCCTTACCCATTCAAGGATCATGATCCATCAGCCTCTCGGCGGGTTTCAGGGGCAGGCTACCGATATCCATATCCATGCTCAGGAAATCCTGCGCATGAAAAAGAAACTGAACGAACTTTTGGCTGCTCATACAGGGCAGTCGCTGGACAAGGTAGAGAGCGACACGGAGCGCGATTATTTTATGTCTAGCGCAGATGCCTGTAATTATGGTATTATTGATTCTGCAATAACAAGAAATGCCATAACGGGGGGAGCTCGATGAGTAGAAGAGACGATAGGTCCGATAACCTGATATGTTCCTTTTGCGGGAAGAGTCAGGATGAGGTGAAAAAGCTCATAGCAGGACCTACTGTGTATATCTGCGACGAGTGCATCGAACTCTGTAACGACATAATTGCCGAGGAAACCAAGCTCGAAGAGGCCATAGGACCGGACGTAAAGAAGCTTCCCAAGCCCCATGAAATCAAGGAAGTCCTTGACGAATACGTCATTGGCCAGGATCGGGCCAAAAAGGTCTTGGCGGTCGCGGTTTATAATCATTACAAGCGGATTGAAGCGATGGGCAAGCCTAGCGATGTAGAGATGCAGAAGAGTAATATTCTGCTGCTCGGTCCCACCGGTTCAGGCAAAACCTTGTTGGCCCAAACACTTGCCAGGATTCTCAGGGTACCTTTTGCCATGGCCGACGCTACAAATCTTACCGAAGCCGGCTATGTCGGTGAGGATGTGGAAAATATCATCCTGAATCTGCTCCAGGCCGCCGATTATGATGTGGAGAGGGCACAAAAAGGCATTATATACATTGACGAGATAGATAAGATAGCCCGTAAATCCGATTCACCTTCCATAACCAGGGACGTATCCGGTGAAGGGGTGCAACAGGCGCTTCTGAAGATAATTGAGGGAACGGTGGCCAGTGTGCCGCCCAAAGGGGGGCGCAAACATCCGCAGCAGGAATTTCTCAAGGTAGATACGACAAATATTCTCTTTGTATGCGGCGGCGCTTTTGCCGGCTTAGAAAATATCATCCAGCAGCGTATCGGGGTTAAAACCCTCGGGTTCGGCGCAGATGTGAAGAAGAAGGTGGAGAAAAGGGCGGGCGAACTCCTTACGGAAGTAACCCCTGAAGACTTACTTAAATTCGGGTTCATCCCGGAGTTCATCGGACGTCTTCCGGTTCTGGCCACCCTCTCCGAACTTGATGAGGAGGCAATGGTTCAGATACTGAAAGAGCCGAAAAATGCCTTGGTAAAACAGTATCAGAAACTTTTTGAGATGGAGCATGTGAAGCTGAAGTTTACCGACGGTTCCCTGGTGGCTGTTGCCAGAGAGGCCTTGAAGCGTAAGACCGGCGCCAGGGGGCTTCGCTCTATTCTGGAAAACGTTATGCTGGACATCATGTATGAAATTCCTTCGCAGACCATGGTCAAGGAAGTTGTAATCAGCGAAGAGGTAATCAATCGCAAGGAAAAACCAATAATCGTCTACGAGAACGTAGCGGAATCCGCCTGACAGGACATAAAATGGAAGCCAGTTTATACGATAACGGTAAAAGGGGAGGGGATCTGCCAAGATTCCCTCTTCTGCCTTTAAGAGACATTGTAATTTTCCCGCATATGGTAGTCCCGCTGTTCGTCGGTCGGGAAAAATCTATTATGGCGCTGGAAGCAGCCATGAACAGCAATAAATACATTTTCCTTGCCACCCAGAAAAATGCCAAGACTGAAGATCCAAAGGAAGAAGATGTTTATTCTGAAGGGACCATCAGTCAGATACTCCAGCTTTTAAAGCTTCCCGATGGTACCGTAAAAGTGCTGGTGGAGGGGAAAAGGCGCGGCACTATTGTTTCTTATTCGCCCCATCCTGATTACTTTCTGGCAGAGGTGGATGAAGTTGTGGAGAAAAACCTGGTGACGGTTGAGGTGGAGGCCCTTATGCGAGGGGTAATTTCCACTTTCGAAAGCTACGTCAAGCTGACGAAAACCGTACCTGCCGAGTTGTTGAGCACCATCACCGGTATTCCCGAGCCGGCCAGACTGGCGGACAGCCTGGTCCCCCATGTGAATCTGAAAATATCGGATAAACAGGAACTCCTTGCCGACATAAATCCGGCCGGGCGCTTGGAAAGGCTGCTGGCGCTCATGGAGTCCGAGATTGAAATTCTGCAGATTGAAAAGAAAATCCGCACCCGTGTAAAAAAGCAGATGGAGAAAACCCAGAAGGAATATTATCTGAACGAACAGATGAGGGCCATTCAGAAGGAACTGGGGGGGAAAGACGAGTTCAGGCAGGAACTACGCGAGCTTGAAGAAAAGGTTGAGAAGCAAAAACTCTCCAAAGAGGCCAAACAGAAGGCACTGGCTGAATTAAAGAAGCTGCGGCTGATGTCTCCCATGTCTGCAGAGGCGGCTGTGGCAAGAAATTATGTTGACTGGCTGGTTTCTCTCCCGTGGGGAAAATACACCACTGAAAAGCATGACATAAACGAGGCGGAGTCGGTATTGAACGCCGATCACTATGGTCTTGACAAGGTCAAGGAAAGAGTTCTGGAATATCTTTCGGTTAATACGCTGGTGAAAAAAATCAAGGGACCGATACTCTGTCTTGTAGGGCCTCCGGGGGTGGGGAAAACCTCTCTTGCCCGTTCCATTGCCCGGGCGACCGGAAGGACTTTTGTCAAGATGTCTCTTGGTGGAATGAGGGACGAAGCGGAGATCAGGGGGCACCGCCGCACTTATGTCGGCGCCATGCCTGGCAAGATCATCCATAACCTGAAAAAGGGGGGCAGCAACAACCCTGTGTTTCTGCTGGATGAAATTGACAAACTGAGCTCCGATTTCCGTGGTGATCCTGCGTCTGCACTGCTGGAGGTGCTCGATCCTGAGCAGAACATCTTGTTTAACGACCATTTTCTGGATGTGGATTATGACCTTTCCAGGGTCATGTTTATCACTACGGCCAATTCGCTCTATTCCATACCCAGGCCCCTGCTGGACCGGTTGGAAGTGATCAAGCTGGACGGCTACACGGAAAATGAGAAGCTCAATATAGCCAGGCAATATCTGCTAAAGAAACAATTGATTGCCAATGGTTTGAAGGATAAGGATGTTACAATTACCGACAGGGCGATCCTTGAGATTATCCGCTTCTATACAAGAGAGGCCGGGGTTCGCAACCTGGAAAGAGAAATTGCCAACGTCTGCCGCAAAGTTGCTTACAGTATTGTAAAAGGGGCCAGGAAAAAATTTGTTATCCAACCCAGACAAATCAGAGAATATCTCGGTGTTCAGAAATTTAAATTCGGCATAGTTGAAGATATGGATTCCATTGGAGTCGTTACTGGTCTGGCGTGGACCGAAGTGGGAGGAGATCTGCTGAACATTGAAGTGGCGATCCTTCCAGGTAAGGGCAAACTGACAATTACCGGCAAACTTGGCGATGTGATGCAGGAATCAGCCCAGGCAGCCATGACCTATGTCCGCTCTCGATCCCAGATTTTAGGGCTGGATCGGGACTTTTATCAAAATATGGATATACATATTCATGTGCCTGAAGGAGCAATTCCCAAAGACGGACCATCAGCAGGGATTACCATGGCGACGGCAATTACTTCGGCTCTCACCAGAAGAGCCGTGCGCCGTGATATCGCCATGACCGGCGAGATAACCTTGCGCGGGAGGGTGCTCCCTATCGGCGGACTGAAGGAAAAAATTCTGGCCGCAAGACGTGGTCAGATGAAGACCATTCTTATCCCCAAGGACAATGAGAAAGATTTAGCTGCGGTGCCAAAGGAGATAACCTGTGGCTTGGAGATCCATCCGGTAAGCCATATGGATGAAGTTCTTTATTTTGCCCTCCTTGAGGCAATCGGTCTCGCTGAGAAATCTATAGACCTGGAGAGCCCGGCCAAATCGACGGATAATATTGTCACTGCCCATTAAATAAGGGCTCCAACAGCAAAAATAGCTTGACACTAAACGCTTTGCTCTGATATATACTACAGACTTTGAATTGAAAAGAAATGATTTAGTCCGTTTTTTGTTAAAGTATTTTGAATAATTTAATAAGCTGGCAGAATGAATTTGGGGGTCGTAGTTAAGTCGGTTATAACGCCGGCCTGTCACGCCGGAGGCCGCGGGTTCGAGTCCCGTCGACCCCGCCATTTTCAGGGCGAATAGCTCAGCTGGGAGAGCGCCAGCCTTACAAGCTGGATGTCACAGGTTCGATCCCTGTTTCGCCCACCAGAAATAAATCGGGAAGGGAATCTTTCCCGATTTTGATTTTGTTTGATGGTTTAAATGTGAATAGAGATGCGGGGTCGTAGTTAAGTCGGTTATAACGCCGGCCTGTCACGCCGGAGGCCGCGGGTTCGAGTCCCGTCGACCCCGCCAAATATTAACAAGGTCATGAATTATTCGTGGCCTTTTTAATTTTCAAGCATTATCTGTGCATTTCCGCTTCTATCCACTGGTTTCTTTCCCTTTCCCTTGACTTCATAGAAGAAAATCGTTTATTCTGAATAAATATTAGTAATTTTATCAAATAATGAGTTTTGCTGGTTGAAATTTGGAAAGGTCAGTAGTGTCGTCTAATTTCCGATTTCAGCCAGTTGACAGGAAATAATGAGCTGGTTGCCCGTTCGGATTACAGGGGTAACGAAGATACGGTTAACTGCGAGAGAAAAAGGCTTTTGGGGCAATGGGCTCTAATTTAATGCAGAAGGTAGCTTGTCCTGGGAAAGGTTATTGGGTTGAAAGTTGTGGTAGTGATCCCGACGTATAATGAACGGGATAATATTGAAAAGCTTGCAAAAGAGGTGTTGGCCCAGGACAGAAGGATTCACATTCTGATAGTCGATGATAATTCTCCTGACGGCACAGGGGCTTTAGCCGACATTCTGGCTGCTGCTAATAACAATATTCATGTTCTGCACCGTAGCGGTAAGCTTGGTTTGGGATCGGCGTACCGGCAAGGTTTCAGAATTGCCCTTGATATGGGGGCGGATTACGTGGTGGAGATGGATGCTGATTTTTCCCACGACCCTTCCGCCCTACCACGATTTTTTGAAAAGATGCAAGAATACGACCTTGTTATCGGTTCCCGCTACCTTAACGGAGTGAGTGTCGTGAACTGGCCTCTTAGGCGACTTATGCTAAGCTACTTTGCCAGCGTTTACACGAGGCTTATTACAGGCCTCAGGATTTCGGACTGTACAAGCGGTTACAAATGTTTCAGCAGAAATGTTTTAGAGGCCATTGACCTTAACAAAATTAAGTCTGATGGTTATTCTTTCCAGATCGAGATGAATTATCGTTGTATGGTTAAGGGGTTCCGGCTGGGAGAGATTCCTATTATCTTTATTGACCGTCATGCCGGCTCATCGAAGATGTCAAAAAAGATTGTGCGTGAAGCGGTGATCATGGTCTGGAAGTTAAAGCTCGGTTCACTTTTCAGGAAACTTTTTTTGATGGGAGACAAATGATAAACGAAGGCTGGGCGTTTTTCTGTGTGATAGGGTTTTGGGGATGGGTTCTTGCCACAGTGGGCTTCATTCTCAAAGCATTTCCAGCCAGCGGGGTATTTCACACGAGGTCTGCGACTCTGTGGGGTAGTAGTGTGGTTCTTTTTTACGTGATATGGGTTATGGGAATGATTCATGCCTGATATGGAGTGTATGGTTTGCTGCCCAGATTCCTTTTTGCTTTAATTTTTATAGTTATTTCAGGTTGCGCGGCTGTTGAACCTGTCCCCTTTCGCGATAATAAGGTGGACGCGGTCTGGCCGGCTCCTCCAAACCAGCCGCGAGTTAGATTTCTGCGGGAAATAAAGGGGCCTGATGAGATCATTCCAGCCAAGGGTAAGGTGCAGCGATTTGTTGATCTGGTAACCGGTGAAAAAAGATCGATGATGGAGTTTGCTACCCCTTACGGCATTATTACAAATGGTGACTTTGTTATATATGTGGCCGATCCCTCTGCCGGTGTGGTCCATCGGTATGATCTGGCTAAACGAGATGTTACTTATATCGTGCAGGCCGGCGAGGAGTTCCTGACGAGCCCCGTCGGCGTTGCACTAGATCGTGAAGAAAACCTTTATGTCTCTGATTCGGTTAATGCCAAGGTTTACAAATTCAATAATAGCGGTGAGTTTATCCGTGAGCTTAAGGGGACGGAGGATTTTCAACGCCCTGCGGGCATCGCCATAAACAGTCGCAGTGAAAAATTTGTTGTCGATGTATTGGCGCAGAAATTGTATGTTTTCGATAAGGATGATGGCTTTGTCAGGGATTTTCCCAAGGTGCAGAGCGGTGAAGAGATGAATTCCCCCTCGAACGTGGCCATCGACCATTTGGACAACGTTTATGTGACCGACTCGATGAACTTTATGGTAAGGGTCTACGACCACGAAGGCAACCTGAAAAATAATGTCGGTGGAATCGGGGATGTACCCGGTTTTTTCGCGAGACCCAAGGGGGTGGCCCTGGACAGCAACCAGCACATCTATGTGGTTGACGCCAACCATGACAATTTCCAGATATTCGACCAGGAGGGGAGACTACTCCTTTTTATCGGTAAGAACGGCGTGGGGCCAGGGGAGTTTTACCTGCCCAGTGGAATATGTATCGACAAGCACGACCGGATATTCATTACCGATACATTCAACCACCGTATTCAGATATTTCAGTATTTAAAAGAAGGTGGCAAGCAATGAGTAAAGCACTCATAGTAACGGCAGCCATTGTATCCGGTCTTTTATGTGCAGTTTGCTCCCTTGCCGCCGGGCCCAAAATTTCAGATATCGTGACCGGCGGCAATAAGCATAATCTCTCTTCGCTGAATAAAAATGTCACATATCAGGCGCAGCCTGTCGCATCACCTGGAGACGAGCATAATACGGAGATATGCATCTTCTGCCACACCCCCCATCATTCCAACCAGCAGGGCCCTCTCTGGAACAGGAGTGATACTACCACTACTTTTGGAAGGTACTCCTCTGCGACACTCATAATTCGGAAAAACGCAGCGGCACAGTATGGTGAGCCTACTGGTTCATCCCGGCTTTGTCTGAGCTGCCATGACGGAGTGACTGCTCTGGGTGTAGTGTTGAGTGAAGTCCTCCCTATAAATATGGGGCCAAATGACAGAATTACAGGCATTGCCCTGTTTGATGCGAACAAGATAAAAACCGGCCACCATCCGATTTCGTTTGTTTATAATGATGCGGTGCTCGGCGCAATACAGGCCGACCCTGTCAAGAGCTTACAAACCTATAGGTTGCCAACGCTTGCTGAGGTCAAACTTGATTCGAGTACCCAGATGCAGTGCACTACCTGTCATAACCCGCACCAGAACCAGTCAACCGAAGAGGCCTATATTACTCCCCCTAATGTGGGGAGAAAAATTGCCCCGTTCTGGGTTTATGGGGCCACGGGAAGTGCCGTTTCAGACCGTGACACCGTCTGCCTGAATTGCCATAACTTGACGATTACGCCGTTCCCGTGACCTTAACCTATTTATTTATAAGGAAAGAACAGGTATGGTACTGAAGCAGGCTTTTCTTATCGTGTTTCTATGTGGATTTCCCTTTTCAGTCATGGCTGCTTCCCCTAATATCCCACCTCATCTTGACAGGCAAAAACTTGTTTACGGATGCGGGAGTTGCCATGTGGGTTTTAATTTCAGATCGGGCGGCGGGACCAATGGTTGTCTCAACTGCCATGGGAATTCTTCTAAAGTTATTAGGGGATTGGTTTCTGCAGGTGTTGAGATAAAGAATATTGAGTCTGAATTTAAAAAGACCTACCGCCATCCTACCCTTGAGGTTAGCGGCGTTCATTCAAGCAAAGAAGAGTTGCCGGAAACCAATCCAAGGGCGCCCCGTCACGCCGATTGTGCAGACTGTCATGATCCCCATCTTGTTTCTCCGGCCAACAGATTTGCCGGCATCAAAGGCAAAAGAATAGGGAACATTATGGCCGATATCACCAATGAGTATGAACTCTGTTACAGATGCCATGCGGAAAGTGCCAACCTCCCCGGACGCTTTTCCAACAAACGGGCGGAACTATCAATGAACAATCCGTCCTTCCATCCGGTGGAAGGAGAAGGCAAAAACAGTGTGGTTATCAGCCTTTTGAAGCCATACAAGGAAAAGAAGGTAAATCCTGCTGATATCTCCATCATACAATGCGGAGACTGCCACGGAAGCGATTCCCCTTCCTCCCCAAAAGGTCCGCATGGTTCCAATTACCCATATATACTGGCGGATAATTATTCGACCAGGGATAACGAGCCTGAAAGCGTTTATGCCTATGCATTATGTTATCGCTGTCATAACCGTGCCAGCATATTGGGTAACGAGAGCTTCAAGTTTCATTCACTTCATATTCAGGGCAAGGGCAACGGCGCAGTGGCCGTGGGCGGGACTTCCTGTCATACCTGCCACAATTCTCACGGCAGCACTGAATACAAATACTTAATCAAGTTCGACCCGGAGGTGGTCTCGCCGAATTCCAAGGGTATGCTTAAATTCGTGGAAAAAGGTGTATCCTCCTTTCGCGGCGAATGTTACCTTTCCTGCCACGGAGTGGACCACAGTCCAAAGAGTTACTGATTTCTTGTTCCGGAGGGGAAATATGCGGGGATTGCTTTTCGTTTTTGCTATGCTGTTAACGATGCCAAGTACCGGCCGGGCCGAGGATGCTGCTTCCCCTCCGGCAGAAAAAATCAACCCTCACGGCGACAAGGGGAAATGCGAGATTTGTCACGTGGCGTCGGAGGAGGACCTCAACAGTTGGTTTACCTTCAGCTCTACAAAAAAGAAGCTACATAAGGACTTTAATGCCCTTTGCCGGCAATGTCATGGGGTTGAATTTGGACACGGGATAGGTAAGCCGACCAAGATGAACCTCGAAGCTCTGCCGATGGATGCGGAGGGCAAGATCGCCTGTGCCGTAACCTGCCACAATGTGCATGTGAAAAACGGCGACCCTGAACAGGCTCGTTATTATTTGAGACTTTCCAAAGATAGACTCTGTCTTTCCTGTCACAAAAAATAAGAGCTTTCTTTGTTGGGCTTATTGATTAAAAACCACAGGCTTTGCGCCTGTGGTTTTTGTGTTTTAATTTCCCGGTATTTATGTTAAAAATAACAAGTTATGGCCATATACACCTGTAAACTAGGCTCATCCGACGGCAGGATTGTTGAAAAGGAGTTTGAAGCTGTTAACGGGGCAACGCTACGGCAAAGCCTCGAGGAACAGGGGTATTTTGTTTTTGAATTAAAGAAGAAACCCTTGCAGTTCCTTTGGGAAAAGGGGGTTGCGCGCCGTAAGGTGGACAATAGGGAACTTCTCACCTTTAATCAGGAACTGCTGGTTCTCATAAAAGCCGGGCTTCCCATAGTGCAGGCATTGGACACTATCCTGGAACGGGTTGAAAAGGGAAAGCTGCCTGAAATATTGCGTAATATCAGGGAAGACGTTAAGGGAGGGGCCGCACTTTCCGATGCTTTTGAAAAGTATCCCGGCGCTTTCTCCCATCTTTACATCGCGTCAATTCGCGCAGGTGAAAGGACCGGTGATCTGCCGCAGACCATCAAGCGCTATATAGCTTTTATCAAGATGACCGAAGGGTTTAGAAAGAAGGTTTTGTCCGCACTTTTTTATCCGGCCATCCTCCTTGCCGTTGCAACTGTTGCCGTCACACTGCTGCTCGTCTATGTCGTTCCAACCTTTAGCCAGATATACGCCGGCGCGGGCTCTCAGCTCCCCGTGCCGACCCAGATGCTGATTGCCTTTACCACCATGCTCCGAAAATATTTACTGGTCTTCATCGGTATACTCTTTGCCGCTGTAGTTCTGTTCAGACGCTGGAGTACCACCGAGAGAGGGCGTTTCCTGGTTGACGGTTTTAAATTAAAAGCCCCTTTCGTCGGGAAACTTATGACTGAATATGCCGTTGCCGGCTTTACCAGGACACTCGCAACCGTCCTGGCGGGCGGGATACCGATCGTCGAATCCCTGAGGATGTCGGTTGGCACCCTCAATAACAAGGTGCTGGAGCGTAAGCTTTTAGAGGCGGTCACCCGGGTGGAGGAGGGTACCAGCCTTTCTACTGCGCTGGAAAGTGTTCAAATGATGCCTCCGCTGGCCCTGCGAATGCTGGGAGTTGGGGAAACTACCGGCTCATTGGAGGAAATGCTGCGAGATATTTCGGAGTATTTCGAAGAGGAGATAGACAGGCACCTGCACATTTTAACCACAGCCATTGAGCCTGCCATAATGGTGTTCATGGGGGTCGTTATCGGAGTCATTATTATAACTATGTATCTTCCGGTTTTCAAAATTGCCGGAACTGTAGGCTAGAAGGAAAACTATGAGTCGGACATTTACACGAAAAAAACTCGGCGATATTCTGGTTGCACGAGGCGATTTGACCCCGTCGCAACTCATCTATGCCATAGACAAGCTGAAGACAACCAGTGAGCGTTTCGGAGAGATTTGCAAGGTCGACGGGCTGATTTCAGAAGAAGCCTTGTCCCGGGCTCTGGCCGAACAGTTTGGGATGGAATATATTGATCTTCAGGGATTCAAGCCGGATGAAGCCATTTTGTATTCACTTCCCCCCGATGTCATGTACCGCTATCATTTTGTTCCCCTTGAGCAACAGGGAGAAGCCTTGGTGGTGGCCATTTCCGATCCGACGGATGTGGTTAAGCTTGATGAGCTTGAACTGCTGCTTGACAGACCCGTCATATTCAAGATCGCGACAAGCTCGCAGATAACCCATATATTAAAGAAAGGGGAAGGGACCAGCCGCGTTCTTAAAGAGGTTTCCGAAGATTTCATGCTCCAGTTGGTGACGGAAACCGAAAAGGGTGAAGAGGTTCTGTCGGTTGAAAAAGTCACTGCCGACACCAGTCCGATTATCAAGCTGGTGAATTCCACTATACTGGACGCCCTCAGCAGGCGGGCCAGTGATATCCACATCGAAACCGCCCAGGAAGGGGTTATCATCAAATACAGGATCGACGGCGTGTTGTATAAGGCAACCGAACCGATCGACCTGCATTTTCAGGGACCGATCATTTCCCGACTTAAGGTCATGAGCGAACTGGATATTTCCGAGCGGCGCATCCCACAGGACGGCAGATTCAAGGTCAGGATAAATGAAAAATCCATAGACTTTCGCGTCTCGATAATGCCCAGCGCCTTCGGTGAGGATGCCGTTATCCGTATTCTCGATAAAGAGAGTATCGCCACCGACCTGAAAGGGCTGACTCTTGACACCCTTGGCATGGCCCCCAGGGAAATCAAACGTTTTCGCAAAATGATCAGAGAACCTTACGGAATGGTCCTGGTTACAGGCCCCACCGGATCGGGTAAGACCACCACGCTGTATGGAGCGCTTACGGAAATTCACACCGGTGAAGAAAAGATCATAACCATTGAGGATCCGGTAGAATACCTTTTACGGGGCATCGTTCAGATACCGGTCAACGAGAAAAAAGGGTTGACCTTTGCCCGCGGACTTCGTTCCATACTCAGGCATGACCCCGACAAGATAATGGTCGGTGAAATAAGGGATCCGGAAACGGCCCAGATCGCCGTTCAGTCCGCTCTTACCGGGCATCTGGTCTTCACGACCGTTCATGCCAATAACGTTTTTGATGTTCTCGGGCGCTTTACTCACATGGGGATCGATCCATACAATTTTGTTTCGTGTCTGAATTGCGTCATGGCGCAGCGGCTGGTACGCAAGATCTGCCCAAAATGCAAGTTTCCTGTTATACTCTCCGATGAAACCCTGATGGAATCGGCAATTGATCCCGAAAAATGCCGCGACGTAACCTTCTATGATGCAAAGGGATGCGACGATTGCAACGGCACCGGTTATCGCGGCAGGGCAGCCATAGTCGAGCTGTTGGATTTGAACGATGAAATCCGTGAACTTATCATTGCCAAGTCGTCGGTTGCCCAGCTGAAAAAAGCCGCAAGGGAAGCTGGAACTGTTTTCCTGCGTGAATCGGCGGTGGAAAAGGTCTTTGCCGGTGATACGACGCTGCGGGAGATAAACCGCGTCACCTTTGTGGAATAAATCCAGTTCAACGTTCGAGGTTCTACGTTCAAGGTTAAATCAACACCCGGAACCTTAAACGTAGAACGTAGAACGTAGAACGTAGAACGAGAAGATATATGCTATTTGCCAAGAAAGCGCTGGGGATTGAAATAAGCCAGGAAGGGGTGAAGATGGCCCTTGTAGGGGGGAAACGGGATTTGCTCAGCCTGGATGCCTACGGCGCCGCCCCGTTTCCTGCCGATACGGTCAAGTTTTCCCTCAGGGAAGCAAACATCCATAATCCGGCAGCCTTTGTTGCCGGCATCCGTGAGACCTATCTCAAGCTTCTGACAAGCACTGTGCGCGCATCCGTATCGCTCCCGGATTCCATTGGAAGGGTGATGCTGATGGATCTGGAGACGAGATTCAAGAGCAAGGCCGAAGGTGCCGACATAATCCGCTGGAAACTGAAGAAGAGTTTCCCTTTCGATATAAATGAGGCCCATTTGGATTACCAGGTGTTACGGGAAAATGATTCCGGTGAAATTTCCGCGCTTGTTTCGCTCATTTCCCGGCAGGTGTTGAACCAGTATGAAGATCTGTTTGCGGAAGCAGGGCTTCAGCCGAATCGTATAGATTTTACGACCTTTAACCTCTTTAACCTCTTTAGCAAGCGTCTGGAACTGGCCGAAAACGCCGCCGTAATGATCTGCTATGGGGAAGTGATCAGCATTATGATATTTTACGGTGGGACATTGGAGTTTTATCGCACCAAAGACATTCCCGGCGGCATGATTGAGGCTAATCGGGTTTTTCGGGAGATAAGCAACTCGCTTTTGGTTTACGGTGACAGGCATCCCGGACATTCAATGCAGGAGGTATTTTGCATCGCATATAACGAAGATGCCGAGGCTTTTAGCGCTGTTGTCACGGAGGCGACGGGTCTTGAGCCGGTTCTGCTCGATGTGGAACGGATTGTTGCCCGGAAAAACGGTTTTGCCGCAGACAGAAAGACCCTGCATACTTTGACTGCCGCTCTGGGCGCTGCCATAAGGAATCTTTGATGCAACTGAAGATAAATCTGGCGACAAAAACTTACATCAACACGCAGCAGCTTAATTGGTCCATTGTTGCGGCTGTTGCCCTGTTAGGTCTCATGCTCTTTCTCAATGTCAGGGATATCGCCACCAACGCCGGCGAAATAAAACGTGTGGCCAAGGAAATTGCGGTGCTGACAGGGAAATCCGCGGGTGAGAAGGGGGTGTCGGAACAGGAGTATCAGGCTATTTTGGCCCGAATCAGGTTTGCCAATAGTATAATAGACAAGAAGACATTTAACTGGCTGACTCTTCTGGACCAACTGGAAAGCAGTGTCCCTGACGGCATTGCCCTTACCTCCATCGAGCCCGTTCAGAAGGAATCGGCATTGAAGCTTACCGGTTCTGCCAGGAACTTCAACAACCTGAGAAGTTTCATGGAAAATCTGGAAAATTCAAAATCGTTTACCGAGGTCTACCTTGTGAGCCAGGCAGAGACCAAGGTTGGAGCAACCCAGAAGGGAATCACATTCAATATTACCTGTAAGGCAGGTATTAAATGAATATCAAGTTTATCGAGGATTTATTCAAGGCGCGTCGGAAGTCTTTCCTTGTCATACTTGTTTTGGCGCTGGTTGATACCGGGCTTTACATCTATGCTTCCGCATATCAGACGCCGCATCTTGCAGCTTTGCAGAACGAATGGTTTGAAAAAAGGAGGCTTGCCGGTGGTGGTGTCGCCCAGGACGCGGCGACCGTGTATCGGCAAGGGACTAAAGATCTGGCAGCCTGGAATGCAAGGATTTTTTCGAAAAAGGAGTTTGCCCGTTTTGTCGGCGAATTGTTTGAAGCCGCAGCCAATAACGCCCTGACCGTGGGAGGGGTGACTTACAAACCTGAGCCGATCAAGGATGAGAAGAATCTGCTCGCTTTTTCCATCGTCTTTAATGTGTCCGGCAAATATGCGGCGGTGAAGAGTTTTATAGCGGACCTTGCGCGGCTGCGGGAAATAGTGATCATCGAAAATATTGCTTTGAACAACAGCAAGCTGACGGAAGAATCTGTGAGTATGAAGCTGCAGTTGACCGCGTATTTCAGGATGGAGGGGTGATGAACCGGCAAAAATTGATCCTCTCCGTCCTTCTGGTGCTCTTGGTCATTGTTTCCATTTACAGTTACCTGCGCTTACCGAGGCAGAAGACCGTAGAGAGGCTTACGTACACTTCCGGTGCGCCTTCCCAAGGCCGCAAAGCGGGGACTCCGGCAATAGGAGTGGACGACAAAAAGCTTCATCTTGAACTGCTGGACAGAGAACAGCCCCGTTTTTCCGGTTTTCGGCGCAACATTTTCATGCCGATTTTCCATGAAGAGGTGAAAGCCCTCCCTCCACCACCGCCTGCGCCACCTGGCAGGCCTGTTCTTCCTCCGCCTCCACCTGCTCCACCCGTCACAGCACCCCCTGCGACGATTGCTGAACCCACTCCGGTGCAGAAGGATATGGCGAAGTTTACATTTCTCGGCTTTTTAAAGAAAGACAACAAAAAGACCATATTCCTTTCCAGCAATAACGAAATATTTCTGGTGAAAAAGGGTGACCTGATAACAGGGAAATATGAGGTTGCAAACATTACCGACGATGCACTGACCATCAGTCTCCTTGCCGAAGGAGGGGAGATTGTCATACCCCTGGTGGAAAACAAGACTCTCAGCGCGCCGAGAAAATAAAGGATTTTGTTTTTGTAGTGATGCATTGTGGTAGTCGCATAGTAAGTGCGTCCCTGCTATTCAAGGAGAGATTACGAATGCAACTTATAGGAAAGACAACTTTGTTGATCTGCATGCTGACCCTCCTGGCCGGCTGTGCCGGGAGTCTTTCAGCCTTCAACAAGGCGGAAAAGATGGAGCGCGAAGGGAATTATGATGAGGCGGTGCTGAAGTATGCCGAGGCGGCTGCGGCGAATCCCGACGTCGGCGAGTACCGGATGCGGTTTTTAAAAGCCAGCGAAGCTGCTGCCAAGGTTCATCTCAAAAAGGGTGACGATTTTCTGGCCGAGAAGAAATACGATGACGCCCTGCGGGAGTACCAGACGGCGTTTGCCCTGGACACGTCCCTTGACCGTGCCAGACAGCAGTCCGACCTGGTCATAAGGCTCAGGAATTCTCTGTTTTATTTCCAGGAAGGGGAGGCGTTGGAAAAGGACCGCAAGCCCCGAGAGGCGCTCCATTCCTACAGGAAGGCACTTGAGTTCAACCCCGACAACAAAGAGGCGAAGGAAGCCGTGGATAGGCTTGTGAAAAGCAGACGGACAAAGCTGGACGGCGCCGAGCTGAACCTGAAATCGACCAAGCCGGTCACCCTTAAATTCAAGGATGCGAAGATCAAGGAAATTTTCAATATCCTTTCCCAACTCTCGGGGATCAATTTCATCTTTGACGAGGGGTTAAAGGACCAGAATGTGAGCATCTATCTGGAGAATGCCACGTTCCAGCAGGCGCTTGATATCCTCACCGGCATCAACAAGCTGGGAAAAAAGGTGCTGAACGAAAGCACCATCATCATCTACCCGAAGAACCCGGAAAAGACCAAACAGTATGAGGAGCTCTTTGTCCAGACCTTCTACCTGAGCAAGCTGGATGCCAAAAAGGCGGTAAACCTGATCCGGACCATGCTGCAGGTCAAGAAGATTTACGTGAACGAGGAGAATAACGCCCTCGTCATCCGTGACACGCCTGACGTGATAGAGGTGGCCAGGAAGATACTGGAGGCGAATGATGTCCCCGATGCCGAGGTGCTGCTGGAGGTAGAGGTAATCGAACTCTCCAAGAATAACAAAGAGGCATTCGGGCTTGCCCTTTCCCAATACAGCGTTTCCCTCAACACCTTGACCCCGCAAGGCTCATTTTTCTCTCCGAGCTTTACCACAACTACTCCAAAAGACAGCACAGCGGCAACCGCGGCCAATCTGCTTCAGGTATTTAGCAAGAAAGGGTTCAGCGGTTTCATGACGGTGCCGAGCGCCACTTACAATTTTGGCAAGACCCTCGCCAATGGGGAGACCCTCGCCAGTCCAAAGATCCGGGTGAAAAACCGGGAGAAGGCAAAGTTTAATTTTGGCACCAGGGTCCCCATCACCACTACATCGTCCCCCACCGGCGGCGGCGTCAGCGTCAACGTGCAGTACGTTGACGTTGGTACAAAAGTAAACGCGGAGCCGACCATTCAGCTCAACAACGAGGTTACCATAAAACTGAGCCTGGAGGTCAGCTCTATCCTGCAAAGGGAAACTGTAGGCGGGACAGACAGCGCCACGACGGTAGTTACCATAGGGACCCGCAACCTTGATACGGTTCTGAGCCTTAAGGATGGGGAGACAAGCATCATCGGCGGCCTTATCCAGGACCTTAAAACCAAGAGCAAGAGTAAAATCTTTCTCCTTGGCGACATCCCGCTTATAGGTTCGCTCCTGTCAAGCAATGACAACAGCAATGACAAGACCGAACTGGTGCTGGCCATCACCCCCCGGATCGTCCGCGGGATAACCGTTCCTGAGCTGGATGTGGCGGCCTTCTGGTCAGGTAAGGAAGATGAGCCGTCTTCCGCCAAGCCTTATTCATCCTTTATCCAGGAACCTGAACTCGTCCAGCCGCCGTCCTCCACACCACCTTCGGAACCGGGTGTTTCAGCCGCGCCGCCTGCCGCTGCGGTGCCTTCCGCGCCTGCAGCTCCATCAACCGGCGCCCCGCCGCCTTCCCAGGCGCCACCTGCTGCCGGAACTCCTCAGGCCCAGGCGCCGGTGCCGGTTCCTCCCCCCCAGCAGCCCATCAGCAGGGCTTTGGTTAATATAACGGCGCCGAAGTCAGTCAAGGTTAACGACCAATTCACCGTTGAAATAAAGGCTTCCGATGTGAGCAACCTGTATAACGCCCCTTTTATTCTGGTCTATGATCCGATTTTTCTCGATTTTGTGGGGGCAGCAGAAGGGAGTTTTTTAAAACAGGACGGGAAGCCAACTTCATTTCGCACAACCGTTGACAAAAATACCGGCCAGGTAACCATCGCTCTCAACAGGGTCGGCGATGTCGGCGGGGTAAGCGGCGCGGGCACGCTTTTGACTGCAACTTTAAAGGCCAGGAACAAGGGACCGGCGAGTTTTGGATTTATGGGGGTCAACTTTACCGACCCGGCAGGCAAACCACTGGACGCCGTTCCGTATAACGCCGTCGTTGAGGTGCAATAGCCGGGATAGTATGCCGGTCAATCCATGAAGATGATACGAGTAAATAACAGAGGGATCACTATTGTCGAACTGGTCGTGACCATGGCCATTCTTACCATCCTGGCTTCGCTGATTCTGCCGTCGGCACAGATGACGGCCAGGAGGGTGAAGGAGATCGAGCTCAGGAGGAACCTGAGAATAATCCGCACTGCCATCGACGATTTCAAAAAGTATTATGATAAGGCGATTTTCGATAAGAAAATCATGGATGTGGTGAACAAATCGGGGTATCCTGAGTCTTTGCAGCTGCTGGTTGACGGGTACGACTTCGGGGGGGCTTTGAAGGAAAAGAAAAAGTTTCTCCGCAGAATCCCCACGGATCCCTTCACCCCCTCCAAGCCTGGGGAGGAGCCGGAGTGGGGACTCCGGGCCTATGCCGACGAGCCTGACACCACAACTTGGGGGGGCGAGGATGTGTATGACGTGTATTCCTTGAGCGAAGGAACGGCCATTGATGGAACCAAATACAAGGAGTGGTAAACGGCTGCCGTTTATTTTAGAGTGAGATAATTGATGCTGAAAAGGCTTTTAAGAAAACAGAAGGGGTTTACCCTGATAGAGCTGATGATCGTCATGACCATCATCGGCATTCTTGCCTCCATAGCCGTTCCCAACTACAAATGGGGGATCATCAAGGCGAAAGAAGCCGTGCTCCGGGAGGACCTGTACAATCTCCGCAATGTCCTGGACCAGTTTTACGCCGATCAGGGGAAATTTCCCGATTCGCTCCAGGAACTGGTTGAGAAGCAGTACCTGCGAGATATCCCCAAAGACCCTTTTACCGGCAAGAATGACACATGGGTGGTTTTGCCCCCCATTAACCTTGGACAGATGGTAACCGAGGAAAGAGGAATCGGTAATGTCTATGATGTGCACAGCGGTTCCAATCTGGTGGGTTCAAATACTGTCCCTTATAATGAATGGTGATGCAGGTTGGTGGAGAGGCTGCCCTTCCTGTGAGCATCCGGAACAGGTTTCCTGCATCCAGCAATAGAGACAAAGAGACGTTTATGAGGCCTGTGTAATGGTTCAGCTCCATAATGTTTTTATGTCGTATCAGCGCGACGTGGCCGCGCTCAACGGCATAAATCTCACAATCCCCAAAGGGGATTTTGTTTTTATAACCGGCGTATCGGGCGCCGGGAAATCGACACTTCTCAAACTCCTTTACGGGGCTTTGCAACCTTCCCGTGGACAGGTTGTCGTTGACGGTCAGAATGTCACCAGGCTTTCCCGTGCGCAGATACCTTACCTGCGCCGAAATATTGGAGTGGTGTTCCAGGATTTCAAGCTCCTTCCCAACCGTACTGTCCTGGAGAATGTGGCGATAACCCTGGAAGTGCTCGGGTGGGGAAAAAAGGATATCGGCAAGAAAGTTTATCATATCCTGAAACAGTTGGGGCTGGAGCACAAGATTAACTCCACTCCATTGCGGCTTTCCGGTGGTGAACAACAGCGGGTTGCGTTGGCGCGGGCGCTGGTTAACGACCCGAAGATACTCCTGGCTGACGAGCCGACCGGGAACCTGGACGAAGAGAACAAGGAGCAGATTCTTGCCATTTTCAAGGAGGCCAACATTCGCGGAACAACGGTGCTGGTTGCCACCCATGACCGGCGACTGACCGAAAACTGCCACAGGAGGATGGTCGTCCTGGAAAAGGGCCAGGTAGTGGAGGATTCCGATGTCCCGCAATAAACCGGCTAAAAGGCCCAGGCTGACCAATGAAGGGTTTCTGGGTAGGTTGAACTTCTTTTTCGCCAGGGCGCTCATTAATATCAGACAGAATATCTTTATCCATCTGGTGACCATCGGCACCATCGCCATCGCCCTCCTTATCATATCCCTTTTCCTTCTGGTTTATGTAAATCTTGAAGGGGCTGCGGATGTTTGGAGCAACAGAGTTCAGGTAACGGCGTACTTCGAACGAGAGCTGAACCAGCAGGAAATAACGACGCTTAAGACCGGGATTCTTGCCTTGTCGGGAACCGACAAGGTGGCTTATGTTGCCAGGGAAGAGGCGGTCAAACGGTTCCGGGCCAGATTGAAAGGGCAGGAATCTCTACTTGACGGGGTGACTGCCGATGTGTTGCCTGCGTCGATAGAGATCAATCTGAAAAGCGGCAGCCGCAGCAGTGAAGCCATCGAAGCCTATGTCGTCCGTTTGAAGAAGATTCCGGGGATAAGTGAGGTGCAGTATGGTGAGGAATGGGTCAAACGTTTCACTGCCTTCATGAACTTTATGCGCCTTGTGGGTGCGCTCTTGGGGGGCTTTCTGCTTCTGGCGGTGGTTTTTATCGTATCCAACACCATCAAACTGACCATATATGCCAGAAAGGATGAACTGGAACTCCTGAGCCTGGTGGGCGCCACCAGATTTTTCATCAAGGCGCCGTTCTTAATCGAAGGTATTTTCCAGGGAGCTCTCGGTGCGCTTTTGTCCCTTCTCGTTCTCACCGCCTGTTACTTCGGGTTTCTTCATAACGCGGGCAATTTCGTGAGCTTCAATCCGGCCAGCGTCGGCCTGTCATTTCTCCCCGTTACCCATCTGGCCGGTGTTTTTTTCGGGGGGGTCTGTCTTGGCTTCCTGGGCAGTCTTACATCCCTGAAGCGTTTCATAAACGTATAGACATGGTCCGAATTACGGTATTTATCATAGCATTTGTTTCCTGCCTGGCCTCCGAACCCCGTTGCGCGGACGTAAAAGAGGAACTGCAGGATATCAATAAGGAGATTAAGGAGAAAAAACTCCTCCTGAAAAAGACGAGGAAGGTCGAAACCAAGGTCAGCGGCGATCTGGAAAAGATTGAAAAGAGCCTGCACGAAAAGGAGGCAAACCTCGATTCTCTAGGGCGGGACCTGAAAGGGGTGGAGACCACCCTGGAACGCACTCAGAACGAAATTGAGGTGGTCAAAGTGGAGGCCGAGCGCAAGAAACAGCAGATAAGTCGGCGTCTGGCCTCACTTTACAAAGCCGGAGAAGCCGGCCCCGTTCGCATGTTCTTTTCTTCGGAATCTTTTCCGCAGATGACGGAAAACCTGCGCTACATGAATTCCGTACTGCAAAACGACAGAAAGTTGTTTGCCGACTACAATACAAAGATTGAGCGGCTTGGGGTGCTCAAGGGGACCCTTGAGAAGGATGCGGCGCGTAAGGAGAAGATCAAGGCGGGCATCGAGGTGAAGAAACAGGAGATTGAGGAGGAAAAGAAGAAAAAGGCCGCCCATCTCATCAAGATCAGGGAAGACAAAAAAAGTTACCAGGCATCGCTCAAAGAACTGGAAGCCAACGCCAGAAGACTTCAGGCAATGGTGGAAAGGCTTGAAGCAAAAAGCAGAAAGAGTTATAGTAAAAAGATCGAAAATAAATCCGGTGTGGGAGCCGATCATTCCCTCCCCGCTATCCCGAATAAAGGCTTCGGTGCCCAGAAGGGGCGGCTTGCCATACCGGTTAAGGGTGAAATTATCGGAACGTTTGGCCGGCACAAACACCCCGAATTCAATTCCTACACCGTCAGTAACGGAATTTCCATTGCTGCCCCGGCCGGGACCGATATCCATTCGGTTTACGAGGGTCAGGTCATATTTGCCGACTATTTTAAAGGTTACGGGAATATGGTTATAGTGGACCATGGCGGCGGTTTTTTCAGCCTGTACGGGCATGCGGCGAAGATTGTGAAAAAGGTTGGGGCGACTGTTGCCAGAAATGATGTGGTGGCCAGTGTCGGTGAGGTCGATTCGACCAGAGGCCCCATGGTGTATTTTGAGATCAGGTATCAGGGAAAGCCGGTTGACCCGACGCAGTGGTTCCGTTAAAGGCGTGAAGGGTGAAGTGTGAAAAGTGAAAAAAGCTTTTTTCACCCTTCACTTTTCACCTTTCACATGAAATCAGTGACATAGAACATAGAACATAGAACATAGAACAACGATTCATTAGGGAGGCAAGATGTTCAAAAGTAACAGAGGCAAGAAGATAGCCCTGCTGGTAGCAGTGGCCACCCTGCTGGCGGTTTTTGTCGGGGTGGGAACCCAGCGCAGGTGCGCCGCGCAGGGTGGGAATGATTATGAGTCCATAGAACTTTTCACCGATGTCCTTTCCATAGTGAAGAAAAGCTACGTGGAAGAGGTGGATACAAAAAAACTCATCTACGGCGCCATCAACGGCATGCTGGCCTCTCTGGACCCGCACAGTTCTTTCATGCCTCCTGAAACGTACAAGGAGATGAAGATAGAAACCAAGGGTTCCTTTGGCGGACTGGGAATAGAAATATCCATCAAAGACGGCCTTCTGACGGTTATTTCTCCCATCGAAGACACTCCCGCTTTCAAGGCAGGGATAAAGGCCGGTGACCAGATTCTGAAAATCGACGAGAAGTTCACCAAGGATCTGAGCATAATGGATGCGGTCAAGCGCATGAGGGGCCCCAAGGGAACCAAGGTGACCCTTACCATCATGCGCGATGGATTGGATAAACCCAAGGAATTTCCTCTGGTACGGGATATCATCCAGGTAAAAAGCGTTAAATTCAAGACACTGGATGAAGGATACGGTTATGTGAGGATAGCGCAGTTTCAGGAGAAAACCGATGACGACCTGGACAAGGCGCTTGCTGCCCTGAGGGAAGAAAGCGGCGGTAAACTGCACGGACTGGTGCTTGATCTGCGCAACGATCCGGGCGGCCTTCTGGACCAGGCAGTCAGGGTGGCGGAACATTTCGTCGATGAAGACCAGCTTATAGTCTATACCGAAGGGCGCGAAAAGGATTCCAAAATGAAGTTCACCTCCCGGAAAGGTGACAAAGAACCGCATTATCCCATCGTGGTACTGATAAACGGCGGCAGCGCAAGCGCCTCCGAGATAGTGGCAGGCGCCCTGCAGGACCATAAGCGGGCCGTTGTCATGGGAACCCAGAGTTTCGGCAAGGGGTCGGTCCAAACCATTATTCCGCTTTCCGACAATTCCGGATTGCGTCTTACCACTGCCCGGTATTTTACTCCCAGCGGGCGTTCCATACAGGCCAAAGGGATTACCCCGGATATCACGGTGGAAAAAATCGATCTCCCTGCATCGGAGAAGAAAGAAACCATGCACATCCGCGAAAAGGACCTGGAGAATCACTTTGAAACAGAAGGAAAGGGAAAGGACACAGCCGAGGAAAAGAAGAGTGAGAAGCAGCCACGTTACAAGACAGACGAACAGGTCAAGGGGGACTACCAGATACTCAGGGCGCTTGATCTGCTCAAAGGCTGGGATATCCTGAAGAAAGTTACCGCCGGGTAACTTTCGAGACAAAAACGACGATAAAGCTCACGGGGGGGGAGAAATCCCCCCATTATTTGAAATGCTGCGAGAAATATCGGGACCATATCTGCGAAAATTGAAAATTTTTCATTGACTAAAAAATTTTTTGTGAGTATAAAAATATCTTGTCATACGCAAGTGGTGAACTTCCAAACAGAACAATGAGGCCTGGCGTGGCTAGGGCAAAGAGTGCAAAAAAAACCGAAGAAGTCGAGAAACTGGCAGTTCACGCCTTCGGGGGCCTTTCCTTTTATTATCATGATTCCCCGATTACCATAACCTGGGAAAGCCAGAAAGCACGGCTGCTGTTCTGCTCTTTGCTCGTTACCTATGACCAGTGGGTTCACCGCGATAAACTTATTGAGATCCTCTGGCCCGGGTGCGATGTCGGCGCCGGGGCAAACAATTTTAAGACAACCTTGAGCCGCCTGAGAAAATCTTTTACCGGCGCCAGCACAATCAACCCCATCATAACCCAGGGTGAAGCGATAAGGATCGATTCTGCCATCATCTCTCTCGATGTGAGTCAGTTCCGTCACAACGCCACCTCCGGAATCAAGATGTACGCCAGGGGCGAGGCCAAAACCGCCAGGCAGTGCCTGGAAGCTGCCCAGGACATTTACACGGCCGAATTTCTTCCGGAAGAACCATTCAATCAATTCCTGACGGCCGAACGGGCCGAACTCGAGGAACTCAACTCTTCCGTCATAAGAACACTGCAAAAGATCTATCAGCAGCAAGGGAATCATGACGCCCTCGAAGCCATTCTGTTTCTGAAAAGAAGTCCGATCCCAGAGCCCGCCTGATACTGTTCTTTTACAGGCCGGGTAACATGAATACCCCGCCAGCTCTCCCCCCCATCCTCACTATTGATTTACTTTTTTTTACGCATAATTTATAGTAATATATCTTCTGCATTCGGAGGCGTGTTCAAATGATAAGACACATTTGGTTGACGGCGGTTCTTTCTTTTCTGGTTGCTGCAATCCTCGGTTGCGGTGGCGGTGGTGGCGGTGGCGGCACACCTGCGGCGGCTGTGACGGTAAGCGGCGTAGCGTCAAAGGGGCCGATCAGTGGCGGGACGGTAAAGGTATTCGCCATAACAAACGGTGCAAAAGGAGCACAATTAGGCTCTACGGGGACAACCAGTACGGACGGAAACGGGACCTACAGCATAAACATCGGATCTTACACCGGTCCCGTTCTCATCGAGGTAACCGGCGGCACTTACAAGGATGAGACGAATCCGTCAGGCAACCCCGTTACTCTTACGACGACGCTCCGCGCAGCCCTTTCCAATGTCACTGGGAATGTTTCCACTGCGGTTACACCCCTGACTGAGCTAGCCGTGCAAAAAGCAGGGTCAAGCCTGACTGCCGCCACCATTGATTCGGCAAATAATCTGGTTTCCAGCCTGTTCCAGGTGGACATCATCAATACCATGCCGGTGGATGCTACGGTTACTCCCTCAGCGGGAGTTACCAGTGCGCAGAAGGACTATGCCCTGGCCTTGGCTGCTATTTCCCAGTACATGAAAACAAACAGCAAAGATTTAACTACGGTACTAACCACGGACTTCGCTATTCAATCCGATAATACGGCAATCTTGACGAATTTCACGAACGCAAAAAACGATTTTATTGCCGGCGTCAACATCAAGGTTCCACTACCATCAACTTCAATAAGTGTGCTGGCCTCTAAAACCAACGCCCTTGCGAACGGTACCAGCAAGATTACCCTCTCGGCAAATATTACGGCGCCGGTAGTGGGCGTAAATGATGTTACCTTTACAATTACTTCCGGAACGGCCACATTTCCCAATGGCTTGACAACCGCAACCGTCGCCAGAACAAACAGCGCAGCTACAATTGATATAACGAGCACCGCCTTTGGTTCGGTGACCATAACCGCTTCCTATAACGGGATCACATCCGCACCTGTCACCATCAATTTCCCTCAGCCGGCAACCGCGGAAGTATCCATCGCACTTACACGCTCAATTTCCCAACTCACCGAACTTCTCTTTAAGGTGAGAAACGATCCAGCAAATAGTGCCGGCTTTGTTTCAAATACTATTGTGGATACCGCTTTTGGTTCCCCAGCAGATATAAATATGGATACGGCTCAAGTAGTTCCATTTACAGCTTTAAATCTGGGAAGGAAATCACTATCTATCACAGGCTTTACTGTCACTGCCGACAAACCGCTTTTCCTGTTTAAGTATACAGTCGCAGCTGGTTTGCCCTTGTTTACCGTTAGTCCTGATGGGATTGTTGCTTCAACTTTTAATCCGCTGACTAGCGTAGACCCTGTAGCAAATCCCTCTTTCCCCGTGAATCCACCGCTGACCCCATCCGACTTTACCGTGACGGTCACGTTCAAGGATGCGCAGGGGAATACGCTTTAAAAGACTCCAAAGTAACGGGCCGGGGAGAATTTTTTTCCGGTCCGTTTTGTTTTTGGATTTTATCGGTAAACTTTAAATGGCAATAGGTCGGGTTTCTCGTCCAAACCCGGCCGTGACCATTACAACACCGGAGGTAATATTTACATGAGAACCCCGCTCAAAAATCTATTTCTTATGTTAGCTTTGTTGTCACTTCAAGCGACCGCGGCATTCGGTGCCCAGATTTCCGTCTCCCCGTCAGGCGGTAAAACCGGTAATATCTTTGTTGTGCAGGGGATCAACCTGACAAATATTGCAGGGTTCAAGATTACCGTTAAGTACGATACGTCAAAGCTCGCCAAACCCAAGGTGACCGAGGGGAGCCTCATCAGCGGCGCGATGATGGTGCAGAACACCGCTATTCCCGGTTCAGTTATAATTGCGGCCGCCACCACTACGCCAATAAACGGTTCCGGTCCGATTGCCACCTTGACTTTTGAACGTATCGGGAGTTCTTCCGGCGGGATCCTTTCCATTACGCCAGAACTGACCACCGCAGATCTAAAAAATCTCTCCGACGTGGGAGCAGAAATAAGCGACTCCGGTGGAGAACAGACTGCGGGAACAATGCTCACTGATAAGACCGGCGACAAGACTGGCGATAAGACCGGCGATAAGACCGGTGATAAGACCGGTGGCCCGACCGGCGGCACGACATGGCTGGGAAGCGTTACCTTGCCTACGGAAGGCGACATGAAAGAGGAAAAGCCGAAGGAGGAAGCTCCCTCTGCCCCCATGGGTAGTGAACCGAGAAGGGAAGAGACGGCGGCAGTTGTCGGTGAAACTGAAGTCGCTCGACTGAGCGAGGAAACCAAGCAACCGGCAGCCGCTTCTGAAAAGAAATATGTTGCACACAAAAGCGTTCAGAATCGTTTCAAAGAGTTTAAAGGGGAACAAACCCCGAAATCCCTGACGGCCCTATTTGAGATGGGCGTTATGCCGGGCATCAGGCAGGAGCCCGCAATCGTCCTTTCCGACGGCAAATCCAAGGTAAAGGTCTTTATCGAATCCCCTCCGACCGCGAAAGAGGCCCCCAATTTCGCGCTGAAGGGAGCAAAACTCATATCGTTGAAGACGGAGGGGAAATCGTGGGTTGTCGAGGCGTTGCCCAAGGAGAAGGTAAACGTTGCAACCATAACGGTGCTGCAGGACGGCACTATGACCGAGATTCAGCTGACCGTTGCACAGCCTCTCGATCCGGCTGCAATTAAAGGCGGCCTGCTTGATGAAGCATCGTTCAATCTTTTCATCAAGGAACGTGGTACTGAAAAAGCTCCCAAGTTTGACCTGAACGGCGACGGGGTGAGGGACTACTTAGACGATTACATTTTTACCGCAAATTATATGGTAAAGAACGAAGTGAAGAAAAAGCCAAAAGAAGAGCCAAAGGCGAAAGAAGTGCCGAAGTTAAAAGAAGGGCCGAAGTTAAAAGAAGAACCGAAGTTAAAAGAAGAACCGAAGACGAAAGGCGAGCCGAAGTTGAAGCAAAAGGACGTGCCAAAAACCGAACTCAAAAAATGATCACACCTTGAACCCAACTTTCAGGGCCACCTTCGGCAAAGTCGAAGGTGGCTTTTTTTTGGAATTTCCCCTCATTAGTTTCCATCCGGTAAGTCCGGATGAGAAACTATTGGTTTCCAGATTGGAAACGAGGATTTTTTTGTCCTGGCAAGGAAATCAAGGGGTTGTGCGGAGGCGTACATCGGTACGCCGCACAAACAAGCCCGCAGATTGACACCGCCAGGGCGAAAAAAGACCGTTTCCGGATGGAAACTCATTAAATAATCCGCTTTCCACCCAGTTCCGGTGTATGATATATAAAGTTAAGCCCTGCGGTTGAGTCACTATTTCTGGGAGGGAACTTTTGGCTAAGCGAAAAAAGACCACCAATAGCAGAAAAATTCAGGGGGGCAAGCGGCCTTTGGTCGCCCTCCTGATTACCATAATATTAATCGTTCTGGCGTTTTATCTGCTGGAAACGCTGCAAAAAGCCATGGAGGAAAAGCCGGTTGTGAAACCTGGGGCCATAGGGAGATACAAGCTGCCGCCCAGGGTCGAAGACCGATCTGCGGTACATCAGCCTTATACTACGCTGACTGTAACCCCACCGGCAAGGTATCCGAAAATAAAGCGGCCGACCGGACCCGGTACCGTGGCGATCATCGTGGACGACATGGGGAGCAACATTCAGGAGGCCAGGGCGCTCATGGGGATAAACGTCCCCATAACCTTTTCCCTTATCCCCGGCCTGCCGAAGGTGAAGGAGGTGGCTGAGGCGGCCCATGGCAAGGGGGTCCAGGTAATGGTCCATATGCCGATGGAGCCCAAGGGGTATCCGCAGCAGCGGATGGAAAAAAGCGGCCTCCTGCTGGGCCAGGAGAACGAAGAGATTAAAAGGAGGGTGAGAGGCTATCTTCAGACCATTCCCCATGCAGTTGGCGCCAATAACCACATGGGGTCGCAGTTTACCGAGGATGAAGAGAAGATGGGGGCCGTATTCAACGTGTTGAAGGAAAGGGGGTTCTTCTTCATCGACAGCAGGACCAGCCCGAAATCGGTGGGGTACGCCCTCGCCCGCGCCGTGGGGATTGAGACGGCGTCCAGGAACGTGTTTCTGGATAATGACCAGCAGGTGGGCGCCGTCAAGGCCCAGCTTGGGCAACTGGCCGGCATGGCCAGAAAACGGGGGAGCGCCATCGGCATCTGTCATCCCCACAGGGCGACCATTCAGGCGCTTGCGGCTGAACTGCCGGTTTTACAGAAAGAGGGGATAACGTTTGTCTATGCTTCGGAACTGGTGAGGTGAAGCGGGATTCGGGATTCGGGATTCGGGAAGCGTAACGGCCTTTTACAGTTCCCGGTTCCCGGCCTTTACGCTTCCCGGTCCCCGATTTGCTCTCCGATGTGCTTTTTTAATCTGTTGAAGTTCCTATAGTTCTCTTCCAGGAGGATGGCCTCAGGCTCCTGGGGATTAACGGGATGCACGAAAAGAAAGCCGTCCCGAAGGCTCTCGCCGAAGCCCGCCAGGGTTTCGGACATGAGGGTGAAAAGTTTGCTCCGTTCCCTGCTTAAAAGCCCCCCCTCATATTCCCTCAATTTATAATGTTTTTTCGACTGCCGGGAGCCTTTCAGGTCGAACTGGCTGAACTCCACCTCTGCGCCGTTTCCGTTTTCCATCGGCCGAAAGACAAAGGACGATTCCTTTGTGGAATCCTTCAGGATGTGCCACGTGGGGTCATCGGCAGTGAACCCGTTGTCGAGATTGTAAATGGAAGAGAGGAGAAAACCGAAGAAGCATTCTTCTTCGAGAAAGCCGCTGGCGCCCCCGTCGGAGGTCTCGAAGTAGTAGGAGGCGGTGCCGGTCGGTTCTTTCAAGAGCGGGCGCTTGCAGAAGAGGCAGTCGGGTTTGAGGCCGGTGAGCCGTGCAAAAAAGGCTTCCTTCTTGCGGCCGTTTTCCGCGGTGAGCCATTGCCGGAACAGGAGCGAACGGGGTTCGGCGGTTTTTTCCATCTCTTCCGTGACCAATGAGGCCAGCCTGAAAAACTGGCCGTGCACGTCGGTGCCGCGCGCATGGGTAAGGACCGGGTAGACTCTTCCGGCCGGATTGGTATTGAGACTCTCCACCTTCGGGCTTTTGGAAATATGGACATCAAGGCACCGGTAGCCGCGGTTTATGGCGTACGACTTAAGGAGGGTCCGCTGGTCCCGGAACATCCCTTCATATTTGATTCTTGAATCGATCAGGCATGGGATAAGGGCGAGGCTCTTTTTGTCGAGTCCTCTCCTGTCGAAAAGCTCGAAGATGTTGCGGCAGTTTTCCAGGGAGGCCATGTCCTTGACCGGGATGATAACCCGGTCTGCTGCGTAGAGGGCGTTTTCGGTCAGGGCATCCAGGTCCGGCCTGGTGTCGATGATGAGGATGCCGGGTATCTGTGAGAGTGCCAGAAGACGCGCCAGCAACATCGGCATTTTGATGGAATGCTTCAGATCGGTGAGCGCCGTGGATGAAGGGATGTAGTTGACGCCGTACTGACCGGTATGAAGGAGCTCGCTGCCGGGTGTTTCAAGGAGAAGATCGGCCACATTCCCCTTGAGCTTTTGCCCCTTGATTTCGAACATCTTATCGACGGTGAAGTGGTTGTCGAAGGAAAAGATCGACACCGGCAGGTCTTCGTTGAGCGCCTTGAGGAAGATGGCGAGGTTGGTTGCGAGGGTGGTCTTGCCCACGCCACCCTTTTCGGACGATATCGTAACGACATAGGGATAATCTTGCATGGGGAGTATAGTAATATGAATCGTCCCCATGGTCAACCGGTTTGACACGGCAGACGGGGTGTGGTAAAAACGGGAAGCGGGAAGCGGGAAGCGCATTTGAAAATCTGAACGCAGGATGTCGTTCGCCGCACGGCATTTCAAGGATAAACGTGGAGCTTTTTGCCGAAAAGAGAATATTGACGGTGAGCCAGCTCACCTCCCTGATCAGGGGCGTGCTGGAGGAGAACTTCGAGCATGTCTGGGTGGAGGGTGAGACGTCCAATCTTTCCATGCCGGTCTCCGGTCACCTTTACTTTACCCTGAAGGATGCCGGGGCGCAGCTCCGCTGCGTCATGTTCCGGGCCTCGGCCCGGGCACTCAGGTTCAAACCGTCGGACGGGATGGGACTGATCGTGCGCGGAAGGCTGTCGGTGTACGAACAGCGGGGTGAATACCAGCTTATCGTGGAATATATGGAGCCGTTGGGGGTCGGGGCGCTCCAGATGGCCTTCATCCAGCTGAAGGAACGTCTTGCCGGGGAGGGGCTTTTCGACGAGTCACACAAAAAGCCGATTCCGCAGCTTCCCCAGCGGATAGGGATCGTGACGTCCGTCACCGGGGCTGCGATCCACGATATGCTTAACGTGCTGAACCGCCGCTTTGCAAACGTGGAGATTCTCATTACCCCGGTGAAGGTGCAGGGTGAGGGGGCGGCTGAGGAGATAGCCGCGGCCATCCGGGATTTTAACCGCTACAAAGAGATAGACGTAATGATAGTCGGACGCGGCGGCGGCTCTCTGGAAGACCTCTGGGCCTTTAACGAAGAGGTGGTGGTGCGGGCCATCTACAACTCGCGAATACCGGTTATCTCCGCGGTCGGGCATGAGGTGGACTTTACCATCGCCGATTTTGTGGCCGACCTGCGTGCTCCCACCCCTTCAGCCGCGGCTGAACTCGTGGTGAAAAGCAAGACCGAACTGGCAGCCGAAGTGGAAGCCCTCTCCCACAGGCTTGTCCAGGGGATCAGGCACCGTCTGGCGGGGGTTGACGCCCGGCTTTTCAGTCTGCTACGTTCCCTCAGGGAGCCGTCCATGCTTCTGGGGCATCTCGGCCAGCGGGTCGACGACCTTCTGGGGCGGCTCGATCTCGCCATGCAGAACGGGATGTCGCGGAGAAAAGAACGGCTGGCCTTTCTCTTGAACAACCTGCGGTTGACAAACCCTGCGCTTCTCGTGGAGCGCGGCAGGGATATGCTGGCTTCGCTGTCGGCAAGGGGAGAAAAGGGGGTCCGGCGTATCGTGGAGAGGTGTCATGAAACAGCGGCCGTGGATTCAGCCAGATTGCATGCCCTTTCGCCTCTTTTGACGCTGGCCCGCGGTTACAGCATCGTGCGGAAACTCCCCGAAATGAAGGTGATCAAGGAAAGCAGCCGGATTGAAAGAGGAGACCGCCTGGAATTGACCTTTCACAGCGGAAGCGCCCTCTGTATCGTTGAGGAGAAGAAACAAGCCGGAAGCTGAAAGCTCAAAGCAAGTACAGAGCTTTATGCAATCCTTGACTGATGTACGTTAACCTGTATAATAACTTTTCACTTTTTGCCTGGGGAAGAATTTTTATGGCGGCTGAAAAATTTGAAACATCGCTGAAAAAACTGGAAGAGGTGGTTAAGAAACTGGAAGGGGGCGAGCTTTCCCTGGAGGATTCTCTCAAGGCCTTTGAAGAAGGGGTGAAGCACGCTGCTTTCTGCTCCCGCAAGCTCGATGAGGCGGAGCGGCGGGTGGAGCTCCTCCTGAAACAGAAGGACGGCAGCTTTGTCAAAGAGGAATTCCGGTTGGAGGATGATCAAGGTTAAGGGCAAAGGGCAAAGGGCAAAGGGCAAAGGGCAAAGGGCAAAAAGTTTTTGTGGTTTTTCCCCTTAGCCTTTCGCCTTTAGCCCTTAGCCTATTTATTTATAAAGTGAGACCGTCATGGACCTGAAAAAATATCTAAGAGAACGTTGCAAGCTGGTGGACGAGGCGCTCGACAGGTTTCTCCCCATGGAGGATGAGCTTCCCGTTTCCCTGCACAAGGCAATGCGCTACTCGGTTTTTGCCGGCGGGAAGAGGGTCAGACCGATTCTCATGCTGGCCGCCTGCGAAGCGGCAGGAGGGGATATAGCCCTTGCCCTGCCCGCGGCCTGTGCCATGGAGATGATACATACCTATTCCCTGATCCACGATGATCTTCCGGCCATGGACGACGATGATTTTCGGCGCGGCAAACCGACCAACCACAAGGTGTTCGGCGAGGCTGTCGCCATTCTGGCGGGGGACGCCCTTTTGACCGAGGCGTTCATCCTGATGAGCAGGCCGGAACATACCGCAAAGGTCGATTCGGCGGCGCTCCTCTCAGTGATCGACGAGATCGCGCGTTGTGCCGGTTCCCGTGGGATGGTGGGAGGGCAGGTGGTGGATATGGAGAGCGAGGGGCGGACGGACATAGATTTTGCCATGGTGCAATACATCCATACCCACAAGACCGGGGCGCTGATCAAGGCCTCCGTGAAGGCGGGCGCCATTCTCGGCGGCGCAGACAAGGCGGGGGTTGACGCCATTACCCGATACGGGGAAGCGGTAGGGCTTGCCTTCCAGATTGCCGACGATATCCTGGATATAGAGGGAACTACGGAGGAGATCGGCAAGGATGCAGGGAGCGATGAGGCCAGGGGAAAGGCCACGTATCCGGCGGTCATAGGTATCCGTCAATCGAAGGAGCGGGCCGGAGAACTGGTTGACCTGGCTCTGGAGGCCTTGTCGGTCTTTGACGAGAAGGCGGAGCCCTTGAGGGAAATCGCGAAGTATATCGTTTACCGGAAGTCATGAAAATACGTGAAAGGTTTGCCACAGAGACACGGAAAAAGGTTTTAGCCTTTCTCCGTGTCTCTGTGCCTCCGTGGCAGGTTTAATGATATGGGAAGAATACTCGATAAGATCGAATCACCAAAGGATATAAAAGGACTCCCGTTAAAGGAACTGGAAATCCTGGCGGCGGAGCTGCGCGAGGAGATCATCGCCACATGCGCGGCCAACGGCGGCCATCTTGCCCCGAGTCTCGGAGTAGTGGAGCTGACCATAGCCCTCCATCGGGTTTTTGAATCGCCCCGCGACAAAATTGTCTGGGATGTGGGGCACCAGGCTTACGCCCATAAGCTTTTGACCGGCCGGAAGGGGACGTTCAGAACGCTGCGCACCCAGGGAGGGATAAGCGGTTTCCCCAAGCGGGCCGAATCCCCCCATGACGTCTTCGATGTGGGGCATTCCTCCACCTCCATTTCGGCTGCGCTCGGTTTTGCGGTGGGAAGGGATCTGCATAAGGAGAACAACAAGGTCATTGCCGTGATCGGTGACGGTTCCATGACCGGAGGCCTGGCCTTCGAGGGGTTGAACCATGCGGGACACCTGAACAAGGACCTGGTGGTGATTTTAAACGATAACGAGATGTCCATTGCCGAAAACGTGGGAGCGCTTTCCAATTTCCTCTCCCGCTCCATCACGAACGAATTCGTGCATAAGATAAAGAAGGATCTGGAGGGCTTTCTGGAAGGGCTTGACGGCCTGGGGCGCGGAGTCTTGAATGTCGCCAAGCGTGCAGAAGAGTCCCTGAAGGGGCTCTTTACTCCGGGGATGCTCTTTGAGGCATTCGGTTTTGAGTACGTGGGCCCTATCGACGGTCACAACATGGACCTGCTCCTGAATACCCTGGAAAACGTCAAACGCTTTGACGACGCGGTCCTGATCCATGTTCTGACCAAAAAAGGAAAGGGGTATGCACCTGCCGAGCAAAATCCCTCACTCTTCCACGGGGTCGGACCGTTTGAGGTGAAGAGCGGCAAGGTATTGAAGGGAAAGGGAGGTGGAGCTTCCTATACGGCGGTATTTGGTGAGGCTGTCAAGAAAATAGCAGCGGAAGACGAAAAGGTGGTGGCCATTACAGCGGCCATGCCCGACGGTACCGGTCTTTCCCCCTTTGCCCGGGAATTCCCGGCACGGTTCTTTGACGTGGGTATTGCCGAGCAGCATGGGGTGACCTTTGCGGCCGGCCTTGCGGCCGAAGGGTTCAAACCGGTATTTGCCGTCTATTCCTCATTTCTGCAAAGGGCTTATGACCAGGTCTTCCACGACGTCTGCCTGCAGAATCTCCCGGTCACATTCGCCATTGACCGGGCCGGGGTTGTGGGGAGCGACGGCCCGACCCACCACGGGGTGTTCGACCTCTCATACTTGCGCCATCTCCCCAACATGACGCTGATGGCGCCGAAGGATGAGAATGAACTGCAGCATATGCTCCTGACCGCCATCGAGCACCAGGGACCTGCGGCGATCCGTTACCCGCGCGGCAACGGCTACGGAGTCCCCCTCGATCAAAGTTTCAGAGCACTCCCCATCGGTCAGGGTGAGGTGTTGCGTGACGGCGGGGACGGCGCAATACTCGCGGTTGGCACCATGGTCTATCCGGCCTTGGAGGCGGCGGGAAGTCTGGCCCTGGAGGGAATTGAGCTGACGGTGGTAAACGCCCGCTTCATAAAGCCCCTGGACAGGGAGTTGATTCTTTCCATGGCCGGGAAGGCCGGCAGGCTCTTCACCGTTGAGGAGAATGCCCTGCAAGGGGGGTTCGGCACGGCGGTGCTGGAGTTGCTGGAAGAGGAGGAACTGGCTGATGTAACGGTCGTCCGTTTCGGGTTCCCCGACATATTTATCGAACAGGGGGAGCAGCCGGAGCTGCGGGCGATGTACGAACTTGACGCGGCCGGAATCGCCGGGAGGATAAAGAAGTCGATGGGGAAATAGAGCCGGGGAAACCCCAAGAGCCGTCACCGGGAACTGGTGAAGCTCTATCACCCGGACAGAGGGGAGGAGCACGATCCGGAGCGGATAAAGCTGGTGAACGCCGCCTATAAAATACTCCTCGCTTACACTGAAAATTACCGCTTCTCCTTTTCCGAGGAGGAATTTTACGAACAAAGCCCCGAAGAGCGGCTGCGCCGCCAGTTCGGGGGCGACCCGTTGTGGGGAAGCAGGTAGTTCCTGTCCCGGTCGGACCTCCTGATCAGAACAAAAGCCGTGAGGCGTGAATGACAAACAAAATCTCTTACATCTCCGCAGTTTCCTCTCTTCTCCTTTTCATCCTTTTCGTTTCGGTTTGCCCGGCCTCTGCCAATGACCCGTTTCTGCTGAATGACTATGCCCTGGAACTTCTGAAAAGGGGTGAACACGAAAAGGCCCTGGAACAGCTGCAGAAGGCGTACAGCCTTTTCCCCTATAATGAGACGCTCCGGAAGAACCTGGCCGAAGTTTACACGTTTGTCGGCCAGCGGCGGATGGAGAAGGGTCTCTTCGATGAGGCGGCGGCCAACTTTGACAATGCCCGGGAGCTTTTCCCCGACGACACCAGATACGGTGTCTTGCGGGGGATCGCCCTCTATTCGGGAAAGCATTATGATGCGGCGGCCTATGAATTCGAGCGCGCACGGAATATCGTGGGCGATACGGTTGACCTCCTCTACTATCTGGGGCGGGTTTACTACGATACCGGCAACCTGACCGGCGCCCTTGAGGTGTGGGACAAGGCGCTCACCATGGCCCCCTCGAACAAGATGATACGAGAGCTGGCGGACAAGTCGCGCCGGGAGCTGGCGGTGGAATCCCGTATGGACAAGGGGTACAGCTCAAGGTTTGTGGTCTCCTACGATACCGAAGTGAAGTCGGACCTGGCCGACGGGATACTGGCGACCCTGGAAGACGCTTACAATAGTGTCGGCTCGGACCTTGCTTACTTTCCCATTGCCCGCATACCGGTGCTTCTCTATACGAAAAAGGATTACCGGAGCGTCACCACGAGCCCCGAATGGTCCGGCGGCCTTTATGACGGCAAGATCCGCCTTCCCATCGGTGGGGCAAGCGAACTTACGCCTCTCCTCAAGGGGGTGCTGTTTCATGAGTATACCCACGTTGTCGTCCATGAGCTGACAAACGGTAACTGTCCCACCTGGCTGAACGAAGGATTGGCGGAATTTGAGGAGAGGAAGGTATTTAACCCCCCCATGGCTGAGCTGGGGAAAGCGGCAAAGCAGAAAGGCTTTCTGTCTTTTAAGGCGCTTGAAGGCTCCTTTGCCTCCCTTAGTGTCAGGGAAGCCACACTCGCCTATCAACAGAGTTATGCCATGGTGAATTTCATGATTTCCACCTACGGCTGGTATAAGGTGAAGGATATTCTGGTTAATCTCGGGAACAGGATGCCGATTGAAACCGCCATGGCAAAGGCACTGGAGGATTTCAGCCTGAACTATGGCAGTGTGGAGCAGGAGTGGCAGGAGTATATGAAAAAGGAGTTCGGGAGATAGAAGCGGGAAGCGGGAAGCGGGAAGCGGGAAGCGGGAAGCGGGAAGCGGGAAGCGGGAAGCGGGAAGCGGGAAGCGGGGCTTTTTTGGATAAATGCAATTTTCCGCTTGACAGCGGGGAGCTTAGCGGTTAAATTTAAGACTAATTCGGTCCGAAAGGTATGGTTATGATGGAACTTACCCGCAAGGGTGAATATGCAATCAGAGGAGTTATTTATCTGGCCCGGCTGCCCCAGGGGAAGGTGGCGCTCATCAGCGAGATAGCAGAGGCCACCAGGGTGCCGCAGACCTTTCTTGCCAAGATATTTCAGAGTTTTGCAAAACTCGGACTGGTCAATTCGTATCGCGGGACGGGGGGAGGCTTTGTGCTGGGGCGCCCCGCCGCGAAGATTTCCCTGCGGGAAGTTGTTGAGGCTGTGGAAGGCCCTATCATGCCTAACCGATGCCTCATGGATGAAGGGACGTGCGAGTTTGGGGAAACATGCATGGTACACCCTGTCTGGAGGAAGGTGCAGAGTCAGGTTGAGCAGATACTTGACAGCGTAACCATTGAGGAACTGACCAAGTAAAGGCAGGGATTTTTTTTGTCCGCAAATGGGACTGAATTGGTCCTGTTAGCTGCGGCTAATGGTGTGGTAAAATGTGTAAAGATTATGCACTGGGGCGACAACCTCGTTGAGCCTGAGTACGATAAAACCAACCAAGGGGAGGAAGAGTAAATGGATGTTTTAACCCTCAGCAGACTACAGTTTGCGGTCACAAGCATGTTCCACTTCATCTTTGTGCCGCTCACACTGGGTCTTTCCATGATGGTGGCCTACATGGAAACCCGCTATGTCGCAAGCGGCAATGAGCTTTATCTCAAGATGGCCAAGTTCTGGGGGAAGTTGTTTCTCATAAACTTTGCCCTCGGAGTCGTGACCGGCATTACCCTGGAATTCCAGTTCGGCATGAACTGGGCCGAGTATTCCAAGTACGTGGGTGACATCTTCGGCGCGCCGCTGGCCATTGAGGCTACGGTGGCATTCTTTCTCGAGTCTGTATTTATCGGTGTCTGGATCTTCGGCTGGAACAAGGTTTCAAAAAAAATGCACGCCGTCTCCATCTGGATCGTGGCGTTCGCCACAAACCTTTCCGCACTCTGGATACTGCTGGCCAACGGCTGGATGCAGCATCCGGTCGGTTACGTTCTGAGGAACGGCAGGGCGGAAATGGTCGATTTTCTGGCTATGGTCACCAATCCCTACGGCCTCTTGAAGTTCGGACATCAGATTGTCTCAGGCTATACAGTTGCGGCCTTCTTTGTGATGGGGGTGTCTGCCTGGCATCTCTTGAGAAAGAACAGGCCCGATTTTTTTATCACCTCTTTCAAGATGGCCGCAACCTTCGGCCTGGTTTCGACTCTCCTCGTAGCGGCAATTGGTGACTTCCACGCGGTGGAGGTGGCCAAGACCCAGCCGGCCAAGTTTGCGGCCATGGAGTCGATTTGGGAAACCAAGCATGGGGTGGGGCTGAACCTGTTCCTCTTACCCGATGAGAAGAGGGAATGTAACGCCATAGAGCGTCTCTGCATTCCCAACATGGTGAGCATGCTGGCATTCCATACCCCGAACGCCGAAATAAAGGGGCTCAAGGATATTCCCAAATCGGAGCGCCCCCCGGTTAGCCCGGTTTTCTACAGTTTCAGGGTCATGGTCGGCCTTGGCACGCTGTTCATCCTGCTTTCCCTTGTTGCGGTGTTTCTTTCCCGGAAAGGGAAACTGGAAAACTATCCCCTGTTCCTCAAACTCTTGGTATTCGCCATTCCGCTCCCCTACATCGCCAACCAGCTCGGCTGGATCGTGGCTGAGGTTGGGCGCCAACCCTGGATCGTCTACGGTGTGCTGAAGACTTCGGATGCGGTCTCCAAGGCCATCAGCACACCCCAGGTCATCGGTTCGCTTGTCGGCTTTACCCTTCTCTATGGTGTGCTTGGCTTCGTGGACATCTACCTGTTGGCCAAGTTTGCACGAAAAGGGCCGGATGACGATCTTTCAGCAATCATTAAACCGACAAGGAAATAAACATCAAGTTGTATACAGGAGGAGGCGAGCAATGGAATTACAGATAATCTGGTTTGTTCTTTGGTCAGTATTGTGGGCCGTTTACTTCATGCTCGACGGCTTTGTGCTGGGCAGCGGCATGTTGCATGTTTTTCTCGGTAAAAATGATGGGGAAAGACGGGTATTCATCAACACCATCGGACCGGTCTGGGACGGCAACGAGGTCTGGCTGATCACGGCCGGCGGCGCCACGTTCGCAGCCTTCCCCACAACCTATGCGCTGATGTTCAGTTATCTCTACACGGCCTTGCTGCTGCTCCTGTTCGCACTCATTGTCAGGGGAGTGTCCTATGAATTCAGAGGCAAGGAGGACGGTGCCCTTTGGAAGAAAACGTGGGATATTGCCATACTTGTGAGCAGTTTTCTCCCGGCGCTCCTCTTCGGGGTTGCCTTCGGCAACATTTTTGCCGGTTTTCCCATGGATGCGGCAGGATATCACGGTTCGCTCATTTATCTCCTTAACCCATACGGCCTGTTGACCGGCATTCTGTTTGTGCTCCTCTTTCTGGTCCACGGCGCACTTTACCTTGAGGTTAAGACCGTCGGAGACCTGAGCCGGCGTGCCGGCGCCGCTGCCGATAAGCTCTGGCCTGCACTCCTTGTGGTGGCGGTTGCGTTCCTGGGTTATACGAAATTTGCCACCAAGCTCTACGACAACTACTTCAGCGCTCCTTACCTCCTGGTCATACCGCTTTTGGCCGTAGCTGCCCTGCTCGGGATCAGGATATTCTCCGCTAAAGGGAAGCCCCTTGCGGCCTTTGCCGCTTCGTGCGTCACCATCCTCATGGTGGTATTCACCGGCGTCATCGGGCTGTTCCCGAACCTTATTCCCTCCAACATTGACCCGGCATACAGCCTGACTATCTTCAACTCCTCCTCCAGCCCCTACACTTTGAAGATCATGACCGTAGTTGCGTTCATATTCGTGCCGATTGTGATCGCCTATAAAATCTGGGTCTACCGGGTTTTTCGGGGGAAGGTAACGGTAGAGGAGGTTCTGGAGGACAGGGGAGCCTATTAATGCCTGACGTCGCCTGATCGTTGCCGAATGATGGTAGCAGAGGAACAGGGGATCGGCTGCAAACGCCAATCCCCTGTTTTTATTACGCTTCCTGGAGGCCGGGACGTTTTTTGTTTTGTATTTGACACTTCCCTGTATGAAGGTATAGTTCAACATATATGAGTCTTCGGCATTTCCGGGACGGGAACATTCTATGGATGAAAAGGTTAATGACTGGGTAAAAATATCGGAATACGCACTGGAAACCGCACAGGTTATGCTCCGGACGGAGAAGTACCTCTATGTCGGCTTCATGTGCCATCAGGCCATAGAACGGGTACTCAAGGGCTATTACCTGCTGGCAATAAATACCACTCCTCCCAGGACCGGTAACTTGAGACTTCTTGCACAAGAATCAGGGTTGCATTCCCGGTTTTCCGAAGAGCAGATAAGCTTTCTGTTGGTGCTGGAAACGCTCAGCGAAGAAATCCGCCATCCCGAGTTTAAGGATGAGATTTCAGGCCTTATCGACCGGAAAAGATCCAAGGAAATGATAAGCTCCGCCCGGGAACTCCATGCATGGATTAGAGACACTATCGAGATAAAGGCCAACAGTTCATAACCGCATGTCATAATTTCCCCTTTACTCCTTCTCACCGAAATCCCTCCATCGTTTCCGTTTTCTCTCGCAGCACAAAATCTCGTAAAAAACAGCAGAAATAGTAATAAATTAATTAAGTTTTTGTCAAAGCATCCGAAAGAAGTTAATCACACGATATATTCATATGTTTATGCCAACGGAGGCAGGCTCCTTCTTTTTTGCGCAAAGGGGGATTCTGCCTTTTTGCGTTTTAGGGAACGAAACCAGGAATATGCCCCGCTTTGACAAAGCTGCAAGCGGGTATGGACCTTAAGTCAAATTGGCGTAGTGCTTACAAGGAGAAAAAGTGATGAAGATACGAGTATTGGAAAATTTGAAAATCAGAAGCAAGTTTGCGGTCATAATAGTTTCTCTGGTCGTGCCGATTGCGATTCTGCTTTATCTGCTTGTGGCGGAAAAGAACATTGCCATAAATTTTGCACGACAGGAGATGAGCGGAGATCGCTATCTCCGGCCACTGCGCACCCTTCTCGAACATATTCCACGATACAGGATGGCCGCAGGCACAGCGTCAGAGCAGGCCGTAAGGGAAAAAGTCAACAAAGGGATTACGGAGCTTGAAAACTCGGAAAAAGAGTTGGGAGCAGCCCTAAAGACAAGCGAAAAATATTCCGACTTGGTCAAAGGGTGGAAAAGCATGGAGGGCAATGCGGGGAAAAAAGAGGCGTACGCGGAGGCGTTGTTGGGAGTACAGGCGCTCATTTCAAAAGTCGGGGATACGTCTAATCTCATACTCGACCCCGACCTGGACAGTTATTACGCCATGGATGCAACCCTGCTCAAGCTTCCTGCCATCCAGGACATTCTCTACCAGATGGTGTTTCTGGGGAGGGAGGCATTGCAAAAACAGTCGATCACGGCCGACGAAAAAACCCAATTTGTTGTGCTTTTAGGACAGTTGCGGTTTAATGCCGGAGAATTGAAGAGGGGGATGGGGGTTGCCTTTGCCAACAATCGGGCAGGTAAGGGCACTCCTGGACGATGTCATTGCCGCCTCCGACAAAGTAGCCGAAGCAATCGAGAAGAAGATAACCGTTGGGGAGCGGACGGGCATCGATGCGGCGGTGTTTGAGGCACTCTGCGCTACGGCACTGGACAAAAGCTTCACCATGTGGGACCAGACGATCAGCGAACTCGACACGCTCCTCAATAACAGGATCGCCGGCTTTATGCACAAGAAAGTCGTCACCATATGCCTGGTCAGCCTCATTCTCCTTGTCAGCTTTATTATTTCCGTATCTATCATTACCGGTATAACCGGATCACTGGCGCTGGTCGTAACTTCCCTCGATGCGGTCGCCGATGGCGACCTGAGTGTTTCAATCAACGTGGACAAAAAAGACGAGATCGGAACGCTGTGCCGTGCCCTGAATACAACGGTCGGATCCATCCGGGATGTGGTGCAGCAGACATCCAGATTTTCGGAAGAGGTTGCCGATGCGGCGAATACGGTAGGAAAGGGGGCTCAACAGACGGCTACGGAAGTTGAGAGCCAGGCGGTCCAAACCGGTCAGGCGGCGACAGCCGTGGAAGAAATGAGCCATACAATAATAGAGATAGCAAAGGGGGCGGCGGCGGCATCGCAGACATCGGAAAAAGCCATAGACACGGCAGTGGCTGGGAAAGGAGCAGCAGACAGCGCCGTTGCCGCCATAGGGAAAATACAGGATTCAACAAATGCCCTTGCCAGCATGATACGCAAACTCAATGAGAGTACGACGGAAATAGGCGCAATTCTCACTGTTATTGAGGATATTGCCGACCAGACCAATCTCCTTGCATTAAATGCCGCCATTGAGGCGGCAAGGGCCGGTGAACAGGGGCGCGGATTTGCGGTCGTCGCGGATGAAGTCAGGGCGCTGGCGGAAAAAACGGTAAAAGCGACAGCCGAAATCTCCAGGCGCATCGAAGCGGTCCAGGCGGACTCGACCAGAACGGCGGATACCATGGGCACGGCCGCCGAAGAGGTGGGAAGTGCGACCGGGCATGTCAGGGACCTTGAGAAGTCCTTTGGAGAAATCGTTGAAAAAGTTCAGAGTGTCAATGACCAGATTGCCCATATCGCAACAGCAATCAACGAGCAGTCTGCCGTGTCATCCGAGGTCGCACAGAGTATCGAACAGACGTCATCTGCGGCGCACACCGTCGAAGGAGTCACAAGAGAGGTGCTCGGAACCGTCGAAGGACTCATCGGAACTGCGGAAAAGCTTGTCAACGTCACCACACGATTCAAGCTCGGATAGCCTCATCTACGATTGCGGTCCGCCGCAATGAGCCGTGCAACAGATGAAAAGGGCCCTGCATGCAATTGCTGCTGCAGGGTCTTATTCTTTCTATCTTCTAGGTGCATCATTGCCATTATAGTGGTGCCGGTACGCTTCATTCAAGGGCGGAAGATCCTGTAGGCCGCTAAATCCCGGCATAACAGTTTAGTTCAATAAAAAAGGGCGCACCGCGGCGCCCTTTTTCGCGTATCTGCTCAAAACGAAACGTTGATACCCGCACCGTAGTACTCTGCCCGTAGTTTATAGAACTGGCCGAAGGGCAAATTGCCGTGGAAATATTCACCGAAAATCTGAATGGCCCGTTTTTCGGTATAGGGGCTGCGGATGTTGATACCGGCTTTGGCGTTTACGTCGAGGTTCCAGTCGGTTTCCTCCCAGGCATGGCACAGGACGCTGGCGAACGGGTGCACCGTTGGCCTGTAGACCGTCTTCGTGCTCAGATAAT
>WSYB01000027.1 GCA_009773645.1 Geobacteraceae bacterium
AATTTACTAATTGTGTGGACCCACAATCTTCTCGTCTACTATTTAGTTTTCAAAGACCAATCTGCCGTTTCTCGCGGCAGACTTGAGAATATATCCGAATCGGTTTTCTCTGTCAATATTTTTTTTCAAAAACCAATTTTTTATTTTTTCTCCATCTGCCCCGTTCAAACAAGACGCTCTTTATAACAAACCATTCAATCCCGGTCAACACTTTTTTGCATAAATTTACTAATCAGACAAAAACATAAAGACGGCCGCATTGCGGCCGTCTTTTCCGTCGCTAATTCCTCTCACCTAAGCCTGGGAAGCCTTCAACGCCTGGTCGATATCGGCAATAATGTCGTTCACGTCTTCAATGCCGACAGAGAGGCGGATAAAGTCGGAGGTAACGCCGGTAGATAACTGCTCCTCTGCCGAGAGCTGCTGATGGGTGGTGGATGCCGGGTGGATGACCAAGGACTTGGCATCACCGATGTTTGCCAGGTGCGACAGGAGCTTTACGCTGTCGATGAATCGTTTCCCCGTTTCCAGCCCCCCCTTGATGCCAAAGCCGATAATAGCCCCTGCACCTTTAGGGAGGTACTTCTTCGTCCGTTCATAATCCTTGTGCGAGGGAAGACCGGCATAGTTTACCCAGGTAACAAGCGGGTGCTTTTCAAGCCAATCGGCCACTTTTTGCGCATTCTCCACGTGGCGCGGCATCCGCACGTGGAGCGTCTCCAGCCCCTGGAGAAACTGAAAGGCGTTGAAGGGGGAGAGTGCCGCGCCGATATCGCGGAGAAGCGTGACCCGCATCTTCAGGATATAGGAGAGGTTACCCAGGGCGTCCCAGTATTTGAGGCCGTGATAAGAAGGGTCCGGCTCGGTAAACTCCGGAAATTTGCCGTTGTTCCAGGGGAAACGGCCTCCGTCTACCACGCAGCCGCCTATGCTGGTGCCGTGGCCGCCGATAAACTTGGTGAGCGAATACACCACGATGTCGGCACCATGCTCCAGGGGCTTAAACAGATACGGGGTGGTCACCGTATTGTCCACCACCAAGGGGATACCCGCTTCATGGGCAATTTTGCCGATCGCTTCAAAGTCATCCACATTGTTCTTCGGATTCCCCACCGATTCGGTATAAACCAGGCGGGTATCGGCGTCAATGGCACTACGGAAATTCTCCGGGTCGGAGCTGTCCACAAACTTCACCGTTATTCCCAGCTTGGGGAGGGTGTAATGGAACAGGTTATAGGTGCCGCCGTACAGATAGCTTGTGGATACGATGTTTTGCCCGGTCTGGGCTATATTGAGCACCGCGAAGGTTGTTGCCGCCTGCCCGGAGGCAACCGCCAGCGCCCCGACGCCTCCGTCCAACTCAGCCAGACGCTTTTCCAGGACATCGGTGGTCGGGTTCATGATCCTTGTGTAGATGTTTCCGAACTCCTTAAGACCGAACAGGTTGGCGGCATGCTCCGAGCTCTTGAAGACGTAGGAAGACGTCTGATAGATGGGAACGGCCCGGGAAAGGGTAGTCGGGTCGGCGACCTGCCCAGCGTGCAGAGCAAGGGTATCGAAATTGAGTTTTGTTTCAGACATGGCGCTCTCCTCTCTTCATTGAAAGTCTCGGTAAATTTATAAAGTTAGTAAAGAAATACTGCCCCGAATTTTATATAAGCTCTATCTATTCTGTCAACTATATTATCCTGCGTTTATTCCTTGAGTTCTGCCATAGATATCCGTCAACTCACGCAGCCTCTTGGCGCACTTCGCCCCGAGATCGTCGGCTTTGAAGCGCCAGGACCAGTTCCCCATGGCAGTCCCCGGAATATTCATCCGCCCGGAGCTGTCAAGGGCCAGGATATCCTGTAAGGGGATTATGGCGGTATCGCCCACCGAGGCCAAAGAGGCCCGGATCAGGTCCCAGGAAATATCTCTGCCATCGGTATCCAAATAGGCAAAGATCGACTTTTTCTCTTTAGCCGGGAGCTTCGCAAACCAACCCATTGTGGTATCGTTGTCATGGGTTCCGGTGTAGACCACCGAGTCCCTGACGTGATTGTGGGGGAGATAGGGGTTGTCGGGTCCGGAACCGAAGGCAAACTGGAGGATCTTCATTCCCGGGAACCCGAACCTGTCCCGCAGGGCCTCCACATCCGGAGTGATCACCCCAAGGTCCTCGGCAATAATGGGGAGCGGCCCCAAGGCGTCGAGCAGGGCATGGAAGAGGGCTTCGCCGGGGCCTTTAACCCACCGGCCGTTGACGGCGGTTTTTTCCATGGCCGGCACCTCCCAGTACGCCTCAAAGCCACGAAAATGGTCAACCCTCACTATATCGTACAGCAGGAGGGCGCTCCGCATTCGTTCGACCCACCAGCCAAAGCCGTGATAGGCAACGGTTTCCCAATTGTAGAGAGGGTTCCCCCACAGCTGGCCGGTCTTGCTGAAATAATCGGGGGGGACCCCCGACACCACGGTCGCCCTTCCCCTTTCGTCCAGATGAAAGAGGTGGGGATTACCCCATACATCGGCGGAATCAAAGGCAACAAAGATCGGGATATCGCCGACAACCTCAATCCCCTTTCCGTTAGCATAGCCTTTCACCCCCCGCCATTGCCGGAAAAATTGCCATTGCATGTACTTCACTTCGCCAATGGTGACCCCCAGCTTCTGCGAATACTCTTCCAGCGCATCCGGACGGCGTCGGGCGATTTCTTCAGGCCAGTCGCACCAGCTTTTGCCATGGTGGGCATCCTTGAGCGCCATGAACAGGGCAAAATCGTGCAGCCAGCCGGCGGCATCACAAAATTGCCGGAAATCGCTATTTCGTCCTTCATCGGCGCCGCCAAAGAAGTTTGCCGCCGCACGCCGCAGCACCCCCATCTTGTACGTTTCCACCTTCTGGTAATCGACCCGGTCGTTGGTAAAGCCGCTCTGCAGGTCGAAAGCCGCAACATCCCCTTCTTCAACCAGAGTCGGAAGGTCGATTATAAGGGGGTTGCCGGCAAAAGCTGAATAGCAGGAATAGGGAGAGTTGCCGTAGGCTGCCGGCCCCAGAGGAAGAACCTGCCAAAGGGATTGTCCGGCGCTGTGAAGGAAATCTACGAACCGGCAGGCTTCACTTCCCAGAGAGCCGATTCCGCCCTCGCCGGGAAGGGAGGTGGGATGAAGCAGAACTCCGCTTTTTCTTCTGTGATGCATGGGGGCCTCTCTGGTTTCTTCAAATTGCCGACACGGGGAAAAAGTTCTGGCTGCTAAGCTAAAGTCAGCAGCCATCCGGCTTTTAGACTATGCCACAAAGTCATGAAATTGCAAGGCAAAAGGAGTTGAACGGGGCGTCAACCTCTCCCGCTTTACGAAAAGCGCCAAAAATGATATATGATGACAAATTTGCATGCAAAGGGAGCGTGGGCAATGGAAACCATCAAAACCGCCATGTTTGAAACCCTGATCGAGAGCGCCACCCCCGACGGGGATGGTGGCTTCACCTTTACCCTGGAGGGTAAAACCTATAAGATAAAGGACACCCTGGAAATATCCAAAATCGCCCAGGATCACGGTTACATCATCATCTACTGACCCTCTCCACGGAGATAATCCGCTTGCATCCCGGTCCACTCAGGCTGCTGCGACCAGCACTGCCGGCCTCTACCTGAATCTGGGTGCCGATGCGCTCTTTGAGCGCAGGGACATGAGAGATAATGCCGATCAGCTTGCCGTCCTGCTGCAGGCCTGAGAGAGTTTCAAGGGCCGTTTCAAGGGCGTCTTCATCGAGAGTGCCGAACCCTTCGTCGAGAAACAGGGAATCGACGCGCACGTTGCGGCTGGCCATGCTGGACAGGCCGAGGGAAAGGGCAAGGCTGGCGATGAAACTCTCACCGCCGGACAGGTTCTTGGTGGATCGGATCTCCCCTGCCTGGTAGTTGTCGATGACGTTCAGTTCTAGCGGGTCAGCGCTGTCGCGCACCAGGATATAGCGGTCGCTCATCTTTTGCAGCTGGCGGTTGGCGTGGGCAACCATCAACTCGAAGGTGAGCCCCTGGGCAAAATTGCGGAACCGCTTGCCGTCACCGGAACCGATAAGCGCATGCAGTCGCTCCCACCGGTCGCACTCCTGCCTCTGTATCTCAATCGCCTGGAGCCGGCTCTGATGACGCTGCTGCTGTTCGGCGTGCTGCTGGAGTTTCTGATGAAGCGCCCCCAGTCCCTTCTGCAGCTCACTCAACTGCCCCGTAACAGCGGCGTTCTCCTCCCGGATCAGATCGAGCGGCTTATCGGTCAGATTTTTATTCAGCTCACCCTCCAAAGCCTCCTTGCGATCCTGCTGACGGGTCTGAATTGCAGTCTCATCCTTGCGCAGGGTGTCGGCCCATTGCGTGAGTTCATCGAAGCGCTCCTGCGGCAGGCACGCCTGCAAAAAGGCTGCTTCATCTGCAAAACCGGTATCAATCAGACGCAGACAGAAGGCCGCTTCCAGTTCGGAAAGCTGCTCACCTCTCCGGGCAATGGACACCGTCAGTCGTTCAATCTGCCGGTTCAGTCCGTCAAGCTCGGCCTGAAGGCGGTTCTGCTCCTGCAGCGCCGCTTCGCGCCGCTCGCCGGCCTGTCGCAGCGCATCTGCCAGCCGTTTTTCCTCTACATCCGGGTTGCGCTCTCCATACCGTTCCAGACGCTGCTCGACCAGTGCATCCCGCTGTGCGGTTCTCTCCCGCAACTGCTGTTCCTTATTCGCGAGCGTCTTTTCCGATTCTGCCAACAGAGCCCGCTGCTTCTCCCTTTCAGCAGCAAGGTCGGCACGCCCTTTTTCCAAACGCTCCCGGGCCTGCACCCGCTGAACATACGCGCTGCGGCGGGCGGTCAAAGCAGCCAGCAGCTCATCGGCCTTGTCCGGAACGATCTCTGTGCTGCCATACGCTGCAACCGCACTCTCGACTTCGGCCAGCACCCGGTCAAGATCATCGTGAAGGACCGCGGATTCACCCTCCAGACGCTTACATTCCGACAGCGCCGATTCTTGCCCCAACCGGGCGGCCAGTCGCGCCTTATCATGCTCTGCGAGCTCGTCCTTGAGCTTGTTAAGCGCTCCCTGAGCGCTGCGTTCTTCCTGTTCTTTCTGTTCGGCCTCCTGGATGATGCCACGCCGGTTGACCAACTCCCCCCGGCATGTATCAGTCTCGTGCCGGATGAGCTCCGACCACGCCCCCGCGTCGGCACTCACGCCCAGTTCGACGAAACCACTTGCGCAGAAGGCCTCATCGCGCAGCTGCCGCTCCTGAAGCTCGGCCTGATCCTGTCCGACCTGTTGCAGATCTTTGCCAACAGCAACCTGCTCCAGCTTGATCTGGGAAAGCTGCTCCCGCACCCTTTTCGCCTCGGCGAGAGCCAGCTCCAGCTCCTTCTGTGCCTCATCCATCTGTGGAATGTTACCGGCGGCGTAGGGGTGTTCGCTGGCGCCGCAGAGGGGGCAAGGCACGCCGTCCACGAGCTGCTTTCGATCATCTTCCAGGCTGCGCACCAGGTTGAGTAATACGACGTTATCCTGCAACTGGCGGGCAACCCGCTCTCGCAATTCAGATTCGGCCGCCAGCGTTTCCTCCCGATGTGCATGCGCCTGCCGCTTCTGCTCAAGCTCTTCCCCCCGCAGCTTCAGCTCCGCCAGCTTCGGCTTGACCTCTTCTATCCGTGCCAGGGTTTCCTGCATCGCTCCCAGGCGACTCTGTCGGTTTGCAAGCGTTTCCGCTTCATCGCGCCACGCGGAAAGATCACGTCCCTGCAACAGGGCTTCGCGTGCCGCCCGTACCCCCGCCAGCCGATTTTCGGCCGCTGTGACGGCTTGCAGCGCCCCCTGCCACACGGTCTCTGCCCGGCTAAGCGTGAGCGTGGCGGTCTCGACGAGTGCGGCATGCCGCCCCAGCTTTGCCTGCGTATCGCGGCACTGTTTATCAAGGGTTTTGAGGGCCTTCAACTGCTGTTCGATCCCGGTCAGGGCCTCGGCCAATCCGGCATCGGCCTGATGTTCAGCCAGAAAGGCCGCGACCCCTTGCAACTCCTCCCCGGTCTCGTTCATGCGTTGACCGCATTGTTCCATCGCCAGACGATAGTCGCCGTTCTGGCGATGCGTTTTTTCGATGTCGGCCTTTAAGCCCTTTAGCTGGGTTTGGGCCTCGCCGAGCTTGACGTCAAGCGCACGCGTCATGCGGATCAGCTCTGCCTCTCGTGTCTGCTCGACCCGGGCGCTTTCAAGCCCGATCTCAGCCAGTTCCAACGCATCAAAAGCCGCCTGCCAGCCAAGCTGAAGCTGGGGGAGTCGTTCTGCGGCGGCCGCCAGTTCGCCCTGTTCCCCCGCCTGCTGCGTTCGCATCGAAAGGATACGGGAATGGTCGCCGCCAAGTTTCAGGGCGCGACCAGCCAGCGCCAGTCGTTCCAGCTCCGGCGCAGCCGCAGCTTTGCGCGTCTCGAAGGCAAGCCGGTCCTGATCCAGTTGCAGGAGTTCACCCTCAAGAGCCGCTATCCGCTCCCGCCAGGACTGGGCTTCGCGGATAATCCGGGCATCGGCGGTCAGGGTGCTTTCCGCCTGTTGCAGTTCGGATTTTTCGCGGAGCAGGGCCTCCTCTTCCGCAGGCGACAGCAGCTGGATGCCATCGAGCTCGGCACGCATCTCCCCTAACCGCTTGCGCTCTTCCGAGGTGCGCTCGTGAACCTTGATGGAAATCCGGCTGTAGATCGCGGTGCCGGTGATCTGCTCCAGAATCGGGGCGCGCTCGTCGGGACGGGCCTGCAAAAAGGCGGCGAAGCCCCCCTGCGCCAGCAACATCGAACGGGTGAAGCGATCGAAGTCCATGCCGGTGACATCCTCAACCTTGCTCGCCACGGCTTTCACCTTTGATTCGAGGATCATCCCGCTTTCGGCCTCGGCGATTTCATGCCGTGGCGACTGCAATTGGCCGTCAGCCTGCTTGCGCGAGCGGTGTTGGCTCCAGTGGCAGCGGAAGCGCCCCTTGGCTGTTTCGAATTCAACCTCGGCAAAACATTCGCCGGTCTGCCGCGACATGATTTCGTTCTCGCCCTGGGTGATCCTGTTGAGACGGGGGGTCTGGCCGTAAAGGGCCAGGCAGATAGCGTCGAGGATGGTTGTCTTGCCCGCGCCGGTCGGCCCGGTGATGGCAAAGATACCGCTGGAGACATAGTCGGGGTGCGTGAAATCGATATCCCAAACACCGGCCAGGGAGTTCAGATTTTTGAAACTCAGACTGAGGATTTTCATAGTTCCCCCAGGGTGGCTTCTTCGTGCAATGCGGCAACGGTCTCACGAAAAGCCGCGACCAGTTCAGCCTGCTGTTCCTGCGGCACCGCATGGGCAGCGAGGCAACGGGCAAAAACATCGTCAACGGTGAGATCATCCAGGGTCTCTTCCGTCGCCATCCGGCTCAAGGTCCGCTCCACCAGGCGCATGTTCTTTGCCCGCAGGATTTCCAGGGCACTCCCGTCGATCAGCTCGCGCAAGCGCTCCTGCAGATCACCTATGACCTCGTCCCCTTCGTAGATCACCTCCAGCCATATCGAAGCGGACTCCTTTTTCAGGGCGGCTATACGCTCGCTGACACGCTTCCAGTCGCCGCGCACCGTTGCCAGCGACTGAAAACCCGGAACTGGTATTTCCTGGACCGTCACTCCTTCGGCGCCTACATTAACCGCCACCACGATCTTTCGTTGCCCGGCCTCGCCGAAGCTCATCGGGATGGGCGCCCCCGAATAGCGGCGGACATCCGAGCCGCTCACCCGCTGCGCCACATGCAGATGCCCGAGGGCCAGATAGTCGAAGCAATCGGGAAAGACATCGGCACGCACTTGCCCAAGGTTTCCGACATACAGCTCCCGCACCCCATCGCCTTCCACGGTCCGGCCGCCGCTTGTGAAAAGGTGCCCCATGGCGATAATGGGGAGCTCCTCCCCAAGCTCGGAGCGCTTGGCAACGGCCGCTTCGCCCACCTGCCGGTAATGGTCGCGGATCCCCTCCACCAGTTTGCGCCCCTTGTCCTCAAAGGTTTCACCGGCCTCGGCCCGGCGGATATCCCGGTCGCGCAGATAGGGGACGGCGCAGACGATCAGCTCCGGCTTAGCGTCGGCATCGTTCAGCACCACCAGCTCGTCTTCCACCGCCTCGGCCATGCAGCCGACAACGTGCACGTTGAGATAACGCAACACCTCGCGGGGGGCATTGAGGAAAGACGGGGAATCGTGGTTGCCCGCCGTAACCACGACATGACGGCACCCAGTGCCGGCCACCCGGCACAAAAAGCGGTAATAGAGCTCCAGCGCCCGATTGCTCGGTGTGCCGTTGTCAAAAACGTCACCAGCAACGAGCAGTGCCTTGACCCCTTCGGCTGCAATGCAGCCGATCAGCCAGTCGAGAAAGCGCTCAAACTCTTCGTAGCGTTTGCGGCCGTAGAGCGCCCGCCCTATGTGCCAGTCAGATGTATGCAGGATTTTCATGTAAAGCTATTCCTTATGTTTCCGTCTGTTCCTCAGATCGTTCTCTATCCCCCATCAATAAAGATAGCCAAACAGCCAGAGTGGAATTCGGTTGCCGTGACCGATCTCGATACCATCAAGCGCCAGCCAGGCGTTCGCAACGTTCCTGATCTGCCTGCCATCCTTGTTCTTGCCACCGACCTCGAAGGTAATGGTGTCATCCACCAGAAAATCTCCCTGGCCGGGTACGGAGACACTGTGGCCGGTGCGCAGCATGTTCAGGAGGAACGTCTCCCGCATCGCGCCGGTATCCGGCGCTCTCCCTTCCGCCATCGCATAATAGAGATTCGGATTGTTCAGGTAGATCTTCTCCGGCTTCTCCAACTCCCTTAAGCCCTTCCCGCTTTTCGATACGGTCAGGATCACCCCTGCGTCCTCAAGGTATTTCAGGTAGGTCTTCAGAGTCCGCTCGTCGCCGATCCCAAGCAAGTTCTTCAGGTGCTTCAGGTCTGGGGTGAAGGGAACCAACGACGAGATGATCGACAGGAGTTTTTCGATCTTCTGGATGCTCGACCCATTCAGGGACTGGTGGATGGCGAGAAGGTCACTCTCCAGGGTGGTATGGACATTCTGCTCAAGGGTCATGTAAAACTGGGTCTTGTCCTCATATTCCCGGAAATAGGGGTAATAGCCGCATTCCAGATACTCCTTGAAGAGGGCCAGCACCTTCAGTCCCTTCTTCTCCAGTTCTCCAACTACCGCATCGGCCGCCTGCTGGTGGCCGCTGAGAATGCTGTCGAGCGGCATGCTGTCGAAATAGATGCCGCAGTCCATGCCGACATATTCACGGAACGACATGCCGTACATCCGGTAGACAATGGCGCGTCTGCTCAGGTCGTGGCTCCCTTTGGCGATCTCCAGGGCTGAGCTCCCTGAGGCCAGAATTTTCAGGTTGGGAAAGGTGTCGCAGATGCTCTTCAGTTCCATTGACCAGTCGGGATACTTATGGATTTCATCGAAGCAGATGAACTCGCCGCCGAGCTTGTAGAATTCGTCGGCGATCTCATAGAGCGAGGAGCGGGCCACGAGAAAATGGTCGGCCTGGAGGTAGAGCGCCTTGCGGCTGTAACGGTCGCCTTCATACCTCTCCAGCAAATGCTGTATCATGGCGGTCGTCTTGCCGATCCCCCGCTGGCCGACAATGATGGAAAAACGGTTGGTAAGGGAATGATCTCGGAGGAAGTAACGTTTGAATTCGCGGTTGCGGATGCGGAGGAAGGTCTGGCTGAGGGTAATAAGATCATTGAGCATGGTTAGCTCCAAAATAGAAATAGTAACGTAATCCAATTGTAGAGTAACATCTTTAGTAATGCAATACGCTTTATAGGTTGCAGGTGAATTCAAGTAAATTGTCCCCCGAATTCCCAGCGAATTCCATCCGGAGAAACGTTTTTTCTGCCGATGATTACGTCGGCAGACGAGCACACCACTGGCCGGCCGGAGCGACAAGGACGGGGAGGTCGCCGTTACGGTAAGTGCGGTAGCCCGGCGCGCTCCGTACCAATTGGACCGCCGGCACCTGCAATGCCCGCTGTATCACAAGGAGCGCCTTGGACGGCTGGTCGGCGGCGAGTTTGCATTCGATCAGCAGGAGCGGTTTCCGCTCCTTGGCGATGAGGAAATCCACCTCCTGCTGTTCCTTGTTCCGGATAAAGTGGAGGGTAAAATCGCCGGCCCCCATGGCGTTCCAGCATGTTACAGCCCGCCAGAGCTCGATGGCCACCATGTTTTCAAAACGGGCCGCGGGATCTGTGATCCGGGGGGTATCGAAGAGGTAGACCTTGCGCTCCTTATGGATCGCCCGGGCAATTCGCTCGGTCCAGGTCGGCAGACTGAAGGTCAGGAAGAAACGCTCGAACAGTGCCAGCCAGTTCTGCACCGTGTTGTATGTCACCTTGAGGTCGTTGGCCAGCGACGGCACTGAAAGTGGGCTCCCCACCTTTGCGGGGAGGAGATAATAGAGCGTCTCCATGTTGGTCACCGAGCGGATTTCGGTCAGATCCCTGACATCCTCCCGAATCAATCGCTGGCTGTAGCCAGTCGACCACCGGCGATATGTGGCTGCACGACCGCTCAGAAAGGGTTCGGGAAAGCCGCTCAATGTTTCCAGCCCTTGCCAGGTTGCGGACAGGGACTCAGCCTGATCCATGGAAATGGCGAGCGGATCGCGGAAAAAATCTTGCAGCGACCGATTGCCGCCTCCCAGCTCGCCGGCGGTGAACGGCCAGAGATGAAAGAGGAGATAGCGTCCGGCGAGGGAGTCGCCTCCCTTCTGATAGAGGTCGAGCCGACCACTCCCGGTTATCAGAAATTGGTACTCCTCGCTGAATTGATCGTACACCCCTTTGAGGTAGTTTTTCCAGTCGCGGTATTTATGGATTTCATCGAAGATGATAAAGGGACGGGAACTGTCGCGGCGGGGGAGAGAGGTAAAGAACGCGGGATTTTCCAGCAGGCGGGTGCGATGCTCGGGAATATCCCAGTTGCAGTAAAGGCTGTTGCTGAAGCCTTCGGCAATGATCTTCGCCAGGGTGGTCTTGCCCACCTGACGCGGCCCGGCAAGAAACACCATGCTCTTTTCGGCGGCGAGGGTTTCCCATATTTTGAGATATGCGGGACGGTTTTCCATCTGGCTATTTTATAGCATATTGCAATTTGGTCAAGACCATTTTTCAGTGCTATATAAATTAGTCAGCACATTGTTCTCTTTCACTCCTGCCCCCGATGCGAACTTTCTGCGGGTCAAGGGGAGTCTGTTTTTCACTTCTTGGCAAGTGGGAGTATTGCAATATTTTTTACATGTGAAAAACTTCTTTTTGACCGTACCTGGCCGATTTTAAAGAGATTACGGGATGTGAAAACAGCGGCGCAGAAAAAAATCTGCACCCTTGAGCATGTACATGCATCCATTGAAGTGCCTGCATGATCGCGAATAGCAGTATCTTTGCATTTGGCATGGTATATGTAGTATAATTGTAATTAGTTTGATACGAATCAGTATGGAGAATGCCGATGAAAGGAACAGGAAAGTTTTTACGCCTCGCAGCGGTCATATTTCCCCTGGCGTTGTTGACGGCCGGCTGCATGGGGACGGGCAAGACCCCGCTAGTCGCCACTGTTGATGTGGACGTGACCGATACGGCGGACCTGGAGTATCAGCACGTCTACGTCACCATCAACAAGATCGAGTTCCATTCGAGCCCCGATGCCGACAGCGACAGCGCCGGCTGGCAGACAGTGGACATATCCGCGAACCCGGTTACCGTTGACCTGGCCCAACTGGCCAACGGCAAGATGTACGCGGATACTTCCACCAACAAGAAGGCGCTCTTCAGCGGGATCGCCCTGCCGGCCGACACGTACCGGCAGGTCAGGCTCTACCTGGCCCCCACGGAGGATGCGGCACTTGCCCCGTCCGCCATTGCCTTGGGCCTGCGATACAACAACCAGGCGACCTTGGATTACGGGACAATCGCCCCCATCCGCATCCCTAACTCCGGCGACGGGATCAAGGTCGTTCCCGAATCGCCGCTGGTGGTGACCGCCGGGAAGAACGCCAGGCTGGTCCTCGACTTCAACTTGATGGACGACATGATCGATGTCTACCCCAACGGCGAGGTCGAGTGCATCCTGAAGCCGCGGCTCGGCTACTTTGACATGGACGCCGTCGGAGCGATCAAAGGGAGGGTCGCCTTTGGCAACCTCCACGAATCCTACATGGTCATCAAGGCGGAGCAGGTGGATTCCGGGAAGAGCTTCCGGGTCGTGCGCCGGACAACCATCGTGGACGAGACCACCGGCGCCTTCAACCTCTATCCGTTGCCGGTCTTCGGCAACGCCACCACCGCCACCTACGATATTCTCCTGCGTGGCAGGAACGCCCAGACCGTCATCGTGAAGAACGTGACGGTGCACAAGGGAACCAGCCTGACCGCAGGCGCGGCGGACCTGGGCACCATCGCCATGAACCATGGGAGCGAGTTCGAAGCACAGATCCTCGACCCATTTCATCCTTCCGGCGCCTGGGTGGGCTTCCACCAGACCCTGACCACGGACCCGGTTCCCTTTGAGGTCCGCACCTACCACCTGAACCCCTACACCGGCAAGTTCACCAACCCGGTACAGCTCTCCAGCGAGGCGATCCAGGTGTATGACTTCTCCACCGGGAGCATGAGCGGACCGATCAGCGACACCACCACCACTCCGGCAAGCTTTTTCGCCGTAACCGAAGCGCCCCTGTACGGCCGCTCTGCCGGCGTAAACGTGGCCGGGGTAACCGGGACAACGGTAACCTTTACCCCGAACCCCCTGACGGCACTCCCGAGCGCCAACAAAATCGACATCGCCATTTCCATGCCGGGATCGATGATCGGGACCCTGACCAAGGGGTACCTCTTCATCACCTACGGCGGCCTGATCATCGACTGCTATCAACTGGATGCGCTCATGGCGGCCGGCGGCGGTTCGCACACCGTCTTGAACCTCCCCGGCGGCACGGCGGCAACCCCCCTCCCCGGCGCCTTTTACGGGGTGAGCGTCTTCGGCTGGGGGGTGGGCACGTTCGCCTCTGGGGGCCAGCTCCAGGTAGACCTGACCAGCAGAAACGGAGCCGCCGTCATCACCATGAAGCAGTGAGCGGCAGGAACCCAAAAAGCCCCGCGTCGCCAGCGCGGGGCTTTTGTTTTGGTAGGGCCGCCGGGCTCAGAACCCCTTCGCCCAGATGATGGTAATGTTGCTTCCTGCCTTACCGTTGCGCAGGACGCTGCTATCGTAGGAGTATTCCAGGGAGAGCACCGATTCCCAGAGAAAGCCGCTGGTAATGGCGGCGGTGAATGCCTCGCCGCTGTTCTCCAGGGTTTTCAGGCGCCGGGTGGTGAAGATTTCCCGATTCACCCAGGCAAAGGTGCTGCGCAGGTGGAAGTAGAGGAAGAAGAGGAGTTCGCGCCGGTACTCGGCGGAACCGATCAGGTATTCGGAGGCGGGAAACTGGTTGAACATGGCGCCGGGGTAGACCTGCCGGAAGAGGTCATCGGTCTCGGAAGGCAACGGCCCGCCGCCGATGCGGAAGGAGGAGAAGCGGTCGAGAGTGTCGTAGGGGGCAGAGCCGCCGTAGAAGCTGAAGATAAGACGGTTTCTCTCGGAGAGGCCGGGGATGCCGGTTGCCGCGATGAGGTAGCCGGAGAGCTTGAGGTAGTCACGCGTCTCGTCACGGGTGAAGGTGGCGCCACCGTAGTTGGCGTCGGACCATGAGTCGCGCCGCGCAAACTCGACGTCCATGCCGGCGGCCACCCCCCGGTGGGGAAGTTCCATCAGGTTTCTGCGCAGGCCGTCGTAACGGACCCTGAGGAGCGGCCCGTGCACCAGGGTGTCGGGGGGGAGAAACACGTTCGGTCCGGTATCCTCAACCCTGTCTGAGTAGAGGTACCCCCCCTGGTAGAAAAGCTGGACCCTCAGGTCGTTGTCCGCCTGGAAGGGGGCCACCGGCAGCCGCAGCCCGGCCCCCAACCGGCCGTTCACCGTTCCGAAGATGATGGAGGTCCGCAATATCGTCTGACCACCGGCGATCTCCGGCTGGGCGAAGGGGACGGTGTTGTTGTCCAGGTGCCCCAGCAGCTGCCACTTGCCGAAGGTCTCGGAGATGTCCGCCTCGTTGACCATGATGCTGAAGATTCCTCGAAAGCGGGTATCATCCCAGCGGTGCTTCCAGTAGAAGGCGCCGAAGGGAAGGAATTGCGCTTCCGCCAACGGCGGGGTGAAGATGGTGGCCCCCATCACCAGGGCGGCGGCGTTGTCCCGGTTGCGCCCCAGGATATCGATGGTCCGGCCGAACACCTCCGGCTTGCTGGGCTCTCCCGCAAGAGGGGTGTGGTATTCGGACTCCGCGGGGGGGTTCTTTTGCGACTTCTGCGCGATGCCGGTTGTCTCTTCGGCAGAGGCCGTATCCCAAGGCGATCCAGCCAGCGCAATGCAGAAAAGGAACACGGTCAAGGAAATCGTAACGCTATCAAATGCATTTTTCATGTTAATACCCGTTTAATCTACGAACCAACCAATCAGGTCACAGAAATATACCCAGGCCGAGGAGAACCTGCACCGGGTAGAGCAGGAGAATGACGATGCCGAGAACGAAATGGACCGTTCGCCACGGCGGCGCCGGTCCCTTCAGTCTGCGCGAGACGAGGAAAGAAGCGCTGATGAAGAACACCAGTGTTGTCCCCGTAAGAAAATGCGCGGGATAGTGGAATATCCGGCCGTGGTCGATCAGCGCCAGGGTCATTCCGACGAAGAAGCCGCAGATGCCCAGGGCCGCAGCGATCGGGCCTGCCTGGCGGTGCTTTTTGATAGCCGGGACGAGCGGCGTCCCGGCCAGGCGGTGCTTGCGTATCTGCAACCCGAGCCATCCCTGGCGGATGAAGAAGAGCATGACGAGGAAATTGAATGTGCCGTGCGCTAATTTTAGGTATTCCATGGCCTCGCTCTCAGTGTACTGATTTACATGAGTTTAACCGACCATGCTGTGTTGGCAAGGTGCCAAACAGCATCAAGCGAGATCGATTAATAAATTATTCTGCATCAAGATAATATCATTACACTTTTCAAGAACCGTCCCAAAACGCCTTTGTTATGGTCGAGGTGAAGACCTGACATTGGCTGTTTGCATTCGGATACAAAAAAACCTGCAATCGCAGGTTTTCATGTGCTGGATAGTTCCCCTGTTAACCACTCTATTTGCTGCAACAATTCCGGCATCTTGACCGATACGACGTCCCAGATAATATCCTCATCGATACCAAAATAATCGTGTACGACGATATCACGCAATCCGGCCATTTTCTTCCATTCCACAGCCGGATATCGTCTGCGGATATCTGCCGGCACTTTCTTGGCCGCCTCACCGATAATAGCCAAATTTCGAATAACCGCGTCAACGGTTTTGGAATCGCCTAGAAACTCTTCGCGGGACATGGAACCGGCATATTCCAGCACCCGTGATGCGCTCTCGCGGATATCCAGCAGAAAAAGGCGCCAGTTCCTCTCAGACATGAACCGCCTCACGTAAAATCCTGGCCTTGAGTTCTTCCCTGACGGAGTCCTTAAGGACAAGGTCCACCTTTCCCCCTATGGCGCGACCCAGGAAAAACTTCAGCTCCATGTAGTTGTCAAATGTCTTGTGGGCCTTGTCAAGCTCCACGAGAATGTCGATGTCGCTTCGCCGCTTCTGCTGCCCCTTCGCATAGGAGCCGAACACGGCCAGATCAACCACGCCGAACCGTTCGGCCAGCCCTTCCCTGCAAGCCTTCAACACCGAAAGCAGTTCATCCCTTGTCCGCACCTTTTTCATACGTCATCTCCGCATTCACGAATGCTAAGGAGTATAATCAGTTTTGTCGGCATGTGCAATCATGAATAAACATGGTGTTTTTGTGAATTTAGTATGATGTCCCCCGAATTGGAATGTTGATTTAGTATGATGTCCCCCGAACTCCCCCCTTCAACAATTTGGTTCGGGTGTCGCTTTGACAAATTCCTTTAATTCAATGATTTGTTCCTTTCTGTTCTCATAACGCCGGGGTGAGCGGCGGCGCAGTCTTATCGGGCCGCCCGTCACTGCCCGTTGGTTGAAAAGTCTGTAGTTAGCCACACTTAACTTGATGAAATGGTTTGTCCATCTCTTTTTACCAACAGTATGTCTGTATCTGTCCATTAATCATTCTTGTCTTACAGTGTGTCTGATCAAATTGCTGTTGCTGTAGTGGCTGTGTCTGTTGCTGTATTTGCTGTTGTATAATTTGTAGCTGTTCTTGATTGAATTGCATCTGTCGATCTATCGTACCCATATCATATTGCATCAGTAATAGTTCCGCCTTGAGATCTAACTCTTGCCCAGGAGCGTTAACAGGACGAATAAACGTATATTTCTGTGATGTGCCGTTTTTGGCATATAAAGTTCGTGGACCATCTGCAGTGGCCCCACTTACCCAACGTGCTGTAGTTGGTGCTAAGGTAACGTTGCCACTCTTTATGGCATCATCTGTTGGGGTGTAGTAGAGTGTTAAAGGCATAAGCCCCAATTTCTGCCCCCTTCCGTCGTAAAGCGTTGCCCCATAGGGGTCAGATTTGAATGTAACTGCAAATCTTTGAGTACAACCTAAACAAAGGGAAATCACAAAACATATCAATGCAATTGTCTTTAACATTTACTACCACCTACGAAGTGTTCGCTTGATTTTTGATATACACAATAAATTTCATCATGTTGTTTAAGTCAATTGCTGCAATTTCAGCAATGGGGGTCTACGCAATTGACAACGGTTTCGCCAGTAACCGGCGCGGCGGCTTTATTGCCGCGTCCGAGTGCACTGCCTAGTTGGACCGTACCCCCTTGGAAGATCTCGGGAACATGGCATGCTTGAAGTTTCGGGCAGTTAGAGAGCTAGAGTCGACAAAATGACAACGTCACCGGAAGGTTCCCGTGCGATTTTCAAAATCGTCTACACCTGCCGTTATCTGTTATTTAATCGTATTTCAGTTATGCGTCCCATTTTTTCAATTTCAACCACAAGTACTTGACCAACAGAAAGACGACTTAAAGGATCATTTTCTTTACCCTCAACTTTTATTTGGTAGTAAGGGCCGTAACCTGCTTTCGAGTAAATTATACAACCGGCCATTCTCTCACCGTTCGGACAAATAACTCTGATATCGTCCGAATGCAGTTGCTGGGCCTCTATGTCCTTGTAGTTAACTTGGCTTTTAGGGATCGTAATTGGCCTGTGTAAATAGTTTAGAAATGCATTGCCCACTCTGAATCTGAAGCTGATCATATGCATCCCTCCATTGAATTTTTGCCACCCAGCATTTCTGCGGTAGAAATGCCGGTTACCCGGCACCCCCCGCACAGTCCCGGACGTGCAGTTTTCCCGCATCCGTTTCCTCGGTTGCACTCGCTTCCGCGCTAGACGTAGCTTTCAAGGATATCTCCGTCGGCTGACTTCGGTTATCCGCGGCCACGCTATCTTTACCCGATCAAGAACTTGGTCGTCCCCAGTTGAAACTTTTCCGCTTGCCACCTCTCCGATGAAAACCACGGGGTCTGACTTTCTGACATTCCATCCGGTCTTGAAAGTCAAGGGCTCGGGGGTCAAATCTTCAAGGGCTCGGGGGAAGGGCTCGGGGGTCAAAGGGCTCGGGGGTCAAATCTTTGATGTTGACAAACCCCTTCGGCTCCGATATCAGAAACGATCTTCTCCGCCAACTCTAGCTTACTCTCCCCTTCCCCACCAAACAAAAAAGCCGCCCAAGCTTTTTATTCGGCTCGTAGCGGCTTTCGGCATTATGCTGAAAATCCCTCCATCTCAATTCCCCCGCATAACATTAAGACAGCCCCAATGTACCTGAAACGGGAGCTTCGGTCAAATTTTCTAATAATTCGGGGACTGGAGAAAATGTGGGCATCTCCTACGCCGCCTTATCCTCCGGCTCGACCGTCAGCTTGAGCCCCAGCGAGTGGAGCAGCGCGGTGACACTCCTAAATTCCGGATTGCCGCGCGGCGAAAGCGTCTTGTACAGTGACGTGCGGCTTACCTTGGCCTGTTCCGCAACGGCAGTCATTCCGCCACGGGCTTTGGCCACGTCGCGCAAGGCCAGAAGGAAAACTTCCCGGTCTCCGTCCTCGATGGCGGCATTGATGTATTCGGCTGCATGGGCGGAGTCTTGCAGCCATTCCATAAGGTCGTTTTCATAGGGCACGGATTTGCGGGCCATGATCATCCCCCTTCCTGATACTCTTTCCAGTAACGCTTTGCCGTGGCAACGTCCCTGCGCTGGGTTGACTTGTCGCCGCCTACTAGCAACAACACGACCGTTTTCCCGGACATGGCATAGTACACGCGGTATCCGGGGCCAAGGTCTATCTTCAGTTCGCTAACCCCGTCACCCAAGGCCCGGATAACGCCGAAGTTGCCCAGGCGCACGCGGTTGAGTCTGATGCGGATACGGGCAGCGGCCGCGACGTCGCGGAGTTCGTCCAGCCAATCCCTGAAAGGTACCTTACCGTCGGAACCCTGGTAATATTCGATCCGGCACTCTGGTTGCACCATATTTACTGTATCCTATGGACTACATAAAGGCAAGATAAAAATCCGCTGCTGTTCCATTACAGCCTGGGAACGTACAAGGGTGTCAGGTCTCAACCTGTGACAATGTCTAAGTGGAGACACCTCTCGATTACCCGTCAAAATCTTTCCAAATATTTTTTCCAATATTTGTTACCATACCTGCAGAATATTTCTTCACCGACCAATATATTTCTATTTGCTACAATACAAACATTACCATTTTCGTCTAACGTTATTTTTGAATTGTTTTTATACTTTGCTTTCACAAAACCCAAAGCATCATTTGCATATTTAGCAAAACACTTCACTTTCATTGAATCCAATATTGTTCCATCTGGCATGTTTATAAAATATCCATCTTCACCATTTGTTGCTCTGTATTGTGCTTCTTTATCTGATAAAATCTTTCCTTTGAAAATTGAAATTACTTCATCTTTATAAATCGGAATTGCTGTAAATAAACCCTTACCTGAAGCAGGCATTTGAGATTCCTTGATATACAAATAGTCTGGCTCTTTAGCTTCGATTTTATATGTTGTTGAATTAGCATATTGTTTAAAACAGGAATTGTTTTTCATATAAAAGTGCCTCTTGAGCAGGGGCAAATAGGGGTCGCGTCTCAACTCTTGACAATTTTTCAAAAAATCCTCACAACAACCTTCCCCTTCGCCTTCCCCGCCTCGCTGTAGGCAAGGGCTTCCCGTATCTGTTCCAGTGGATACTCCCTGTCGATGACAATCCTGATCCTGCCGGCTTCGATCCGACCCTTCATCCATTCCATGTCCCTCGCATTCGGCCTATCCATTACGATCCGTGCTTTCTGCGACGTCAGATACCCGGTAAGATACCGATTCAGGAGGACCGCGAAGGTGGGGAGGGTGGTGACATAAATTCCCTTCGGCGCCAGGACCCTTTTGCATGCGGCAAAAGAAGCCTTTGCCACGGCGTCGAAGATGAGGTCGTAACGTTCACTCCCTTTGGTGAACTCCTCCCGTGTGTGATCGATAACCCGGTCGGCCCCGAGTCCCTTCACCAGTTCCGAGTTCGCGCCGCTGCACACCGCCGTGACCTTCGCGGCAAATACTTTGGCGATCTGGACTGCAAAGGTCCCGACACCGCCGGAAGCGCCGTTTATCAGCACGTGCTGACCTGCGGCCAGCCGGCCGCGATCACGGAGCGCCTGCAGGGCGGTGATGCCGGCAATGGGAATGGTAGCGGCCTGGGCGAACGTGACGTTCACCGGCTTGGGAAACGTGGTCCGCTCCGGTGCGCAGACGTACTCCGCAAAGGCGGCCAGCCGCTTTATCCCCGGAAAACCGATCACCCGGTCCCCTTGTGCGAAGCCCTGCACGCTGCTGCCGGTTGCGACGACCTCGCCCGCGCATTCGCTGCCGAGGATCTTGGGGAAGGTGTGCCCGGTGAATATCTTCACCATGCCGTTGCGGATCTTCCAGTCGAGGGGATTGATCGCCGCCGCGTAAACACGGATGAGCACGTCATCCGGTCCCGGCTGTGGCTGCGGCACATCCCTGACTTCCACCACCTCGTTCCCGCCGTATCTATCGATGAGCGCCGCTTTCATGGATGACCTCTCCGAGAGAATGCCGGTGGCAAATCCCTTCACCATTCACACCTCGATCTCCGACAAGATCGCCTCTTTCTCCGGCAACGGCACCGCGACCGAATCCCCATAGATCAGCGCGAAAAGGCTCCCCTTGTCGTGGACCCGCGCCAGAACCTCATTGATCCCCAAGCCGCAAGCATCGGCATATTCTTCCGGGGTTACCAGGCTGTTCCCCTCGTTCCCCAGCTCGCTCGTCACCGTCGCCCAGGCAACGTACGACTCCGGCACGAGAATGTTCCCCGCCGTGCCCTGCAGATCGTAACCACCAAGCCCGAGCCGGATGATGACGCAGACGGCGTCACGCCGCAACCGCTCCAAATCCACTCGCTCAACCATCCGCTCCGCCACTTATGCCACCCTCCCCGTAATCCCTCGCCATGCCTCACGCCGCAGGCGCAGGGGGCGGCACCCCCTTCTCCACCGCCGCCAGAATCTCGTCCACCCGCTTTCCGTCCAGCGTCTCCTCTTCCAGCAGGGCGTCGGCCAAGGCATCGAGCTTTATCCTGTTGGCGGCGACCAGTTCTTCCGCCCCCTTCTCCGCGTCCCTGATGATTGCGGCAATCTCCTGATCAATGAGCCACGCCATCTCCTCGGAGAAGGTCTTTTCTTCCGCCAGCTTGCGTCCCAGAAAGGGGTGCTCCTGGCCGCGGCTGAAGGTCATCGCCCCGATCTTGTCACTCATTCCCCATTGGCATACCATCTTCTCGGCCAGATCGGTCACCGTTTTCAGGTCGCTCTGGGCGCCGGTGGAGAGGTCGTTGAACACCAGCCGCTCCGCTACTCTCCCCCCCAGCGCGACACGGAGGCGGTTTACCAGGTACGCCTTGGGATAATGGTATCGGTCGTCTTCCGGCAATTGCTGGGTTACCCCAAGGGCCATGCCGTGGGGGATTATGGTCACCTTGTGGACCGGGTCGGTACCGGGAATGAGCTTTGCCACCAAGGCATGGCCGGCCTCGTGATAGGCCGTGATCCGCTTTTCCTCCCCGGTGATGAACATCTTGCGTTCCCCTCCCATCAGGATCTTGTCCTTGGCATTTTCCAAATGGCTCATGTTCACGGCCGGCGCGTTGCCCCGGGCCGCCAGGATGGCCGCCTCGTTCACCAGGCTCTCCAAGTCTGCGCCGGTCATCCCCGGCGTCCCCCTGGCAATCACCGCCAGATCCACGTCCTTATCCAGATTTATTTTACGGGTATGGACCTTAAGTATCTGTTCCCGGTCCCGCCAGTCGGGACGTTCGATCACCACGTGGCGGTCAAAGCGGCCCGGGCGCAAAAGGGCAGGATCGAGGACGTCCGGTCGGTTGGTCGCTGCCAGGACGATGACCTCTTCATGGGGGTCAAACCCATCCATTTCCGAGAGGAGCTGGTTCAAGGTCTGCTCCCGCTCATCATGGCCGCCGCCGAACCCTGCCCCGCGGCTTCGGCCTACGGCATCCAGCTCATCAATGAAGATGATGCTGGGCGCCGCTTTTTTGGCGTTGGTAAAGAGGTCGCGCACGCGGCTGGCGCCGACCCCCACAAACATCTCGATGAACTGGGAGGCGGAGATGCTGAAAAAGGCGACCCCGGCTTCACCCGCCACTGCCCTGGCCAATAGCGTTTTGCCGGTTCCCGGGGGACCGACCAGCAGCACTCCCTTGGGAACCTTCCCACCGAGGCGCTGGAATTTTTTCGGTTCCTTCAGAAATTCGACTACCTCTCTCAGCTCCAGCTTGGGGTTTTCCATCCCTGCCACATCGTCGAAGGTAACATTTACCTTTTCGGTGGTTGTGTACATCTTCGCCCCGGACTTGGCGAACCCCCCCAGCATGGCGCCCGGCCCCTGTCCTTTCATCCCCCGCATCGCCACCCACCATATGCCGATGATGAGAAGCCAGGGGAGGAGATAGATAAGGGCCGTGGCAAAGGGGGAACTCTCGGTCGAAACCGCAGTCACTTCCACCTTTTTCGCCGCCAGATCGGCCATGAGCCCGGGGTCCTGTATGACCGGCAGCACGGTGGTGAAACTGGTCACCTCCCGTGCCGCTTCCTTCCCTTCAACGACTGCCGTAATCCGCGTTTTGGCCCGGAATTCACCCTTGATGCTTGACCCCTTGATGGTGATTTTTTTTATGTTGTCCGCGCCAAGCTCCTCCCTGAAGCGGCTGTAACTCACCTCGGCCCCCTGCACCGCTGCCTGCTTCATGACCACATTGTAAAGCAGGTCGAAGACAAGGACTACAATCAACATCAATATCAACGGCCTCCAGACTGACTGACCCATGTCGGCTCCTTTACCTGCCGGTGTTTACAAGAAAAGTTTACCCGCAAGCGCCATTTTTACAAGGTATATATACTTATACCCTCATCTACTGTCAATCCGGTAACTGCCCAGACCGAAGGGAGCACCTTTCCCCACATGGAAATGCTCTCCAAGGAGTATGAAGGGAAGAAAATCCGCCACATCCCCGCTGAAGGTAACGGTCCCCATCACTCCGCACAGCCCCGGCTTCCATTCCACCCATCGCAACTTTGAGCTAACGGTCTCGATCCCGCTGCTGCGATCGGCAAGCCATTTATAATCAAAATCCATCTCAACTCCGCCGTAGTAATACGCCATGGAGGAAATACGCCTGAACAGGGCGCGGACAAAAGGTGAAAAGGAAATATCCCGCAAGGGCCTCCCCTCCTGCATAATGCGCATGGGGGTAATAATGGACAAGGTAAGCGGACCGGGAGTAACAACGTTGGTGTTCTGCAGTCCCGCTAGGGAAAGGAAAACAAGCCGGTCTAACGCCACCCCGTCCTGATCGAAAATGGTATGGCGGCTTCCGCTGTAATCGACAGACTCCACCCTGACCAGAAAGGCGTTAAGCCTCCTGCCGGTTCCGGCCGGTTGAAACATGATCCTGAGTGCAGCAAGATAATCGGCAATGAAATTGACCGCAGACCCCACCAGTGTAAGGCCGCATTCCAGAAAGCCGCCCCGGTTGGGCGCCGGAAGCACGAGGGGAAACTCAAAGACAAACGGGAACGGTGGCTTCTGAAAGCGTTTTACCGCCGCCGGATCGCTGCTTATGGTCTGGGAAAAGGTTTGGCAGTAAGGGCATTCAAAGGAGCGCGGACAGCTTTCACACCTGCTGCAGCGGCAGTTGGCCGCCTGCCGGAAGGCGTCCATAAATCTCTCTTTTGAACCAAAGAGGACAAAAGGATTGGCTTCGTCCCCTGCCACCCTGAGTGTAAAAATAATTCGCACAAAATTCAAATCCACTTCTGACTCCAAAAAAAAAGGGCAGAGATAATAACCTCTGCCCTCCAATTCACATCACTTCAAGCCTTATTCAAAAAGAGATTTCTGAAACTCCCGATTGAGTTTGGCGATGAACTTCACGTTGATCCCTTTGGGACAGGCCGCCTGGCACTCGTAGTGGTTGGTACAGTTACCGAAACCGTTTTCCTTCATGGACTCGGTCATGGCGCAGACGCGCTGGGCCGCTTCAGCCTTACCCTGCGGGAGTGCCGCAAGCTGCGCCACCTTGGCGCTGGTGAAGAGCATTGCCGAACCGTTGGGGCAGCCCGCCACACAGGCACCGCAGCCGATACACTCGGCGGCGTCCATGGCGTACTCCGCATCCGGCTTGGGAATCAGGATGGCATTGCCGTCTGCAACCCCGCCGGTGTGGCAGGAGGTATAGCCGCCGGACTCGATGATCCGGTCGAGGGCGGTACGGTCCACCACGAGGTCCCTGAGCAGCGGGAATGCCCGCGCCCTCCACGGCTCAATGAAGATGCTGTCTCCATCTTTGAACGTGCGCATGTGGAGCTGGCAGACAGTGGTTCTATCCTGTCCCCCGTGGGGAACGCCGTTGATCACCTGGGAACACATGCCGCAGATTCCTTCCCGGCAGTCGTGGTCAAAGGATATCGGATCCTTGCCGCCCTTGATCAGCTCTTCGTTGACCTCGTCGAGCATCTCCAGAAAGGATTGATCGGGGCTGACATGCTTCGCTTCATAAACTTCCAGTTTGCCTGGTTGATTTGGGCCAGCTTGGCGCCATACATGTAGTGTCAGGTTCATTATTTATAACTCCTTACCGCCAGATGGACGTTTTCAAATACCAACGGCTCCTTGTGCAGTTCGGGCTCTTTGCCCACACCCTTGAATTCCCATGCCGCAGCATAGCAGAAATTCTCGTCGTCACGCTTGGCCTCACCGTCCGGCATCTGATGCTCGACGCGGAAGTGGCCGCCACACGACTCGTCGCGGTGCAGCGCGTCCTTGGCCAAAAGCTCCCCAAACTCCAGGAAGTCTGCCACCCGCCAGGCGTTCTCCAACTGCTGGTTGAGCTCCGGACCTGAACCGGTCACCTTGACGTTCTGCCAGAATTCCTCGCGCAGAACCGGAATCTGCTTGATGGCTTCCTTCAGACTCTGCTCGCTTCTCGCCATGCCAACGTTGTTCCACATGATCTTGCCCAGTGCACGGTGGAATTCGCTGACCGTCTTCTTACCATTGATGGAGAGGAGCTTTTTCATCTCGGTGTTCACATTCTCCAGCGATTTTTTACATTCGGGATTGTCGGCCTTCACCTTGCCCGGCGCGGTCTTCACCAGATAGTTGGCGATGGTGTAAGGAATGACAAAGTAGCCGTCAGCCAGACCCTGCATGAGAGCACTGGCGCCCAGGCGGTTAGCCCCGTGAACGGAGAAGTTGGCCTCACCCAGGACAAACAGACCGGGGACGTTGCTTTCACAGTTGTAATCGACCCACAGACCGCCCATGGCGTAGTGGGGGGCCGGGTAGATACGCATAGGCACTTTGTAGCCGTTCTCGTCGGTGATTTTTTCGTACATCTCGAACAGGTTGCCGTAACGCTCGCGGATGGTGTCTTCGCCGAGGCGCTTGATGGAAGCGGCAAAATCAAGGTAGACGCCGCGGCCGCCGGGGCCGACGCCGCGATTATCGTCGCACTGCTCCTTGGCGGCGCGGGAGGCGATATCACGAGGTGCCAGGTTGCCGAAGGAGGGGTACTTGCGCTCCAGATAGTAATCGCGCTCCTCTTCGGGGATCTCGTTGGGCGGACGGTTGTCGCCCTGCTTTTTGGGTGCCCAGCAGCGGCCGTCGTTCCTGAGCGACTCGGACATGAGGGTCAGTTTGGACTGGTGCTCGCCGGTCTGCGGAATGCAGGTCGGATGGATCTGGGTATAGCAGGGGTTAGCAAAATAGGCCCCCTTCTTATGCGCCCGCCAGTTGGCAGTAACGCTGCACCCCATGGCGTTGGTGGAAAGGTAGAACACGTTGACATAGCCGCCGGTGCAGAGCACCACGGCATCGCCGACATGGGTGCGGATTTCACCGGTAACCAGGTCGCGGACCGTTATCCCCTTGGCCTCGCCGTCCACCACTACCAGGTCAAGCATTTCGGTGCGTGCAAACAGCTTCACGGTACCGGCCTTGATCTGGCGCGAAATGGCGGAATATGCGCCGAGAAGAAGCTGCTGACCGGTCTGCCCCCGGGCAAAGAAGGTACGGGAAACCTGGGCGCCGCCGAAGGAGCGGTTGTCGAGATAACCGGCGTAATCGCGGGCAAAGGGAACTCCCTGGGCCACGCACTGGTCGATGATATTGTTCGACACCTGGGCGAGACGCCAAACGTCCGCCTCGCGGGCGCGGAAGTCCCCGCCCTTGATAGTGTCGTAGAAGAGGCGGAAAATACTGTCGCCGTCGTTGGGATAGGCCTTGGCAGCGTTGATCCCGCCCTGTGCCGCAATACTATGGGCGCGGCGGGCGCTGTCCTGGTAGCAGAAGGCCTCGACATTGTAGCCGAGCTCTCCGAGTGTTGCAGCAGCAGCCCCCCCTGCCAATCCCGTCCCGACGACAAGAATCTTGTATTTCCGCTTATTCGAGGGATTTACCAGTTTCATGTCGAAGCGGTGCTTATCCCACGATTGTTCAATTGGTCCTTTCGGACATTTTCCGTCGAGTATCACTATGAACCCCCTATTTATTCAGTATGCCGGTAACGATGAAAAGCGGTATGGAGCTGTATCCGAGAAGGAAGATAACGGCGAGAACCATGGCGATCTTGCTGAAAACCGGAAGACTCTTGGCGTTGTTCCATCCCATTGTCTGGAAGAAGCTCTGAATGCCATGGGAAAGATGGAGGAACAGGGTAACCATGGCGGCCACGTAGATGACGGCTATAATGCCGTGCTGGAAGCTGGATACCACCATGGTAAACACGTCGAACCGCCCTAATGCGTCAACTCCCTTAACAATATCAGGGGTGACGCGCGCCGTGAAGTGGAGAACATGGTAGACGATGAACGCCAGCAGCAGGAGACCGGTCCAGATCATGTTCTCGGAAGCAAACGTAGCCTTGAGCTTGTTGTTCACCGCGTATCCCTGCGGATTTGCGGCACTGTTTTCCAGCGTAAGCTGAATCCCGAAAAGAATGTGGATACCGACCAGTGCGAGCATCACGATACGGAAAATCCACACCACCGGCGGCATGGCATGGAGGTGTTCCGCATAGGCGTTGACCCAGCCGATAAAGATTGTAGAGTTCCCCAACAGATGGACGATAACGAACAAGACCATCAATTGGCCGGTAATCGCCATCAAAATCTTTCTGCCCACTGAGCTTGTTAATAGTTGCATAATTTATTATCCCTTTGAATTTTATTTCACCAGTTGCTGAAGGTTAATTTACTCTACTCGCCATAATAGTGAACGTTAATCTCTTCGCTGCATGTCGGAGCGAGTAAGTTCCGGACAAACATTCATAGGCAAATCCAACGCCAAGAACGGGGGGCGCACGCCATCTGGTGAATGTTTGCATTGTCCCTCCTCTTTATAAAAGATTTGCGTAATTACCGACAACGAATATGGAATTACACTCGCATTAAACTTTATTCATCGAATACTGTATACTGCATACTAAACGTCGTTTTAAGAAAATGCAACAAAAATTAACGAAAATTGACTATTAACCCACAAAAAGCGCGGTTGCTTTTTCACAGCCATTCTGGTAGAAATTCGATGTTGCGCAGAAACATGCGCGGAGGGTCACCTCCCCATCCTCAGCAGGCGGCCTCGGTCATCAGGACTACTAAATCAATTTTTCAAAAAAGGCAACATGAATTTTAAACTCAATAAAAAGGACAAAAACACCGCAGCGCGGCGCGGCACACTGACAACGTCTCACGGCACAATAGAGACCCCCATCTTCATGCCGGTAGGCACCCACGCCGCCATGAAGGCCATGACGCCGCAGCAGGTAAAAGAATGCGGCGCTCAGATCATCCTCAGCAACACCTATCATCTCCATCTCCGTCCCGGCGAGTCCCTGGTGGAAAAGGCCGGCGGGCTCCACAAATTCATGGCCTGGCACGGCCCTATCCTGACCGATTCCGGCGGCTTCCAGGTTTTTTCTCTCCCGAACAAACGGATCACCGAGGATGGCGCTTATTTCAAGCATGAGATAACCGGAGAAGAGGTTTTCCTCGACCCGGCCCGCGCCATGGCCATCCAGGAAGCGCTCGGCGCAGATATCATCATGACTTTTGACGAGTGCATTCCCTATCCGTGCGACAAGCAGTACGCCGCCCTGTCCACCCGCAAGACCATCCGCTGGGCTGAGGCCTGCAAGAAGGCCCATACGAGGAAGGATCAGGCACTGTTCGGCATTGTTCAGGGGAGCGTATTTGAAGACTTGCGTGCCATGTGCGCCAAGGAACTGGTGCAGATGGACTTCCCCGGCTACGCCATCGGCGGAGTATCCGTCGGCGAGGGGCTTGAACTCCTGAAAAAGGTGGTCGCCATGACCGCCCCGTTCCTACCCGAGGACAAGCCCCGCTATCTCATGGGGGTGGGACTTCCTGAGGACATCCTGGAGAGCGTGGAGCGCGGCATGGACATGTTCGACTGCGTCATCCCGACCCGCTACGCCCGGAGCGCCACTCTCTTCACCAACCGCGGCCGGATCAGGCTCACCAATAAGAACTACCGGCGCGATTTCTATCCCATCGACCCCAACTGCGGCTGCTACGCCTGCCAGAACTTCACCCGCGCCTACCTCCACCACCTTTTCAACGCCAACGAGGTGCTGTCGGCGATCCTCGCCAGCATCCACAATGTCCATTTCTATCTGCACATGATGGCGGATATCCGCCGAGCCATAGAAGAGGATCGCTTCGCTGAGTATAAGAGGGGATTCCTGGAGGGGTACCTGAAGGGGAAGTAACGGAAGAGCTCGGTCTCGAAAAACCGTTAGTGAGCCATCCCCTGCGCGGCGCGGATTCCATCGAGCCGCATGGGGAGATTGAGGGCTGTTTCCTCATCAATGTGTCAGCTCCCAGGCCTTGACCAGTTCCGACAGAGTGCGAGGCTGCATACCAATGGCAGCTTTGCCCCTTTTTTCCCATTGCGAAATGCTGGCGGCGGTTATCCCGATGCGGGAAGCAAATACAGTCTGTGTCTCACCGAGAGATGACCTCCAGGCGTATATGGCATCACCGGTGAGCGGATCGGGGAAAGGAGCCACAGCGGTCGACTTCTTGCGACCTCTTGATTTGACCGGGGCGGTTTTTGTGCGCGGCTGCCGTGCGGGGGGCAGTGTTTCAGCCATATCGATACCGAACACATCGGCAATACCGGCCGCAGCAATCCGCCGGCGGGACGTTCCCGCTTTGGCCGCATCCGTAATCGCTGCGGAGACATCAACCAGCTCTTCGTGATTCACCCCGCGCAGTTGGAACAGCATCTCCGGGGAGTGGTCGAGTCGGGCGCCCACACCGTAGAGCACTGCCGCCACATGCTTGCACATGCCGGCCCAGTCCGGACAGTTGCAGTCGAATTTCATCTCGCCGGGGAGCGGGAAAAGACCTTCCCTGCGATGCGCAACAACCTCCATGACCCCACGGTCCAGCCTTCCGCGCAACAGATCGATCAGCGACCCGATCCTTCCGCTGCAGGCCGACCTGACGGCATCCCATTTCTTTTTCACAAGCGGGGTGATGGTGATGGAAACGTTGTACAGCGACGATCCGCTGACAATGGCCTTGATATGGCCGCTCTGGATCTCCAGATGACAGACCGAGCCGTTTCTGACATAGCTGCGGCCGCGGGGGAGGCGATTGGCGTAATCGCTGAACGACTCCATATGGTCGCACCACCCCTTGCCCCAGAAGGAAGCGGCGATCTTGCGGCCGGACAAAAGCACCGGCTGCACCTTGAGCCCCTTCTTTTTCATCTTTTCAAGCTGCTTCAGTGCCTTTGCCCGTCGCTCGGCAACCGGTACATACGGCGCCCATCCGTAGAAGCTCATTGGATATGTGTCCTCCTCATTATGGTGTAAACGCTGCTGATACTGTTAACCGGTCCAACTTCCTTGTTGGAACTTCGCTTACCGCATCTTTCGTTCTTTCAGACCCGTCCGCCTCTTTTCAAAAATGACACCGCTATTGGCCCCCCTCCGGAAGGCGCTCCATGCTGAGAGGGTAAAAATACTGGCCGTGTGTCATGATGGAATCCTTCAGTTTTTGCTGACCAAGTTTGTCCCAATGCAGCACATCCAGTTTGAATACCAGTTCCAGTGCGTCCAGTTCATTCCAGAGCCGGGAGAATTCCTGATCGTCCATGTTCGGAGCGACCACGGCCAGATCGATGTCCGAATACGGTTTGTCCGTCCCCTTGGCGCGGGAGCCGAAGATCAGCACCTTCTCGATGTTCGGATAGCGCCTGAACACACGCACTATATCGCGATAATGACGTTCTGCCAGGCCGAATATCAGTTTGTCGTTTTCCATTGCACGGCCTTTTGCGCGAGTTGTTGGAACAGTTGCACGCCCTGCTCGACGACAAAGGTATAGACTTGATCGGCCAGGTCTTCATTGTAGGTGTGGCTGGTGAGATTGCGCATCTTCTGCAGATCGCTCCAGGCATTGCCATCCTCGATCAACCCCGCCTGCAAGGCGGCCTGCATGGTTTCACGCGGCGTCTTCACAAAAATGTCTTCCTCCTCCAGCCGGAGTTTCAGCATCTTCCAGGCCAGCTCGTGTGTGAATTCAAAGCGCTGTATGACAGAATCGCGAATGTATTCGTCCTTGGGTTGTTGGGCGGCTTTTTCAAGCTGGACAAGGGCCTTGAGATAATCAGCAATGCGCTCTTCCATGCGTTCGGTATCCATCGTAACCTCCTGTTGTTTTCTGCGAATTGCAGTATGGCTCGTCGATGACCAGTCCATTTTCTTCGCACCATTCAAGCAGCGCTACTCTGGTTCGTGCATTTTCAAAAGCATACCATTTATCGAGCAAATCTTTCTCTGACAGCAGTTCCTTATAGTTGCCGTATGCGCCGCGTCGCGAGAATATGGCAATCACACGGTTTGTCAGTTCAGGGCAGTGACTCCGGACAAACTCCATAACCAGAGGTTTCCCCAGTTCAAGATCATTTCTGTGCGGGATAGCGATATAATCATCGTTATCCTCCACATCATCGGGAAACTCACTATCGCCTGTGTATGCCGAAGCGAAAAAAGTCTCGCCCGTGATCCGATGAACAACCGCGCTATGCTCGAATGGAGCGGCGCTGCTTACGAATAAAAAAGCGTCTTCTATATTTGAATAGGTCATCTGTCAATCCTCTGCGTCGTCAGCATATACTGGATGCTGTTGTCGCAAAAGTCGCTTTAGCTATCACCTGATATGGATGGATAAAGTATTGCTGCCATTGTGTCCTCGGAACGCCATAAGGCTGACCGGCCGTTTTTGGAGCCGGTCCTGCCGCTGGTTGAAACTTCGTATTTTGCAGTGGAGGCATTATCTTATGTCGGGGTATAAACCCCTTTGGTTTGTTGTTGTAAGTCAAAAAGATGAATTACCTCGAATCTGACGCTTTTTCTCTTCTGGCATCTGTCTTCTCAGTTCCTCTGCTGCTTCAAGCTTTTTCTTAATGAGTATAAGTTCTTCATCGGCCACTTTCTTTAAATATTCGTATCTTTCCTTGTCCGGATTCTCAGTGATTTTTGCTGCTAAGGCTTTTAATTCGCTGTCGCTACTCTTAACCGCTGAAAGTATCTCGGCATTACTTATGCCTAGCATTGTTAACGGATTTGGACCGACCTTCTCTTGAAAATCAGCAAGCATAACAGCACAGGTTGTCATGGCCCCTACCATCTGGTCATCATTTTCCAGCACTATCTCCAGTGTGATTGCATCAAGTATCTCTTCCTTTGTATAGGGCAATTCAGAAACATCTCGAATTTCTCCAGTCGGCGGGTGATTTTTGATGTACTCTCCATATTCCGAAATGATTTGTTCTCGTATTTTTGCCTTCTTTCTGTTTTTATCCGATATCACAGTCTTGGCCTTGTTTTGTAATTTTTCGGAAAGCATCAGCAAGCCAATTCCGGGAGCCAGCGTAATTATCGTCACGATATAGTTCGCCACGTTAAACGGGCTCAGGAGGTTTTGAACTCCGGAAAATCCCTCCTTCATCCAGACCCCGACGATGCCTACCAAGATCAGGAGGCAAGCCAACACCAGCCAGATATACCCGAGTACTTTGCAGGTCATTGCCCAGAACTTCATTTCGACCCCCTTAGCCATATCAACGGTTTCGGGGTTCACCAGCGCGGCATTTCGCCTAGTGTAACCCCTCATTATACTGCTGTTTCGAGTTGACTAATCGGGTCCCAATATACCGGTTGGTCAAAACTGCTCTTCGAGCCCTCTAGATTTGTTGACGACACCAATGACTTTGTTACGGAACCATCCATTATAATAGTAGAGGTATATAAGCGCAGCTAAGTCAGCCGTTATCAATGCAACCTTCCAACCCTTGAACGCTTCGCTGGCTGAAATAACTTGCACCGCAAGAATTGAAGAAATCCCATATGCTAGATGGAGAGTGTCCCAACTTCCTTGTCCTCTCTTCACCGACGCTGTCACACCACCACGCCCAGTAATTGTTTTTCTTCCTCCTTGCCATTGTCGAAATGCAGCATAGATCAAGAAAAGGGCCAGAACAGCCTGGATGCCCAATAAAAAGATAAAATCAGACAAGAGTAGTTGTGTTAAATCTGTCATTTGTAACCTCGGAGCAGGGGGGGTACGGTATAACGGCTGAGAGCACAGCGGGTTCACCGCTGTTGCGCTTGGTTGAACATTTTGTTTTCTATAACTTATTACATTTTCAGATGCGTGGGTCAATCATCGAAGGGCCTTACATCTTATTTGTTAATCTCAACAAGCACGTTCTTGACTATTTCATTAGTTACTTCATCTATTAAGTCAAATTGATCGAAATTTCTACCATTACTTTTTTGCCGTAGTAGTTCTTTTTTTTCTGTATTTAGTAATTTATATTTGTAATCAATAATATAAGACACACCAAATTGAAATGGCAGAAACTTATGCTTCATCGATTCTATATCCACTTTAAGCAAGTAATCAAATTTATCATTATCAATTCTGAGGCTTTTATCATCCAATTTTGCTAAAAGTACTTTGTTTAATTTCGAAGTAAATTGCTTTATATCAAATTCACTAGGCGTCCCATCTAATAATATATCATCAGACGACACCGATACTGATATAGCCTTACTCTTGTTTTGCTCAGCTGAAACGTAAGTAGCAAATAGTCCCATAACCATTATGCCCACCAACAGAAAAACTCGGCATTTCATTTGCATTTCCTCCCTTAGTTTAATTCAACGGGGTGCCCCCATGACCCGCCTGCCCGGTTTTTTCGGGCGGTCGGCGTCCATGGGGCTTGTTGGAACGTCTCTCATTTTTCCATATTCAAGGGCTGAATTGATGTAGCCAGATGCTATAGTTATCGTTTCCCAGGCATATAGATTTCACGGTTGTGGTATTCGATAAACCTCGGCTCCAGATCGTGCCCATCGGCAGGATGAAGAGATGATAGGGACAATTCGCTTACACCCAGGTCGCATTCTGCGTGATGGTTTGGACAAAGGCAAATAATGTTACCCATAATATCAGGGCCGTCATGGGGGCTACCGAGCGGCCTTATATGATGCGCCTCGGCGTACCGAGAACCGTCACCAAGCACAATGGCATAGCCACAAATCTGACATTCAAAATTGTGCATGACTTTCACGCGGCGCGCCAACTCTGTGTCGCGTAGTATACGATAAGCCGTTGTGAGTACCTTCCCCGGCCCGACGTCATTGAAATCTCTTGCTTTCGCAGTTTCTGGTATTGAATTGTCGCCAAACAACTGGTCGAGTTGATCCAGGATTTCTGAATCGTCGGGGTATGCAATCAGATAGGCTTGCTTAATAGCGTCGACTTTCGTCTCATCGAGAGGGTGGAGTGTGCGCTGGACGAAGAAGCGCGTGCCGGGGACATCTGCCGGTCTCCTAATAATCCATTTTATGAGGCGGACGTGATGACGGTGCGTATGCATGTCATCCCGCATTGGATTCTCGTGAGCCGTCGGAGGTATGTATTCGCTTTCGACAATACCAATGCCCACCATCCTATTGTAACCATCGTTTGCAATGACGATGTGGGTTGGTTTGATTCCATCAACAAATCTCCAGATTATTTCCGCAGCACCTTTGCCACAACCTTTCGTCCCCTCTCCATACTCCAGCTGAAGTGCCTCTAGGACAGCACCTTCATTCTTGAATTCTCGATAATCTCTTCGCTCCAGCCAGCCAATACCAATACAGCCATGTTCAGAGAACACCTGCCAATCTTCAGCACGATTGCCGGGAGCGATTTTCCATACTTGGGCCATGTCAGTCTCCTTCGGGATCGTGTGGTGCGGCGGTATGGGAATCCCGGTATAATTGTTGCGTTCAACTCGTAGATCACCGGTTCACGCGCGCGCGTGAACCGGTGATCTACCCAAATGGAACATTTAGTCCGTGAACATGAAAAAAACTGCCGTGTCAGGCTTTGCTTTTTGGGATTTGCCGTAAAAGGTCTTCCAATGGAACTGTCAAGTCTCCAAGCAACTCCTGCCTACCCTACACCAGCCATGTCTTAATATCCCTGGTGAAAAACTCCTCCAGCGGAATGCCATGTGCTCCAACCAGAAGAACCCTGGCATCCGGATAACGCGCCCGGAATCGGCTCAAGCCGGTTGTTTTGCCGCTTCGGCCGCTTTTTACTTCAATTGCCCAGACGTCGCGTCCCTGCGTGATCACATAATCAACTTCATAGTCACCATCTCGCCAGTAAGTAACGGAATATTCCACAGAATTAAGGCTGTTGCAGAGATAGGCGCCGACAGCATTTTCCACAAGTCGCCCCCACCAAATCGTATCTTCGATTGAATCGCTGAAAGAACGTGTTGAAAGGGCATTCACCAGGGCGTTGTTCCAGAGCACCAGCTTGGGACTGCTTCCCCGTTTGCGCTGAACACCGTGCGAAAAAAGCTCCAACCCGCTGGCCAGGAATGCCGATTCCAGAAGTTTCAGGTAATGAGCCAAGGTGGTGGTGTTGCCGGCATCATGCAACTGGCCGAGCATTTTGGTATAAGAAACACACTGGGCCGGCAATGTGGCAGCAAGGGCAAACAGATGCCGGAGAAGTACCGGCTTTGCAACCTTGCTCATCTGGAGTACGTCGCGGGCAAGTACAGTTTCTATCAAGGAATCAGTGATATAGCGCTTCCATGAGCTCTCGTCATTAATAAATTCGGCTGCTCCCGGATACCCGCCAAAATAAAGCCACTGTTCCAGACTCCAGCCGAATGCGTCATGGCATTCCGGAAACCCCCAGTGGGTGCAGCGGTGCAGAAAGAAACGCCCGGCAAGGCTTTCGGTCAACCCCTCCTGCATCATAAGAGCCGAAGAACCGAGAATCAGCACACGAATCTCCGGGGCGGCGGGACGGTTGTCCCACAGAAGCTTCAGTGTTTCGCTCCATCCCTTCACTTTCTGCAATTCATCGAAAATCAGAAGTACCGGCATACCGGTTGTTGTTCCCTCGGAGGCCGCCCGCCTCCAGTGGGTCTCGATCCATGCTGAATCCAGCGGCACAGGGCTGTCGGCCGTAGCATAGATGGTCGGGAAACCGATGGTCTGCTCAATCTGGCGAGCAATAGTTGTCTTGCCCACTTGACGGGGACCGATCAGTACATTGATGACCCGTGTCGGGCGGGAAAGCGTGGATAAAAGGGCTGTTTGTAATGGTCGTTGGTAGCTCATAACCTGCTTGTATCATAGTATAATTTGGCACACAAGCAAATTTACTCAATGGATGAGTAAATTTGCTCAATGAACACTGAAAATCATATCCCCGCCTTTTCCAGATCGAGCGCCACCAGCTTCAACAAGGCCTCGTCATCCATCTCGGTCAGCAGGGTCTCTCCCCCTTCCAGGAGCTCCGTCGCCAGTCCGGCCTTGGCGGCGATCAAGGCATCGATCTTCTCTTCCACCGTCCCCTTGCAGACGAACTTGTGCACCATGACGTTCTTTTTCTGACCGATGCGGAAGGCGCGGTCGGTGGCCTGATTCTCCACTGCCGGGTTCCACCAGCGGTCAAAATGGATGACATGGCTGGCGGCGGTCAGATTGAGGCCGGAGCCGCCGGCCTTGAGCGAGAGGACGAAGAAAGGCGGTCCGTCCTCATGCTGGAAGCGGTCTACCAGTTTTTTCCGCTCCGCCACAGGTGTGCCGCCATGCAGCACCAGGCCGGGACGGCCGAACAGCGTGGCAAGGAAGGCGGCCAGCGGCGCGGTCATCTCCCGGAACTGGGTAAAGATCAGCACCTTTTCCTGGCGCGAGGCGATCTCTTCGGCCAGTTCCCGCAGGCGCACAAACTTGCCGCTCCGCTCCTCGGCGTAGTCGCCGTCACCCAGGGCCTGACCGGGATGGTTGCAGATCTGCTTGAACCGCATCAGCGCTGAAAGGATCAGCCCCCTCCGTTTCATCCCCTCCTGCTGCTCCCCGAGCGCCTCGGCAAGGTTCTTGACCGCCTGGCCGTAAAGCCGGGCCTGCGCCTTGCTGAGGCCGCACCAGGCAGCCATCTCGACCTTGTCGGGAAGATCGCTGATGACGCTCCGGTCGGTTTTGAGGCGGCGCAGGATATAGGGCTGTACCAGTGTGCGTAACGGGGCATACGATGGCGGCTCGCGGTTTTCGAGCGAGGTGACGAATTGCTTGAACCGGGGTGCGGAGCCGAGCAGACCCGGACAGATGAAATCGAACAGCGACCAGAGATCGGACAGCCGGTTTTCCAACGGCGTGCCGGTCATGGCGATGCGCGCCCTTCCTTTAAGGGTCTTGGCCGCTTTGGCCTGCTGCGTGCCGGGGTTTTTTATGGCCTGGGCCTCATCAAGCACGATCAGGTTCCAGGATAGCTTTCCGAGCCACTCCTGGCGCTGAAGCATGCCGTAGGTGATCAGCACCGCATCGACGGAGGCCAGACAGCCTTCGGGATCAGCGGCAATGCGCTCCCGTTCTGACCGTTCCAGCTCCGACGGATGCAGACAGACGACCGTGAGCGACGGCGCAAATCGATCCAGCTCGCTCTTCCAGTTGGACAAAAGGGAAGCCGGCAGCACCAGCAGGCTGGGGGCGGTTTTCCCGCCAGCACGCCCCTTTTGCGCCAGCAGCAGGGAGATAACCTGGATGGTCTTTCCCAGCCCCATGTCGTCGGCCAGGCAGGCGCCCAGCCCCAGTTCCGACAGAAACCAGAGCCAGTTGAGGCCGGTCTGCTGGTAGGGGCGCAGTGTCGCCTGCAACCGGTCACCAGCCTGCACGGCCGCCAGCCTGGCCGGCTCCCGCAGCCCGGCCAGCATCTCCCGCAGCCGGCCGCCAGCCTCCACAAAGGCCCAGCCGGTTTCATCCAGCGTGGGATCATTTCCGGACAGGTCACGTCGGGCACCGGCCAGAAGACGCATCCCTTCCATGAACGAAAGGCCGTCCTCCCTGGCCTCGGCTTCGACCCGTTGCCACTGCTCCAGCGCCTGGCGGAGTTTTTCGCCATCCACCTCGACCCACTCCCCCCGCAAGAGCGCAAGCCCCTCCCCGGTCGCCGTCAGCACCGCAACTTCCGCCGGTGTAAGGTCTGCACCGTCCAGGGTAAGCTGCACCCTGAAATCGAGCAGGGCCTGGGCCGAAAGGGTTTCTCCGACGTTCGAGCCGATGGCGACCTGCACACGGGGGCGGGGGCGTTTTTTCCACCAATCCGGCAGACGCACCACCAGGCCGCTCTCCTCCAGGGCAGGCACATCCTTGAGAAACGGGTAGGCCTCCTCCGGCGTCCAGGCCAGCGGGTGATAGATGTCGTTGCTCTCCAGCAGTTCCCGTACCCACTCGCAGCGGGTGCTGGCCTCGTGAACCGGCTCCAGAAGGCGCAGGAGCGCTTCACGGTTGTTGGCGCCGGCGTACTCGCGGAGCGCCTGGCTTAAGGGGAGATGCTGGGCGCGGGCGTTTTTACCCAGGCGGGGTATGTAGGTCGCCATGAAGGCGAAGGGGAATTCGGGATCCTGTTTGTTTTCGGCCAGGTGGAAACAGACCCGCCCCACCTGGCGCCAGAGCGGCGCATACTGGTGCAGAAAGCCGGCCAGTCCTTCCGCATGCCGGGCAATCGAATCCAACGCCCAGCCGTCGAGATCGGTCCAGATGGAAGCAAGAACATCGGGGGTACAGTATTCGGCACCCGGCATGGGAGGGATGCTCAGGGTCAGAGAGGCAAGGGTTGCAGCATCGAGGGGCGGCAACGGTTCCAGCCGCTCGGCGGTTGGCTGGCTTTGACAGAGAAGGAGAAGATAGCGTGCGCCAAAATCTCGCCAGAACATCCAGGAGAGCGGCCAGTCAGGAGCGGATTTACCGCCGACCAGAGCCATAATTCCCGCGGATTGCGAATCCGCGAAAGCCCGCGCTATTTTTTCGGCTCTGAAGTGCCTGTTTTCGGGCTCATCTGCCGCTTCGCAAGCAGATGAGCCGATCATCAGCAGATGACCGGCTGGAGTGAGGGTGAGGTTCACGGCACCTATACCTGTTTGTGGATTGATCGGAATGAATGGGAAGAAATTAGTTTTACCGCAGCCGTAGAATATCATCCGGCATAAGCGATAGTCAATGCAAACCGCCTTGCGGGAACTATCACCCCCATGTTATTGTTGCAGCAAAAACCGCATGTGCGGAACCCGGATAACGGAGAGAACTATGACCGAACAAAAGAAAGGCTTCGACCGCCTCGTGGAGATCATGCGCCGGCTGCGCGCCCCGGGGGGGTGCCCGTGGGACGCGGAGCAGAGCCACGAATCCCTCAAGCGCTACCTCATCGAGGAGGCCTACGAAGTGATCGAGGCGATCGACAGGAACGACCCGGACCACCTCAAGGAAGAGCTGGGGGACCTGATGCTCCAGCCGGTATTCCACGCGGCCATCGCCGAGGAGAAGGGTGAGTTCACCATGGACGACGTGCTGGAGGCGATCAACGACAAACTGGTCCGCCGCCACCCCCACGTCTTCGGAGAACAGCGGGTAAAGACCGCCGCAGAGCAGGTGGAGAACTGGGAGCGGATCAAAAAGGGTGAAAAGGGAGAGGGGCGGGAATCAGCCCTGTCCGGAGTGCCGCCGCAGCTTCCCGCCCTGATGAAAGCCCAGAAAATTTCGGAAAAGGCAGCCAGAGTCGGATTTGACTGGTCCGATGTGGATCAGGTATTTGCCAAGGTGCTCGAAGAACTCCACGAATTTGAGGAAACCATGGTAGATGGGGATCAGGAAAGAATGGAAGCGGAACTCGGCGATCTGCTGTTCGCCATCGTCAATCTGGGACGATTTCTTCGCCTTAATCCCGAAGAGGCGCTGCGCAAAACCATAGAGCGTTTCGTCCGGCGCTTCTCCCATATTGAAGAATCCCTGCGTGCCAAGGGAGTGCATATGAAAGAAGCAACACTGGAAGAGATGGAGGGACTGTGGAAGGAGGCGAAAGGTCTGGAGAAGGAAGCTTTCTAGCAACTATTTCGCCTGTTTGAGCCCGTCAACAGCGCAAACGATTATCCACAAGATTTGTGCATAAACTGTGTATAACGTTGTGGGCAATTCAATAAAACGATACGTACTAAAGAGGTTTTTACTTTCTGCCTACATTTTGCCCACTCCACAAATGTCAATCATTACAACATGTTGAATTATTTATAACTATTTTAACGGGTTAGAGTCATGCAAATTCTAATCTAAACAAACCAACGCACAATTCTCAGTCAAAACTGTGCATAAATCCTTCAAAGCTCTGAAAAAAATAAAAGCCGCTGACTTTACACAGTCAGCGGCTTTCACCTTATGGATATTCTTCAGGTCGTCGACACCGGTGCGACCGGTTGAAGGAAACAATTCCCTTACGTCATACAACAAAACCTAATCGGCCTTGGCCTCGCATTCTTCCCCTTCCTTAACGACCGTCTTCGGGGGTTCGGCCACTTCCACCGCTTCTTCGGCAGGGGTCGCTTTCACCGCTTCCGCCACTTCGCCTCCGGGCTCCTCAACGGCTTTTGTCACATCAGCCTCGGGCGTCTTCACCACTTCTGCGGCCTTCACAGGCGTTGCAGCCTTTTTGGGAGCGGGTTTCTTCGCGGGTTTCTTCGTCACCTGCTCCTCGACCAGCTCGATGATGGAGAGAGGAGCGTTATCGCCCGGCCGTATTCCGAGCTTCACGATGCGGGTATATCCGCCGGCCCGCTCCTTGTATCGCGGAGCTATGGTTGTGAAGAGCTTAGTCACGACTTTTTTGTCCCGGATAAAGGAAGCAGCCTGACGCATGGCGTGAAGATCCCCCTTTTTACCAAGAGTGATCATCTTTTCCGCAATTGAACGGAGTTCCTTCGCCTTGGAATCGGTGGTCGTTATTTTCTCATAGTTAAGGAAGGATGTCACCATGTTCCTGAACATCGCAATCCTGTGACTAGTGGTTCTGCCCAATCGTCTTCCTGCTTTATTGTGACGCATGACTACTGGTTCCTTTCTCTATTGAAGCCTTGCCAATTACTCTTCTTCCTTGCGCTCACCGCGAAGTCTGCGCATAATCTCGGGATCAGGAAAGCTTTCAAGCTTCATCCCCAAAGAGAGGCCCATATCTCCAAGTATGTCTTTAATTTCATTTAAGGATTTGCGGCCGAAATTCTGGGTTTTAAGCATCTCTGCTTCGCTGCGTGACACCAGCTCGCCGATAAGCTTAATCCCAGCGTTTTTAAGACAGTTGGCTGAACGGACTGAAAGCTCCAGTTCATCCACTGAACGATACAGGTTTTCGTTGAACTTTTCGCGCTCTTCTGCCGGCTCAGCCTCTTCGACAATTTCGACATCCTCGTCGAAATTTATGAAAATGGTGAGTTGTTCCTTTAAAATCTTGGCAGAATACGCCACGGCATCTTCAGGCTTGACACTGCCGTCAGTCCATATCTCGAGGGTCAGCTTGTCGTAATCGGTAATCTGCCCTACACGCGCGTTTGTCACGGTGAAATTTACCTTGTTGATGGGAGAAAAAATAGAATCGATCGGAATAGTCCCCACCGACGCCTTCTCATCACGATTACGGTCGGCAGGCACATACCCTTTCCCCATTTTGGCCACCATCTCCACCTCGAGGTTTGCATCTTTGGAGCAGGTGGCAATATGATGGTCAGGATTGAGTATCTCAACATTGGGATCTGAAAGTATGTCGCCTGCCTTTACTACTCCTTCTCCCTTGTGGACAATCCTGATGAAACGCGGCTCATTACCGTGCATCTTCAACTGTACGCCCTTGAGGTTCAGGATGATATCGGTCACATCCTCCGTTACGCCGGGTATGGAGGAAAACTCATGGAGAACGCCTTTGATTTTGACCGAAATAATTGCGGCGCCCTGCAAAGAGGAAAGGAGCACCCTCCGCAATGAGTTGCCAAGGGTAGTACCAAAACCGCGCTCAAAAGGTTCAGCATAAAACTTGCCATACGTATTTGTTAACGATTCCGTCTCAGCCTGAAGCTTTTTAGGCCTGATCAGGTCGCGCCAGTTTTTATACATTTATTTCCTCCCTGTAGCGGGTATGATTAGCCTTTACTTGGAGTAGAGTTCTACAATCAGCTGTTCCTGAATCGGCACAGTGATGTCTTCTCTGACGGGAACCGCCTTTATCACACCCCGGTACGCATCCTTTTCCAGTTCCAGCCATTGCGGGACACCCCGCCGTACAACCCCTTCCAAGGAATCGTTGATGGTGAGCACCTTGCGGCTCTTTTCACGCAGCTCCAACACGTCACCCGGTTTTACCAATATAGACGGGATGTTGGCTTTTTTGCCGTTGAGGGTGAAATGACTATGCTTAACGAGTTGCCGTGCCTCCGTACGTGAAGATGCGAAACCGAGGCGATAAACTATATTGTCAAGCCTTCTCTCCAGAAGAGAGAGGAGATTCTCACCGGTAACCCCTTTCATCCGGTCGGCTTTGGCAAAGTAACCACGGAACTGGTTCTCCAAAATGCCGTATATACGCCGTACCTTCTGTTTTTCGCGGAGCTGCAAGCCGTAATCGCTAACCTTTGCCCTTCCCTGGCCATGCTGCCCCGGCGGGTAGTTTCTTCTCTTGATGGCGCATTTGTCGGTATAACAACGCTCACCTTTGAGAAACAACTCCATATTTTGCCTCCTGCACAACCTGCACGAGGGTCCAGTATATCTAGCCAATGAAGACCTCCTTACCTATATTTCCTCTGGGATTAGACTCTTCTTCTCTTTGGGGGGCGACATCCGTTGTGAGGTATGGGAGTTACGTCCCTGATAAAACTTACGTTAAACCCCGCTGCCTGTAGCGCCCTGAGCGCTGACTCGCGACCGGAACCGGGGCCCTTCACATAAACCTCGATACTCCGCATGCCGTGTTCCTGTGCTTTTTTGGCACAATCCTCAGCTGCTATCTGGGCGGCAAAGGGGGTGCTCTTTCTGGACCCTTTGAATCCCTTGCAACCGGACGAAGACCAGGCAACAACATTTCCTACCGGATCGGTTATGGTGATCATGGTATTGTTAAAAGTGGCTTGTATGTGCGCCACGCCGTTAGGTATATTTTTGCGTTCCTTTTTTTTCTTAACAACCTTTTTCGCCGGACTAGCCATTGTTCCTCCAGATCCTTATAAACTATTTCTTCTTACCTGCCACTGTCCTGGCCGGGCCTTTTCTGGTCCTGGCATTAGTCTTGGTTCTCTGCCCGCGAACCGGCAAGCCCTTTCTATGCCGCAAGCCCCTGTAGCAGCCGAGATCCATTAATCGCTTGATATTCATGGATATATCTCTGCGAAGATCACCCTCGACCTTGAGGTTTTTATCAATGCTCTCCCTGATTTTGGCAACCTCAGACTCGGTCAGGTTGTCTGTCCGTGTGTTAAAATCAACTCCGGTTTCAGAAAGAATCTTCTGCGCAGTAGATCTCCCTATGCCGTAAATATAGGTCAATGCGATTTCGATCCTTTTGTTCCTTGGTAGGTCTATACCAGCGATACGTGCCAATGCCCGTTCCTCCTAGTTAATTGCTGTTAACCTTGTCTCTGGGAATGTTTCGGGATGTCGCAAATCACCCGGACAACACCCTTGCGCTTTACTATTTTACACTTGTCACAGATCTTTTTTACAGACGCTCGAACCTTCATCCCTTATGTCCTTTCAAATCGTTATAAAAACGAAAACTTTACTGGATCGTCAGTATTTCCGGGCCGTGCTCCGTGATCGCCACGGTATGTTCAAAATGAGCCGATAACCCTTTATCACAAGTAACCGCAGTCCATCCGTCCGCCAGCACCTTCACCTCCGGCCCCTTCTCATTGATCATCGGCTCAATGGCAAGGACCATCCCCGGTTTAAGTCTTACACCTCTGCCAGGGGGACCGAAATTCGGAATCTGCGGGCTCTCATGGAGGCTTTTCCCGATACCATGCCCGACGAAATCCCGAACGACCGAGAAGCCACGCGCTTCAACATAACTCTGGACCGCATGAGAGATATCGAAAAGTCTGTTTGTCGGCTGCGCTGCATCTATCGCTACATAAAGGGATTCTTCCGTCACCCTTATGAGTCTTTCTGCCGCTTTGGATACTGGGCCAACCGGGAGCGTCAATGCGGCATCACCGTAAAAACCGTCACGAATAACGCCAAAATCCAGACTGAGTATGTCACCCTCTATCAACTCTCGACCGTTGGGCATCCCATGAACCACCTGATCATTTAGGGAACAGCAAAGGGCGTACGGATAACCGTTATATCCCTTGAAGGCGGGCTTTGCGCCGCGCTTCGCTGCATGCCTTTCAGCGAATTCATCCAGTACGAGAGTCGTAACACCAGGTTTTACTTCGGACTTTAGCAATTCAAGGATTTCAGCAACTATCCTGCAGGGGACCTTCATCCTTTCAATCTCCTGCGGAGATTTTAGGATGATCACCCTTTCCCACCCTTTATAATTACCAAAATCTTCTGCTGAATATCTTCTATGGACCCGGTTCCCTGTATACTGCGCAGAACAGACTCGTCAGCATAGTAGGAAATAAGTGGAGCGGTCTGCTGCTCATACACATCAAGCCGCTTGCGCATCGTCTCTTCACTGTCATCTTCACGCAGATAAAGCTCGCCACCGCATCCGTCGCACGTGCCCTGCACGTGTGGCGGATCGAATACTATATGATAGCCCCTGCCGCAACCGCGACAGGTACGACGTCCGGTTATCCTCTCCAGCAACTCTTCTTTATCTACATCTATGGAGACCACATGTTCTATGGATTTACCGAGCCCGGCCAGCATCTTCTTCAACGCATCGGCCTGCCCCACCGTGCGCGGGAAACCGTCAAGAATAAAACCTTTTCCACAATCAGGCTTGGCAAGCCGCTCCTCAACTATACCAACCACAACTTCGTCCGGCACCAAAGCGCCTTCATCCATATATCCCTTGGCCCTGATTCCCATCGGAGTTTGATCTTTAACGGCGGCACGCAGAATATCACCAGTCGACACCTGGGGAATATCAAACTTTTTGACAAGTATCTTTGCCTGTGTACCCTTGCCTGCACCGGGAGGGCCGAGGAGAATGAGATTCATAACGCTATTTTCTTCCCTTAATTTTTACACCCTTCATAAAACCCTCATAGCTGCGGGTTATAAGGTGCGACTCGATCTGTGCCACCGTATCCATACCTACCCCCACGGCTATAAGGAGTGCAGTGCCGCCAAAATAGAAAGGAAGATTGAATTTACCGATTAGAATTGAGGGGAGAACACAGACGACGGAAATGTATATGGCGCCGGCAAAGGTCAGCTTTGTCAGCACTCTGTCAAGAAAATCCGACGTCTCCTTCCCGGGACGTATGCCTGGTATATACCCACCGTGCTTTTTGACGTTTTCAGCCACATCAACGGGGTTAAAAGTCACAGCCGTATAGAAGTAACAGAAAAAAACGATAAAAGCAACATAAAAAAGCTCGTACATCCAGTTACCGGGAGTCAGGCTTTTCGCCGCCTTCTGCACCCAGGGAACGTTGATAAAATTTCCGATTGTTGCCGGAAACATGATAATTGAAGAGGCGAATATCGGCGGTATGACTCCGGCCATGTTCACCTTGAGCGGAAGATGCGACGTCTGCGCGCCATAGGTCTTGAGACCAACGACCCGCTTTGCATAGTGAATTGGAAGTCTGCGCTGGCCACGCTCCACATAGACTATCCCGGCGATAACGAGGAACATGAGCGCCAAGACCAGGAGGATAACGAACAGTGAAAGCTGGCCGGCGGACAACAACCTGTAACTGTTGCCGATAGCTGTAGGAATGCGCGCAACGATTCCGGCAAAGATGATCAGCGAAATGCCGTTACCGATCCCCTTTTCCGACATCTGCTCTCCGAGCCACATTATGAATGCGGTACCCGCGGTGAGAGTTATCACCGTCATGATCCTGAAGCCCCAGCCGGGGTTCGGCACGACCAGCTCGCCAGCAGGGCCGCGCATACTCTCAAGGCCGATGCTGATCCCCAATCCCTGCACGACACTGAGGACAATGGTGCCGTAGCGGGTATATTGAATGATCTTTTTCCTGCCGCTCTCGCCCTCTTTGGAAAGTTTTTCGATGGCTGGCACAACAACGGTAAGGAGCTGAAAGATAATCGACGAAGAAATATAAGGCATTATTCCGAGCGCAAATACCGTAAGCTTCTCCAGTGCCCCCCCCGAAAACATGTCAAAAAGACCGAGCAGAGTCCCTTGCGCCTGCTTGAAGAAATGCGCCAGCGCCTGGCTGTCGATTCCCGGAGTCGGGATATGACAACCGACCCGATAAACTGCAAGCATCGCCAGGGAAAACAACACCCTCTTTTTCAGCTCCGGGATCTTGACTATGTTCTGGAAGGCCTCAAACAAACTAGATCTCCTCGACAGATCCGCCGACCGCGATGATCTTTTCCTTGGCGGCTGAACTGAATTTGTGTGCCTTCACGGTAATGGCCTTGGTTAATTCCCCTTTCGCCAAAACCTTGACTCCATCACGTGCCTTGCTGACCAGACCGCACTTTAGCAGCGCATCAACATCAACACAACTTCCACTCTCAAAGACATCCAGTTGTCCTAAATTCACAACAGCGTAGTCTTTCCGCGTCAAGGGGTTAAATCCCCTCTTGGGAAGCCGCCTCTGCATCGGCATCTGGCCGCCTTCGAAGCCTGCTTTAATGCTGCCGCCGCTTCTGGCTTTTTGCCCTTTGTGCCCCTTGGTAGCGGTTTTACCGTGTCCTGAGCCCGTCCCTCTGCCGATACGCTTTCTGTTTTTTGTAGAGCCTATAGCAGGCTTTAAGCTATTCAGTTCCATTTTCACACCTCATGGGGGATTACTCTTCAACTTTCAACAGATGAGAGACCTTCCTGATCATTCCTCTGATTTCCGGGGTGTCTCTCAAGATCACGGTCTTGTTCCGTTTGGTCAGCCCCATGCCAGCCAGTACAGCTCTTTGCTTGGACGGTTTCCCTATATAGCTCCGAACCAGGGTTACTTTAAATTCCGCAGACATTTCCACTACTCCTTGGAAGATTACCGGCTGTCTAGTCAGCCATACCTCTTCTTGCCATGATTTCTTCCGGACTCTTGAGGGATTTGAGGCCGGCAAAAGCCGCTTTAACAACATTATGCGGGTTATTGGAACCGAGGCATTTCGCCAGTATATTATTCACCCCCGCCGATTCGAAGACTGCCCTGGCTGCGCCGCCGGCAATAACACCCGTACCGGCAGATGCTGGCATCATAAGAACTCTGCCGGCACCGAAGTGCCCTTCGATTTCGTAAGGGATCGTTTGACCCACGACTATCGGCACCTTGATGAGGTTCTTCTTCGCTTGTTCCACGCCTTTACGGATGGCTTCCGGAACCTCATTGGCCTTTCCCAGGCCATACCCGACAAATCCGTTGCCGTCACCCACCACCACCAAAGCGGAAAAGCTGAAACGACGCCCACCTTTTACAACCTTGGCGACACGGTTTATATGGACCACTCTGTCCGTAAGATTTAATTCACTGGGATTGATCTTAAGCAATTATCGCCTCCTTTTATATCCTTTAGAAGGACAGTCCGTTCTCACGCGCGGCCTCTGCAAGCGCTTTGACTCTGCCGTGATAAAGAAAGCCGTTCCTGTCGAAAACCACGGCTGAAATGTTCTTTTCCAGCGCCTTCTTTGCCACAGCCGCGCCGACCTTTTGGGCGGCCTCGATATTGCCGGTGTATTTCAATCCGGAAGTGACCTCGTCAACCAGAGTAGATGCGGCAACCAATGTTGCGCCGGTGGTATCGTCAATCACTTGGGCATAAATATGCCTGGCGCTTTTGAAAACATTCAGGCGGGGACGCTCCGTTGTCCCTCTGATCTTCCTTCTCACCCTGGCCTGACGTTTAATACGGGCTGATCTTTTTTGTGCTAGAGAACTCAATTTACTTCTCCTTGGCATTAACTATTTTTTACCGGTCTTGCCGGCTTTACGCAGAATGGTTTCACTGGCATACTTGATACCCTTGCCCTTATAGGGTTCCGGACTACGAAAAGCCCTGATCTTGGCGGCGGTTTGCCCGACCAGTTCCTTGTCAATCCCCTTTACCAAAAGCTTGGTCATCTTTTCAACTTCTACAGTGATTCCCTTGGGAAGCTGGAAGTTAATCGGGTGAGAGTACCCAAGACTCAGGTTCAGAACATCTCCCTTTGCCTCAGCCCGGTAGCCGACACCATTAATCTCGAGGGCAGTTTCAAATCCCTTGGTTACCCCGATCAGCATGTTGCTGAGCAGCGTCCTTGTCAAACCGTGCGCAGACCGCGCCTTTAACCCGTCATCGGCTCTTTCTACCACAACACTTGTGTCGGACAGCTTAAGGGAAACTCCTTCCATAACCTTGCGGGAAAGAGAACCTTTGGGCCCTTCCACTTTGAAGAAGGAGTCCGTGTACGATATTTTAACCCCCTTGGGGATTTCGATGGGACGTTTGCCTATCCTGGACATGCTTAGTGCTCCTTGATCCCTGATAAATTACCAGACGGTACAGATTATTTCGCCGCCTATTCCGGCTTCACGGGCGGACTTGTCAGCAAGGATACCCTTAGAAGTAGACAGTACGGCTATACCCATGCCGTTTTTTACACTGGGTATCTCGTCACACTTCACGTACCGGCGACTGCCGGGCTTGCTGATTCTCTTGATCTCATTGACTACGGAGTCTTTTTCATCGATATATTTAAGGTAAACCCGCAGCACACCCTGCTTTTGATCGGCTATGACCTTGTAATTCTTTATAAAACCTTCCGTCTTGAGGACATTGGCCAGGCTTACCTTCATGTTTGACGAGGGGATATCCACCTTCTGCATTTTTGCCATTATGCCATTCCTGATTCTGGTAAGCATATCGGCAATGGGATCTGTCATCGACATCGATTGTACTCCTCTATACTTTTTACGTATTTTGTTACCAGCTGGATTTTATAACGCCGGGGATTTGACCGCTGGAGGCCAGCTTTCTCAGGCAAATTCTACACATGTCGAATTTTCTGTAATAGGCCCGTGGCCTGCCGCACAAGGGACAGCGATTGTATTCACGAACCTTGAACTTGTTCCCTCGTTGTGCCTTGATGATCATCGATAATTTTGCCACTATTTCCTCCAAAACTGTTTTAATTCCTGAAGGGCATCCCCAGAAGCTTGAGTAGCGCCCTTCCTTCCTCGTCGGTCCGTGCGGATGTCACTATGGATATATTCATACCCTTGATCTTGTCTATTTTATCGTAATTGATTTCAGGGAAAAAATAGGCATCCCCTGGCGCAGCTTGAAGCTCGCAATCGACCGTTTCGCCTTGGTAATGACGGCCTTCTGTCCTGCAATGACAGCCATCTCTTCAACGGCTGAATCAAGAATCTTGACGTTCTGGACCGCCTCGCCCAGGCCCATATTGATCACGATTTTCTCCAGTTTCGGGACTTCCATGATGCTCTTATAAGCAAAGTCCTTCATCAACTGGGGAACCATCTCTTTATTGTAAAGCTCTTTAAGCCTAGCCATTTACCCCTCCGTGCTATTTATCAAACGACTCGCCGCACTTAACGCAGACACGGGCCTTTTTGCCGTCCTCCAGAACATTGATTCTGGTTCTGACCGGTTTACGGCATTTACCGCAATATAACATGACGTTGGATATGTGAATAGGAGCTTCCTTCTCCAGAATACCCCCCGGTTCATTCCCCTTTGCGCGCGTGTGCCTCTTTATTACATTGAGTCCCTCGACCAGCACGCCTTCCTTTTTAAGGAGGATCTGGAGGATCTTACCGGTTTTACTCTTATCCTTACCCGTAACGACCATTACAGTGTCGCCTTTTTTTACATGCAGATTCTTCCCAAGCATCGTCTATCTCCCCATCAATAATTAAAGTACTTCAGGCGCAAGGGATATGATCTTCATAAACTTCTTCGCCCTGAGTTCCCTGGCGACCGGTCCGAATATACGGGTTCCAATCGGCTCTTTCTGGTTGTTGATAACGACACCGGAGTTGTCATCAAAACGGATATAGGAACCGTCCGGACGGCCTATCTCCTTGGCGGTCCTCACCACTACGACCTTGACCACATCCCCTTTCTTAACCTTCGAATTGGGAATGGCCTCTCTTACCGACGCCACGATTATATCGCCTATACTGGCGTATTTTCTTTTGGAACCGCCAAGCACTTTAATGCAAAAGAGCTTTTTGGCCCCGGAATTATCCGCCACATCAAGTATTGTCTGCATCTGTATCATGGGTAACTCCTACCTTAAGCGGTCCTCTAAATGATCTGCCTGACCTTCCAACATTTATCCTTACTGAGCGGACGGGACTCTACAATCAGCACGCGATCCCCTATTTTGCACCGGTTATCGCCATCATGGGCCTTGTACTTGGCCGTCCTTTTAATGTACTTATTGTAAACGGGGTGCTTGACTAGGCGGTCAACCTTCACCACGACGGTCTTGTCCATCTTGTCGCTTACCACAACCCCTATCTGGGTCTTTCTATTGCCACGCTCACTCATATCTACCTCTCTTTAACCCCGCATTTCTTGGAGTATGGTCTTAACCCGCGCAATGTCCTTCTTTAACGAAGAGAGCTTGGCGGTGTTCTCCAGGCGTCCCGTATGGAGCTGGAACCTGAGGTTAAAAAGCTCCTGGATCAGATCCTTGTCCTTTTTCTGGAGCTCATCTACACTCATATTTCTCAGATCGCTAACCTTCATGGCTCTCCTTCCTTGCTACGAATTTGGTGGCGACAGGAAGTTTGTGAGCCGCCAGACGGAACGCCTCGCGAGCTATCTCTTCGGTTACGCCTTCCATTTCGTAGAGCATTCTCCCCGGCTTTATGACACACACCCAAGAATCAGGTGAACCTTTTCCCTTACCCATACGCGTCTCGGCAGGCTTTGCCGTCAAAGGCTTGTCCGGAAAAATACGAATCCATATCTTTCCGCCCCTCTTGATATAACGTGTCATGGCGATACGCGCCGCTTCAATCTGGCGGGAATCAAGCCAGCAGCACTCCGTTGCCTGCAGACCGTACTCACCGAAGGCAAGTTTGACCCCGCGCTCCGGCGTGCCTCCCATTCTTCCCTTCATTTGCTTTCTATGTTTAACTCTTTTGGGCATTAACATCGCAGACAACTCCTGTATCTATTTTTGACCGGGCAGCACTTCACCTTTATATATCAGCACCTTGACGCCGATGATACCATAAGTGGTCTTTGCTTCAGCAAAACCGTAGTCAATGTCCGCCCGCAAGGTATGGAGCGGGACCTGTCCTTCTCTGTACCATTCGGTTCTGGACATCTCAGCTCCACCCAAACGGCCGGAACAAGTGATCCTGATCCCCTTTGCACCGAATTTAAGTGCAGAAGTCACGCTTTTCTTCATGGCGCGGCGGAACGCTATGCGTCTTTCCAACTGGAGGGCAATATTCTCTGCAACCAGTTGGGCATCCAGCTCGGGCTTCCTGACTTCTTGAATATTCAGATAAATTTCTTTATCAGTGAGTTTGGCCAGATCCTTTTTGAGGGTTTCCACCTCGGAGCCCTTTTTGCCGATAATCAGGCCGGGCCGTGCGGTATAAATATTGATCTTAGCCTTGCTGGCAGCACGTTCGATCTCAATTTTGGACACGCCAGAGTGATAAAGCCTTTTTTTGAGGAATTTCCTGAGTTTCAGGTCCTCATGAAGCAGTTTCGCATAATCCGCTTTGGCATACCACTTGGAATCCCATGTTTTTATGACCCCAAGCCTGAAGCTTATAGGATTTACTTTCTGACCCAAACTGCACCTCCACCCTTTATCTTATTTCTTCTCAGCCAGAACCACAGATATGTGACTGGTCGGTTTTCTGATTTTACTGGCCCGGCCCATGGCACGAGGCAAAAAGCGTTTCAGCACTGCGCCGCCATCGACATAAATAGTCTTGACATAAAGACGGTCCACATCCGAGACCCCCTTCTGTTCTGCATTTGCTACGGCCGAGCTGAGCAGTTTAGAAATCAGCTTGGCCGAAGGCTGCGGGGAGAAACGAAGTATATTAAGTGCGGCCTGTATCTCCTTACCCCTTACCATGTCCACAACGAGACGGGTTTTCCTGGGGGAAAGACGGGCAAAAGACAATTTAGCGCTGGATTCCATACGAAAACTCCTTTAGAGGATCACTTCTTCTTCAGCTTGCTTTTCTTGTCGGCCCCGTGACCATAAAAGGTCCTGGTGGGGGCAAATTCACCAAGCTTGTGCCCGACCATGTTTTCCGTGACAAACACCGGAATGAATTTCCTGCCGTTATGAACAGCAAAGGAAAGCCCGATAAAGTCCGGGGTTACCGTGGAACGGCGCGACCATGTCTTGATAATCTTTTTTGAAGCAGCGCCTTCCGCTTTCACTTTGTCGGCCAGATGGGCGTCAACAAACGCCCCCTTCTTTATTGATCTTGCCATCTTCTTGCCCTCTGTAAGCTAATAGTCTTTATTTAGTGCGCTTCTTAACAATGAAGCGGGACGAAGTCTTGTTGGTCCGGGTTTTGTACCCCTTGGTCGGAATTCCCCATGGTGTTACCGGATGACGTCCGCCGGAGGTTCTTCCTTCACCGCCGCCATGGGGGTGATCAACCGGGTTCATGGCCACGCCGCGCACCTTTGGACGCTTACCGAGCCAACGAGACCGGCCTGCCTTACCTATGGAGACGTTTTCATGGTCAAGATTGCCGACCTGACCTATCGTTGCGGTACAGTCCTGCAAAACCATACGCACTTCACCGGAAGGAAGCTTCACCTGCGCGTATTTACCTTCTTTAGCCATAAGCTGGGCAAAGGTACCGGCGCTGCGGGCCAGTTGTGCGCCTTTTCCAATCTTCAATTCTATATTATGAATAATGGTACCAAGTGGTATCGCCTTGAGCGGCAGAGCATTGCCCGGTTTAATATCCGCCTCGGCGCTGGCTATGATCGTGTCGCCGACCTTAAGATCCAGAGGGGCAAGAATATAACGCTTTTCCCCATCCGCATAGTTAAGGAGGGCAATCCGGGCACTTCGGTTCGGGTCGTACTCGATGGTGGCCACTTTTGCAGGGATACCGCGCTTGTCACGGCGAAAATCAATGATGCGGTACTTCTGCTTATGCCCTCCGCCGATGTGACGAGAGGTAATCCGGCCTAAGCCGTTCCTGCCGCCGCTCTTTTTCAACGTGACCAATAAGGATTTTTCCGGAGTCGTGCAGGTAATCTCTTCAAAGGTCGAACAGGTCTGGTGCCTGCGACCTGCCGATGTCGGTTTGTAACTCTTGATAGCCATTAAATCAACTCCACGGTAATGGTTTAGACTTCAAAAAAGTCAACGCTGCTTCCCTCTTTAAGGGTAACGTAGGCCTTTTTCCAGTTGGAACGTTTGCCAATGTGTTTACCGGCCCGCTTCACCTTACCGGCAACATTGACCGTCCTGACAGCGGTTACTTCGACCTTGAAAAGCTTTTCCGCCGCCTCTTTGATCTCTATCTTGTTGGCATCCCCGCTCACCACAAATGCGATGATATTTTTAGCATCCTTCTCTATGGTGGTTTTCTCGGTAACCAGGGGCTTTTTTATCACGTCATAGATGTTCATGGCTGTAAAGCTCCTTCAACTTTCCGCACCGCATCCTGGGTGAAGACGATGTTCTGGTACTTCATGATATCGAATACATTCAGCGCTTCTGACTTGAGAACCTTCACATCCTTCACATTGCGGGCAGACAGCTCCAGATTATGATTTGCTCCATCAATAACCAGCAGCGTCTTATTGATATCAAACGTATCGAGCACACCAACAAAGCCTTTGGTGGAGATCGATTCCAGGTTAAAGCTGTTCATCACCGTCAGCTTGCTATCTTTAAACATGAGAGACAGGGCAGACCGTATCGCCGCCCTTCTGGCCTTCTTGTTCATGGACAGGTTATAGACCTTGGGCCGGGGTCCGAAGGCAACTCCGCCACCCGGATAATGCGGTGCCCTGATGGTCCCCTGACGGGCCTGGCCGGTCCCTTTTTGGCGGTACGGTTTTTTACCCCCCCCGGACACGGCTGCGCGATTTTTGACCGATGCGGTCCCTGCGCGGCGGTTTGCCAGCTGAATCTTTACCGCCTCGTGGATCAGATACTCCTTAACATCACTGTTAAATACAGTGTCGCTGAGCTCTATCTCTCCAACTTTGTTTTTCTTGATATCATAAACATCTATAGTAGCCATAACTATCTCCACAACCCTCTGATATTACTTGGCCTTGATACTGTCTTTAATAAGGACAAGACCGTTGGTGGAACCGGGGATCGCACCTTTTATAAGAAGAAGATTATCCGCCGCATCCACCCTTACAACCTGAAGTCTCTGCACCGTAACCCTTTCATTACCGAGCTGGCCGGGCATTTTCTTATTTTTGAAAACACGTGAAGGGTATGCGGAACAACCGATCGAACCCGGAGCCCTGTGAAAGTTCGATCCGTGAGATGAACGGCCGCCCCTGAATCCCCATCGCTTGATAACGCCCTGATATCCCTTACCGACACTGGTTCCCGTAACATCAACGGTATCTCCGGCCGCAAAGACATCCGCCGAAATTACATCGCCGACATTAATGCTGTCGACGTCGTCAAGACGCAATTCTCGGAGGTGGCTGAATGCCCCTTTACCTGCGGCCTTGCAGTGGCCTAGCAGGGGGCGGGTAGCTCTGGCGGCGTCCTTGGCGGCAAAACCGACCTGAATCGCATTGTAGCCATCCTTAGCCATCGTCTTCTTCTGGACAACCACACATGGTCCAGCCTCAACCACCGTCACCGGAATTCTACGCCCGTCTTCGACGAATATCTGGGTCATCCCCAATTTTTTACCAATCAATCCCTTCTTCATGGTCGACTATCCTATCCTTAAATTCTCATTTAAAGCTTGATTTCCACATCCACACCAGCCGAAAGGTCTAGCTTCATTAACGCATCAACCGTCTGCTGGGTAGGATCCAGAATATCTATCAGCCGCTTGTGGGTCCTGATCTCGAACTGTTCACGCGACTTCTTATCAACGTGAGGCCCGCGGAGTACGCAATACTTGTTGATTACCGTAGGCAAAGGAATGGGGCCGGCAACTCTGGCGCCTGTTCTTCTGGCGGTATCCACGATCTCCCCAACCGACTGGTCAAGCAACTTATGATCATAGGCTTTCAAACGGATTCGAATCTTCTGACTTGGCATTTTTCCCTCGTCTGCAATTATTTCGTGCAGGGCGATTCATGGTATAAACGGCTTGACCGTTTAACGGTGACGGGTCACTAAATCGCCTCTACGGATATGTTATTCGATGATTGCGCTGACCACACCGGCGCCGACAGTGCGCCCGCCTTCGCGAATGGCGAAACGCAACCCTTCGTCCATGGCGATCGGGGTGATCAGGTTTACGGTGACTGCTACGTTGTCGCCGGGCATCACCATCTCGGTCCCCGCCGGCAGGTCCACTATCCCG
>WSYB01000072.1 GCA_009773645.1 Geobacteraceae bacterium
CCCCGGCAGAAGAGAAGACGGCGTTTGATGTCATTCTGGCCGGCGCGGGCGACAAAAAGATTCAAGTCATTAAAGTCGTGCGTGAGCTGACCAGCCTGGGTCTCAAGGAAGCAAAAGATCTGGTTGAAGGCGCTCCCAAACCCGTCAAGACTGGGGTGTCCAAGGAAGAGGCCGAGACGATTAAAAAGAAGCTGGAAGAGCAGGGCGCCAAAATCGAGATCAAGTAACGGGCGTCCAGGGTATCCCTGCGTTCACCAGTTGTTCCCTGTCTCGTGGGGAACCGGCCACTATCCGATTGGGGGGAGTACATGTCCGACACGACGGGCAGTAGTTTGATTGAACGCAAAGATTTTTCAAAGATTCCGCGTCACCTCGAGGTTCCCGATCTCATTGAAATACAGAAGCGGTCCTACGATTGCTTTCTGCAGATGGAAGCCGAGCCGGATCGGCGCGAAGACCGGGGCCTGCAGGCAGCGCTCACCAGCGTGTTTCCCATTGCTGACTATAACAGCACGGCGCTGCTGGAGTTCGCCAATTACACCTTAGGTACACCGAAGTACGACGTACGGGAGTGCATGGAGCAGGGCATGAGCTATGCGGCCCCGCTCAAGGTCAGGGTCCGGCTGGTTGTACTCGACAAGGAAGACAAGTCGCCCACCAAGCGGGTTCTGGATGTACGCGAGCAAGAGGTCTACATCGGCGAACTGCCGCTGATGACGGACCGAGGCACGTTTATCATCAATGGGACCGAGCGGGTGGTGGTAAGCCAGTTGCATCGGTCGCCGGGGGCGTTCTTCACCCACGATAAGGGACGCACGCACGCCAGCGGGAAAATTCTTTTTTCGGCCCGGATCATCCCGTATCGTGGCTCCTGGCTGGATTTTGAGTTCGATATCAAGGACATCCTCTATATCCGAATCGACCGGCGACGGAAGATGCCGGCGACCATTTTGTTGAAGGCGTTTGGATATACCAGCGACGACCTTTTGCGTATGTACTACCCTGTCGAGGAGATCCACGTTCAGAAGGGGAAATTGTGGCGCAAGCTTGATCCTGAGATCCATCACGGGTTGCGTGCTCCGCATGACATGATCGAGAAGGGCGGGAAGGAGCCCATTGTCCGCGAAGGGTCAAAGCTCACAAAAGGCATCATCAGCCGTCTGAAGGCGGCCGGAATGAAAGAGATTGAGGTCAAGATCGAGGACCTTGTCGGGCGCACCGTTCTGGTTGATCTGGCCGAAGGGTCGTCGAAAGAGAAGATACTGGAGAAGAACCACAAGCTGACGGCGGATGTCCTGAAAAAAGTCCTTGCGAGCAAGATCGAATCGTTCAAGGTTGTCTTTTGGGACAGCACCACGACACCCTCGGTGATTGAGGACACGCTTGAGAGTGAGAAGACGACTTCCAAGGAAGAGGCCATGGTCGAGATCTACAAGCGCGTGCGCCCTGGTGAGACGCCGTCCATAGAAACAGCACGGGTTCTGTTCGAAAACCTTTTCTTTAACCCCAAGCGGTATGATCTGTCTCCGGTCGGCCGGCTCAAACTCAACAAGAAACTGGGGCTGGACCTTCCGCTCGAGAAGCGGACACTGACGGCCGAGGACATTGTCGAGGTCGTGCGCTATCTTGTGAATCTCAAGGCCGGCAAAGGGGATGTCGACGACATCGATCACCTCGGAAATCGCAGAGTTCGGTCGGTCGGCGAACTGCTTGAAAATCAGTTTCGTCTGGGGTTGGTTCGCATGGAGCGGAGCATCCGAGAGCGAATGAATCTCTTGGACATGGAGGCCGTGCTTCCGCATGACTTGATCAACGCCAAGCCGGTGATCGCCGCTATCAAGGAATTCTTCGCCAGCAGCCAGCTCTCACAGTTCATGGATCAAACAAATCCACTGGCCGAGATTACCCACAAACGCCGCCTGTCGGCGTTGGGCCCCGGAGGCCTGACGCGCGAACGCGCGGGGTTTGAGGTTCGTGACGTCCATCCGTCCCATTACAGCCGGATATGCCCAATTGAGACTCCTGAAGGTCCCAATATCGGGTTGATTACGTCGCTCGCCACATATGCGCGTGTCAATGAGTTCGGATTTATTGAAGCTCCGTACCGGAAAGTCAAGAAGGGGCGAGTGACGGATGAGATCGAGTATCTCTCGGCCATTGACAGCGACCGATACCACATCGCGCAGGCGAATTCCGAAGTCGATAGCGGCCATACGCTGACCGCGGAGAACGTTTCTGCCCGTTTTGGCGGGGATTTTATGGTCGTGTCTCCCGACAAGGTTGAGTACATGGATGTCTCCCCCAAGCAGACGGTCAGCGTGGCGACCGCGCTTGTCCCCTTTTTGGAGCACGACGATGCCAACCGCGCGCTGATGGGGTCCAACATGCAGCGGCAGGCAGTCCCGCTGGTCCAGACGGAAGCCCCGTTGGTTGGAACGGGCATGGAAGCAATCGTGGCACGCGATTCAGGGTATGTTGTCCTGGCTCAACGACCCGGCGTGGTGGAGAGCGTGGACGCCACGCGGATCGTGGTGAAGACCGAGTTGAGAAAGCGAGAGGCCGGGAGCAAGAAGCACGAGATTTGTCTGGACACTTATGACTTGATCAAGTTCAAACGCTCCAATCAGAGCACCTGCATTAACCAGAAACCTGTCGTCGTTGTGGGCCAGACGGTCAAGCGAGGTCAAGTTCTGGCCGATGGTCCTGCCATCGATCGCGGGGATCTGGCGCTGGGCAGGAATGTACTGGTGGCGTTCATGCCGTGGGGCGGATACAACTTTGAAGATGCCATCCTTCTCAGCGAGCGGTTGGTCCGCGATGATGTCTTTACATCCATCCACATTGAGGAATTCGAGGTTGAAGCTCGCGAAACAAAACTTGGCAAGGAGGAGATAACGCGCGATATCCCGAACGTTGGGGAAGATGCGATGCGGGATCTCGACGAGAGCGGCATCATTCGTATCGGGGCCGAGGTCAGGCCCGGGGACATCCTGGTTGGGAAAGTTACGCCGAAAGGAGAGACGCAACTCACACCTGAGGAAAAACTGTTGCGCGCCATATTCGGCGAAAAAGCAGGAGATGTAAAGGATACCTCGCTGACCGTGCCGCCCGGCGTGGAAGGGGTCGTGGTTGATGTTAAAATTTTCTCGCGAAAAGGTCTTGACAAGGACGAGCGCTCCAAAAGCATCGAGAGCGACGATGTGCTCAAAATCCAGCACGAGCATCAGGAAAGCCTCCGTATTGTAGAGGAAGAAAAGAACAAAAAGATCCGCAAGTTATTGCTCGGCAAAGTTGTTGCCCGCGATCTCATGGATGGGGAAACCGGCGAGATTATTTTAAAACGGAAGGGCAAAAGCACCCCTGAAATTCTGAGGAAACTCAGCGACGAGGAAGTGCGCCGGATTGTTCTGAGCGACCCGGAGGACCAGAAGGAGATCGACGAGACTGAGCGATTGGCCAAAGAGCAGATCGAGATACTTCAGACGCTGTATGACGATAAGGTAGGGCGCCTCAGGAGAGGTGATGAGCTTCCACCGGGGGTGATCAAGCTGGTCAAGGTCTACATTGCAATGAAGCGGAAGATTTCTGTCGGCGATAAGATGGCCGGCCGGCATGGGAACAAGGGTGTCGTTTCCCGCATTCTGCCTGAAGAGGACATGCCGTATCTGCCGGATGGTACGCCGGTTGAAATCGTGCTCAATCCTCTGGGGGTTCCGTCCCGCATGAATGTCGGGCAAATTCTCGAGACCCATCTGGGGTGGGCGGCCAAGGCTCTTGGTCTCTGGGTATCGAGTCCGGTGTTCGAGGGGGCCTCAGAAGGGGAAATAAAGGCCTTGCTCAAAAAGGCAAAGCTGCCTGAATCAGGACAGAGTGTGTTGCACGACGGCCGTACGGGAGAGCCGTTTCATGGGCCCGTTACGGTTGGGCACATGTACATGCTGAAATTGCACCATTTAGTGGACGATAAGATCCATGCGCGCTCAATCGGGCCGTACTCGCTGGTGACGCAACAGCCGCTCAGTGGGAAAGCCCAATTCGGTGGACAGCGTTTGGGAGAGATGGAAGTGTGGGCACTTCAGGCGTATGGGGCCGCCTCAACGCTGCAGGAATTCTTGACGGTCAAGTCTGATGATGTTCCGGGCCGCTCGCGGATGTACGAGGCGATTGTCAAGGGAGAGCCGTTTTTGGAGCCCGGTTTGCCGGAATCATTCAATGTGCTGGTCAAAGAACTCCAGAGTCTGGGATTGGATGTGGAACTGATCAAGGCGAAGGCGTAACGGAGGTAGAAGAGTGGAAGGCATCTCCACGGTTTTTGAAAAGCCACGCGACGGCCTGGCGTTCGACGCAATTCGCATCCGGTTGGCATCTCCGGAGAAGATACGCTCGTGGTCCTACGGCGAGGTCAAAAAGCCGGAGACCATCAACTATCGGTCGTTCAAACCCGAAAAGGACGGGTTGTTCTGTGCGAAGATTTTCGGTCCGACCAAAGACTGGGAATGCAACTGCGGCAAGTACAA
>WSYB01000028.1 GCA_009773645.1 Geobacteraceae bacterium
TTGTGCTTCTTGATTGAGTGTTCGAGCGTCTATTTTTTCCATGCACGAACTTTATCATACCTGGGATTATTGTGCACTATTTATTTGCCGAGGTAATAAAATGGTATTCTAGGTAGTCCTCTTTCAATATCTCAAACGGGCCTACTTTGTTCATTATTTCTTTTCTGTGGAATATTACATTTGCACTATCGAAATAAGTGCATTTAAGGTCATTGATGTCGTGTGCTAATCTTGTTCTGGCGTAGGACTCGTTGATGATGACACCAGTAAGCCCAAGGTATCTATTGTTTTCGTCGCTTGGGCAAGACATGCTGCAAGTTCCAGTTTCGTCTATATAAATGCGAAAACTCATTCAGATTTTCCTATTCTTTTCTTGGTATAACAGGGCTGAGGGTGACCGGGTTCACCGGTCTTCCCGATTGGTTGGAACCTCAAGGTTTCGATTAGTGATGCGTCATGTCACGTGTGTGCCCCTGACAACCTTGCCTCTTTCCCTCGTTTTGCGTTTCGTAGAAGCATGTCGAGGTCATGAATGTTCAGTGTGTCCCAGTCGAAACATGTCCCGTCGAAGTCAACAGAATAGTTGTTGAGCATGCTTCCCATGATATTCCCTGCTTCTTCAAGATCGCCCCATTTGAGAGGGGCCTCCGATTGAAGCCTCTCGCGGTCAAAAAAGTAGTCCTTGTCGAAGTGACCATGAAACTTGTCTCGGCGAATTCGTAAGCTCTTGAGTGCTTCCAGGGATCGGATCTTCAGACGATCCTGTTCGATCGACTCTAAAGTTATTGGAATTCGGTCTACAAGCATCCAGTGGTCATCGGCATATCCTTTGCGCCGCTGCAGTTCAGATGTAGTTAACCACTTTCGGTTGTTCTCAACAAAGATTAAGAAGTTGAACAAGCCGCGTTGCCCTTTTTCATCAAACAGCTTGTCACCCCATAGAACTATGCTCGTGAAAAGTGTGCCTTCGACAACGCCGAAAAATGCTGGGGCTTGGTTAAGGACATCCAATCTGTCCGTTTTGCGTTCTTGGATTTGTCGATAGACTGCTACGCATTCGCGGAAGCGATGAATTTCTGCACGAAGGTATTTGCGATAATCGGAGAAATGTTGTTCAAACTCTTCGCGACGCATAGATGATGCCTCCGTCCTTGATCCAACAACTTATTAAATAGCCCCTGCTCAACAACCCATTTTTCACAAAATTTCATGCATGAATTTCATGTTTACGTAACTAGTTAAAAAATATAGGTTATATTTATGCATAATATGCCATTTCAGAAGTTCATCATTTCAGGCTAATATCCCATTCGCGGATTTTTCCGATTCCAGGACCCGGCCAGCAATTCCGGGGACATCCATGATAAGTTTTTGTCAAGGTGAAAGCCTGGCAGAAAAAAACAAAGCCGCCCAGCAGTGCAGCACTGCATACGGCGGCTTTGTAATGTGAAGGCATCCCCCATGGCGTCCTTCCTGAAAGGTCGTTAACGAAACATACCGCCCGGAGCTCCTTCTGTCAAGAATTTTGCCCCGTCGCCCGCTTTCTCCTGTTAAAAAACAGATAAAAAAGTGATTCTTTGACATAGTATGTCTAAAAAACATCGACATACTATGAAATAAAATGCTATTATCTGGTTTGTATGATTCGCCGGACTTCAATGGAGGACCTAACCATATGAACGAGCCCCTGCGAAAGCGGATACAACACGAAGAGTTTGACTATCAGACGCTCCTGGATTGCTTGGAGGGCTATGCCCGGCCGCGGGACAAGATTACGGCTTTACTGCGCAAAGGGGTCATTATCCGGGTCAAAAAGGGAATATACGTTTTTGGCGATGATTACCGCCGCCGTCCATATTCGCCGGAACTCCTCGCCAACCTTATCTACGGACCGTCCTATGTTTCCCTGGAATATGCCCTTTATTTCTATGGCCTGATCCCGGAGCGAGTGGAAGCAATAACTTCGGTCACCTGTGGCCGCTCTCGCATATTTTCCACACCTGTCGGCGTCTTTACGTACCGCATGATCCCGCTTGAAGCCTTTCGGACAGGAATGGACCGGGTCGAAACCGCCGATGAGCGATCGTTCCTGATTGCAATTCCGGAAAAGGCTTTGGCCGACAAGATCGTCAGCGACCGGGGGGCAGGGGGGCGAACGCAGAAGGAATTGTATGAGTATCTCGTGCAGGACCTTCGTCTAGACCAGTCGGCCCTGCGGGCGTTCAATTCCGAACGCCTGGCGGAAATTGCCGGGCGTTACCGTTCCAGGAAGACAAAGTTGCTGAGTGACCTGGTCAGACGCCTGGCCAGGTCAGGAAAGGAGTCTGCCGGTGCATGAAGCCGTTACCCGCATGTTGTCCAAATACGAGTGCAAAAGTACCGATGACGCCAAACGCGCTCTCCGTGAAATTATCCAGGAAGTGGCTCTATTAGGTTTGTGGCGCAGCAAATTTTTTGACAAGGCCGCATTCTATGGAGGCACGGCACTGCGCATCCTGTACGGTCTCGATCGATTCTCTGAGGACCTCGATTTTTCCCTCCTTGAGCCAAGGGACGACTTTGATCTCACCAGATATACGGCATCGCTTGAGGAAGAACTTGAAGCATTCGGCTTCAATGTGCGGGTGGAGAAGGTTGACAAGGCCGTGGAAACAGCCAGTCAGTCGGCCTTTCTCAAGGCAGATACCCGCAATGAGCTGCTGGTGATAGAGGCGGCTGAAGAGATGACACGGGAGGTGCCCAGAGGACAGGTAGTGAAGATCAAGCTGGAAGTGGACACCGATCCGCCACCCGGTTTTGCCACCCATACCAGGTATCTGCTGCAACCCATTCCTTTCGCGGTGCGCTCCTATGTATTGCCTGATCTGTTTGCCGGCAAGATGCATGCGGTATTGTGCCGGAAGTGGAAAAACCGGGTGAAGGGAAGGGATTGGTACGATCTGGTATGGTATGCTGCCAATCACCCGCAGATGAATCTCATTCATCTTGAGCAGCGAATGCGACAGAGTGGTCATTGGAAAGGGGACGAGTCATTGTCCCTCCAATCGTTCACGCGGCTGTTGAATGAGAGGATTGAAAATCTGGATGTTGATCAGGCACGCAGAGATGTCGCGCCGTTCGTGAAAAATCGGGATTACCTGGCGATATGGTCACGTGATTTTTTCCGTGATGTTGCTTCGCGAATCATAGAGCTATAAAAAGCGATGCGGCTTTGGTAAAAATTCGACCAAAGCCGCCGCAAATCTGAAATTCAGAGCACCGTTGTGCAATCCCGTTTCCCGCTAATCATCATATTCGTCGTGCTCGTACCGGTCATGGCGCTGGTCGTAGCGGTAACGGGGCCTGTCGTACTTCTCTCCGTCGCAGATGACGATGATGCGTTTCTTAACCAGACGGCCGTCCACATAGACCTTTTCCCTCACCCGTCTGCACCGTTTTCCTTCGTCATAACCGAGCGGTTCGGCGTAATAGTAACCCCGGCCCCCGTCGGTCCGGTACTCCACCGGCCTTTCCGCGTAAGCGGCTTCCCTCGCCCCCTGCACCGAGATGTCGGCAATGGTTGCGCCGGCGATTGCTCCAAGGGCGGCGCCGATAATTCCCCCACGCCAGGGATTTCTCTGGTCGAGAATGGCCCCGGCGATTCCCCCCATCGCGCCTCCTGCGGTGCTTGCCGGGTATTGATGGGGCATGCAGGCAGTAAGCATCGTGGTAAGGATCATGACAAGCATGGCTGACTTAATCTTTTGTCCGGACATAAGGTTTCTCCCTGTAATGTAAATGGGGTAATAGATAATATAGTAGCGCATGCCGGTCGTTTCCGCTGACATAAAAATTTCAAATATTATGTCTCTCCCAGCACCCCCGTCACCCTGTCGAGAGTTACCCGCGCCACGAGATAGTCACGGCGGGCGCGGGTCAGGTTCCCTCTCGCCTGCAAAAGGTTCAGTTCGGCGTCTTCCACTTCCAGGCGGATTTTTACCCCCAGTTCGAACCCCTTCTCCGCCATGGCGAGGAGCCGTTCCGCCTGGGTGACCGTGCCGGAAAGGGACTTGACGATCTCCTCCGCCTCCCTGACCGCGTTGACCGCGTCACGGATATCGAGGGAGATGGTTTCCGTCAGCTTCGCCTCGTCGATCCCGAGGCTCCGTCTGTCGCTCTCGGCCTGGGCCACCTTTCCCCGCGTCTTCATACCGTCGAAGATGGGGAAGGAGAGAAATATTCCCGCGCTCCATGCGGGGCCGTCGCCGGTGGCCCCTCCCACCTCGATCTGCCGCCAGCCGTAACCCCCCTTGAGGTCGAGGCGGGGCTTGTCTTCGGCGTTGGCGATCTTCACCAGTTCGTCGGCGATCTCCATGCGTCGCCGCAGCTCTTCCAGTTCGGGCCGGCGCTTTCGGGCAAGCCCCAGGGATTCGTCATAAGAAGGGACGGGACCGGTGGCCGTTTCCAGCGTGCCGCTCACATCCACGTCGTCCTCGACGGCAAGGAGAAAGCGGAGCCGGTCACGGGTGGTGCGAATCAGGTTGTGCGTCCGGATCACCTCGGGACGGGCGTTCTCCACTGCTACCTGCGCTGCCAGCACATCGTAGTCGGTGGCCACGCCGGCGGCATAGCGGCGTTGTGTCTCGTCCAGGTGGCGCTCTTTCTGCTCCAGGTTCTGCCGGGCAATGGCTGCAAGTTCCTTTGCCAGGAGGATATCATAGAAGGCGATGGCCACGTCCCGGCGGGTGTCCTGGCGGGAGATGCGGAGCCGCTCGTCGGCGGTCTTGAACCCCTTCTCCGCCGCCCGGATGGCGGCACCCACCTTCCCCCAGGTAAAGAGGGCCTGGGAGAGGCCGATCTCTGCCGAGCGGGTATCCTGCCGCGTGGGGAACAGGCCGCCGGCTATGGCGCTCTGGCTGTCGTCCTGCTGCCTGGAGACCTGGCCGGTGATGGTGAACTGGGGGAGGGCAGCCGAACGCTCCTCCGCGTATTTTCCCTCCACCTGCCGGAAGAACTCCTTTGCCTTCTGGACGTCGCGGTTCCGCTCGTCGGCCAATGACAGGGCCTGGTCGAGGGTGAGAGTGCGGACCTCGGCGGCGTGGGCTGTTGAAAACCCACCACGGAGACACGGAGACACGGAGACAAACAGAAACGAAAAGAGAAAAACAGCTCGCGGAATAATTATCATGTTATCGATCCTTAACCAGCAATGCGCTGTTATTACTTTGATTTTATAGAACCAGTCTCCGTATGCCGTCCTTAAGAACGGGCGCATTGAAGTTGAGCAGAAGACCCGTCTTGATGCCGGTCAGTTTCAGATAGGTAAGGAGTTGCGCCTCATGGACCGGCAGGAATTTTTCAACGCTTTTGAGTTCAACAATTATCCGATTGCTTACCAGCAAGTCGATGCGATAGACCGAGTCGAGTTCTTTTCCCTTGTAAACGATTGGAAGAGATTTCTGACGTTCAAAAGGTATCCGGCGGAGCGAGAGTTCATGACTGAGACATTCTTCGTAAGCCGATTCGAGGAGCCCGGGGCCAAGAACCTTATGCACTTCAATAGCGCAACCGATGACGGCCTCGGTCAAATTTTCATCATACATGTGATTCCCTCCGTGTCTCCGTGTCTCCGTGGTGGGTTTCCGTAGTGGCTTCTCCCCGCCACTTCCGCTTGAGCCAGCTCCCCAGGTCGTCCATATAGGTGTACATGACAGGGACAACCAGCAGGGTCAGCAGGGTGGAGGTCAAAAGTCCCCCGACCACGGCGCGGGCCATGGGGGCGCGCATCTCGGCGCCGGCGCCGATGGCGAGGAAGAGCGGCATCATGCCGAAGATCATCGCCAGGGTGGTCATGATGATCGGCCGCAGGCGGGTGCGGCCGGCAAGGATCACCGCATCGCGCCGGTTCATGCCGTCCCGCCGCTGCAAGACCTTGGCGTAATCCACCAGCAGTATGGCGTTCTTGGTTACGAGCCCCATGAGCATGATCAGGCCGATCAGCGACATGATGTTCACGGTGTCGCCGGTCAGCTTGAGCATGCCGGCCATGCCGACTATGGAGAGGGGCAGGGAGAGCATGATGGCGAACGGCTCGAAAAACGATTCGAACTGGGCCGCCAGGATGAGGAAGACGAAGACCACTGCCAGGAGCAGCGATTCACCCATGTAGCCGAACGACTCGGCCATGTCCTCGGCCTCGCCGGACAAGTCGATGGCGTAACCGGGAGGCATGTTGATCCGTTTTGCGGCCGCCTCCACATGCTTGACCGCCGTGCCGATGGGGAGGTTGTCCAGGTTGGAGCTGACCGTCACCTGGCGGGCCAGGTCGCGGCGGTTGATCTCCGTCGGCGAAGCGGCCACCACGGTGCTGGTCAGACTGCCGAGCGGGATCAGCTTGAACCCGCCGTTGCCGGCCGGGACGGATACCTTCAGGTCGCTCACCTGTGACGGATTCTCCCTGAGGGAGGCGGGGAGGCGCACCCGCACATCCACCGCGTCGCCGTCTTCGTCTTCAAAGGTGGAGATCGCCTCGCCCCCCACCAGCCGGCCGACTGAGCCGACGATGTCGTTGGTGGTCACTCCGGCCGAAAGCGCCTTGTCCCGGTCAACCCGCATGCGGTACTCGGGGATGTCGTTCTCCAGGGTCATGGAGAGGTCGACGATGCCCGGCACCTTGTAGAGTTCCTCCTTCAGCCGGGCGCCAAGCTGTTTGAGCATTGTCAGGTCTTCGCCCTTCAGGTTGACGTTGAGCGTTTTCTGCGCTCCGCCAATCTGCCCGACCTCCTCGATGGAGAAGGTTATGCCTGCTACCTTCTGGAGCCGCTCCCGGATCTGGCGCTGGAGGACAAACTGGTCCTTCTTCCGCTCACTGCGCTCCTTGAGCTTCACGTATAACAGGCCGTCCCGCACCGTGCCGCTGTCGCCGGCGCCGATGGTGGTGTAGGTGTGGTCTATCTCCGGGAATTCCTTGATAGCCGCCAGTACGGCGCTCATCCGGTTCTCGGTCTCGGCCATGGAGGCGTCCGGTGCGGTCTTGAAGGAGATCTGGAGTTCGCCCTTGTCGTAGATCGCCATGAAGGAAGACTCCAGGGTGCCGAAGATCATGATCCCGGCCACGAAGGAGGCGAAGGCGAGCGCCATGACCGTCTTGCGGTGGTCCAGTGCCCAGCCGATGGCGCTCCGGTATTTGTTGGCGGTGATGTCGAACCAGTTGTTGAACATCTCCAGGAACCGGGCGATCCCCTTGCGTCGTCCTTGCAGGTGGATGGATGGGTCGTGCCAGCGGGAGGAGAGCATCGGGTCGAGGGTGAAGGAGACGAAGAGCGAGACCAGCACGGCAAAGGCGACGCTGATGCCGAACTGGTAGAAGAAGCGTCCGACGATCCCCTTCATGAAGGCCACCGGGATGAAGACGGCGATGATGGACATGGAGGTGGCGAAGACCGCCAGGCCGATCTCGCTGGTGCCGAAACGCGCCGCCTCCATGTGGTCCATCCCCTCCTCCAGGTGACGGACGATGTTCTCCCGTACCACAATGGCGTCATCGATCAACATGCCGATTGCCAGGGAGAGGGCCATGAGGGTCATGACGTTCAGGGTCATCCCCAGGGCATTCATGACGATGAAGGCGGAGATGACCGAGATGGGGAGGGTCACGCCGGTGATGACCGTGGAGCGCCAGGAGTTGATGAAACAGAAGACGATCAGCACCGTCAGAATGCCGCCGATGATCAGGGTATCCTTAACGTCGGCCAGGGATTCGCGGGTCATGATGGAGCCGTCACGCACCATGGAGAGGGTCACCCCCGGGGGCATCTCCTTCTGCACCTTGGCGATGACTTTTTTCAGCGTGTCCACCAGTTCCACCTGGTTACCGCCCGACTGCTTGTAGATATCAAGGCCGATGGCAGGCTGGCCGTTGACCAGGGCCAGCTTGCGCTTCTCTTCCGTGCCGTCGCTTACCCGGGCAACCTCGCCCAAGGCTATCGGACGGCCGTCACGGCTCGCCACCACCATGCTACGGTACTGATCAGCCCGGTCCGGCTTCCCTTCGATGCGCAGGGGGTACTCGGCCGTGCCTCGGGTGATGCGACCCAGCGGGGTATTGGTATTTTCGGACCTGATACCGGCTACCACGTCGTTGACCCCCAGGCCGAGGCTATCCAGGCGCACCGGGTCGAGGTCGACATTGATTTCACGCTTCTGGCCGCCGACCATCTCCACCTTGCCGACGCCGGCCACGCTCTCGAAGCGTTTCTTGACCTTCTTTTCCACCAGGGTGGTCAGCTCGCGAGGGGAGAGTGTGGTGGACTGCACCGCCAGGGCCGCAATCGGTGCGGCGTTGAAGTCCAGTTTCTGGATGATCGGTTCCTCGATGCCGGTGGGGAGCGTGCCGCGAATCGATGATATCTTGGCCCGCACCTCTTGGGCGCAGTCGTTGACCTTCTCCTCCAGGCGGAATTGCACCACCACACTGGAAACGCTCTCGCGGGAAGTGGAGAAGACATGCTTCACCCCGGCCACCTGGTTGACCGCCTCCTCGATCCGTTTGGAAACCTCCCGTTCCACTGTCTCCGGCGACGCGCCGGGGAACTTGGTGACCACGGAGACCACCGGGAACTCCACGTTGGGAAACATCTCGACGGAGAGGCGGCGATAGGAGAATATGCCGAGGACGACCAGGGCCAGGATCATTACCGTGGCAAAGATGGGGCGTTTGATCGATGTGTTTGATAGAATCATGGGAATAAACCTCGAAAACCTGTTTTCTTGCAGAACTCACGGAGGACGCTGAGAAGAGAAATCCTCCTGAGTTTCTTTCCGTGTTCTCTGCGTGCGCCAGTGAGCGAAGCGAACGGGCAAATTTTGTTATGATCTTGAGTCTGTCAGCGATTCACCTGTTTTTGTTCTGCGGTGGCCACCGCCACCCGGTCGCCATCCTTGAGGACGAAGCCGCCGCGGGCGACGTACTTCTCTCCCGCCTTCATCCCTGACACGATTTCCACTAGATCGCCGGCGACTGTACCGATCCCCACCTGGCGCAGGCGGGCGGTCTCTCCCTCAACAATGAACAGGGACGCCTTCTTTGCCGTCAGGTCGACGCCGGCGAGGGCCTGCCGCGAGAGCTGGAGGACGCCGGTTCGTTTGCCGACGACAATCCTTCCCTTGGCGAACAGTCCCCCCTTGAGGGTTTCGGGAATGTTCTTCACCTCGGCTATCACTTTGAGAGACCGGTCTGTGGAGGTGAGTTCGGGATTGAGGTACATTACCCTCCCGGTAAAGGTTTTGCCGGGGAGGGAATCGACCGTGAATTCCAGTGGCTGGCCGACCTTTACCCTTGCGGACTCTGCTGAGGGGACGGTAACCGTGAGGTTCAAGAGACGGTTGTCGACGATCCTGAAGATCGGCTTGCCGGCTGCCGCATCGCTCGCCAGATCCCCCACGTTCACGTCGCGCAGAGCCACCACCCCATCGATGGGGGAGGTGACGTGCCCCTTGGCGAGGCGCGCTTTCGCCTGCCGGAATTCTTCTTCGGCTACCCGTATCTGGGCCAGGGCCGCCTGGATCCGGGCGCCGGCGGCTGCAACCTCGGTCTTCGCATCGTCCACGCTTTGCTGGGTGGCGAGACCTGCCTCTTTCAGTTTGAGGATACGCGACAGCTCACGTTCGGCGCGGTTGGATGTCACCTGCATCTGTGCCAGGTTTGCCTTGGCCGCTTCGATGCCCGCCTCAGCCCGCTTGACCATGGCCTCGGTTTCGGCCACGTCGATACGGGCGAGGGGCTGCCCTCGCTGCACCCGCACCCATTCCGTGACAAAGACCTGTTTCACCAGGCCGGGGATCTGGGTCTTCACGTCGGCCCAGAACTTGGGCTCCAGGCTGCCGGTCACCTCCACCCCTTCGGCCAGGTCGGAGGCCGTTATTGCCTGCACCTCTACGGCTACCGGCGGCTTGGCGGCGCCCTTGGCCGGCTGGTTGGTTGCTTCGCCGTTGCCGGTGCAGCCGTTGATGGCGATAAGGAGCATGAGTGCGACGATTGCAAGAATCCATGGTTTCATAAGCGTTCTCCTGAAAAGCGTATCTGCTGCAAGAGGTAATATCGGGGTTGCAGGGCTGAGAAATGCCCCGTTTCCCATGAGTCCCCTAAGCAGCGGCAATCCCCTGAACAATCAGATTGAGTATCCGGACCATGGTCTCCCGGCTGATGCGCGGCTCTTTGTGGCAGAGCTGCTCCTCCATGGCCGTGTTCAATGTGCCGATAAACGCCCAAGTGACCACCTTGACGTCTGCCTGCCTGAGTTCCCCTTTTGCGGTCCCTTCCTCCACGATGGCTCCGACAATCTCGACCATCCGCTCGAAATACTGATCAAAGTCGAAATGGGGCGCCCCTTGAGGCGGGCCATAGTAAATGGCGTAGATAAGGCGCACCACAGGGAGGTTTGCCACCACGCCGTCGAAAATACCCTCGCAGAATTGGATTACCCGCTCACTGCTCTTTCCCTGGAAGGTTGCCAGCCGGGATACTACCTCCTCGAAGGTGGCATGGCACCCTTTCATCAGCTCCAGGTAAATCCCTTCCTTGCTGCCGAAGTAGTAGTAGAGGACCGGCTTTGTCACTCCGGCTGCGGCCACGATCTCCCGGACCGACGTAGAGGCGTATCCCTTTGTGTTGAAAAGTTCCAGGGCCGCCGTCAGCAGCCTCTCACGAACGGCCGCATCCACCTGCCCCACTTTTCCCGTCATGCCCATGTGGCCTCCACGATGTACCTTTCTGTTGCTTACCTAACGGTAGGTATAATATCCGGGAAAAAATGTCAAGGTGAAATTTACCGGCGGCAAACGGGCTCTCGGCAATGCTCGGCTGGATGACAGTGGTCGGCGTTGCCTCCAAAAGAAGGAATAATTTGCATTTTTTTGCCCAAATTTATATAGTACATAGACACGTAAACCATTGAAGGACGGCTATGATAAGAGAAATACTCACCTACCCCGATCCGGCGCTGAAAAAGAAATCGGCTCCGGTGACGGTTATTAATGAAAAAACCAGGGAACTTGTCCGGGACATGGCGGAGACCATGTACGCCGCGCCGGGAGTCGGTCTGGCTGCGCCGCAGGTCGGGATACTCCAGCGGGTTATCGTTATAGATGTGTCGGCCAAGGATGAGACGCCGGAGTTGATCGTCGCCATCAACCCGGTCATCATCCACGCCGACGGTGAATCGTACGAGGAAGAGGGGTGCCTGTCCGTTCCCAAGTACGCCGCCAATGTCCGCAGACACGCCAATGTGGTGGTCAAGGCACTCAACCTGGAGGGGGAAGAGATCACCTGCAGGGCGGAAGGGCTGCTGGCCATCGCCTTTCAGCACGAGATCGATCACCTGGACGGCATCCTGTTCGTGGATCACATCTCTCCGCTGAAGCGGGAGATCTTCAGGAAAAAATACCGCCGCATGCAAGAAGAGCGGCAGGAGAAGGGATGATGGCCGGCCTCCGCGTGGTGTTCATGGGGACGCCGGAGTTTGCCTGTCCCACCCTGCAAAAGCTGATCGACCGCGGTGAGAAGCTGCTTGCGGTCGTAACCCAGCCCGACCGGCCGAAGGGAAGGGGGCAGAAACTCGTCCCGCCACCGGTTAAGGTCCTTGCGGAACGGCACGGCATTCCGGTCCTGCAACCCTTAAAGGTGCGGGCTCCGGAATTTGTCGAAACCATCAGGGAACTTTCTCCCGATCTGATCGTGGTGGTCGCCTTCGGTCAGATCCTGCCGAAGGGCCTTCTGGATATCCCCCGTCACGGCTGCATCAATGTCCACGCCTCGCTTCTCCCCCGTTATCGCGGGGCAGCGCCGCTCAACTGGTCTATCATCAACGGAGAAACCGAAACCGGCGTCACCACCATGCTGATGGATGTGGGACTCGATACCGGCGACATGCTGGTGAAAAAATCGACCTCTATCGACCCGGAGGAGGATACCCAGTCGCTGCACGACCGGTTGATGTTCCTGGGCGCCGAGGCCTTGGGCGAGACTCTGGACCTTCTCGTTGCCGGGGACCTCAAACCTGAGAAGCAGGACGATGCCCTGTCTTCGTATGCCCCGATGCTGAAGAAGGCGGACGGCCTGATAGAGTGGCATAATCAGCCGCAGGCCATCAAAAACCTGGTGCGGGGAATGAACCCCTGGCCCGGCGCCTTTACCTTTCTGGACGGGAAAACCCTGAAGATTTGCCGGGTGAGGGTCGCCGCAGGTTTTGGCGTTCCGGGGACGGTGTTGAAAGCCGACCGGTCGGGACTGGAAGTCGCCTGTGAAGGCGGCAGTCTCTCCATCGAAGAGCTGCAACTTGAAGGGAGAAAGCGGCTCAACGCCCCGGAATTCCTTGCCGGATATAAAATCGAGCCGGGTACCGTCCTGGATATGAATGGTGTCTCCCGTGACTGACAACCATCCGTCAAACGTCCCGCCGCGCAAACGCCTCTTTGTGGCGCTGATGGGGGTTACCTGCCTCCTCATCGTCGGGGTCATCTACCTCCTCTGGTGGATCCCCACCAAGGGGCTTTCCAATATCCATCCGGACCTGCCGCGAATTGCCGGGCTGTTATTCGCCGTGCTGTCGGGGGTTGCCCTGTTCGGTACCCTGCTCCTGGTCCTTACCACGGCACTGGGGAAGGACATCCTCTTCACCCGCTTCATGAGGGGAGTGGTGATCAAGTTCCTGCTGCCGGTCATCGAATCCATGGGGAGGGTGCTCGGGATATCCAAGGATACCATCCGCCAGTCGTTCATCGCCATGAACAACAGCCTTGTGTCTTCACAGCGGCTCCTGGTAAAGCCTGATCGGGTTCTCATCCTTTTGCCCCACTGTCTCCAGCTCTTTGACTGTGAAATCAAGGTGACCGGCGACATCAGCAAGTGCATCCGCTGCGGCAGGTGCGATATCAAGGGGCTGGCCGAACTGGCCGGGAAGTACCGGATCGACATCTCGGTTGCTACCGGGGGGACCCTGGCGAGGAAGGTGATCATCGAGAAAAGACCCAAGCTGGTGGTCGCTGTGGCTTGCGAGCGGGACCTCACCTCCGGCATCAAGGACTGCTATCCCCTGCCGGTCATCGGGATTCTCAATGACCGCCCCTTCGGTCCCTGTTTCAATACCCGAGTGGATGTGGAAAAGATCGACGCGGCGCTCCAGTCGGTGCTCGCTTAGAAAATCATGACGAAAACCTTTTGCCACAGAGGACACAGAGAAACAGAGCGACGAGCAGGGTGGGTTAAGAGAATCGTACCCGCATTTATAGAACTAATTACCTTTTCCATCCCGTTTCTTCCCCTTTTTTTCACACCCCTTGCAGTTTCCGATTCTTTCACGCATGAAGCCGGGAAAATAAGCGGTTACCGCCCCATATTCAAGCCCGGTTACGACGCCGCCGGGACTTTGCAGATCGCAATCCGCCGGTATGAAAACGATTCCGTTTCCTGTCTCCTCCTGGTCAATCCCGTCACCCTGGAAACCTCTACAGTCAAGGCCTCTGCCATAAACCTTGCCGGCAATGTCACCTCTGCGGCCGTGCAGGACACCCCTTTTGTCCGGGCAATGACGCGTTACACCTCTCCACCTTTCCGGCTGCAAAACCACGGGGCGGGCCGTGCCGACCATCCGGTTGACGGCCTGTTCCTGACTGTGGACATGTGCCCGTCAAAAAGGGCCTTCGAGCGGGAATTGTTTGAAACGGCGGCGAGACTGCCGCAGCACAAGGGAGGGGCTGTGCCGGTGGCCATCGCCGTGACCGGGGTATGGATGAAAGAACACAAAGGCGAGCTGGCCTGGCTCGCCAGGGAGATCACAGACGGGAAGCTGGCGGTCACCTGGGTGAACCATTCCTACGGCCATCCCTATGAGCCGGGTGTCCCTCTGAAACGGAACTTCCTCCTCACTTCCGGCGTGGATTTCGAGCGGGAGGTGTTGGAGACGGAAGCCCTCCTTCTGGAAAACGGCTTTATTCCTTCCCCATTTTTTCGCTTTCCCGGACTGGTTGCCGATGGACGACTACTTGGCAAGCTGCGGGAGCTGTCGCTGATCCCGATCGGCAGCGACGCCTGGCTCGCCAAGGGGGAGGTCCCCAGGGACGGGAGTTTTGTCCTGGTGCACGGCAACGGGAATGAGCCCCAGGGGATAAAGAAGGCGCTGCCGCTTTTGCACGACCGGCGGAGGGCGCGGCTGCTCCCCTTACGGAGAGCCTTCAGCGGCGTTGCCCCCTGAATTTATTGCGTAAAAGGAAAAAAATGAATGAAGATATTCGAGAGCATTGCGGAGCAGCGGATCCGGGAGGCGATGGACAGGGGGGAATTCGACAATCTCGCCGGCAAAGGCCTGCCGCTGAAGGAGGAGGACCTGTCCGGAGTGCCGGAAGAGCTGCGGATGGCCTACAAGGTCCTGAAGAACGCGGGGTGTGTCCCGCCGGAAGTGGAACTGAGGAAGGAGATCGTCAACCTGCGGGACCTCGTTGGCACCATCGAAGAAGACCGGGAAAAACGGCAAAAGCTGAAGGAGCTGAATTTTAAGCTTCTGAAGCTCAACATGCTGCGCAAACGGCCGTTCAATCTGGATGACTTTCCCGAATACCAGGCGCGGATCGTGGAGAAGGTCACCGGATAAGGGAACGCAATGCAGTTTTTCACCAAGCTGATTATCACCAACGTCATCATCATCTTCTGCGCGCAGATCGGCAGACGGTTCCCCACCATGGGGGGGCTGATCGCCACCATGCCGCTCACCTCCCTCCTCGTCCTTATCTGGCTCCATACGGACAACCCCGGCAACTACCGGCTGATGACCGATTACACCAGGGGGGTGCTGTGGGGGATCATTCCGACCATCCTCTTTTTCAGCGTCACCTATCTCTGTTTCCGCAGAGAGCTTCCCCTGTCGCTGGCCCTGTGCGCGGGGTTCGGGGTGTGGTTGACGGGGGCATTTGTTCATCAGTGGCTTCTGAAATAGTTGATAATTTCCCCTCCATATCTCTCCAAACCCATGACTGTCGGGCTTTTAAAGAAAAAATGCTGGCGGTATGAAATGTTAGCGGTTATAATCCCACCCCTACAATACTTTGTTCCCAATTTGCTTCCGTTCTGATACCCGGGTCGACTCCTTCTCCTAACAATGCGCCTCTACAAAATGCGTGCGTCGCACAACGGCCCTCCCGCTCTTCTGCTGCCTGCAAATTGGGACTTTATTAATTCGTTCAAGGAGGGTGTTATTTTATGCTCAGCAGGAGGAATTTTCTGAAAGGCGCCCTGGCGTGCACGCTCCTTTACCCGCTCAGCGACGTGCTGGCGGCGGAGAATGAGGAAAGAGTACTCAGCATGCTCAATACCCACACCGGAGAAACCCTTGAGGCCAGGTATTACGCGAACGGCGCCTATGACCAGGAGGCCGTCGACCGGCTGAATTATATCCTCCGGTGCCATTACACCAATGAGGTCAAACCCGTGGATGTCCGGCTCCTGGACCTCCTCTGCGACATCAAGGACCGCATCGGCAGAGACAAGCAGATCAGGATCGTCTCCGGTTACCGCTCCCCTTCCTACAACGGCCTTTTGCGCAGCGAAGGGCACCGGGTCGCAAAGGGGAGCTATCACTTGAAGGCGAGGGCCATTGACTTCACCATCCACGGGGTCGCCAATCACGACCTGTCCCGTCTTGCCAGGTCCTTTGCCGCAGGCGGGGTGGGGAGCTACTCCGCCTTTGTCCATATCGACACGGGCCCCCGAAGAATCTGGGGATGAGGCGGTGCCGCTGAACGATTACCGGGACTCCGCGTCTTTGGGGAAGAAGGGGTTCGTCATCCGGAGGTGGTATGATGGGGCTTCACCGTCATTCGGCACAGCAGGAGAGCTTGCTCACATCCCTGCTGAACCCCTGCGCGCAGAGCCTCAAGCCTTCAGCCATTGACGGGTAAACATGCAGGGTGTTTGCCAGATCCTGCACCGTCAGCCTGAAACGGATAGCCAGCGCCGCTTCATTGATCATCTCCGCCCCCCCATGGCAGGTCAAGTGGACGCCGAGAAGTCGATTCGTCGCTACATCGGCCACCATCTTGATGACGCCGCAGGTGAGCCCCGTAACGTGTGCCTTGGGTATGGCGGACACCGGCAGGATACTGGTTACCACCTCAAAACCCGCCTTTCTCGCCGACTCCTCGGTGTGACCTGCCATGGCGACTTCCGGGTCGGTAAATATGGCCATCGGCGCCGAAAGGTAATCCATTGCGCAGCCGCATCCCGGATTGAGCATGTTGTCCACCGCGACTATCCCTTCCCTGGCTCCTACCGTGGCGATCATCATGCCGCCGATCACGTCCCCCGCAGCCCATATGCCGGGAGCCGTTGTGCGCATCTGTTCATCCACCCGGATGAACCCCTTGGAGTCGATCTCCACTCCGGCCTTATCCAGACCGATGCCGTCGGTTGACGGCGCCGTCCCCACCGCCAGGAGAAGCCGTTCAGCGGCAAATTTTTTTCTGAGACCTTCCATTTCGGTTTCTACCACGGTCCGGTCCACGTCTTTGGCGAGCGAGCAGATTGAAACGTTCGGCACTATTTCCATCCCTTCACCGATGAGCGCCTGCTGAACCGCCAAGGCCGGTTCTTCCTCTATGTCGGGAAGTATCCTCGGTCCGTGCTCCAGCACGGTTACCCTGGTCCCCAGCCGCTGGAACATCTGTCCCAGTTCCAGTGCAATCACCCCCCCGCCGATGATCGTAAGCGACGCGGGGAACTTCTTTAACAGGAGGGCGCTGCGGCTGGTGAGGTAATCAACCCCATGCAGGCCGGGGAATTCTATGATACGGGGATCACCGCCGGTGGCGATGAGAAATTTATCCCCCCGTATCTTCTGTTCGCCGACTTCCACCGTCTGCGGGTCAATGAAGCGGGCGGTTCCCCTGACAAGCGTGAGTCCCGGCACGTTCTGCAGAATGTCCAGATATTTGGTCTTCCGCAGATAATGAACCACCATGTCTTTATGGGCCATGAGCCTGTCAAGGTCGATGCCGCTCTCGGAAATACCGAGTCCAACCCTTGCTCCCAGCCGCGCCTCCTGATAGAATAGAGCGGAATGGATCAGCGTCTTGCTTGGGATACATCCCCAGTTCACACAGGTTCCCCCCAGGACGCTCTTTTCGATCATCAGCACTTTCGCGCCCTGGGACTGGGCCCTGAGTGCCGCTGCGAAGGCGGTGGAGCCGGAACCCAGGATAACTAAGTCGTGGTTATTGGACATGTCGTTGCCTCCCGTTTAGATAGTTTACCGTAACATGGCGGTCAGGCAAATACATAAGGCAGAAGGTAAATAAATGTGTAAAAGGAAGGTAAATGGAGAACCTGCAGATACTGAAGAAATCGATGCTCTTTTCCGGGCTGGAAGAGGAGCATCTGGCTGAAGTGGCGGCAATAGCCGCTAGACGGACCTTTGTAAGAGGGGAGTCGCTCTTTGCCGAGGGGGAAGCCGCTGCCGGCTTTTACCTGCTGGCGGAAGGCTCCGTCAAGCTTTGCAAGGTTTCACCTGATGGGAAGGAAAAGGTGCTCCACTTCGTGCGTCCCTCTGAAACCTTTGCCGAAGCGGCTTTTTTCGGTGACGGCAAATATCCCGCTGAAGCAAGGGCGCTGGAAAAGGGAGAGGTGCTTTTTTTCCCCAGAGAGGCGTTCATGGGGCTCTTGGAGAGAAATCCACGGTTCTCCCTTAATCTCATCATCTCCCTGTCTCTGCTCCTGCGCCGCTTTGCCCGCCAGATTGAGGAACTCTCCTTTGCCGAGGTACCGGCCCGTCTGGCCGCCTACCTGCTCGATCTTGCCGCAAAAAAATCCACCACGTATCAGGGGAAGACCTACCTGGAACTGGACATGAAGAAGGGGGAGCTTGCCTCACGCCTCGGCACGGTGGGCGAGACATTATCACGCGCCTTCAGGAAAATGAAGGAAGAGGGTGTTTTGGAAGTGGAGGGGAGCCGGGTCGTAATCATGGATATGCCGCGGCTGAAGGGTCTGGCGGGGAAATAGGCCACGCCTTCCGGCCGGCTGTCAGCCGGAAATGGCTCCTTGCTTAATCGCATCGCAAAACTTACTCGTAACCTGTTCAGGGTTTTCGCCGCTGGAAACGTTATCACCCTTTGACAGGAGCAAGGAATCGATGTCGATCTTCTGAAAGTTGAAGCCTATACCGTTTTCCGTCACCCTCACCACCTTTGCCTGGAGGCTGAATGACAGCTGGGCGTCGGTCCCATGGAAAAAAACGGTTATCTCGACCGGCTCATCTATCTCGATTTTTCTATCGGTCTTGACAAACAGGCCTTTAAGACTAAGATTCTCCACTTCCCCATTAAAAGACAATTCTCCGTACTTTATAACGGCTTCCGTGTGAAACCCAACCCGTTCAAACTTTCTGTTTTCCACTGATTTGCACCTCCCTTTTCCCTGCTGCTCAACATCTGTTTCTAATCGTCGTTTACTGTAAGCCGGGAAAGCTCCATCATCACCTATTACTACCGTTACCCTTTTAGTTTGTCAATAACATAACAGCTATCAATGGACTTTTTTGCAATTTTTTTCAGTTCGGCAGCCACCTCCGCAACCTTTCCGTAATGCCGGATCTTGGGTGTATTGGTAGGCACAATCGCGATGGAAATGCTTAACAGGGGAAATTTTTCCTTCCGCCCCTTTCGATTTTTGCTCATGTAGTAACCGCTCGATTTTTCCTGGTCTCCAAACAGGTCCGCAACGATGGCGGAGAAGTTGTTTATGATGGTAGTGCATACGGATTCCGCTCGGTCTATCGGCACGATGAAGACAAAGTCGTCACCGCCGATATGTCCGGTAAATCCCCCTCCCGATTCCTTGATCGCATTGAACATGATTCTGGCAAGCATGCGTAGGACTTCGTCCCCATGGGAAAATCCGTAAACATCGTTGTATGGTTTGAAATTGTTTATATCGACGTAGCAGACGGCCATGGGCGTTCCCAGAACCTTTTCGATGGCCTGCTGAACCGACGTGTTTCCCGGCAGCCGGGTAAGGGGGTTATTGTCGAAAACCCGCTGAAATCTCTGAAGGGAGAGGGAGATGCGGCTAAAGAGCTCCGGATAGCTGATCGGCAGGGAAATGAAATCATCCAGGGGGATGCGCTTCCAGTCAAAGGATGTCGCCATGGATTCATTGAGCAGCCCAATTGCGGGGATTGCGCTGAAATAGCTGTCTTCCTTCAACTCCGTTAAAACCGTGCGGATGCCGGGATCTTGGGTCGAGAGATCGATGATGATTATATCAGGGGGGTCGGAGTAGATGAGTCCCATGACGTTGGACAGGTTGGACAGGGTCATGACTTGGTAACCCTTGCTCTGCAGGCGAATCTCCAGATGGCCTGCCAGGCTCTGCTCACGGGCGATTAATGCGATTCTATGAGTGGGGGGCATCGGTTGCCTGTATCTCCAAACTGAAGTTTTTGGCCTCTATCAGTTTGTCCTCAAGCTCTGCGACTATTTCCGTCAATAACGAATCGTTAATACCGAGCTTTTGCCAGGCGATGGGGTTGATAGGGGGGACAGAGTCGTCGCCGCTAAAGCCAAAACCGCTGGCCTTGATCAGGACGTCGGCGAGATGCACCACGGCGGTCTTTATCTGATGATTGACGGCTCTCTCCACGTCGTGATGACAGGCAATCGGCTCGATCAGTTTATCCGGCAGGAACCAGGATTTGGTCAGCCATGCGCCTACCTCGGTATGGTCGGTATCCAGCAGCTCCCGTTCCGCATCCAGCATGGAGATATCCTTCTTTTCCATTACCTCCATGAGTTGTCCGTAGTCATCTTCACACTTGATTTTTATGATAACTTTGCCTATGTCGTGCAGCAGAGCGGCAGTCGAAATTTCTTCACAATCGGGCAGGCACAGGCGCCGGGCAATAATATTGGCGGCTATGCCCGTGCCGAGAGAATGTTCCCAGAGTCCGACAACGGTCTTTTCCATTATCTCGAATATGGACGAACTGAGCGTCAGGCTTTTAACCACATCAACGCCGAGCAGGATCATGGCGTTCGAGATGGTTGACACACGATAAAAGCCGTAGGATGGAGAATTGACCAGCCGCAGAACCCTGGCCGAAAGGACTTGATCGGAGGATACCACCCTCGCCATCTCCTGGACGGATACCTTCCTGTTTACCGACATGGAGTTCAGCTTCGTGATGATCCCCGGCAGAGTCGGCAGGGTCCTGGTATCCTTTGTGATATCTTTGATTGCAGATCGTTTATCTGTCATTCATGCTTTCCCATGGATATGACGATGGATGTCCGGTATATATCTTTCAGTTTATCCATCAAAAGGTTCCCCTCGACTTTTTTGAACCTCCGGTCCAGATTCGACAGAAGCTCTTCCAGCGATTTCTCCCCCTCCACCCAAACCGGATGCCCTTCAACCGTCACCGTTTGAATTCCCATATTCTTCAGTCGCTCAAGTAAAGGTTCGGTGAGGATGACTCCTCTCCCGCAAATCGGAGGGGCATTGGAGTTGTCCGCCTGCTTGACTTCTCTGGCCAATGCCATGCCCGGCTCGGCCAGGGCAATGGGAATGTTCTGCATAAACCGGTCCTTAATTTCTGGGTGGCGTGGTTTGATGGAAGGAGTGTTTATTAACTCGGCAAAACGGTGTGAAAACTTTAAAGGAATTATCTGGTCCGGAATCTACGTCATGCCGCAAATGAGGTGAAGGTTTGAGGATTTGCGGGCAACCTGGGGGTAAAGAGTAACGGTCCCTGCGGTGACAATTTAGTAACATCAGGCTCTTACGAAGTTCTTGAATAAATGGCACGGTATCTGCTCATAAATCGTCATAAATTCACCTTTAGAAAGAGAGGTATCCCCATGAAAAAAGTCCTTTCCTCAATCGCAGTCGCCCTGGTAGCCGTAGCTTTTGCCGGCGCAGTTTTTGCCGCAGAGCCTGCCAAAGAAGCCGCTCCCGCTGCTCTTCCCGCCGGTCATCCGCCTATTACGAAGGCAGAAAAGGCGCCTGCCAAGAAAGCCAAGAAGGTTAAGAAGGCTAAGAAAGCTGAAAAGAAAGAAGAAGCTCCTGTCGCTGCTCCTGCAGCGAAGTAATTCTTCTCCGGTTCTCGCTAAAAAAGCCGCATCGTTGGATGCGGCTTTTTTGTGTCGGGTGCTTCAGTTTTGTCTTTCCGGCGGATCAGTGGTGGCTGGGGATTCCTTACGGCGGGCAGCAGGCGCAGACCGACCGGAAGAGGGCCGTGCTCAGATAACGGTCCCCCCTGTCCGGTAAAACGGTCACAATGGTGCCGAAATCCATGTTCTTCGCTATCTGCAGCGCCCCGGCCACGGCAGCTCCGCTGGACATGCCTACAAAAAGCCCTTCCCTTATGGCCAGTTCTCTGGCAGTCGCAAAGGCCGATTCGTCTTCTACGGTTATTTTTTCATCCAGCGCCTCCTCCCGGTAAATTTCAGGGACAATCGCCTCCTTCATATTCTTCAGCCCCTGGATCTTGTGTCCCAGCCGTGGTTCAACGCCGATGATTTTCACGTCGGGTTTCTGTTCCCTGAGGAATTTCCCCGCTCCCATAAGGGTTCCCCCCGTCCCCATTCCGGCCACAAAAACATCGATCTGGCCGCCGGTCTGACGGAAAATCTCCGGACCGGTCGTCTCATAGTGTGCCAGGACATTGTTGGGGTTGCCATACTGATTCGGCATGTAATATCTGTCCGGACTTTCCGCCAGTATCCGGCGGGCAAGCCTGATTGCCCCGTCCGTGGCCTCTTCCGCCGGAGAGAGGACCACTTCGGCGCCGAAGGCTTCCAGAACGCTGCGCCGTTCCAGGCTGACGCATGCGGGCATAACGAGCTTTACCCAGTACCCTTTTGCCGCCCCGAGCATGGCAAGGGCGATCCCCGTATTGCCGGATGTCGGCTCAAGAATTATTTTATCCCTGGTGAGTTCTCCGGACTCTTCAGCCCTTGTCAGCATATAAAGGGCTGGACGGTCCTTTATGGACCCCCCTGGATTGTTCCCTTCCAGCTTGGCGAGAATCCTGACCCGCGGTTTGGGATTTATGGCCGTCAGTTCGATGAGTGTGGTGTTGCCGATGTTTCCTGCCAGGGTAAACGGGTTGTTTGTCATACTCGGGTTCCTTTTCCGGCTTTTTATTGCCTCTAGGAGGCTGTCGGACTAAAAGAAATCTACTGCAAATCCGCCTGGACGGCCCATATTTCGCCGCCTTTCCGCTGTTTCAAGAATTCAGGAATTCAGGAGATCAACTTCAATAAAATGCAGTTAATAATACTAAATCATCATGGTAAATACAACCGTTGAAATCCCTCGGACGGCGTCTGGTGGGAGAGCTGATCGTTCATAATTATGAAACAATAAGTATTGATGCATTCGCAAAAAGCCTTTTCCCCCTCCCTTAACGGGAGGGGGCAAGGGGTGGGTGAAGCTGCAACTTGCTGAAATAGTGGCAATTCCCCCCCACCCTGACCCTCCCCCGCAGGGGGGAGGGGACTATTTTTGAGAATTTGCGAGAGCATCAGTATTGGATATTCAAGTTTCTAAATTTGCCGCCGATTCATTAATACAATCATTAATAAATTTATTATATTTAATTTACCGATATGTGGATATATTAATTTTTGGGCATAAATTTTGTATTATTAGCCTGATTTTATTTGTTGAATTTTAATTATAATAATTAAGGCTAACAATATCAAAGCGTAATAGGGTCTTCTTGAATCCGGCCTTCGGTTATTTGACATGGTGATACGTCAAAATATCCATCATAAGAGACCGTTGAATTCCGCATAGGGTGGTCGGCTAATAAATCACGCTTATATTCTCAATCCATGAGTCTCAACATGAGGACAGCAAATTGCCCGAAGGGCATTTTTCCGTTTGATACTAGTGCTACAGGGGGTGCGGCTTGAACAGACTTGAGGGCCGGCGGTGGTTGATTGTTATATGGATGATTTTCGCGGTAGTTACATGTGCACTGGAAGGGACGGCAGGTGCAATCGAATGTTACCAGTGCCACGGGACCACGGCGGATTATCGACCTGTAGATGACCCGAGCGGGATCAGAAATGATCAGACCGGCGGATTCAAGGGGAACCATCGGACCCATATGCCGACGACCGTGACCGGGAGTTCCGCCCCCTGCGCCGCCTGCCATCGGGGGAGCGACGGGTATGGCACCTCCCATATGAACAGAAGGGTCGATATATCATTCAATATAAATTCCTCCCCATCTCCTGCTAAGGCCACATACAGCAAGGGAGTGTTTTTCAACCAGACCGGCGTTCCCCTTGGCGGGACCTGTTCAAATGTCAACTGCCACTTCGAAAAACCGACACCGTCCTGGGGTGGTCCAACCATTGCGCGCACCGACTGCACGACCTGTCATAACTCCCCGCCGGCAAACGGCGCGCACGGCAAAAAACATGGCTTGTATTTCGGCAGCTATACCAGCAGTTGCGGCAAATGCCATCCTGACCATACCAAAGAGACAAATCCGTTGGCCCACCCGTTGGGCGCGGGTAAACGGCCGCTCAATGTCCAGTTTACGACCTTCCCCAACAGCGGCGGCACATATTCCGGCGATGTCAGCTATCCCAAATACCTCCCCAGTCAGAACCCACCCCTCAACGGCATCTGCACCAACCTCTATTGCCACAGCGACGGCAAGGGAGGGACGGTAAGCGTGCGATGGTCCGACACTGCTTTCACCACATGTTATTCCTGTCACCGCGGCAGGACTGCCGACAGCACATATGCCAATTGTTCTGACATTCAAGGCGTATGGAGTTCGGCAAAGGGAGCCTGTGCGCCTTCCCTCACCATGACTTCCAACGGTCACGAGCGGTTGGTGGGACCCAAGTGGATAAGGAGATACCCCTGCACTTTCTGCCATAACGCCACGGTCCTTCCCCAGCCAACCGGCCCGGGGACTCCGCCTGTTGACGGCCAACTGAATATTGCCAAGCATGTGAACGTGAAGAAGGACGTGGTCATGGACCCGTTCTGGAACATCGAGTTCAGTTCCGTCCAGGCTTCCTACAGCTCTTCGACCAAAACCTGTTACAACGTTTACTGCCACAGTGACGGCACGGTCAACCCGCCTTACGTGAAGCCATTCTCGTGGACCGAGGGGAAGACCGACTGCAACTCCTGCCACGGGCATCCGACCGGCACCTGCAATAATGCAGGCTGTCACGATGGAAGGACCGATGGAACCGGGAAAACCTGGACGCTGCCGAAGGAATTCGGCAATGTCACGTCGTACGCATGGCCGACAGGCGTCAAGTGGAGGGCGGCGATCCCGATGTTCCGCAACGAGGGAGCCGGTACCGACAGGGCCAATTCCCACCCGCGGCACACAGAGACGGACTTTTCCTGCGACCGTTGCCACGCCGCCACCATCACGGCAGGGGCCTGCAACGGCTGCCACCAGACCCTTTCCGGCAAGATGAGCGAGTATGCCCATATAAATCCGGCCTATCATGTAAATAAAAAGAAGGAGGTCGTCTTCAAGGAAGGCGGCACCTACGACCCCTTAAAAAAGAGCTGCTCGAACACCGCATGCCATACAGGGGGGACTGATCCGGTTTGGGGCGGTTCGGTCAACAGTTCCGTCACCTGTCTCAACTGCCACGGAACAGCGGGAGGGGACGTCGATACCTTCGGATACCACGAGACCGGCTCCACAGCGAAGATCAACTCTACCGAATGGTACAGCGCCGGCCACGGCCGGCGAGACAAAGACGGTCCCTACCCGGTGTCGGGTAATCCCCCGGCCAGGTTTTCCGGCAACGCCTGCTGGTATTGCCACGACAACAATGTGGTGCACAACGACCAGAAAAACTTCTTCAGGCTCCGGCAGCACCCGCAGTTCGGCAAACGTTTCGACAAGGAATGCGTCTACTGTCATATGGAAGGAAATGACCTGGAGTGTCGCGGCTGCCATGATTCGGAAGGATCCGAGGCGCCTCTGCTGGCAAATATCACCAGCGCCAGGTTCAGCATCGATCACGGGCCTTTCGCAGGGACAACGCAGGGCTGCGTGGAAAGTTGCCACACCAGCGATGCCTCGATCCACAAGTCGGGGAACACCAGGTTTTGGACAAGTGCGGAGAAGGATGACGTCAAGAACCAGTACATGATGATGGGGGTCTGTCTCCAATGCCACGACGATGACAGCAACGGCAAGTGCACGAGCTGCCACACGTCGGGAAATCCCTACAAGTATTCCATCGGGTTCCGCCCGCCGGGATTTGACAACTACTCGTTTATCAAGCCCAAGAAAGCGCGGGCCACCTCCGGCCACTTCGGCTACAAACACTACCGCCAGTTCGAGGCGAGCGGGGGGTGGGAGATCGATCCTGTCACCAATAAGCCGAAGGGAAGTTGGCGAGGGGGCAAGTTCTGTTGGGATTGCCACGATCCCCACGGTGACAGCAATATCTATATGATCCAGAAGAAAGTGGCAACCAGCACTGACGGTACATTCGGCATTCCACAGAGCCGGTCCGACGTGGTCTTTACCCAGAAATTGACCGGCAACGACTATGCCAAAAAGGATGCTCCCTTCAATGGTATCTGCAATGTATGCCATTCAAAGGAGAGCGATCATTTCACCCTTGAAAGAGGTGACGGACACAACCTGGGACGGGTCTGCACCACCTGCCATGAACACCGCTTCAGTGACAGTCATGCAAGCGGTCAAAGCTGCAACTCATGCCACATGAACAAGCCGGTCCCGCGCCATTCGGGCTTTGGACTCCCCCGCGACTGCACCAAGTGCCATGCCGGCGCCATCGGCAAGCGCATGGATATCGTTGGACAGATGAAGGGGGTCTCGCACCATGTTCAGAGACCAAGCGGCGAGATCAAGAACACCGACTGCTACCAGTGTCACTGGGAGTCTACCAGCCATGGGTTGATCGATCTCACCTATCACACGGGGTACAACTACAGAACCTACACCTCCGTAAAGAACGATCCGGTCGACCTTGTGCTCTGGCAGCCAGGCGCCAGCCAGACCGTTGGCGTGCGGCCGACGAACTACAAACTCTATTCTACGGCAACCACGTTCCTTGCTTCATCGATGTCGGCGGACAATGCAGCGGCGCGGACCGAGGCGGGCAAGATCAACAACCACTGCATCTCCTGCCACAGCGACCAGAACAATGACAATAATGCCATTTTCGAAGGGGATTGCCGGACACCGCGCCAGTATGCCTGGGACGCCCAGAGCATTGCCGCCCGTTATTCCCAGACCGGCACGACTCGGTGGGGCAAATACAACTCATCGTCGAATCAGAACGTTACCAGGAAGGACAAGGTCGTCAAGGCGTTCTCGGCCCACGGCAACGCGGTCAACAACGCCGGCGGCTTCAACAGTTACAGCGGTCTCAACGGCACCATTCCCAATACCCGCGGGGGCGCCCGGAACGTGCAGTGTTTCGACTGCCATAGCTCCCACGGCTCTCAGGTGGTCGGGACCACATCCAGCTATATCACTTTCAACGGCACCAGGAACGGCGGGAACCTGAAGGAGACCCAGCAGGGCAAAGGGGGCTACCTCATGAGCTACAAGGCGGCGCCCAATCCGAATCCCGGCGATATCAACCCCTACAGCGCCGGCGCCGGCCAGTGTTTCGACTGCCATTTGAACCAGAATTCGGGAGTTACTCCGTGGGGCTACGATTCCACCTTTGACGCGGAAAAGCCGATTCTGGGTTATCGGGATTCCACCCGCTTCGGCCAGGCAAACGATACCGCGGTCATGCTCCGCTCCACCGGGTTCAAGTCGACGCGAACCATGCAGGGGGGGCATATGAAGGCTTCGAATGGTGGAGTCACCCGTACTCCGGAGCAGACCATCGACGGACTCTGCACCCCCTGTCACGACCCCCACGGCGTCAGCCCGTCCCTGGGAGCAAAGCAGGAGTATGCGGTGCCGCTGCTCAAGGGGACGTGGCTCAGTTCGCCCTACCGTGAAGACGATCCTCCCCCTTATCCATTCGGCCCGAACGCCAGAGGGAACGGCTGGGGGCAACGCGTATACAACTATCCGGAAGGCTATCAACAGTCTACTCCGGCTCCGGGGTACGTGTCACCGGTGGTCAACTACAATATCGACCGGAACACCTTCGGCGCTTCAGGCCGGGTTACGGAAGATGTGACAAACTTTGCCGGGCTCTGTATCCAGTGCCATACCCAGCAGAAACTGACCGGAGGCTCCCAGACCCAGTGGAAGGGTCTTGACCGGGTCCATCGAACTGTCAAGGGATGGGGGGGGAACAATGAACATGCCTATACCTGTTCCAAGTGCCATGCTCCCCACACGGCAGGCCTGCCGCGCCTCATGATCACCAACTGTCTCGACGGTAAACACCGGGGCAAGCGCGTGGCGGGCGGCCAACCCTGGAAGCCTGCTTTACAGGATATCGATGCGCATGGGTACAGACAGCAGTACCGCGGCTATCCGATCGGCAACATCTATAAGAATACGCCGGATCATCAGTACAACACGAGCTGTCATGCCACTGTTTCGGACAACCCGGACAGGAACAACTGGCCGAACAACAACGGCTGGAACAACGTTACCACGTGGTGATACCGGGGTTGATGCGAGACAATGTTCTTCTTTAACTGGAGGCGATCAGATGAATCATAAGCTAAACAAGGTTGGATATGTGACCATGCATGACGGGTGGTGCGTCCGCTTTCCCATGCTGTTTCGTACGCTGGCGCTGCTGGCTGTCCTGGCAGTATCCATAATTGCCCCTCCGCTTGCATTAGGGGCAGGTGGTACGGTGATCTGGTCAAAGGGCGATGCTCAGCTCCATAAACAGGAGGCCGTGGCGTCTGTTGCCGATTCCCAGGGAAATGTTTTTGTTGCCGGTTTCCGCAATCTGAATGGCAATACCGACGATGACTGGTGGACGGTGAAGTTCGATTCAGGTGGCAACGTTGTCTGGCGCGCCTTTTACAACCCGGCCGGCGGGATGGACCGGACTACGGCCGTGGCACTCGACTCGGCGAAAAACGTCATCGTTACCGGGTTCTCTACCAATGGAGCCAATATCGATATCCATACCATCAAATATAACGGCGAAACCGGAGACGTCATCTGGCAACGGACCTATGCCGGCGACGGCAACGGCGACGACAGGCCGTCGTCCATCGCTGTCGACAATCAGGACAACGTTTACGTGGCAGGGTATACCCGCAATGCCTTCGGCAAGCATTATGTGCTGCTCAAGTACACCCACTCCGACAATCCCGGTCAGGACGGAATTCCGGCTTGGAGGTCGATCCACAATGAAGCGGTTGCAAGCACCGAAGAAGCCCTCTCTGTCGCTGCGGACGGGAACGGGGTTGCGGTCACCGGCTTCTCGCAGGAAGGAGAGGACTTCGACCTCCTGACAATTCTCTACACAACTGATGGTGTTCAGAGCTGGGAAAAGCGTTACGATTCAACGAATCCGGGTTCAACCGAAGACCAGGGGAATTTTGTCCGGTTCGATGCCGATGGCAACGTGGTAGTAACCGGATTTACAACGAATAATCTTGATCGTGACATCTATGCCGCCAAGTACGACCGCGCGACAAGCAATCTCATCTGGGAGGCCTCCTATGATGGGGGCTTCCATGATGAGCCGGCAGCGTTGACCCTCGATGGTGCGGGGAACGTCTATGTCACCGGTTCCACCTGGACACTTGCGGGCAACAATAATTACTATACCGTCAAGTACGACCGAAATCCGTTGAGCGGGACCAATGCTGAGATTTTGTGGCAGAAGACCTTTGACTCGGGCGCCGGGAATAGCGATATTGCCATTCCAACCGGGATCGTCGTCGATGCCGATGGCGGAGATGTCTATGTGACCGGATACACGGAGAGCGGAGGATACACCGATTTCCAGACCGTCAGATACAAGGGTGATACGGGGAGCGAACTCTGGCACACCTCCGACGGCAGTACGATAAGCCGCAACGACAGGCCGGTCGGCATCGGGCTGTCTCCTGAGGGGGATGTGCTGGTGGCGGGCTGGTCGGACACGACCGGCTACGATTATGACTACCATGTCATCAGGTACCAGGCCGGTGGGCTGAACAGGCCGACCGATCTCATTGCCCAGGCAACGTCATTGACCTCTGTCGATCTCTCCTGGACGGACAACTCATCCAATGAGAGTGGTTTCAATGTGTACCGGTGGGATAGTATGGGCAACCAATGGGTCAAGGTCGGCGGGGCCGGAGTCCCGACTGTCGGCCCCAATAACGAAACCGTTGCTCCTAAAGTTACATATACCGACACTACAGGGGTGGTTGCCGACACACGTTACGACTACTATGTCACTGCCGTGTCAATCGCCCCTGAGGACGAATCGCACCCTTCCAATCAGGCTTTTGCGGTCACGACTATCCTCACACCCGTGGCGCCCGCACAGGGTGATGTTCTCAGCTTCGACAGCCCGGATCACATGGAGGATGCCGCAGTGGGGATATCTGCGGGCCCGGACGGCAAACCGGTCGTTGCCGGGCGGAGCATCTCGAACACCGGCGGCTATGACTACCTTACCATGAAGCTCGACACGACCCTGAACCTCCTTTGGAAGGGTATTTACGGCGGGGACACCAACGGCACCGATGACGCGACGGTGCTGGCGGTAGACAATGCCGGGGATGTCGTGGTTTCCGGTTACTCGGAGCTGGACAACGGCACCACCGGCAACAGCAGCCAGATATACACACTCAAGTATGCAAGGGACGGGATGGCTGGAGCCGGCAAAGAACTCTGGCACGGGCAATTTACGGGAACGCCCCGGATTGACGACCGGGCCGAAGCGGTGGCAACGGCGGTGGACAGTTCCAACAACGTGGTGGTTGCGGGGAGGGGAAAGAACGACTCGGGCAACTATGACCTCTATGTCATCAAATATGCTGCGAACGCCAACCCTGACACCTACGGCAATAACATTCCTCCTGCCCAATGGAACGCGCTTCCCTTCGACGGGGGGGGCGACGACCAGCCGGGCGCCGTGGCCTTCGATGCAGCGGGCAATATCTTCGTGGCCGGATTTACCGAGCAGCGGGAAAGCGGTTCCGCCGCGGGAGGGACGAAAACAACCATAATCACTGCCAATAGCTGGCCTGACGATAAGTGGAAATATTCATACGTTACCGTAAGAAGCGGCGCCATGGTGTACACCAGCCGTATCACGGGAAATACGGCAACAACCGTTACCGTTGCCGACCCCTTCCTGAACGACGTCAAGCCGGGCGACACATACGTTATTTCAAATTACGACTGGTTCGTTGCCAAGTTTGACGGTACCACCGGAGCGCGCATCTGGACCGATATCTATGACAGCGGCTATGGCAATGACCGGGCTTACGGAGTGGCGGTAGACCCGGTAACCAACGACGTCTACGTAACCGGCCACCGCTCCAACGCCGCCGGCAACACCGATATCCATACCATCAAATACAAAGGTTCTCCCACAACGCCGCCAACCGCCGAAAAGCTCTGGTCAGACGGCGGGCGATCCTACGACGGCGCCGGCCATGGCGACGACACAGGGATCGCGGTTCGCGTGACCCCCATAACCCGCAGGGTTGTTGTCGGCGGGGCCACCCTGACGGCAGCAGGCGATAATGACTATACCCTGATCATGTACAACTCCGACGGCACAGCCGTTTGGGCGCCGGAGGCAAGGGTGCCCAGGAAGCCCGGGACGGACGACTATGCCCAGGCAATGACCGTGGACGGTTCCGAAAATATCTATCTTACTGGTACCATTATCAAGAGCGACCTGACCAGCGACAGCATGACTCTCCAGTACAACCATGAGGGTATCCTGGTGCGGACGGTGGTCTACGACGGCGCAAACCATTTGAACGACGAGTCGGCAGGCATTGCGGCCAACGTGGCCGGCGAGGTCTTCGTGGCCGGTTCCACCAAGGTCAGTGAGACCAATACCGACCTTCTCGTTTACAAGATTGGAGCAGATTCCCTCCAGGCCCCCTATCCCCTCACGGCAACAGCGACGTACAGGTCTGCAGTCATCAGCTGGCCCGCCAACCCCGGCGGGGAGACCAACTACACCGTTCAGCGGGCGCCGGGCTCCTGTTCTACCGCAACAGCCTGGAGCACACTTGTTCCTCCTCCCGCAAATGCAGGCAACTATGTTGACAAGGGACTCAATATCGGCACGACCTACTGTTACCGTCTCCGAAGTTTTTTGGGAACCCTTGGCCAGCCGGGATACCGCGAGTCGCTCTGGGTGACGGCTTCGGCAACCACCCTTGCTCCCGAGGCCCCGGGCACACTTACCGCAACACCGGTGAACACGAGTCAGGTCGACCTTTCCTGGACCCTGCCCGTGGCAACAGGGCATACCGGCTTTGTCATCGAGCGCTGCACCGGCGCCAACTGCGTCTTTGCCGATGGAGATGCGAGCCGGGTCGCCTTCCCGCCGCTCAAACCGGATGCCACCAGTTTTTCGGACAGCACGGCCTGCGCCGGTTACACCTATAAATACCGGATCGCCACTGTCAATCGGGGGCTGAGCCTGGACAACAACGGCAACTGGAACACCAGGAAACCGATTACGTTCACGAACTACCAGCCCAATGCCTATACGCGGATTACCATCGACTATGCGTCACCTATGAAGACGGACTTCAGCGACATCCGTTTTTACGATGCCGTCAGTCTCCAGGAACTGCCGTTCTGGATCGAATCCAAGACCGACGGCGGTTCTGCCCTTGTGGTCGTAAAGACCGGGGTTACCGACAAGGCCTACTTGTACTATGGCAATGGGGCGGCCCAGAACGCCGGGTTTGTGTCCGGCCTGGTCGGCTACTGGCCATTCAACGAAAATGTAACATTCACAGGTCAAACCGCCGATCTGAGCGGCAATGCAAACACCGGCACCCTGACCTTCATGCAGAGCGGCACCGGCATAGTCAGCGGCGGGAAGTTCGGCAATGGCCTCGGCCTCGATGGTGCGAACGATCATGTGCGCGTTAACGACACGACCGGCTCATCCCTGGACATAACCGGTTCGCTCACCATTGAGACCTGGTACCAGTACGCTCCCAGTTCGGAGTGGGCGCGGATATTCTGCAAACCTACGACCGGCAATGCTCAGCCCTGGATACTCTACGGCTTGCTCCTCGACAATTCCTTCGGCGCGCAGAGACCTTACCTCGTTATTTCCAACAGCAACACCTGGACTCCCCCGGCCAGTATCAGCACCGGTTCTCCCATGGGGCCGTTCCTGACAGAAGGGAACTGGTACCACCTGGTCGGCAGGTACGATGCTGCGGCGAGCAAGGCAGCGATTTTCGTCAACGGCGTCAAATACGAGCAGGATATCCCCCCCGTAACTATTGCTGTAAGCAATGAGATTCTGGGTGTCGGCGCCTCCGGAGCCTTTGGAGCATATACCAACGGGGTTCTCGATGAGGTCCGACTGTATAACCGTGCCCTGCCTGATCAGGAAATAAAGAACCGTTACAACATGGTTGCCTCCGGCATAACTCTGGGCGCGGCAGAGTCCCCCCCAGGCGGCGCGACCTACTTCGACTTCAGTCCGCTTTCGTGGCAGTCGGTCTACATCATCGCGCCGAATGCGGTGCTGCAGCCGCCGTCCGCTCCCACGCTCGGGTCGGTGACGAGGGTCTCCGAAGCACGGCTCGATTTGTCATGGACCGACAACACCACCGACGAGACCGGTTTCCAGATCGAAAGGATGTGCACGGCCGGCCCCGGATGCGCCGATACCGACTTTGCGGTCTTGACCGGAGGTTCCCTCCCCGCTTACCCGGGAACCGGCAGCAAACTCTTCAGCGATACCGGGTTGACCCCCAATACTACCTACAGTTACCGGATCCGGGCTCTGAAGAACGGTGCCTGCGGCTGGGACAACATCCTTAGCGGCGTCAAGAGCAAGGAAACTACCGTCCTGGCGCCGGTCATAACCTCGACATCGCCGGCCAGCAGCACACAACTCAACCTTGCCTGGACCGATGACGCATCCTCCCTGTCCGGCTACCGGGTAGAGCGTTGCAACGGCGTATGGGGAACCTGCGCCGGCGGCATTTTCTCCGCTGTTGGCGGATCTCCCGCCAAGAGCTACGACGATATTGACGCCTGCGAGAATACCGATTACACCTACCGGGTCGCGTCGGTCTTCAAGGGGCTTTCCGCATCGGGCGGCCCCTGGGCCATGAGGGCGCCTGTCGCAATATCAGGCTTCAAGACGAACTTTAAGACAAGGCTGACGGTAAACTACACATCGCCCATGAAACCCGATTTCAGCGACATCAGGTTCTTTGATACCGTTGCCAATAAAGAGCTCCCCTATTTCATCGAGAGTAAGAGCGACGGGGTATACGCCGTCGTCTGGGTCAAGACGGGAGACAACGACGCGGTCTATCTCTACTACGGAAACCGGAAAGCCGCCAGCACCAGCAATATCAACGGTGTGTTCGGCCCGGGTCTGAAGGCCTACTGGCAGTTCGAAGAGCCGGCCGGCACCGCCAGCACTGTACTTGCCGACCTTGTCGGCGGGGCTGGGAACAGTCCGACGATCAGTCCTGTCACGGCATCATACGGCATCGTCAGCGGAGGAGTGTACGGCAATGCCCTGCGTCTTAACGGTTCCATGAGCGCCACCAAAGACGCGGTAACCCTGCCGACCGGCAACATTGCCAGCGTCGAAGCCTGGATAAGGCCGGAAGGTTATCCTACGGCAACGTATAATGGGATTGTGTCGTGGGGACCCCGTTCCGGCACCGGTGTCTCATTTGACATGTGCGTACAGAATACCGGCTTACCCTGTCTGGCGACCTGGGGTAACGACATCGTGCCCGGCACGGGGGCGGCCGCCACCCTCAATCAATGGAACCATATCGCCGTGGTCATGAACGGCAAAGATGTTACGCTCTACATGAACAATACACCGGTTACGGGTACACTGGTTTTCATGCCCAATCTGCAGTCACAGAGACTCTCCATCGGTAACACCGATTATCCTCCAAGCGTTTTCAGGACTTTCAAAGGCTACATCGATGAAGTCAGGGTTTACGACCGGGTGCTCACAGTCCAGGACATCGCTTCAAGCTACGCGGCGGTCCTCCCTACGGCCAGCGTCAATTTCGCCGGGGCTGAAGCGGCGTCGGCCATCCCGGGCGAATGGGTCGGCCCTTACTCGGCAATTACCGTCCAGTCAGCCGGGAAAACGCCGGCCGCCGCGAGCCCGACGAATCTCACCGTCAACTGGAAATCGGAGACGCAGCTCGATCTCTCCTGGAACGACGCTAACAACGACGAAACCGGCTTCAAAATTGAGCGTTGCACTGACGAAGCCTGCTGCCGTGACGCCCTGTGCACCGATCCGGCCAGAAAGACAGTCCTCACGAAAACCGGGAGCGGCACGTCTTACACCGACAGCGGGTTGACGCCGGCAACCACCTACTGGTACCGGGTGCGGGCCTATAAATCCGCCGGGTGCGGATGGGACAAGGGTGGCTACGGCGCCAACGACGTCAAGTCGGGCATAACCACGGTGAAGGCTCCCGACAATGTGTCGGTAACGCCGTCGCTCTACACCAACTGCAACGACATCCGCTTCGCCGACGCCTCCGGCGCGACGGTATATCCCCACTGGCTGCAGAGGTCGTGCAACTCCAACAATTCAGCCATCATTACCAGGGTATCGTCGCTGCCGGCGGGACAGAGTCCTGTCTATCTCTATTACGGCAACCTTACTGCCGCCAACGCCAGCAATGCGGACGGCGTCTCGGAGATGTTCGACGATTTCCAGAACCTGAGCAGTTGGACGGTCTCGGGCGCGGTAACATCCAATGCCGGCATCCTGTCCGCCGACGGCAGCAGCGCTGCCTCTGCCTCGCTCTACCGGAACTTCTCCGTGGCGTCGCCATTTGTAGCCGAAGTGAAATACCAGCATCCCACCGTCTCCCGCAACCGTCTTTTTCTGACCACTGCGACGGGCACCGGTTCGCCCACCGGGTACGACTACGGCGTTTTTGATCCAAGCCTGTACTGGAACGGTTTTTCTGGGGTAACACTCACGGCGAACACCTGGTATACGATGCGCTGGGAGAATGCCGTCGGCAACTATACCTGGCGGATACTGAACCAGAGCGGCAGTGAGGTGTTGAGCCGCTCGCACGGGTCCGCAATTGCCGGTCTGCAAAGGTTCTACATGTCAGGGGGCGAGGCGGATGCCAGCGATTTCAAGCTTGACTGGTTTTCCGTGCGCAAACTTGCCAGCCCCACCCCGACTACGCTGCTCGATCCCTTGAAAAACGAGTATCCGGCTGCTCCCTACACCGTGGATAGTATCAGTTTCTATGCACGCAAGGAGGTTGCCGTTACCAACGGCACCGGATCGACGCTGAGCGCATTCCCTGTGGAGATGGGCGTGGATACCCGATCGCTTGCCACCGACCGGATAACCATCGGCTGGAATGACCCATCCTCTCTCGAAACCGGCTTTTCGATGATTCGCTGTACTGCCGGCAATCTGTCCTCCGACTGCGATCCCGAGGTTTCCGGCACGTGGACTGTCACAACCGACCCCAACAGCGGAGCGACGGCTTCGTATGTGGATACGACGGTGGTGCCCGCCCTGCGTTACTGCTACAAAGTGAAGGCGCTGGTTCCCGGCGTGACGACCAGTTACAGCGCCACGGCCGTCTGCGCCAACACCTCCGTGCCTACAAAGCCCAACGGGCTTACTCCCGCGGTTACCGGCAGCAGGATCGACCTTTCATGGAGCGACTCGAACCCGGTCATTCCAGACGGTTACATCGTTGAACGCTGCCAGGTCGTGAGTGGCGGCGCCTGTGCCTTTAACACATCCGACAGCACCTTTACAACGTTTGCGGTCGACCATTCCCAGAAGACCTTTACCGATCCCAATGCCTGCAGCGGCACCTACCGCTACCAGGTCAAGTCGGTCAAACCATGGGTAAGCGAGTGGCCGGCCGGCTACGACGGCCCAGTCGAGGCTTCCGTCGGCGTCCCGACAGCGCCATCGGATTTGAATGCGCAAGCGGTTACCGAAAGCCAGATCAACCTCACCTGGACCGACAACACCACCGACGAAACCAAGTTCGAGGTACAGCGCTGCTCTCTGGCCACCTGTGGGGACACGGATTTCGTAACGCTCGCCAGCGGCACGCTGCCTGCCCATCCGGGGACCGGCGCGATGAGCTTAGCCGATAATACCGTTGCGCCGGATATCACCTATACCTATCGCATCAAGGCTATAAAAGAAGGGATCTGTCCCTGGACCGTTCTGAGCGCGGAATTGACGGACCCCGCCAGGACCAGGGCAACACGAACCGCACCGACTATTACCGCCACCCCCAAAAACACCACCCGCATCGATCTCTCCTGGACCGACCCTACCGCCGGCGAAACCGGCTACAAGGTGCTCCGTTGCAGCGATGCGACCTGTACCGCTCCGACCACGCTGGCAACCCTCGGGATTGGAATGACCTCCTATAGCGATACGGGCATCTGCAACTCCACGACCCCGTACTATTACCAGGTAAGCGGGTTCAAGTCCGCCAATCTCTCATTCGCGGGAAGCGGAACCTGGACGAAGCGGGCAAAGCTCGCCATTACCGATTTCCAGCAGGATTACCAGACCAGACTTACCTTTACGGTGGCGAGTTACCTGGGTATGCAGGCAGACCTTCGGGATATCCGGTTCTATGATGCCACGGCGGGAGCCGAGCTCGCCTACTGGGTTGAGGAAATTTCTTCCGGTGTTGCCACGGTCTATGTAAGAACCGGGAAGAACAACGATATTTACCTCTACTATGGGAATTCGTCAGCTACGAGCGCCAGCAGCGGCGCAGCCACCTTCCTCCTGTTTGACGATCTTGAGCAGGGGATGGGCAGGTTCCTGGCCGGAAACGCGGTACAGGTTTCCACCCCCGTGAAGTCGGGGAGCTACGCCGGAAAACTCTCCACCACCGGTGCCTGGGTCCATGACTACCTCGATATCGGCGCAATGACCAAGGGGAAGGTGACAGTCTGGTACAACCTTCCCCAGACCAACAAGGATGTGGTGGCGGCAACCTTCACCAAGTCAGGGTGGGAAAGCGACCAGACATGGGTCACATTCAAGAGCTACGGTTGGAGTGCCATCAGAGATGGCGGGACCGACAGGAATCTTTCCGCATACCAAAGCAACACCTGGTACAAGATTGACGTGGAATTCGATACGACCACTGACAAGTACAAGGTGTGGGTCAACGACAGCTATGTCAATCAATATAATTTTGCCGCAGTTTCGGATGATATCCGTTATCTCCGGATAGCCCAGCTGGATGCCGCAGGGAAGGACATCTACTTCGACAACGTGCGGGTCAGCAATTATGGCACCGCGGTACCGGCCGTTTCCCTGAATTCCCCCGAGTCCTCAGCTGGGTACTCATTCATCTCCAGTTGGCCCGACGAGAATAAGAGCAACATCGCATCCGCCACTCCCTTGGCAATGGCCGCTCCGACCCTCGATTCGGCAACCGCGGCATCGGATACCCAGATCAACCTCTCCTGGACCGACGGTAACAGCGACGAGGCGGGCTTTCAGATCGACCGCTGCTCCGACGCCGGATGCGGTACCGTAATAAAGACCATAATGTATCCGACGCCAGCCTCGCCAGCGGGAAGCTACAGCGACACCGGTCTTGCCCCCGGCAAGACCTATTACTACCGGGTCCGTGCCTACAAACCCCAGTCTGGCGCCTGTGGGGGCGATGTTCTGGGGAGTTACAGCACCATCAAGGGGGACACCACTGCCGCTCCAGCTCCCGCCAACCTGACGGCAACAGTGGAGGGGAGCAACCTTGTCGACCTGATGTGGGATGACGCCACCCAGGGTGACACCGGCTTCGTCATCCAGCGCTGCACGGGCGGCTCCTGCGATCCGTCGTCCTCGAATATAGGGGTGGTCGGTCCCAAGGCAGATCCTTACATGGTCCGCTACACCTTCAACAACAACCTGCAGGATTCGTCCGGCAACGGTCTGCACCTGGCCGGAACGTCTCCCGTCTACGAAGACGGCGGCCTGAGACTGACCACGTCAACTAGCTATCAGAGTCCGACAACTTCGATCCTTGACACTGATAACTATACCATTGAGTTTGATTTCAAAATGAAAGGAGTAACACCAAATGCCGGCAGCTGGTATCAGGTATTCGCCTACAGACCCGCCGGTACCGACCGCAGTCCCGGAATCTGGCAGGAGAATTCCAGCAGGGCCATGTTCACCTGGCAGCACGACAATGTAACGTACAGCGGCACGAGCGGACTTGGCCCGACCGGCATGAATGGTTCCCAATTCACCCTTGATACTTGGTATCACATCAAAGGGGTCAAGAGTGGAGCCAACTTCAAGGTTTACATTAACGGCTCGTCCTCACCGGTCGCTGAAGCTACGGTGGCTAATCCCAAGGTGGCCGGCTCTTCGCCGCTATACTTCGGCGGCGCCGATATGGTTGTCAGAAATTTCACCGTGACGAATGATGCCGTGACAAAACGGATATACCTGGATTCCACGGCATGCAGCGGGCAAACCTATACCTACCAGGTGCGCGCCCTTGGCGGAGGGCTCTCGTACGATGGCACGGGATGCTGGCTGCGGCGGGCGAAACTGAATTTTGCCACAAACAGTTTCCAGGCCAATTATCAGACCCGGCTGACGGTCAATATATCCACGTTTACGGAGATAAAGGCTGGCTTCAGTGACATCCGGTTCTACGACACCGTTGCCAATCAGGAGATCCCCTACTGGATCGAAAAAATCTCGACGGATGGCAACGTTGCCACGGTCTGGATCAAGACCGGTGCCAATGACAGTATCTACATGTACTACGGCAATTCATCCGCTTCTTCAGCGAGTAACGGCGAGAGCGTTTTCGAGTTCTTCGATGATTTTGAAGGTGGCTCCATCAACACAAATAAGTGGTCGGTAATCGATTACACCGGTTTCAGCGTTTCCGACGGCAAGCTGCACGGCACGAACTCGACCGGCAAACTGGCGGCGAACAGCACGTTCAGTTCTGGCGTGACGATGGAAGCAAAAGCAACGTCGGCCAATAGCGCGTATAACGGCCAGCTTATTGCCGGTTTCAGCTATACGTCCGATTCGTATGGAAACAAGCGATCCGTGGAGTGGAAAAATAAAAACAACAGGGTAGAGATATGGTCTTTCTCTAATGGCAATACCGGCGGCATATTGCCTGCCAATACTCCCATGCTTTACCGAATGAAGGTCAAGACTACAACATCTATTGATGCAGATGTTGAGAACTATGACACGGGTGCGTCATTATACGCATATCCCTCGCTAACCTATACTGCACCGAATAGTCCCTTTACCCTTGCGCTCGGCAGGTCTCTGTACAGTAGCAACAATCTCGGCTATCTTGATGAATCGTATGCGACCGACTGGGACTGGTTCCGCGTACGGAAATACGCGGCAATCGAACCGACGGTTACTCTCGGCGCCGCCGAGGATAACGGCGGGTCCTGCTTCAGCATCCTCAATGCCTGGCCAGCAGACATCAATCTCACCTCAAACATGCAAACGGTGACCATGCCCGCCCCTGTGGCGCCGAGCGGTTTGGCGGTTACGGCCGGCGGGACCCAGGCGGCTCTGAGCTGGGTTGATAAAACCGGCGACGAGACGGGGTTCAGCATCGAGCGCTGCTCAACCGAAACGGACGCGTGCGACTTCAGTTCGCTGGACAGCGGCTTCCCAAATACTGCCGTTGGCACTAACATCACAACCTTCACTGATTCCGGTCTTGCCTACCAGACCACCTATTGCTACCGGGTGCGTTCCTACCGGAATGAAGCGTGCGGCCAGTGGGAAACAACCTTCACGAAACCTGTCTGCATCAGGACCACGGCTGCGCCACCATTCAATCTGCATGCCGAGGCACAGAATTCGTTCAAAGTGCTTTTGACCTGGGATTACAACACGACTGCGGAGGGCTTCGAGGTGGAGCGCCGGATGCCGAACGGCATGTGGACACAGATCGGGAGGACCGGCGCCACGGTGAAAACCTTTACTGATACGGCCGGCATCGAGCCCGGCAAGTCCTATAAATACCGGGTACGGGCCTTTTACGGAAGGTCGGGTGCATTGGAGCCGACCGATTGGACCCAACGCGCCTTTATTCGCAATGTTTCCGGCGCAATCGTGCCGGGTGAGGATATAACCTCGGAACTTTCCGGACCGGAAATCAATATCGTCGATGCCGCCAACGGAACGGCAAGAATTACACCGTCGAGCGGATCGGTGGAGATATCCACCAGCAGCACCGGCGGAGGGAACAGCACGGCTGCCAGCTCGTCACGGATTATGCTGAAGAATCTGGCTCCCTATGCAGGGGACTTTGACGTCCAGGTGGATTATTCCATGCCGGACGGGCAGTCAAGCAGCGGCCAATGGGTTGCATATGCAAGGCTCCATGCCGCCTTCGGCGCCAATTATGCGTCCATCTATCGGGTTGTCAATAATGGGGCGAACCAGTACTATGGGATCATCTATCTGGACGGTATTTCCAGTACCGCGTTCATTCCCACCTCCGAGACGTCAGGGAAGCTGCGGATCAAGAGGGAAGGGGCGGTTGCGACCCTTTATGTATGGAGTGGCGGTAAGTGGATCGTGGTGCATGAGGGGAGTTGCTCTTCAACTCCGGCAACGTCTCTCATGGTTCTTCAGGATGTCCGACGCCTGGATACGGCGGCGGTGCGGACCGTGTTCAGTAACTTTACCGCCTATCCACACAAATCGCCATACAGCGATGAGGCGACGGTCAGTTATACAAACGGAGGCGTCACCATTCCCACGACTCCTGTCTATACCACGGGCGCCTCTCCATGTTCGCAGTAACGGGCGCCGGCTTGACGAATGAATGTCTGAAAGGGGGTGATGAACCGTGAGAAAAGCAAAATACACCCGTCCCAGGATTGTGGGGAGTGCAACAGTCCATCCTTGCTGAACATTTATGAGAGGAAGAAAAAAACGGGACACCTTTACCCAAAGGTGTCCCGTTTTTTTGTACCCCCTCAGAAGCTGACACTGAACCGATACGTAACGGTTTTCGACGGTTCCGTTCCCCCGTTGAACGTCCGTTCCATGAATGTCACCCTGCATTCCCGGTCGATGAGGACCAGCGTGGAAGAGCGGGTGCCGTAGTCGGGTGTCGAGATGAAGAGAGGAGAGAGCTGGCGCTCCCGCTCAAGCCCCACCCCCGTATCTGGAAGTAGATGGTCCGGGGGAGAGGTGCGGTCGGCGAGGATTGCAAAGAGCGCTTCGGGCGAAGGGTCTTTCCCTTCCGTGGCAAGCCGCTCCAGCGCCTCCTTTCCGCGGGCAACCTTCGGCCATGGAGTGTCGAGGAGATGGTTGGAGAGGCCGTGTATTCCCCGTCCCAGTGTCGAGGGGAAACCGTCCCGGTTGGAAAAATAACAGAGGCGTTCCGTATCGCCGAAGATGAGATTGAAGCCGTTGCATGCCCCTCCCTCTTCCTTGAGGAGCTCCAGGTAATCGGCGGCGGTCATGGTCCCGAGGAGAAAGTCGCTTACGAGCCTGCCGCGGGAAGGCGCCCCTTCCCGGTATGACCGCGGGTCGCGGTAGTTGGTGATGGCTGCGATCCTACCGTTTTTGGTTATGCCGAGCCAGGTTCCTCCTCCTTTCAGGTCGCGCCCCGCCAGAAGCTGCGGCGCTTCACCCCAGAACGAGGCCTGGGCGGTCGGCCGGGCGAAGAATTCATCGCGGTTGGCGGCAAGAATGAGCCGATAGTCGGGATGGGCATCGTATGACAAAAGGATCAGGCACAAAGGTTATCCCTCGTTCTTCACGGACGTTTTGTCTCATCATACCATAACCGCAGATGTGGGGGGCGCGTTAATTTCAGTTCATCTTCCTCCCTTGCGTTTACTCCGCCATCGGGTATGATTGAGATGTAATTACGTTTCCCGGGGCAATGGAGTTAGCGGATGAGACACGCGGCAATCAGTCTGGCATTAACCGTCATCTGCATGACTCTGCCCGCTGGAGGCGCCATGAAAAAGGAGGGGAGAAAGATGGGAGATTTGCGGATTTCGAGCCCGGCATTTGCCGAAGGGGGGAGCATACCGGTCAGATACACCTGCGACGGGGCGGACGTGAATCCGCCTCTCACCATCGAGAATGTTCCCGAGGGGGCACGGTCGCTGGCACTGGTCGTCGACGACCCTGACGCCCCCATGGGGATGTGGGTGCACTGGGTGGTGTGGAACATCGACCCGCAGACGAAAGAGATAAAGGAAAGCAGTGTCTCCGCCGGGGCAAGCCAGGGAAAGAACGACTGGCGCCGGAACAGTTACGGCGGCCCCTGTCCGCCGTCCGGGACCCACCGCTATTTTTTCAAGCTCTACGCCCTCGACGCGACCCTCAACCTCCCCCAAAGCGCCGGCAAGAATGAGCTGGAGCGGGCCATACAGGGGCATATCCTGGCAAAAGCCCAACTGATGGGGACGTACAAGCGGAAATAGCCATGCAGGCAAAACCTGGTGCATGAGAAAGGCCGGCCGGATGCCGGCCTTTTTGCTTTCCCCCCAAGGAGGAATAGGGTAGTATTCTGTCGCACGGGACACTGATAGCACGGTGAACGGGGGAGGACGGATGCAAAAGGGAAAACCGGCTAAAAAATATTCCCAGGCGGGCCGGGTGCACGACATCATCCGCCTCATCGAGGCGCGCCACGGTATCACCATCGAAGAGCTGGCGGAGGAGAGCGGGGTCAACCGGCGCACCATCCACCGGGACCTGAATGCCATTCACGAGGCCGGCTACCCGCTGGTGGCGGAATGGGAGAACGGCCGCAAGGTCTACCGCTTCCTGACCCGCTTCAAGGACGTCCCCCCCATCAACTTCTCCCTCCATGAACTCATGACCCTCCACTTTCTCCGCTCCCAGCTCGGTTTTCTCCGGGGGACTCCCTTTCAGGAAGAGATGGAGGCGATCTTCAAAAAGGTCAACTCGGTCCTCCCCCCACGGTACGCGGCCCACCTGGAGCGGATCGCCCGGGTGTCGCTGCCGCTCCTCCAGGGAGCGCGCGATTACCGTAAAGTGGCGGAGCCGCTCCGAGCCCTGCGGGAGGCCCTCCTCTACCAGCGACGGGTGACGCTCCGCTATGCGGCAAAGGGGAAGGCCGGCACCGGGAGCTACGAGGTCGATCCCTACACCCTGGTCTTCTACAAGGGGGGGCTCTACCTCCTGGGCTACGCCCATAATCGCCGGGGATTACGGACCTTCGCCGCCGAGCGCCTCCGGTCGGTGGAATTGACGAAGGAGCGGTTCGAGCTGCCGGACGATTTCCGCCCGGAACAGCAGTTTCGCACCGCCTTCGGCATCGTCGACGAAACGCCCCTAAAGGTGAGGGTCAGATTCCGGCCGACACTGGCCCAGATGGTCAGGGAGCGTCTCTGGCACCCTACCCAGAAGGTGAAACGGCAAAAGGACGGCAGCGTGGAGCTCACCTTCACCGCTGGGGGTAAGATGGAGATACTCTCCTGGCTCCTTTCCCACGGAGCCCATGCGGAGCTGCTGGAACCGGCGGAGCTGCGGGAGGAGCTGAGGCGTACGGCGCGGGAGATGGCAAACCTTTACGGCTGAGAGCAAATGGATCTTCCTCAAACCTTCCCCTCTTGGATTTGGACACTACATCCGTCACAATGCTGTACCCTGCTCAGGCCACCTTGAACCATTCCACCATGCCGTTCAGGTCGGTGGCCAGTTGCGAGAGGTTCTTCGAGGAGTGCTTGATATCTGCGAACGAAGTCTTGAGATCCCGGGTAATGTTGGCAATGTCGTGCATATTGTTGGTGACCTCGCCGGTGGACGAGGCCTGCTCGTCGGCGGCTACGGCAATCCGCTGGACCATGGCAGTCACCTCTTCCACATAGCGGACAATTTCGTCGATTGCCTTGAGAGTGCTGTTGACCTGGGCCAGCACCGTCTCCACAGAGGCCCGCTCATCCTTCATGTAGTTGACCGACTCGTGTACCCCCCCCTGCATCGATTTGACTGTCTGGGATATTTCCTTGGTTGCGGTAGTGGTCCTCTCCGCCAACGCCCGGACCTCGTCGGCCACCACCGCGAAGCCTCTCCCCTGTTCGCCGGCGCGGGCCGCTTCGATGGCCGCATTGAGGGCAAGAAGGTTGGTCTGGTCGGCTATATCTTCAATTAGCGACACCACGCCGCTTATCTCCTCAGACTGCGCTCCCAGCGACTCCACCTTCCCGGCCGCCTCCTTCACCGTTTCCGCGAACTTTTCGAGCTCCTGGACGGTGCAATGCATCGCTTCCTTTCCCTGCTCCGCGATCTTCTTCATCCTTCCGGCCGCTTCCGAGGTGCTCGTGGAGTTCTGGGCTACCTCGTTGGTGGTCTGCGCCATCTGGCTCATGGCGGTGGCCGACTGTTCGACCCGGACGCTCTGCTCCTCGGAACCGCGCTCGATGGTGGTGGCCGTGGTCGACAGCTCTTCGGAACTGCTCGCCAGGGTCTGGGTGGCGCCGCCTATCCTGCCGACCATGTCGCGCAGGTTATGGACCATCTTCGCCATGGATGCTTCCACCCGGCCGATTTCGTCGTTCCCGCCGGTCTCCGATACACTAGCCAGATTGCCGCCGGCCACGTCGTCGCTGACCGCGATCAGCCTGGCCAGGGGGTTCTGGATCGAGCGGTAGATCCAGAGGCCGAACCCGATACCGAAGAGCCCCGCGCCGACACCAATGGCAACAAGCAGCGTGGTGTTAAAGCGGACCATGCGGTTGATGGCGGCGATGGCCTTCTCCTGCTCACCCTGGGCGGCGGTGACGGTGCTCTTCCCCTTTTCCGCCTGTTTCAGGGCGATGTTGGCCAGGGTGTCGGTCAACTGCATGGCGTCGTTACGCATCTTCAGGAAGTGGCGCTGCCTGGCGACACTGCTTCCCAGCACCCCCCGCGTCGAGATGAGCGCCCCGTGCACCCCGTTCAGCAAGGCAAGCTCCTCTTTGGCGTTTAGCCTCTTCAGAAGCTCACCCACCGACTTGAACGAGCCATTGGCCTTGTCAAAGACCCGTTGTATCTCGCCGCTAAGGGCGTTCAGCTCCCCGTCCGTGCGGGTGGCGTAGATCCCCTTCGCAAGCCCCTCCAGGGAGAGCCCGAAGGTCACCAGTTGGGAGTTGCTCAGAAGCGTCTTGGTGGCGATGTTGAACTGGGTCACGGTGGGGCTGTCCCTGACCGTGTCGATGTCCTTAGACTCCTCCAGCAGGGCGGAAAAGGCGGCCAGGCGCTGGGTCTGCTGGTTGCCGATCTTCTTGTCCAGCTGGGTCAGGCGGGCGCCGAACTCGCGCAGCTTCTGACCGACGAGCCGGTTGCCGGCCAGGACCTCCTCCTCCGCCGCCAGACGGCTCTCGGTTATCCGTATCAGCTCATACACCGACTTCTCCAACTCGGCGTAGGTATCCATCCTGTCGTCGGTGGAAAGCTTCTTCAGCGCCTCCTGTGCCTCCTTTACCTCCTGCAGGCAGCTGTCGGCTTCGGCCCGGTGCTCCTTATACTCCTTGAGGCCGGTCGAGGCGCTCACCTTGACAATGGCCGCCGTGGCAGCCTGGATCGCTCTCTGGAACTCGCCGCTTCGTATCTGGTGCGGCGTGCTCTGCTCGGTAAGGTAGTGGAGCTTCGCCCTGACGAACCCCATGCTGATGATGCTGGTGGCCACGACCACGCCGATGATCAGCAGGACGAAGACAATGTTGCAGGCAAGTTTGGTCTTGATAGTCATCTTTAGCCTCACTCTCCCTGGGCAGCCGAAACGGTCGCCAGGCGGAACTGGCGGCGGGCCGCCGCGCGTTGCGCCGGCCCCATGCCGTGCAGGTTCTTGAACTCACCGTTGCCGGTGCCGTCCTTGCCCCACATGGCCAGCGGTTTCCCCTCGCTGTCGAACACCTGGATCCGGTTGTTGTCGATCTCGCTGACGTAGACGTTGTCGTCCTTGTCGATGGCCAGGCCGGCCGGGCGCTGGAACTCGCCGGGGGCGCTCCCCTTCTTCCCCCATTCCTTGAGGAATTTGCCGTCCTTGTCGAACACCTGTACCCGGTGGTTGCCCAGGTCAACAACGTAGAGAATCCCTTTGCTGTTGAACTTGGCCGCCTCAGGCTTGAACAGCTCGCCCGGGCCGTTTCCCTGCTTGCAGAACATGAACTTGAACTTGCCGTTCAGGTCGAAGACGTCCACCCGGTGGCTTCCCTGCTCGGGAACATAGAGGAGCCCGTTATAGATGTCTATGAACTCAGACTTCTCGGTCTGCCCCGGGTCGGCGCCCAGCCCGCTGAACTGTTTGACCTGCTTGTAGTCCTTGCCGTACTTCCGGATGAAGCCGGCCTGATAGTCGGCAACGAAGATGTTGCCGTTCTTGTCCACGGCAATCCCCTCCGGCTTTTCAAAGCCTGTGCTCTTGCCGCCGAACTGTGAAAGATACTTGCCGCTTGTCTTGTCGAATGCCTGGATGTTGGAGTTGATGGCGTCGGTGGCAAGGAGTTTCCCGTCGGCGCTCCAGGCGAAATCCTCCACGTACTGGAACTGTCCCGGATCGATCCCCTTGGTGCCGATGTTCATCACATGCTCAAATTGCAGGGTTTCCCCATAGCAGACGGCGTGAAACGCCAGGATGAACAGACAGATGCTTCCCCAAACAACACTTTTTCTTAACATTTTTCCCTCCTGATTTTAGTTTTTGCTTCACCGTTGAATGGAACGGTCCTTTTGATTTTTTTGCGGCTCCAAGCCCCTGTATGATCAGGGGTATGCGGTTCGGAATGCTGAAGGCCAACACTTTATTGGCAGGTTTCTGGCGATCAAGACTGTTCGTTTCATTGATATGGCTCCTCGTGCATTAAATTTATCATCTTGGAATAATTTCGGCAGGCACATGGGAGCACTAAATAGGGGTTTACCTTAGAGGAAGGTTCTAAATGCCTTAGCAGCGATTTCGTAGAGCGATAAAGGAGGGAGATGGAGAAAGCCTTACATTACACTTTGAACCATGCCACCATGGTATTCAGCTCCAGTGCAAGCCGGGAAAGACCTTCCGATGAATGCTTGATGCCGGCGAAGGAATTCTTCAGCTCCCTGGCTATGGCGGCAATATTATCCATGTTGTGGGAAACTTCCTCTGTTGACGAGGATTGCTGTTCCGCAGCCACGGCGGTCCTCTGCACCATATCGGTCACCTGTCCCACATAGTTGACGATTTCATCAATGGCTGTGAGGGTTTGGTTGACATGTTCCAGAACTTTCCCCACCGATTCCCGTTCGTCTTTCATGAAATTGACCGACTGGGCCACACTGGTCTGCATGGTTTTGACCGTATGGGCTATCTCATCGGTGGCAATGGTCGTCTTCTCAGCCAGCGCCCGCACTTCATCGGCGACCACGGCAAAGCCACGTCCCTGCTCGCCGGCGCGGGCCGCTTCGATGGCTGCATTCAAGGCAAGGAGGTTGGTCTGATCGGCGATGTCCTTGATCAGCGTCACGACGTTATTGATCTCTTCGGACTGCTGTCCCAGGGATTCCACCTTGCTTGCCGACTCTTTCACCGTCACTGCGAATTTGTTCAGTTCATCCATGGTGATGTGCATGGTGTCTTTGCCCTGCTCCGCAATCTGCTTCATTTTGCCTGCGGCGTCCGAGGTGTCGGAAGAGTTTCTGGCGACCTCGATGGTGGTCTGGGACATCTGGGTCATGGCGGTTGCCGACTGTTCGATCCGTGAGGTCTGCTCCTCCGTACCGCGTTCCAGGGCGACGGCGGTCGTGGACAACTCCTCTGAGCTGCTCGCCAGGCTGTCCGTGGCGCTTTTTATCTTGCCGACCATCTCCCGCAGGTTGGTCACCATGGTTGCCATGGATGACTGGACCTTTCCCACCTCGTCTGTGGAGACCGACGATATTTTGGAGGCCAGGTCGCCGTTGGCAACATCATGGGAAACCTTCTGCAACTGGTTCAAAGGTTTTGCAATGGACCGGTATACCCAGGTGCCGAAGGCGATGCCGAAAATCACGGCGCCTATGGCGATGGCGACAATCAGCGAGGTGCTGAAGCGCACCATCTTGTTGACCGATGCAATGGCCTTTTCCTGGTCGCCCTGGGCGACAACGACCGTCTTTTGCCCTGCTTCCGCCTGCTTCAGGACGATTTCCCGCAACTTGGCGGTGGCCTGCAAGGCCTTTTCCTCCATCTCGAGCTTGTTCCGTATCTTGGCGAAGACCCCATCCTTGGCGAAGAGGAGGCCTCTGATGGTGTTCAAAGAGCCCACGGCCCCCTGGAGCATGCGCATTTCCTGCTGTGACTTGAGGTTCGACAACATGCCGGCCAGCCGCCCCCGAACGCCGTTGATCCGCCCGTAGACTTGCTCGATCTGGTTTTGCCCCGCGTCCACGTCCTTTTTCGAGGAGATGGTGAACAGTCTGGTCACGAGGCTTTCGACACTGAGCCCGAGTGAGACAAGCTCCGAGTTGCCCGACAGCAAGGCGGTGGCAGTGGTTGATTTGCCGAAGAACGCACCCTGTCGGCCGGTCTCCACGCTGAAATGGTCGCCGGCCATGGAAGCTTCCTGTTCCACGGCAAGCACCACTACATTCAACTTTTCGGTGATTTCTCCCATTATACTGTCACGGGCGGCGGTGTCGGCATTGGCCTGTCCGACGACGGCGTTCTGCAGCTTGATGAATTCGGGGAGCTTGCTGCTGAGGGTAGTAACATCCGCCGCAATGGAAGGGACGCCCTTGAGGAATTCGTTCTGTTGCGCCTTGTTGAGTGCGGAATTGCATTTACCCTGGGCGATGAGCACCCCCTTCTTGCTCTGGGTCTTGGAAATTTCCATGAAACCGAGCTGGAAGTCCTTGAGGGTCAGCTTAAGCGCCTCGATGTTCCTCACCCGCTGGGAAACACTCTTCATATCGTCCATGGATTTCGAGTAGGACGTGGCGCTGCTTGCCTGCAGTCCCTTGATTTTTCTGTCGAGCTCTTTCAGACGGGCATCCGCTTCGCTGAGTTTCTGGGTAATGGCTTTCTTGGCGGCCAGGGCCTCTTCATCGGACCTGAGGCGATTGTTGGTGATGTCGAAGAGCTCCGTTGCCGTGCTGCTGAGTTCACTATAGGTGTTGATCGTGTTTTCTTCGGACAGAGCGGACAATGCATCCTGGCTATCCTTTGTCGCGCCGAGGGACTTTTCCGCTTCCTGCCGGTAGGCGGTAAATTCATCCCTTGTGCGTGCTGCGTTGATCTTGATCAGATCGGCGGTGGCCGCCTGGGTGGCACGCTGAAACTCCACCGTCCGAATCTGGAAAGGGGTGCTCCGTTCCGTGAGGTATTTCAGTCGGCTCTTGATGAACCCCATGCCGATCACGCTCGTTACGGCCACAGCCGCAATGATTATGATAACGATGATGACGTTCAGGGCCAGTTTGAACTTGATTGTCATGAAACGGTCTCCTTCGTGGAACGGAATATTTGTAGTAACCGGGGACTTCTTCTGAATAACTCGATCGGCAATGGATTTGTCACTGTTTGACGTATTTCTGTCCTTCTCTCTTGATGAAGTCGATGAGTTTTTGCACCTTGGGAGACGCCTTTCCCTTTGTCAGCAGTGTGATATCCCTTGCCAATTCCGTTGTCTCTATTGCTTTGACAGAGCCGTCAGTCAACGCCAGCGGCCCGAAGGCTATGGCAGAAGGGTTGGCTGCCACGTTCTGCTTGACATCGTCGGCACTGGTGGCATCCAGGACTTCCTTGGGAAAAGACTTGCCACCGAGGAACTTTTTGGCGAACGTGCTATTCGTCCCCGGAGTGAGCTTGCCCAGAACAACCAGGATCGGGGAATCGTCCCCTCCCACGTCTTTCCAGTTGGCTGTCTCGCCGGAAAATATTCCCTCTAACTGCTTGTCGGTGAGACTTTTGACCTTGTTCTCCTTGTGCACTATGACGATCATCCGGTCTTTCCCGATCACAACCGGCTGATACGCGGAGGGGTCCTTCACTTCCTGCCCTTCCTTTTTCATCATGTTGAGCCAGTCTTGGAATGAAAGACCAGCAGCCGCAGCATCGACGGCATTTTTATCGAGATCGAGCAGCGCATTCTTGGGGCCCGACGATACGATATTCAGCTTTATGCCCGTTGCTTTTTCGAAAGCTTCCTTGATCGGTTTAAAAATGTTTTCTGTCGGCGCACCGCCTGCGCCAATTTTGATGTCTTCGGCATAGGCACAGACACTTAACCCAGCGGTTACTACCAACATGACGGCTGTGATGAAAATCCATTTAACCTTGTGCATAATTTCTCCTTTTTCCCGTAACAAGAGTGATACATAGTTCTTCGGCAGGGAGATCATGAAACTTTAATAAATTGCAATATGCGTATCTATGCAAGCTCTTGTGCATGAAATGCCATTCATTCCGGTTAGAGAGTGTCAAGTTGACAAAATCCCCGCCATAAACTATAAGTAAACCTTTCAGGAGGAAGCGTGAGCCAGGGCGAGGATACAGGACTGAAAGATATAATCATCAAGCGGATTGAGGCGCAGGGGCAAATCACCTTTGCCGAATATATGGCAGCCTGCCTCTACGAGCCGGGGCTCGGCTACTATACTTCGCCGGGGCGCAAAGTGGGAGCGGAGGGGGACTTTTACACCAGCAGCAATGTGCACCAGGTTTTCGGCCGCCTGATCGCCCGGGAGATCTGCCGGATGTGGGAAACCATGGATTCTCCGGGCAGCTTTTCCATTGTCGAGGTCGGCGCGGGGGGCGGCCGGCTGGCAAGGGATATCCTGGATGCCGTCCTTGAGATGAACCCCCGGTTCTATGAGGCCCTCACCTACCGGCTGATCGAGGCCGAGCCGACGCTTAAAGAGACTCAACGCGACCTCCTTTCCGGCCACCCGGCGAAAGCCGCCTGGAGTGATCCGGAGGACCTGCCCGAGGGGAGACTCTCCTTTGCCGGTTGTCTCCTCTCCAACGAACTGATCGATTCCTTTCCCGTCCATCTGGTGCAGATGACCGCGGCAGGCCTCAATGAAGTATATGTTGCGGCTGCCGACGGTGATTTTACGGAAATCCTCGGCGTTCCCTCCACCCCGGAGCTTGAGCAGTACCTGCAACGCCTCGGCATCAGGCTTTATGAGGAGCAGCGGGCGGAGATCAACCTCGCTGCCCTCCGCTGGCTGGAGTCGGCGGCAAAGGCCCTGGAACGCGGGTTTATCATGACCATCGATTACGGCTACCCCGCTGCCGAGTTGTATGCGCCGCAACGAAAATACGGCACGCTCCTGTGCTACTACCGGCACACCATCGAGGAAAACCCCTACATCCGGGTCGGGCAGCAGGACATGACCACCCATGTGGATTTTACCTCCCTCATCCAGCGGGGCGATGAGTTGGGCCTTGCCAATGTCTGGTTCGGCGAGCAGTACCGTTTCCTCATGGGGGCAGGGATGATGGATGAGCTGATGGCCCTTGAGGCCGGCGCCGCCTCGGAGGAAGAGCGCCTGAAGAACCGCCTTGCCCTGAAGAAACTCATTCTTCCCGATGGCGGCATGGGAGATACCTTCAAGGTCCTTGTCCAGGCAAAAAATGTGGCCGATCCGCAGTTGCTCTGCATGAGAGGATGGGGAAAAAGCTTTTGACAGACGGTCACAGGATGCTAGACTTTATAGGGACCGGGGACCGGGAAGCGGGAAGCGGGAACTTTGGTTTTTAAAGGAACTTTCCATTGCAAGGTGATATTAAATCGCTGGTCTTCGACCTGGACGGCACCCTCTATGTCAACAACGGCCTCGGCTTCGCGATAAACCTCTCGGCATGCCGCTACATGGCCGACCTGAAGGGGATCGGAATTGACGAGGCAAACATGCTCATCAAGGAGACTAGGGAGAGGCTCTCTGCGAAGAGCGGCATTGATACCCCCCTGAGTTTGGCCTGCATGGAGCAGGGGGGTGACATAAAGGAGCTGCACCGCGGGTTTGCCGAAGATATTCAGCCGGAGCGCTTTCTCTCAAGGGATGAGAGGGTGGTTGATCTGTTGAAGTTCCTGGCCGGCAAATTCGAGTTGTACATCTATACCAACAATAACCGGAGTCTTTCATCCAGGATCATGAATGCCATCGGTATTGCCGGCTTGTTCCGGCAGGTCTTCACCATTGAGACCTCCTGGCGCCCCAAACCGGACCGGGTGACCCTGGAGGAGATATTGAGCGAGATCGGAAGAAAACCTTCCGAATGCCTGTTTGTGGGGGACAGGTACGATATCGACCTGCGGCTGCCCGCTGAGATGGGGTGTGCGGTTTTTCTCGTCAACAGCGTGGAGGAACTGTTCCCCCTGTGTAAATTAATGAATGAGGAGAACCTATGACCGGAAGCGGAAAAGAGACGTTGGACGCCATCATGCGGGCCATGGAGCTGGAGAAGGAGACCTTTGATTTTTATACGAATGCGGAACAGAGGACCTTCGACCCTGCCGGCAAGCGCATCTTTCGCTGGCTGGCCAAGGCCGAGGAGGCGCACTACCTGAAGCTTACCGAACTCTATAATTCGCTGGATCAGGGAGGGCGCTGGGTCTTTTACGGCGGTTCCACCATCGCCCTGGAGCCGGAAGGCGAAGGGATGCAGGTCGGCTTTGACACCAATGACCTGGAGGCCATGGAGATCGCCATGGATATTGAGCGGAAGGGAATCGCCTATTTCGATGAGCTGGCGAAGAAAACCAGCGACCCCGACGGCAAGGGGATGCTTGAGACCCTGCGGGATGAGGAGACGGAGCATCTGCGGATCATTGCGGAAAAATACAAACAGATGGCTAAGGGCTAAGGGCCAACGGCTAAAGGTTTTTTCCCTTTGCCCTTCGCCTTTGGCCTTGTGCCGATTTTTAAGGATACCATGTCAACGCGGCTTGAAAAAGACACGCTGGGACCGGTAGAGGTTCCTTCCGACGCCTATTACGGCGCGCAGACTGCGCGGGCCGTGGCTAATTTCCCCATTTCGGGCCTGAAGCCTCACCCGTCCCTGTTGTGGGCGACGCTGGTCGTTAAAAAAAGTGCGGCAAAGGCCAACATGGCCACAGGACGGCTTGACGCCGAGATCGGCGCAGCCATAGTGCAGGCGGCGGATGAGGCACTGATGGGGAAGTTTGACGCCCATTTCGTGGTGGACCCTTTTCAGGCGGGCGCCGGGACGTCCCATAACATGAACGCCAATGAGGTACTCGCCAACCGGGCGGCGGAACTTCTCGGCGGCGCCCGTGGCGATTATGCAAGGGTGAACCCCAACGACCATGTAAACATGGCCCAGTCCACCAACGATGTATTTCCAACCGCCATGCGCCTGGCTTCCCTGCGCATGGTCTCTCTCCTCCGCACTGAACTGGAAGCCCTGCGGGACTCCCTGCGGAGGAAGGGGGTCGAGTTTGACCATATCCTGAAATCGGGTCGTACCCACTTGCAGGATGCGGTTCCCATCCGGCTCGGCCAGGAGTTCGAGGCCTACGCCGCGGCGGTGGAGAAAAACCTGGCGGGGATCGAGCGCTCTCTTCCCGGGCTTTATGAACTGGGCATCGGCGGGACCGCGATCGGCACCGGACTGAATGCGGAAGCGCGCTATATTGAGCTGGTAGTAGAAGAGATTGCCGAAGCGAGCGGTTTTCCGGTATGCAGGACTAACAATCTGGTCGAGACGACCCAGAACATGGACCCCTTTGTGGCGCTCAGTTCAGCCCTGAAGGGGCTTGCCATAAACCTGGTGAGGATCGCCAACGACCTCCGGCTGCTTGCTTCAGGCCCCAGGACCGGTTTGAACGAGATCAACCTGCCGCCGCTGCAACCCGGCTCGTCGATCATGCCGGGGAAGGTGAATCCGGTCATGGCGGAGGTGACCGACATGGTCGCTTTCCAGGTGATAGGGGCCGACACGACGATAACGCTGGCGGCACAGGCAGGGCAACTGGAACTGAACGTCATGATGCCGGTGATTGCCTTCAATCTCCTCTTTTCTCTGGAGATACTGAAAAACACCCTCCACAAACTGACCGAATCGTGCATAGGGGGTATCACCGCCAATGAGGCGCGCTGCACCAGGTATATGGATGAGTCGGTGGGGCTGGTCACGGTACTTGCCCCCTATATCGGCTATGCAGCCGCGGCGGAGGTGGCGAAGGAGTCCATAAAAACAGGGCGCAGCATCAGGGAGATCATTGTCTCCCGCGAACTCCTTTCCCCGGCGGCGCTGACGGAGATACTCCTGCCTTATCCACTGACCAATCCGGGGGTGCCGGGGCAAAGGCGGTGAACGGCTTCGTCAAAAGTCCATCTGCGGCGTTGCGTTGTGCCTTCCTTCATTGCGGCGTAGCGCTGCTACGCCTCATTCGAAAGCCACAACGTGCCTTGCAGCTGGAGCTTTTTACTGTGCCGTAAAAGATTATCAGCTTCGAGCTGATCAATAAAAGGAGGAAAGACCATGATTGAAGAGGTGAAGAAGGTGCTGGATCAGATCCGTCCCGCTCTGCAGGCGGACGGTGGTGATGTGGAGCTTGTGGAAGTAACCGACGATGGTGTGGTGAAGGTGAAGCTAGTGGGCGCTTGCGGCCACTGCCCCATGTCCACCATGACCCTCAAGATGGGGATCGAAAAAACGCTGAAGGAGAAAGTGCCGGGAGTGAAAGAGGTCATCTCGGCCTGACCAATATCGGCAGGCTGAGGTTCAGGTTGAGAAGGGTTGTTAACCTTGGCCTCAACCTTAACCTGCTTTTTAAGGAGGTGTCCCATGGCAATCAGAGTCAAATCGTTCGGCATGGAAATACGGCCGTTGAAAACCACGCAGGAGCTCAAAAGCCTTGACGATGCGGTCAATGACTTCATCGCCGGAAACGGAATAAAAAGGGTCATATCGGTTTCCGATGCCTCCACTACCGATGACAAGGGTGAGACCATCGGGTTGGTGAGAGTCATCGCCTACGAGGAGTAACGGCTTCGCAAATATGGCGGGTAAAGGCGCGGATGAAATTCCGCGCCTTTATTTTTCTGCGCGCCGCGGGTATAATTAACAAAGGATGTAAAACCTCTTCATCGGCTCTTTGCGACGGTTTTGTATGTCTTTGCTGCGGCGAAAAAGAAAATATCACATCTTTCGCACCCCCAGATTTTCCAGATTTTTCAAGCGAAATACCGATGCGGTTTCCTTCAAGGGAAACAGGGTTGTCCTGTTCAGAAACGGCGGCGAGTTCTTCCTCGCCCTTTTCAGGGCGCTGGGCGAAGCTGCGCGGAACGTCTGCCTGGAGTTTTACATCATCAAGGACGACCGGGTCGGCAGGGAGTTTGCCGACTGTCTTCTGGCGGCAGCAGAAAGGGGGGTGGAGGTTACCCTGCTGTACGACTATTTCGGCTGTATCGATACCCCGAATTCCTACTTCAGGCGTCTGGAAAAGGGGGGAGTAAGCTGTCTTCCCTTTAATCCTCCTACCTTTAAACGGGGGATTCATTGGCTGGACAAACGGGACCACCGGAAAATGGCGATTATCGACGGGGAACGGGCTTTTCTGGGGGGGCTCAACATCGCCGAAGAGTACGCCGGTTTCGGTGAGTGCCTTTACAAATGGCGGGATGTGGGGATCATGATCGACGGCCCTGCCGTGGAAGAGCTGCGGGGGCTGTTCTGGGACAGCTGGCAGCGGGAAGGGGGGATGGTCCCTGTCGAATGGCGGAACTCAATCCACCCGGTCCCCGAAGCGGGCGGTGACGAGGTGATGATCGTCAGCGGCGGGCCGCACCATAACCGCTCGTTCATCCGCGGTTCCTTCCGCATGGCGATTGCCGGGGCGTCCGCCAGCATCAAGGTGATGAACCCCTACTTCGTGCCGGGGCCGCGCATCGTCCGGTCGTTGCTGCGCGCGGTAGGGCGCGGTGTGCGCGTGCAACTGGTGCTTCCCGCCATCAGCGATGTCCCGCTGGTCAGGCTTGTCAGCCGCGGCTTCTATGCTCCCCTGTTGAAGGCCGGCATTGAGATCTTCGAGCGGGAAGGTACGATGCTGCACGCCAAGGTGATGCTCATCGACGACTACTGGGTCACTATCGGCTCCGCCAACCTGGACCTCCGGAGCTTCCACCGGAACTACGAGGTGAATGTCATCGTTGACAGTCACGACTTCGGCAGCCAGGTGGCCGACATGTTCGCCGCCGACCTGGCCAAATCCCGCCGGGTCACCCTGGATGAACATGAACGGCGGGGCTGGCTGGAGAGACTGCTGGAGCGCCTTTTGACACCATTGAGCAGGTTTTTATAGGGGGCGGTCTTGCTCCGTTCCGAAGAAATTGCAACCCCGGTGGCTGGAAGCTGCCGGGGTTTTTTGTTTGCTGAACGGAAGACCGGAATCAAAAACTGCTATTGGACACGGATTAACACGGAAAAAGCGGATTAAAACTGATAATTCAAGGAGATAAACCGGTTTACTACCACAACCTTTTGGGTTAATGCTCCCCATGGTTTAAATCCGTGAAAATCCGTATAAATCAGATTTGATCCGTGTTCCAAATGCTTTTCTGATCAAATGTAAACAAAGGTTACATTTGTAAACTTTGTTTACATTTATTTGTAAACCCTTACCGATATCGCCTTTGCAGCGATAAAATCCAGGTTATTGTCAACTTTGTTTACGCGGGGGGTATTTTGCCTGAAATGCGCTATTATGTAACATGCGGATATTGCTGAATAAATAATATTGGTATGTTTGTTGTAATATAAATGGGTAGACGCAGTAAAGCGTATTACTCTTTTATTTTTTATTAAATGGCAGCAGGAGGGGTTTAGAATGCATAAAAATAGTTTTAAAATTCTGCAACTTTGCTTATTGATCCTGTTTATCCCTGCTGTGCCTTCGCTGGCTGATACCACAGTGGGCGGCCGCATCTCTTCCGACACCGTCTGGACGCTGTCGGGAAGCCCCTACATTGTGACATCTTCCGTGCAAGTCTACGGCACAACCACGACGCCGGTTACGCTTACCATCGAGCCCGGGGTGGTGGTTATGTTTGCTTCAAACACCGGTCTTTATATCGGCAACGGCACGAATCAGGGGAGCCTTGTCGCACGAGGCACGACAACCGACCGGATCACCTTTACCCGCAGCGGCGCAACCGGCACCTGGCCCGGGCTTACCTACTACGACGGCACCGTCGATGCGACGGCGGCGGTTGAGAATGCAGATATACAGTATACGACCGGCATCAGCGTGACCTCGGCTTCTCCGGTTTTTCGGAACTGCACCGTCACCGACCTGAGCGGGTATGTTTCCCTCAGCAGCGCGAACCCGACTCTCGAGAATGTGGCAATATCCAATAACGGCTCCTACGGCATCTACCTGTCTTCATCTTCGCCCACAATAACCGGCGGCAGTCTCACAAACACGAACACTTCCGGCTACGGAATCTATGGCGGTGGCTCGCCGGTCATTTCCAATTATTCAGTCTCTATTGTCAATAGCGCCGGCAAGTACGGACTCTATCTTAGCAGCACAACCTCGGCCTTGTCCGTGACCAACTCCACCATCGGCAACGGCCTCTACATAGGCCCCACTGCCATCACCCCGACCATTACCGGCAACACCTTCACCAACCTGGACAACTCCCCACTCCATGCCGGGGCGAACATTGTCGGACAGATATTAAACAGCAACACATTCAACGGTCTTACCGCTGCCGGGCGAATAGAGGTAGTAAGCGAGCAGGTAAAACAGGACGCCCTTTGGAGAAAGTTGGCGGCACCATACTGGATAACCTCGGGAACCGTCGCAGTGTATAAGGACACGGTTTCACCTGCCACTCTCACCATCGAGGCGGGCAGTATACTTAAATTCGCCTCCGGTACCGGTTTGCAGATCGGTAACGGCACCAGCCAGGGGGCGCTCGTTGCCAGGGGAACCGTCCCCGACCGGATCGTCTTCACCCGCAGCGCCACCAGCGGCACATGGGGGGCCATCACGTTCAATGACGGCACCGTTGACGCGACTACCGCCATCGAATACGCTGACATCCAGTACAGCAGCGGGGTGACAATAAATTCGGCATCTCCGGTTTTCCGCAACACGACCATCACCGACCTCACCGGTTATGTTAGTCTTTCCAGTGCCAATTCTCTGTTCGAGAACGTCACCATTGCCAATAACGGCCCCTACGGATTTTATTTGTCCTCGGCATCGCCGACGATAACCGGCGGGAGCCTCACCAACAGCAACACCACTGGTTACGGAATATACGGCAGCGGCTCGCCGGTTATCTCCAACTACAACGTCTCCATCGTGAACAGCGCCGGTAAGTATGGTATTTACCTGAGCAACCCTGCCTCAGCGCTGTCTATTACCAATTCAACTATTGCCAACGGTCTCTACCTCGGTTCGACCGCCATCACTCCCACCATTACCGGCAATACCTTTACAAATCTGGACAACTCACCACTCCATGCGGGTGCCAACATCATTGCTCAGCTTCTTGCTGCGAACACTTTCACCGGCATGACGGCTGCCGGGCGAATTGAAGTGGTAGGTGAACAAATAAAGCAGGATGCGTTGTGGGCGAAACAGATTGCTCCCTACTGGGTGGTTTCAGGAACCGTCGCGGTTTACAAGGACACGACAACAACAGCTACCCTGACTATTGAGCCCGGGACGATAGTAAAGTTTGCCTCCGGCGCCGGGTTGCAGATCGGTAATGGCACCAGCCAGGGGGCGCTCGTTGCCAGGGGAACC
>WSYB01000029.1 GCA_009773645.1 Geobacteraceae bacterium
CTCCCCTTCGAAGGCGAGGATGCCGGTGGCCACCTTGTCCAGAAAGAAGCGGTCGTGGGTCACCATCAGAACGCAGCCGGGAAAGCCCGCCAGCGCAGAGTCCAGCAGTTGAAGGGTGGGGATGTCCAGGTCGTTGGTCGGCTCGTCCAGGATCAGCAGGTTCGCCTCCTCCAGCATCAGTTTTGCCAGGATGAGGCGGCTCTTCTCCCCCCCGGAGAGGGTCTTTATCTTTCTCATCCGGTCGGAAGCGGGAAACAGGAAATCCTCAAGGTAGCCGATCTTGTGGCGCTTTTCTCCCCCCGCCTGGACGTAGTCCCCCTCCCCGAGAAAGTCGTACAGGGTCTCTTCCCGCTCCAGGATATCCCGGCTCTGGTCGAAATAGGCGGCCTTTGTCTTTTTCCCCCACACCACCCCGCCCGTATCGGGGGACTCTTCGCCCATGATCATCCTGAGCAGGGTGGTCTTGCCACAGCCGTTGGGGCCGATGATCCCGATCCGGTCCCCCCGCTTCATGCGGAAGGTCAGCCCCTTCATCAGCGGCCTCTCGCCATAGGCCTTGCCGAGGTCCATGAACTCAAGGATGGTCCCTCCCAGCGAATCGCCGGCCTTGAACTCAATCTTTGCATCTCTCCCGTGCTGAGGAGAATCCTGTTCCTGAAGCGCATGGAATCGGCCGATGCGCGCCTTCTGTTTGGTGGTGCGGGCCTTGACGCCGCGGCGCATCCATGCGGTCTCGATCCGCAGGAGGTTGAGGAGGCGGCTGTGGCCTCTCTCCTCCTGCGCCAGCTGCTCCTCTTTCTGCACCAGATAGCTGGAGTAGCCGCCGGGGTATGATGTTACCCGCCCGTTCTCCAGTTCCAGCATGCGGGTCACCACCTGATCGAGGAAATAGCGGTCATGGGTTATGAGCATTACCGCACCCCCGTACCCCTTCAGGTAATCCTGCAGCCACTGGGTGGTGTCTGCATCCAGGTGGTTGGTGGGCTCGTCCAGCAGCAGAAGATCGGGCGCCTCCAGAAGGAGTCTGGCCAGGGCCACGCGCCTTTTCGTACCCCCGGACAGCTCGCCGATTCTTTGGTTCCGGTCGGAAATATTCAGGTGGGTCATGATCTCGGCCACCCGGTGGTCGGTGTTCCAGCCGCCGTGGTGCTCTATCCAGCCGGTTAACTCACCCTGCCGGGCCAGGAGCCTTTCCATGTCGGGCGGATTGGCGGAGAGTTTTTGGGAAATCCCGTTGAATTCGGCCAGGGCACGGCGGATATCCTTGAGCCCCTGCTCGATCTCTTCGCCCACCGTGAGCGCATCGTCCAGAAGAGGCTCCTGGGGGAGATAACCGACCGTCGCGCCGCGTCTGGCGGCTATGGCGCCCCCTTCGCGCGCCTCCGCTCCCGCCAGGATCAGCAGCAGGGTGGACTTGCCGCTGCCGTTCACCCCGATCAGCCCCACCCGCTCCTCCTCACCCACGGCGAAGGTGACGTTGTCGAGGATTTTGCGCGGGCCGAAGCTCTTCTCCAGCCCGGTTACGTCTATTACATTCATAAATAATCCGTGAAACGTGAAAGGTGAAGGGTGAAAAAGTTATTTCCCACTGCTAAAAAGGTCGGTGACCTGCTTCAACAAATAAGACGGGCGGTATTCCTGGGGAACGGCAAAGGTGTCCGACTTGTCCAGCGGCACCAGCAGCTCCCCCAGGGGCGTATCCAATTCAAGGCCGGCATTGAGCCGATACGGAATCCGGTCGAAATCGGGACGGCGCTTGAGTATCTCCAGGAGGTCGCTGAACTCGACCCGCACGGGAAGGCGCACGTCGGTGGTGGAGCCGGCCTTGAACTCCACCCTGTTCCTCGCCCCCCCCTTGGCAATGGGAAGCGTCATCACCTGCAGGTCGTAGTTGTACCCCTTCAGGGTAACGCCGAAGGAATTGGGATTTTTAACGGTCAGGTAGAACTCCAGCTCAAAACCCTTTGTGTCGAGACCGACAATGCTCGCATTCCGGACCGTCACCTCGGGATCGGTCACCAATATGGTACAGCCGGAAAGGAACAGGACCAGCAAAACCAGCAGCTTCTTCATGCAAAACTCCCATGGGCAAATAAAATCGGCGGCCACTTTCGGTGCCCGCCTACCATAGCATAAACCGGCCGGTTTTTGAAACAGTCTTGGCTGTTCCCGGACTCAATTCTTTTATTCGTTACATTAAACTCGCTCAACGGTTAAAAAGTCCCGCCGGCTACCAGGGTATTGAGTGTCTTGGTTGCACGAAACACCGCATAACAAAGATTTACATCCATTTTCGCATTACATGATATAATTTTATTAACAGGAGAAGAATAAACTGAGCACCTGTGAGAAGGAAGGTGTCATAAATGAGAGACCCGAAAGAAACCTTTGGCGGCATGACCACTGAAAACAAGAGCAAGGGCCTGAGAGAAGTCGAGACAACAACCAAAAACAGTCCATTGCAGACAGGCAATACAGCGACCAAACCGGTAATCTGTCACGGCAGCGTTTGCCTCGGCAACCAGAAACCCACACACTGCATATGTCCCACGGATAAAAAATAAATCCGCCCGGGAAATAACCCGTTCTTAAACGAATCAGGCGGGCTCCATGGGGAACCCGCCTGATTTACATTAATCAAATTTTCGTACTCAATCCCTTCCTAAAAAACCTGCGCGACCTTATAGCGTTGCGCCTCGGGGCCTTGGGACACTTTCCTGGACAACTCGTCAAGAATTTCCCTCCTGAACTGCCGTCTCTTCGCCTCGTAAGCGTCGGCCGCAGGACCTACGCCGCAGTAAAGCTTTTTGGCCCTCACCAGGTCCCCCTTCGCCATCTCCATCTTGCTGTACAGTTCCCGAACCGCGGCTTCCGCACATTTCTCGTCATTCTCCATATCTTCCGGGGAATATCCGTGGCTCTTGGCCCGATGCGGCATCAACTGCCAGACTCCCAATGCCCCCTTGTGAGACACCGCCTTGCCTGAAAGGCCGTGTGCTCCGGTCTCCGCCAGCGCAATTTCGGCTATGTCCATGGGCATGAATGGGGTTCCCAGTGTCTTCAGGTAACAGAGCGCCGCCAGCCAACGGGCCCGCTGCGGGTCGGTCCTGCGTGAAAAAGCAGCGGATATGGCCGACACCTGCCGCTTTCTCTCCTCCAGGTTGATCCCTTTCTCCATCACCCGGCGAATCTCCCGGTCCAGTTCCGAATCTCCGGCGGTCACTTGTGTCTGCGCCTGCCGGACGTGGGTCTGGTCGCACGATACGCTGAGGAGCAAAATGGCTCCCATGATTGAAATTGTTTTTTTCATAGTTGTTTTTTTGTCGGTTTTTTCAGCTTTGCCGGATGGTCCTTGCGACCCTCACTATTTCCTGTAACGTTTCCGGCTGTAACCTCCTTTTCTTTGATGTAGAAGCCAACGGCATTTCATCCTGAAACGCGGCTTCTCCATGACATGAATGAATTACACCTTCATGACGGCTATCCCTATTGAAATCGTGATTGGTACATAGAGTATACATTATTTTTCAGGAATTTTTTTTCACCGCAAATTTTTTGCCAAAAATTCCCCTAAGAAAAGCCAAAAGGCCCGTCAGGGCCCCTTGCCTACTGTTTTATTTTTTTACTTTTCAGGCTGTTTTATTTTTCAGGCTTCACACTTTAAACAATAAAACAACGCTTGTCAAGTTTTATCTGCATTTCGCTGTAATTTCAGTAAGTTACCACTACAACTTCACTCCCATGGCATCGGCCACGGTCTGAATATCCTTGTCCCCCCGGCCGGAAAGGCAGACGACGATGCTCTTGTCCCCGGCAAGGGTCGGCGCCAGCCTGAGTACGTGGGCGATGGCGTGGGATGATTCCAGCGCCGGAAGAATCCCCTCTTCCTGGGTAAGAACCTTGAATCCCTCCAGGGCCTCTTCGTCGGTTACGGAAACGTATTCGGCGCGACCGCTATCCTTCAGCCACGCGTGCTCGGGACCTACGCCGGGGTAATCAAGACCTGCCGAGATGGAATGGGCGGGAGAAATCTGGCCGAACCGGTCCTGGAGAAGATAGGTCTTGTTGCCGTGAAGGACCCCTACGGTCCCGGCGCAGAGCGGCGCAGCATGCTTGCCGGTGGGAATACCGTAACCGGCCGCCTCCACCCCGATCATCCGTACCCCCTTGTCGTTCAGAAACGGGTAAAATAGCCCCATGGCGTTACTGCCGCCCCCGACCGCCGCTACCAGGTAATCGGGAAGCCTCCCCTCGGCTTTTTTATGCTGGGCCTTGACCTCCCGGCCGATAACGGACTGAAAGTCGCGCACCATAACCGGATAGGGATGCGGTCCGGCCGTGGTGCCGATAACGTAGAAGGTGGTGTGCACATAGGTGACCCAGTTGCGCATCGCCTCGTTCATGGCATCCTTGAGGGTGGCGGTGCCGGCAATGACCGGCGTTACGGTTGCCCCCAGAAGCCTCATGCGGAAGACATTCAGGGACTGGCGGTGAATATCCTCCTCCCCCATGAAGACCTCGCACTCCATCCCGAACAGCGCCGCCACCGTGGCGGTCGCCACGCCGTGCTGACCGGCGCCGGTTTCGGCGATGACCCGCCGTTTTCCCATCCGCTTTGCCAGGAGCCCCTGGCCGATGGTGTTGTTGATCTTGTGGGCGCCGGTGTGGTTCAGGTCCTCCCGCTTGAGGTAGATCCGCGCCCCGCCGAGCCTTTTCGTCAGCTTTTCGGCGAAATAGAGGGGGTTGGGACGCCCCACGTACTGGCGCAGGTAGTAGGCGAACTCATCCTTGAACTCTTTGTCGTTCCTGTAGTGGTTATAGGCCTCTTCCAGCTCCAGCAGGGCCGGCATGAGGGTCTCCGGCACGTAGCGGCCGCCGAACTGGCCGAAATGGCCTTGTTTGTCTGGCAGTTTCATTTTCTCCTCCGATGACCGACGCGGATCTCGCGCACGGCTTGATGGTTGGTAAAGAGTGGGCCGAAGCGCTTGCATGATAATACTCTAAAATCCTATTTCGTCAATTCGCAACAGTCTATGCCCTTCAAAAATGGATAGTATTTCAATATTACTTTCCGTCAGCCTGTAAACAATTCGATATTTCTTGAATATCAACTCACGTATGTCGGGATTGGCTATTTCAGGGACCCTTCTGCCCACCCGGGGATTAGCAGGCAGAGAATCTTCGGCATGTTCAATTAGCTGATCGACAAAAACCGCCGCTCTTTCGGGGCTGTCTTTTGAAATAAATTCTTCGATCTCGATTAACTGCTCAAGGGCTTCATTTGTCCATTTTATTTTCACCCCGGATTATCCCTTGCTTCTTCTTTCAGCTAGAGCCGCTTTGACTTCATCAGTGCTGTACGTCCTTCCACCTTCGGCATCAGATATTCCTCTGCCAACAGAATCAAGAAAAGATTTCTTGTACACCAATTCGTCATAGTCATCCGGAGACAATAGTACTCCCGCCGGTTTTCCATTCTGCGTAATAATCAAGGGATGTCCGGATTTCTGAAGAGTTTTGAACCATTTGGAGATACCCGTCTTAAACTCGGCAATTGGAATTATATCATTTGTGATGGAAATGGTTTTCATGTGATGGCTCCTTATTTTGACTAATTTACAAGTCAAAATATAGACCACTTTAAAGGCTGAAACAAGTTTAAATTTTCCGTATTACCGGCAAAGTGCTTTGTTCGGCCTAGTGACTGAGTTTTGCGCTTGCCAGCCGATTGAGGCTTACACCTGCTTCAGCCGCTGTATTGTCAGCACGCAATATTTTGTTCACCGTTTTTCCTCATTGCCTAACTGGGCTTGGGAGTGCGGGCTTCACCACACCACCCGATGGCTGGCAATTTCCCGTTTTTCTCAATAAGTTACACAACCTACCTACGTCCCCTCTGGGCGTCCCAAGGCCCCTACGGGGTCCCTTGAAAAATCAGTTTGACGACGAGGCATAATGCATCTAATATGGTGTTGAATTTAATACCAAATAAAGCGAGGTTCCTACCATGTCTATAAGTCTTACCGAAGATATCCGCTCGGTCACCGATCTCAAGAGGCATACACGGGAAATTCTTGATCACGTTCACGAAACCGGCCGTCCAATAGTGCTGACGGTGAACGGTCGGGCCGATTCGGTCCTGATCGATGCCAAGGTTTACGAAAAGCAGTTGAAAGCGATGAACCTCGCTCGGCTTCTCTCCGAGGCCGAGGCCCAGATTGCTGCCGGTCATACCCGCCCGGCCCGTGCTTTCCTGGACGAGTTCAAGAATGCCCGCAAAATATAGCGTCGAGATCACGCCGGCGGCCGAGCGGGATGTGGAGGAGATCTGGACCTACATCGCCGATGATAGCCCTGAGAATGCCACAGCCTTTATTATGCGGCTGGAGGAGCAGACCGAGGCTTTGGAGCAATTTCCTGAGCGCTGTCCACTGATTCCGGAAAATGAACTCCTCGGGACAGGCTATCGCCACCTCGTTTACGGCGCGTATCGCACCATATTTCGCATTACCGGGAATACGGTTTTCATAGTGCGGATTATTCATGGCGCACGCTTGCTTGACTCCTCACTATTTCAATGATTGGGTTCCGGGGTAGGACAAGCTGAAAAAAGCGAGGAGATTCTTGAGGTCTATCCGATTCGCCGGGATACCGGAATCTACAGCAGCCCTTGTCAGGTATTTTATTTCGTCTTCAGTGGCCAGCGGCTCGGAAAGATGGGGTTTCAGGAGGTCGCTGAGATAGGGGAGATCCTGAGTCTTGGAGAGGACTTTCAGTGCGAAAACCTCTGTCAGCCTTGGTTTACGACTTGCATCCCGGTCTCCTCATGACGTTTTTCAACAGCCTGTTAAAAATCATACTGATAAGGCGCGTTACACATAAAACTTACCCTCGCGGTAAATTACCTTCCCTCTGGTGACAACATCGTAGATAAAGTCCGAATGGGAAGGATCGAGGAAATCCTCTTTCCTGAAGACGAGCGGCTCGATGTCCGTGTCTATCTTCCGGCGCAGACTGAACAAACGCTTCATTTCTTCCAGCAAGTTTTCGCCAAAATCATCGGAAAAGACTGCAACATCTATGTCGCTATACTCTGTTGCCCGTCCTCGTGCATAAGAGCCGAACAGGACCAGGGCGTAAACCCGGTATTCGCTGTCAATCAAACGAGTGAACTCTACAAGTTCCCGGTTTACCTGATCTGCTGTTTTAACCATAAAATGAAATCCTTTGAACGAGATAGGATATTTTCGGTTTTCTGTTTATCCAAGAGCGAATGTATCGCATGCTTGTATGCCGGATAACGCGCCTGAATGCTCCCACAGCGGGAGCAAGCGTTATTTTGATTGAAGTGAATATAGTGGCTTAACAGTTGATTGAGTTGCAGCCACTCACATTCCCTTGGCCCGGCGGATGAACTCCCGCACCTTGTCCGGGTCCTTCCTGCCGGGAGAGACCTCCACCCCGCTGGAAACATCCACGGCATAAGGCATGACCAGTTCCACCGCCTGGCGCACATTATCGGGGGAGAGCCCGCCGGCCAGGATGATCGGCCCGTATTTTCCGGCCCCCTGCGCAGCATCCCAGTTGAAGGGATGGCCCGTGCCGCCGTAGGCCGTAGGGGACCAGGCATCGAGAAGAAAGCCCGCCACCCGGTAGTCTCCCATCGGCGCAAGGCTTTCGCTGTCCTTGATGCGAATGGCCTTCAGGACCCGGCGCGTGACGAGGTTACAGTATTCCGGAGATTCCTCGCCGTGGAGCTGGACGATGTCGAACCTGCACCGGTCGGCAGTCGCGTTGACGAAATCGATATCGGCATTGACGAACAGCCCCACCGCCTGCACAAAGGGGGGAAGGACTCCGATGATATCCGCAGCCTGTCCGGGAGAGACGCAACGGGGAGACTTGTCGTAAAAGACGAACCCCAGGGCGTCGGCCCCCGCCGCCACCGCCATGAGCGCATCATCAACATTCGTTATGCCGCAGATCTTGACTCTGACCATTTCACACCTTATAAAATCCGCCACAGAGACACGGAGACACAGAGAAAAACCTTGTTTAATCCACTAAAGGACTCGAAAGAGCACGAAGTTAAAATCATTTATCAAAATACATGATTTTTCAAACTGGCAAAAACGTCCTTGTATTTTCTCATGCAACTTCGTGGAAAATAAATGAAGTTTTGAATTTAAAGATTTTTCTCCGCGTCTCTGTGTCTCCGTGGCAAAGAATTCGTTTATTAAAGGGAGACCTTCGGCAACCGTTCCAGCGCCTCCCTGATCTTCTCCTCAGGATACTCGTAATCCTCCAGCCCGCCGGACAGATAGGCGTCATAGGCCCCCATGTCGAGTTGACCATGGCCTGACAGGCCGAACAGGATGGTTTTCTCCTTCCCTTCCTCCTTGGCCAGCATCGCCTCGTCAATGGCCGCCCGCACCGCGTGGGACGATTCCGGCGCCGGCACGATCCCTTCGCTTCTGGCAAAGAGGATGGCCCCTTCAAAACAGGCGTTCTGCCTGTAGCTCTTCGCCTCGATCTCTCCCGCGTGGTAGAGCTGGGAAACCAGCGGCGATTCGCCGTGGTAGCGCAGTCCCCCGGCGTGGATCCCCGGCGGCATGAAATCGTGCCCCAGGGTGTACATCATGGAGATCGGTGCCACCTTGGCGGTATCGCCGTAATCAAAGGCGTAGACCCCTTTGGTCAGAGTCGGACAGGAGGCGGGCTCGACCGCCAGGCAGCGGACCTTGCGGCCGGCGGCGCGGTCGGCGAGAAACGGGAAGGCAATGCCGGCAAAGTTGGACCCGCCGCCGCAGCAGGCGATGACCACGTCGGGATAATCCCCGGCGATGGCAAACTGTTCCTTCGTCTCCAGGCCGATGACGGTCTGATGGAGGCAGACGTGGTTCAGGACGCTCCCCAGGGCGTAGTTAGTATCGTCATGGGTTGCGGCATCCTCCACCGCCTCGGAGATGGCGATCCCCAGACTCCCCAGGTTATCCGGGTCGTGGGCCAGTATTGAGCGGCCGGAATTGGTAAACTCCGAAGGCGAAGGTATCACGGTCGCCCCCCAGAGCTGCATCATGCTCTTCCGGTAAGGCTTCTGGGAACACGACACCTTTACCATGTAAACGGTGCACTCCAGGCCGAACATGCTGCATGCCAGGGCCAGCGAGCTTCCCCACTGGCCGGCGCCTGTTTCGGTGGCCAGTCTCCGTATTCCCGCCTTTTTGTTGAAATAGGCCTGGGGAATGGCGGAGTTGGGCTTATGGGAACCGGCCGGAGACACTCCCTCAAACTTGTAGTATATCCTGGCCGGCGTTTTAAGGGCCTCCTCCAGACGCCGGGCGCGGTAAAGGGGCGAGGGACGCCACAATCTGTAGATTTCCCTCACCTCATCGGGGATGTCGATCCACCGCTCGCCGGAGACCTCCTGCTCGATGATGGACATGGGGAAAATGGGGAGGAGGTCATCCGGGGTCACCGGCTGCATGGTCCTTGGATTGATGACCGGCGCCAGCGGTCCCGGCATGTCCGGGATGATATTGTACCACTGTTTCGGGATCCGGTCCTCGTCCAGCATGATCTTGGTGTTCATCGCTTCTCCTCGTTCACAATACAATTACTCCGAACCTAAAAGCTCCCGCAGCTTTTTCCCGAGATCCGGCTCCCGCATCAGCGACTCCCCGATGAGGAATGCCCGGGCCCCGGCCTGCCTGAGCCGCACGATATCGTCGCGGGTATTGATGCCGCTCTCGGCCACGATCATCCGGTTGCCGGGGATCAGCTTCGCCAGTCGGGCCGTAGTACCGAGATCGGTGACAAAGGTCCGGAGGTTGCGGTTGTTGATGCCGATCAGTTCCACGTTTACCTGCAGCGCCGTCTCCAGCTCCGGTTCATCGTGAACCTCTAAAACCACGTCCAGGTGCAGTTCCCGGGCCTGATCGGCCAGGTCGCGGAGCTGGTTAAGCTCCAGCATGGCGGCGATGAGCAGGATCGCGTCGGCGCCGGCGGCTCGCGCCTCATATACCTGGTACGGGTCGTAGAGGAAGTCCTTGCGCAACAGCGGCAGCCGCACCTGCTCGCGGATAAGAGCGAGATAGGAAAGATGGCCGAGAAAGAACCGTTCGTCCGTCAGTACCGACAGAGAGGCGGCGCCGTTCTGCTCGTAGATTTCAGCGATGGCGAGCGGGTCGAAATCGGCCCGGATGACGCCTTTGCTGGGAGACCCCTTCTTCACCTCGGCGATGATCGGCGTCCAATCGGACTCCTCGGCAGCCCGCAGCGCCCGTACAAAGCCGCGCGGCACATCCTCCAGGTCGGCTATGCGGGCCTTCAGCTCGGCCAGAGGCTTCGCCCCCGCCGCTGCCGCCACTTCTTCCCGCTTGTGGTCGAGTACTTTTTTCAGTATGTCAGGTGTGTCGGCCATTGTTCATCCTATGGATGCCGTTACTGCTTCGTCATATGCGCCAGTTTCACCAACTGCTCCATGGCCCGCCCCGAATCGATGGCCTCGGCGGCCATTTTCAGTCCCGTCGGGATGTCTGCCGCTTTCCCTGCGGCAGTCAGTCCATACGCGGCGTTCAGGAGCACGATATCCCTTCTTGGCCCTGTGCTTCCCGACAGGATATCCCGCACAATGACGGCATTGTCGATGGCGCCACCGCCGCGCAGCTCCGCCATTTCGCACCTTTTAAGCCCGAAATCCTCCGGCGCTATCATCTTCACGGAAACCCCTTCCGCAGTGACCTCCGCAACGCGCGTCTCACCGGTCAGGGTTATCTCGTCCATGCCGTCCTGACCGTGCACCACAAAGCCCTTTTTGCAGCCGAGATTTTTCAGGACAAGGGCGAGCTTTTCGGCCAGATCGTCACGATAGACCCCGAGCACCTGGCAGTCGGCGCCGGCAGGGTTGGTAAGTGGGCCGAGAATATTGAAAATCGTCCGGATGCCGATCTCTCTCCGCGGCCCGATGGCGTGCTTCATGGCGCCGTGGAGGACCGGGGCGAACAGGAACCCGATGCCGATCTCGTTTATGCACCGTTCCACGGTTTCGGGGGTCACATCCAGGTTGACACCGAGCGCCTCCAGCACATCGGCGCTGCCGCAACTGGATGAGACCGATCTGTTGCCGTGTTTGGCGACCTTCACCCCGCAGGCGGAGACCACAAAGGCGACGGTCGTGGAGACGTTGAAGGTGTTGGTGCCGCTGCCACCGGTCCCGCAGGTGTCGAGGATGCTCTCCCTGTCCAGGTTGATATCGTCCCGGTCCATATCGAGCACGTTTTTGCCGACCCGTATCCGGGTTACCCGGTCCCGCATCACCCGCGCCGCGCCGGTGATCTCCTCCACCGTCTCCCCCTTCATCCGCAGGGCCGTGATGAATGAGGCTATCTGAGCGGGGGTCGCCTCACCGCTCATTATCTGGTCCATGACCTCGATCATCTCCCCTTCGGAGAGGTTTTCCCGTTCAACGACCTTGGCAATCGCTTTTTTGATCATGATTTCTCCCGTAGGGGCGGCCCTGCGTGGCCGCCCAAAACAAGGGCAACCACATAGGGTTGCCCCTACCGTTTGTCATTTCGTCATCTTCAGAAAATTCCGCAGTATATCCTTCCCCCGGACCGTCAGAATCGATTCGGGATGAAACTGGACCCCCCAGATGGGGAGTTCCCTGTGCGCAAGCCCCATGATCTCTCCTTCCTCCACCCAGGCGGTGACCTGGAGGCATTCCGGCAGCGAGGCGCGCTCCACCACGAGCGAGTGATAACGGGTCGCCTCGAAGGGGTTGGAAAGCCCGTTGAACAGCCCCTTTCCGTCATGGTGGATCAAAGAGGTCTTGCCATGCATGAGATAGTCGCTCCGCACGACCTTGCCGCCGAATGCCGCGCCGATTGCCTGGTGGCCGAGACAGACTCCCAGAATCGGAATCTTCCCGGCGAAGCGCTGGATGAGGGAAAGGGATATCCCCGCCTCATTGGGCGAGCAGGGGCCGGGTGAGATAACGATTCGCGCCGGCGAAAGCGCTTCGATCTCCTCCAGGGTGATCTTGTCATTGCGAAAGACCCGAACATCTTCTTCCAGTTCGCCGAAATACTGGACAAGGTTGTAGGTGAACGAGTCGTAGTTGTCTATCATGAGCAGCATTGTCGGTTTCTCCGAAAAGGAACGAGGATCGGGGATCGAGGTACGAGGATTAAATCTCGATCCTCGATCCTCGTTCCTCGAACCTTGATTTAATCCAACCCCTGTTCCACCGTCTCTATGGCCTTCACCACCGCCATCGCCTTGTTTACACATTCCTGGTATTCGGCGGCAGGAATCGAATCCGCCACGATCCCCGCCCCGGCCTGGAGGTAAACCTTCCCACCATTGATCACCAGGGTCCTGATGGCAATGGCCAGGTCCATATTGCCGGAGAACGAGAAATATCCGACCGCCCCCCCGTATATCTCGCGGCGGACCGGCTCCAGCTCGTCGATGATCTCCATGGCTCGCACTTTGGGGGCGCCCGAGAGGGTCCCGGCCGGAAAGGTCGCCCGCACCACGTCAAATGCGTCTTTTCCTTCCTCCAGTTCACCCTGGACATTGGAAACGATGTGCATCACGTGGGAATAGCGTTCCACCACCATGAGTTCGGACACCCGGACGGTCCCTGTTTTGCAGACTCTTCCCAGGTCGTTTCTCCCCAAATCCACGAGCATGACATGCTCGGCGCGCTCCTTGGGGTCGTTCAGCATCTCCTTTTCAAAAGCGGCGTCATCTTCAGGGGTTTCGCCGCGCGGCCTGGTGCCGGCAATGGGGCGCAGTTCCACCCTCGGGCCTTCCCGGCGCACCATCACCTCCGGCGATGCGCCAACCGCCAGTGTATCGTCCAGACGGAGGAAGAACATGTACGGAGAAGGATTCAGGGTGCGCAGTACCCGGTAGATATCCAGCGGCTCCACGGTCAGGTCCCCGGAAAACCGTTGCGAAAGGACGATTTGAAAGATATCGCCCGCCTTGATGTACTCCTTGCCCTTTTCTACCGCCTCCTCAAAGGCCTGCCGGGTCATGTTGGGCACAAATGAGACTCTCTTGTCCGCCCGGGCCGAGGGAGCCGGCGGCAGAGGGGATTTAAGCTTTTTGATAATGGCGTCGATCTTGGCCGTGGCCTCGTCATAGGCTGCTTCCAGCGATTTCCCCTCCTCGGGATGGGCGTTGGAAACCACCTTGATCTTCTGACTCACATTATCGAAGATCAGAATAGTGTCGGTTATGACGAAGTAGGAGTCATAGGCGCCGATAACCGCAGGTTTCGCCGTCGGAAGACTTTCAAAATGCCTTACCATGTCGTAGCCGAGATAGCCGACGGCGCCGCCGAAGAATCGGGGAATGCCGGAAATCGCCACCGGTGTGAAGAGAGAAAGGTAATCCCTGACAAAACCGAGCGGATCGGCCGTTTCTTCACGACGCAGCGGTTTCCCCGTTTCGATGATTTCCACCATATTCCCGCGTGAACGGATGACCACGGAGGGGGAAGAACCGAGAAAGGTGTAGCGCGCCCACTTTTCCCCACCCTCGATGCTCTCCAGCAGGAACGCATAACGACCGTCGTCGATCTTTCTGAAGGCGCTTACCGGCGTATCCATATCCGCCATTATTTCCCGATAGACGGGAATGAGGTTCCCCTGCGCACAGAGGGATTGGAATGTTTGGAAATCGGGGGAATACATGGATGCTCCAAAAAACAGGTAAAGGTAAAGGTAAAGGTAAAGGTAAAGGTAAAGGCAGGGGTAACAGAAGGTTTTTCTTCACCTTTCCTTCTACCTTTACCTGCTCTTACATAGCATACAGGTGGAATGGTGTCAAGAAATGGGGGCTCCCGGAAGATTGGTTGATGTGCTTTTATCCCAGGGCGAAATAAAAAGTCGCTCCTTTGCCCACCTCCCCTTCCGCCCACACGCGACCGCCATGGCGGTGAATGATTCGTTTGACTGTAGCCAGCCCGATTCCGGTCCCTTCGAATTCATCCATCCTGTGGAGCCGTTGAAATGTGCCGAACAACTTATCCGCGTAAGTCATATCGAAGCCTACCCCGTCATCACGAACAAACCAGACGGAATTTCCATTTACCTCGGTGATGCCGAATTCTATGGTGGCTTGCTCCTGTTTGCCGGTATACTTCCAGGCGTTGCCCAGCAGGTTATCCAGAACCACCCGCAACAGGCGTGGGTCTCCAAAGGCCGCTATCTCATCGGCGATCTTGAATGTTACCCGACGTTCCGGCTGAACTTGTCCGTATTCGGCAGCTATATCACGCGCCATTCTGCTCAAATTAACCGTCTGACGGCGCAGTTCACCACGGGTCACCCTCGACAGGTTGAGGAGATCGTCGATGAGTTGCGACATCCGCTTACTCGCCATGCGCACGCGCCGCAGGTAATCTTTTCCGCGAGGGGGCAGATTGTCGCCGTTCTCCTCCAGCAATATCTGGCAGAAACCCTCGATATGCCGCAAGGGAGCGCGCAGGTCGTGGGAAACGGAGTAGCTGAACGACTCCAGCTCCTTATTGGCAGCTGCGAGCTGGGCGGTCCGCTCGAAGACCCGCTGTTCCAACTCCGCATTCAGGCGGCGTATCTCCTCTTCCGCATCTCGGCGCTCCGTGATTTCACGGGAGTTGACAACGATTCCTTCTCCATCACCTTTGTCGGGCAGTTTTTTCCCCAACCCCTCCAGTATCCGCCAGGAACCGTCTTTATGGAGAAACCGGAACTCGACGGTTAACGTTTGCTGCGGGTTGAGAATTGCCTGGTTAAAGACCTCGACTGCACGCCCTCTGTCGTCCGGGTGAATGAGTTCAAAAGCGCTTCTCCCTATCAATTCTTCCTGATCATATCCGAGCACACGTTCAATGGAAGGACTTTGGAAGCGGATACTCCCTCTAGTATCCAAAATTGTGATGACATCCAGTGCGTTTTCGATGAGCGAGCGGAATCGTTCCTCATTTCGTTGCAGCGCCTCTTCCGCCTGTTTCCGCTTGGTTATGTCCTGCACGTTGACTATCCGGTAAAGCGCTTTTCCTTCCTCATCCGTCACTGTTGCGGCATCGACCATTACGGGGAAAACGGTGCCGTCTTTGCGGATATGCCTGGACTCATAGATATGGTGGCCTTTTCCCATTATCATTCGGTGGTGGTCCGGCAACGCTCCCTTGCACTCCGGAGCATACAAGTCGCTAATCGGCTTGCAGGTGAGTTCCTCAATCGTATAACCGTGCATCTCCGCATAGGCAGGGTTTATCAAGTCAAGGGTTTCACTGTCAAAGCCGCCGAGAACTATTCCCATTTTCGTGTGCCGGAAAATATCGCTCCATTTGCGCAGTTCTTCCACGGCCCGCTTGCGTTCGGTAATGTCGTCACATACCGTCATGAGGCCGCTGACCTCCCCTTTGGCATCATAGAGCGGCGCAGCGGAAAGGGAGATATCGATCAATGACCCGTCCTTTTTTTTGCGACGCAACTCTAACCCGTCGAGTCTCTTTCCGCCCAATGCGTATTCTCGCAACGCCCAGAATTCATTTTCGTTTTCCGGCGAGGTAATGGGGTAGTGGCGGCCCGCGGCCTCCTTCGCGCTCCAGCCGAAGACCCGTTCCGCTGCGGGGTTCCACATGGCAACCGTCCCATCAAGGTCAACGGCTATGATGGCGAGCGGGGAGGATTCGAACAGCGCCATCAATGCCTGGTTGGTTTCGCAAAGTGCCCTTTTGAGTGTGGTATGGGTTTTCATTGTTTTCCCGGACTCCGACGGAAATTATTTATTTTCCGGATGGAAATTATTTATCCAGACAATAACAATGCGAAATGACATTGAAAATTGCGATAACACCGCACAACTCGGTAGAATGAAGCGACCCTTGTGCGTAAGTAACAGGAAAAACAGGCAATTTCAAGCGGTTAAAAAATTTATCATTACATACTTGCAAAAATGTTTCCCAGTGATTAGTTTAAACGGGTTGAAGACGTGAATCAAGATTTGAAAAAGGAGAAGAAACATCCATGACCAAGATCACCAAAAAGTTCGAAACCGAGGTGCAGCAGCTCCTCGATCTGGTAATCCACTCCCTTTATTCCAACCGTGACATATTCCTTCGCGAGTTGATTTCCAATGCCTCCGACGCCATCGACAAGGCCCGCTTCGAGGCCCATTCAAACGAAGCGATCCTGGAGGGTAACGCCGAGTGGAAAATCAAGCTGATCCCCGACAAGGGGGCCAATACCCTCACCATCAGGGACAACGGCATCGGCATGAGCATAGCCGAAGTGGAAGAAAACATCGGCACCATCGCCCGTTCCGGCACCCGCGCCTTCATGGAGAACCTCAAAGGAAAAAACCTGCAGGACCATCCTGAATTGATCGGTCAGTTCGGCGTCGGCTTCTACTCCTCATTCATGGTGGCTGACAGCGTCACTCTCATCAGCCGCCGTCCCGGCGACAAAAACGCCGGCTGCCGCTGGGAATCCACCGGCGACGGCAGTTACACCATCGAGGAGTGTGAAAAGGAAACAAGGGGAACCGACATCGTCCTCCACCTCAAGGAGGAGATGCGGGACTACCTGGACGAATGGCGAATCCGTTCCATCGTCAAAAAATACTCCGACTACGTCCAGTACCCCATCACCATGGACATCACCCGCAAGGAGCCGGCCAAGGGAGTGGACGGCACGATAATCGAGGGGGGCGGGGAAATCGAGAAGACCACCGAGGAGACCCTCAACTCCATGAAAGCGATCTGGACCCGCCCCAAGAGCGAGATCACGGAAGAGGAATACGAGGAGTTCTACAAACACATCTCCCACGATTTCGAGAAACCGTTCAGAACCATCCATTACGCGGCGGAAGGGACGAGCGAATTCAAGGCGCTTCTCTACATCCCCGGCCACAAACCGTTTGATCTCTTTTCCCCCGACCGCCACAAAGGTGTGCAACTCTACGTGAAACGCGTATTCATCACCGACAGGTGCGAGGGGCTCCTCCCCGATTACCTCCGTTTCATGCGCGGGGTGGTCGACTCCAGCGATCTCCCCCTGAACGTCTCCCGCGAGATATTACAGGAAGATGTCCAGATCAAGCGGATCCAGAAAAACCTGGTGGGAAAGATTCTCTCTACACTGGCGGAAATCAAGGAAAAGACGCCGGAGGATTATCTGAAGTTTTATGGAGAATTCGGACCGGTGATGAAGGAAGGAATCCATTTCGACTTTGCCAACAAGGAAAAACTGCACGACCTGATCCTGTTCGAAAGTTCCGCCACCGAGCCCGGGAAATGCGTCTCTCTAAAAGAGTACGTGGGGCGGATGCCGGAGGCGCAGAAAGACATCTACTTCATCACCGGCACCGGCCGGGGTGCGGTGGAAAACTCTCCCCATCTGGAAGTCTTCAGGAAGAAGGGTTTCGAAGTCCTCTTCATGACCGACCCCGTGGACGAATGGGTGGTACAGAGCCTGAAGGAATACGAGGGGAAAAAACTCCAGGCGGTTGACCGGGGTGACCTGGAAATCGACACCGACGAGGAAGCGAAGGAGAAAAAGGCAAAGAAGGAAGAGAAGGAAAAGGAGTACAGAGGGCTCCTGGATTTCATCAAGGAAAAACTCAGCGACCGGGTCAAAGAGGTCCGGCTTTCCAGTCGCCTGACCGACAGCGTCTGCTGTCTGGTGGCCGATGAATACGGTCTTAACGCCAACATGGAGCGGATCCTCAAGGCGATGAACCAGGATGTGCCGGAGTCAAAGAGGGTCCTGGAACTGAACCCGGACCACCCCCTCATGCATATCCTGACCAAAATATATGAAAAGGATCAAGGAAACGGCAAGCTTTCGGACTACTGCGAACTCCTCTACGACCAGGCTCTTCTCACCGAAGGGTCCGCAATCAAGGACCCGCTCCGGTTCACGAGACTGGTGGCCGAGCTTATGGTGTCGGACGGAAAGGCAACCGTCGGCGAGTCTTGAACCTATTATGAGCAATTGGACACGGATCAAATCTGATTTACACGGATTTTAACAATCAAAATGTTAAATGCGTTAGGGGGATAACCCAAAAGTTGAGTTCCTTTTTTTCTGTATTTATTCGGTTTATCAGTGTTTATCCGTCAAAATCCGTGTCAATCCGTGTTAAATTGCTGTTTTTAGGCTAAAGCGAATGGAGTGAGCAGGTGCGGAGAAAGAATAACCGTATGAAATGCGGGGGAGCCTTTGTCAGGCTCCCCTTTTTTGGGGTGCCTTAAAATTGCGACACAACCGCAACATACCTGTAACAATGACCGGATATCATATGCCGTGAAATGGCTGAAAAATTACGGGATTTGACGTATGGGAAAAAATAGTTTATAGTAGCGCCACTACAACACAAGAAACGCCCCTAAAGGCCCCGAACACGGGCTGTCATCGGCCTGTCCCGGCTCGCTCCCCTTACCCGCATGATAAAATGTCGAACTCTGAATGCGCGCCTGGGCACACGGGCCAGTTCCGGCCCGTAAACTACAATGTTCAGGAGGATCATATGAACAAAAAAATTCAAAACATGGCGGTATTCATCGAATTCCTCGCAGGCTCCGGCCTGGCCATCTTTTTTCACCTGGTGCTCAATTACGCGGAAGCGGCCTATATCATCTTCGGCATTGGCGTTCTCCTGTCCCTTGCCACGTATCTCCTGCGGGAGGACATAGAGAAGACCAGGGAGGGGCTCCTCGAACAGTATCACCACGCCCACGAGCTCACCTTTGCCCTTGCCCAGGTAAGCGATCCCGAATGCCAGGCAAAGGCCCACGAGATCATGGCAGGGGCCAAGAGAACTATTTCACTCCTCCAGCAGGGGTATATCCCGCTGGACGAAACCGAGTTCTACCTGGAAGGGGCCAAATGTTCGGACCAGGCCACCCGGCAGATCAAGGCCGTTGACCCTCTCACCATCGGGTGGGGCACACGCGGGGCGCTTCTCAACTTCTATCAGGCCAACCTGCGCGCCCTGGACCGCGGGGTGAAGATCACCCGCATCTTTGTCGTCAGCCGTGAAGAACTGGCCGACCCCGAGGCGCAAAAAGTGCTCCTCAGCCAGTACCGGGACGACATCGACGTGCGCATCGCCTATCGCGATGAACTCCCGACGGCGAGCGACATCAGCGGCAGGGACACCAACAGCTCATTCGACTTCGCCATTTACGACGACCGGGTGGCGACCGATGTCTTCGTGCAGCCCGGCAAGTACTTCGGCAGAAAGACCAGCGAGCCCGGCCAGGTCGGGAAGTACCTGCACCTCTACGACCTGATCGAGCACAGCTCCCACGCCATTACCGTCGAAGACGAGCGGGTTATCCTGGCTGCCGATATCCTCTCCAAGGCGTCATAACCTCCGACCGGCCTAATCAGAGGGAATGGATACGGATTATTAATATACATACATATTTGTAACATTTTCCATACATTTTTTGTTGACTTTCCGATTTTGTTTGCGGTATGGTTTGGCCGCGAAAGATAATAACTCAGCTTACAGATAGACGATAATACTAAACCACCTGCGAGGGTGGGACGGAAAGCCTACAGGGTCTCACAGAGACAGCCGGGTCGCCGAAATATCAAAAGATATTCGGTCCCGGCTTTTTTGTTTCCGGGAACGGAGCAATAGACCGGGACCGCAAAGGAGGTGATAGAGAAAGAGGTATTAACAAGAAAGGAGAATCAACCAAGTACTTAACTTCCAAATTCCTGGCACATCAGGACGCTTGGTGATAGACGATAATACTAAACCATTCGCGAGAATGGGGCGGAAAGCCTACAGGGTCTCACAGAGACAGCCGGGTTGCCGAAATATCCCTCGAGATTTTGGCCCCGGCTTTTTTGTTGCCGACGATGGAACATCGCCGGGGGACCGCAAAGGGGGTGACATGAAGGTACTTTGTCACAAAGGAAATCATCTTTCAGCTTGTCGTTAAACGCAAATTTATGGAGGTATCATGAGAATAAAAAGCACGCTATTATCAGCATTATCAGCACTATTGGTCATTTCCATCTTTTCTCTTGCAGGCTGCGGCGGAGGGAGCGGCGCCACCACGAGCGGCACGGGCGCCGCCGGGATTAGCAAAGGGACCATAACCGCCGTGGCGGAGAGCGGCAACCCACAGGTTGCCGGCATAACCTCCGCCACCCCTTCCGGCAGCATCCAGCTGAATGGCGTTAACTTTAAGACCTCCGGCGCCAAGATCAAGATCCACGGCGTCGAGAGCCCGCAGAACGAGCTTAAAGTCGGCATGGTGGTCAAGGTAAAGGGTTCCGCCGATGACGACGAAAAGTCCGGGACCGCCGAGGAAGTCGAGATTGAAGAGAGCCTCAGGGGGCCGGTAAGCGCGGTGAATCCCCTGGCAGGCACGCTGGTCGTCCTTCAGCAGACCGTCGCCGTGGACGACAAGACGGTGTTCGACGGCGTAACCGGCTTGAACGCGCTGGTACAGGGAACCATGGTGGAGGTGGCTGGGCTCACCGACGCCAGCGGCGTCATCCTGGCGACCCGCATCGAGAAGAAATCCGTCTCCTTCGTTCCAAACAGCACTAAGGTGGAGCTCAAGGGGACCGTCGGCGAAGTCTTCGCCGGGAGCTTTACCATCGGCACCCTGAAGGTGAACAGCAGCAAGGTGCCGACAGGGCTCGAAACCGGCTCCCTGGTCGAAGTGGAGGGTACGCTGGCCGCACTCAATGGCCCCCTTACCGCGACCGAAGTGGAGCTTGAGAAAACGGACATGGAAAATGGCCAGTCCGTGAGCATTGAAGGGTTCGTCACCAACTTTGTATCGTTTGCCAGCTTCAAGGTGAACGGCATTGTCGTGAGCACCCAGGGGCTTTCCGATCCCGGCATCAAGACGAACGTCAAGGTGCGCGTAGAAGGGAAAATCGTGGACGGCGTCCTGGTGGCAAGCAAGATCGTAATTCTCACTGCCGGCACTCCCGCGCCGAATCCGAATCCTGCCCCTGCACCTACCGCTGGGAAAACCGTCTATGACAGCAAGTGCGCCGGCTGCCACACGCTTACCGGTACGGGCATTATGAATCTCAGCGGCAAAGGCGCCAAGGTTGCCGCTAAATTAGCCGCAGGGCACAACGGCATATCCCTTTCAGGCACCCAAATCGCTGACCTGGCGGCATTCCTGAGCCCGCAACCGGTTCCAACGCCGACGCCTACGCCTACGCCTACGCCGACCCCAACGCCTACGCCTACGCCTACGCCGACGCCTACGCCTACGCCTACGCCGACCCCAACGCCGTCCCCTGCCGCGGGAAAAACCATATATGACACCAAATGCGCCGGCTGCCACTCCCTTACCGGCACGGGCGTTATGAATCTCGCGGCCAAGGGCGCAAAAGTTGCCGGCAAATTGGCGGCCGGGCACAACGGCATAACCCTGTCAGCTACCCAAATCACTGACCTGGCTGCATACCTGAATGCGCAACCGGCCCCGGCACCGGCACCGGCACCGGCACCGGCCCCGGCACCGGCACCTGCCCCATCAACGACTGCCGGTAAAACCGTCTATGACAGCAACTGCGCCGGCTGCCACAATCTCGGCACCTATGACCTTTCCGGTTCTGCTCCCAATCTTTCCAAGAAAGGTTCAACGGCCAGCAGCAAGATCAATGGCGGCCATATGGGAATATCGCTGACAGCCTCTCAAATCAGTGACTTGTCGGCATTCCTGAACGCAAACTAAACTTCTTTCCTTCCTGCCACGCAAAAAGGGCCTGCATTTACGCAGGCCCTTTTTTATTTTACACTCCATAATGGCCGTTATCAGCCGCAAATCCTATATTCGGTCCGGAATACCTTCAAGGGCATCCAGAACAACCGACATGATGGGTTTCATGCGCTCTTCGCTCTGGTCGTAACAGCGCAGCATGATCCTTTCCATGGTCTGTTCCGCATAGGCTCTGCGGTACTCCGGCAGCTTCGCTATGCGCTGATTGATCTCTTTTTTCAGGCGGGCTTTGGCAAGATTAACCTCCCTCTTATACTTCCTCAGCACCTCCTGGCGAAGCTGCTGTTGTGCCCATTGCGCCATAACCTGAAACGCCTTGCTGTTTTCGACAAAAGCGCCCCAGTCGGCGGTCGTGTCATCCGCCAGGCCGTCCGCCTCAATTTCACCAAAAACCTGTTTCAGTATTTTATGGGGGATATCTTCCTCATCGTCCAAGCCGAAATAACCGGGCTTGCCGACTATCTTGCCTCCCACACGTACCACTATCCCGGCATTTTTTAATTTCTGTTTCTTATCCACGATCTTAAAGCGAAAACGGACAGGCCCCGCACCCGGCATATCCGCTTCATGGTTAAAAATGTCGCCCGGTATGTCTTCCATGCCTAAAAGGTCGCCATTCACATGGATTTTGAAATCCGTCTGTCTGCCGTATTCAAGTATCAACAGCTCCTTGAGTCTTTCGGCAGTGGGGAACGAAAAGCTCTGATTAAGATCGGAGAGGGTTATTACCGTTCCATGCTCGCCAAGGCCACACTCCAGTGTGGTAATGAGGAGTTCAAACTGCTCCAGGTCCGTATTCGCCTTGAGAAGCTCCTGCCGAGGGATGGTCAGATATGTGATAATCCCGTTGGCCATTGTTTCCAGCTGCATGATGTCCGCGGCCATGAGTCCGGCGAATTTTCCGATCCCCTTGCGCCCCTTTACCAGGCGGTTTTTCCTGGCGGTTCTATCGCCTCTGCCGGAGCGGCGGTCCCTGGCGACCATCAGATATTCCTTCCGCACCTCATTTTCATCCATCCCGCACCCGTCGTCCTTTATGACGATCGGGTCCGTGGTCATGGCATCGGGCAAACTGATCCACACATGGTCGGCGTCCGCATCCCAGGCATTGTCCACCAGTTCTTTCAGGGCATGCTCGGTAGATCGGTAGGTTTCACCGAGCAGCATGGCAAGACGCGGGTCGATTTTAAAATGAGCGGTCTGGATCATAAATTTCGTTCACCTTTCACATTTCACCTTTCACAACCTGATTAAGTCCTCATGCTCTTCCTCGTGAGGATTGATATGGATCATGACATCCCCCACGTTGGAAAAGCGCGCGAAAATGAGCCGCTTTACCTCCGTAGCAATGTCATGGGACCTTTTGACGGTCATCTCCGGGTCCATGTCGAGCTTCAGATCAACAATCACATACTGCCCGGAACGGCGCCCCCTGATCTCATGGACATGCTCCACCCCGGCGACATCTTCCGCCAGGGTTGTAATGGCCCCGAGCAGTTCGTCGGAAGGGCGGGCATCCATGAGATCACGGGCAGCAGAGCGAAATGTCTCATAACCGATATGAAAGATGAACAAGGAGGTAAACCCCGCAGCCAGCGGGTCCATGGCATTGAAGCCGAAGAAGGCGCAGGTAACCCCGAAAAGGGTGGCAACCGAGGTGAGGGCGTCCTTTCTGTGGTCTTTGGCGATGGCCAGCAGGGCCGGGCTCTGCAAACCGGCGCCGATTCTGATGGAAAAGCGGTAGAGCCATTCTTTGACCACAATCGTAACCAGCGCAGCCGCAACCGCGATAATCTGCGGAGACTCGTATCTGCCGGCAACCATGGTGATCACGGCCTTGTAGAGAATTCCGGCGCCGGTGGCAAAAATAACCAGTGACACGATAATGGCTGAGATGCTTTCGGCCTTGCCGTGGCCGTAAGGATGTTCAGCGTCAAAGGGTTCGCGACCAATTCGAAGGGCGATCATGGTAGAGAGAATGGCTGCGAAATCGCAGGCACTCTCCACGCCGTCGGCAAAGACCGCTTCCGACCTTCCGAAATGACCGGCCAGAAGCTTCATCACCATCAGTACCGCATTTATCCAGAAACCGAATTTGATCACCCGGTCGGCCCGGCTAAACCGTTCATGCCTCTGCACGAATATACCCCCGGGCTAAAGGCAAAGGGCCAAGGGCTAAGATCTTTGCTTTCACCATTAGCCTTTAGCCTAGCGCCTTTCGCCCGCCTTTAGGTCTTTCAACCTCAATTGCAGATTCTGCCGCCCGTTCCAGTTGTTTATCTGGAGGGAAAATGCCACGTCAACCACCTCCGGCACGGGCATCTTCCCTGCCATGTTAAAACCGACGGCATCAAAAGCCTTCCCGCCGGCCAAAAGCGTGAGCTTCAGATGGCTTTCCTTGAGAATCCGCCGGCCGGCGACCTTCGCCTGCCGCAGCATGAAAACCGGTTCCGGGTTCCCCATGCCGAACGGCGCCAGCGAATCTATCGTCTCCACCAGTTGGGCGGTTATTTCATTCGGAGAGAGTTCCGCTTCAATGCCAAGCTGGGGAGTCAGATCAGAATCGGTAAGGAGCCCGCCTGCTACCTCGTCAAACTTCTCCACAAAACCCTCCAGGGTTGATTCGTCAATGGAAAGCCCGGCAGCATGCTTATGTCCGCCGAATTTCAGGAGATGCTCCGAACAGGCCAGGAGGGCGTCATGGAGATGAAAACTGGGAATGCTGCGCCCTGATCCCCGGCCGTTGCCGTCCTGAAGGGCGATGAGGATAGTGGGGCGGTGAAACATATCGACGATCCGGGAAGCAACGATGCCGATCACCCCCGGATGCCACGCCTCAGAGGCGAGAACAATGCTCTTTCGCCCGGAAAGCTTCGGAGTACCCTTTACCATGGCCAGCGCATCGCGCAGTATCTCCTGCTCCAGCGCCTGCCGCTCGGCATTGCTGGCGTCGAGTTCAGCGGCCATTTCGACTGCCTTTTGCCGGTTATTGCAGAGCAGAAGCTCAACCCCCAAGGCCGCGTCCTCAAGTCTCCCGGCAGCGTTGAGCCGGGGGGCCAGACGAAATCCGACGGCACCACAGCCGACTGGACCGGAAACCCCTGCCACCGCCTTGAGCGCCTGCACCCCTTTTCTGGCAGAGTTGGTCAGCGCAGAGAGCCCATATTTGACAAATACCCGGTTCTCGTCAACAAGCGGGACGATATCGGCTACCGTCCCCAGGGCCACCAGGTCGAGATATTCGCGGAGATCCGGTTCTTCTTTCCCGGCAAAATAACGCCTCTCCCTGAGCCTTCCCCGCAGGGCGATCAGCAGGTTGAAAGCCACGCCGACACCGGCAGGAAGCTTGAAGGGAAAAGGGCAGCCGGGCCGAAGGGGATTGATCACGGCAAGTGCCTGCGGGATGGCGTCACCCGGGGTATGGTGATCGGTGATTAGCAGGTCGATCCCCACATCGATGCAGTGCGCCGCTTCGGCGACAGCGGTTATGCCGCAATCAACGGTAACGATGACACGGGCTCCATGGGCAGCCGCGCTATCAATCCCCTCGACGGAAAGCCCGTAACCTTCTTCCAGTCGTTTGGGTATATGATAAAAACAATCGAGACCTATGGCACGGAAAAAACCGATCAGGAGAGCAACCGACGTGATCCCGTCCACGTCGTAATCGCCGTAAACGCAAACACGCTCTCCCCTGTCAAGGGCTGCAACAAGCCTCTCCACCGCCTGTTCCATGCCGAGAAGGAGGTACGGATCATGGATATCCGCCAGGGACGAAGAAAGGAACCGGGAAGCGGCAGCCGGCCCGGTTATCCCCCTGTTGACAAGAAAAGCGGCGACAAGCCTGTGGATGCCGCACTCCTTCACCAGCAGTTCGACTTCTGTGAGGTCCGGCTCTCTGATGCTCCAACGCCTCTCGCTTACCGGTTTCAACTTCCCCCCTAAAAACGGTTCTACGTTCTATGTTCAACGTTCTACGTTTAACCCTGCAAACCTAGAACCTAAAACATAGAACGTAGAACATAGAACGTAGAACGTAGAACTAAAAAAAACCCCCGGATTCACCGGGGATTTTTTTTATTTAACACCCTGCGGGTTCGCCTTGAGCTGGTCGATCATCCCTTTTATCTGCTGGGCGGTGGGGCTGGTGGAATCCATTTCAAGATAGCGGTTCCAGGCCTTGAGCGCCTTGTCAGGCTGTTTCATGTCGGTGGCGTAAACCACCCCGAGGTTGTAAAGGCTTTGCAGGTGCTTGGGATCGATCTGCTGGGCCTTCTCGAAGTTGGCTGCCGCCTTGTCGTACCAACCGATATTCTTGAACATGACCCCCTGGTCGGTAAGGACGTTCGGGTTGTTCGGGTCCAGTTCCAGTGCCTTGCCATAGGCATTAATGGCCTTCTGGGGCTGGCCGGTGTCAAAGTAGTCGTTGCCGAGCTGTATCCAGGCCTGCAGGTTCTTCGGCTCACTTGCGACGATCTTTTCCGCCTCGGCTATGCGCTGCTGGTAGTCGGTCGGCGAACCGGCCCCGACCGGCAACCCTCCTCCGACAGACGGGGTCTCCTTTTTGCTGCTGATGCTGAAGACCAGATAGCCCCCCAAGAGCCCCACAATAAGCGCCACCACAACGAGCAGGATATTTTCCTTCTTCACGTGAATTCCCCCAATAGTGTTAAATGTTCAACGTTCCAGGTTCAGGCCTTGTTTTCTGCCGCCCGGCTTTCCCACATCGCCACAATCGGACTGGCTACGAAGATCGACGAATAGGTTGCCACGACTATCCCCACCACTAGGGCAAAGGCGAAGTCGTGGATCACCTCGCCGCCGAAAAGAAACAGGGAGACCGCGGCGAGGAAGGTGGTGATCGAGGTGACGATAGTCCGTGAGAGAACTTCATTGATGCTCTTGTTGAAGACGTTGAACATCGACTCCTTCAGGTTCTTGTGCAGGTTCTCGCGGATCCGGTCAAAGACCACCACGGTGTCGGTGAGGGAATAGCCGGCAATGGTCAGCGCCGCAGTGATAAAGAGCAGGTTGAACTCCTTGCCCATGACGAAGAAGACCGCGAACATGGCAAAAACGTCGTGCATGGTGGCTATGGTGGCACCCACGCCGAACTTGAAATCAAACCGCCAGGCGATATAGATGATGATCCCCAAGAGGGAGATGGCAATGGCAACAAGGGTGTCCTTGCGAAGCTTATCGCCGATGGAGGGGCCGATCTCCGTCGAGCTCTCCACCACGAAGGCATTGCCGGGAAATTCCCTCTTGAACACGTCTTGAACAGTGTCGGCGACCTTTCCCGTCGCCAGGGTGGTCTTGCCGACCTTGATGAGGAGCTTGCTCCCTTCCTTTATCTCCTGGAGATTGGCCTCTTTCAAGTTGTGCCGGGCAAGGGCAGCTCTTGCCAGCTCAATGGAGACCGGCTGGGTGAATTTCAGCTGCACGGCCGTCCCGCCGGAAAAGTCGATCCCCATGTTGGCAGCACCCCGGGCGATCTGAATAACGGCAATGATGCCGATGATGGAGATAATGCCGGATACGATAAAGGAAATATTCCTTTTACCGATGAAGTCTATCTTTGTCTTGCCGATCAGTTCCATGTAATCCCTCCGCGGCGGTGCCGATTCTGTTAATTATATGCTCAGTCTCTTTACCTTGCCGCGGCTCAAGGCGAAGTCAAACACCACCTTGGTGGCAAGGAGAGAGGTAAAGAGATTGATGATGATCCCCAGGCTCAGTGATACCGCAAATCCCTTGACCGGTCCGGTGCCGAACTGGAACAGGACGGCTGCGGTTATCAGGGTGGTGACGTGGGAATCCATGATGGTCAGAAACGCCTTGTCGTAACCCGCGTCCAGACCCGCCTTGGGGGTCTTCCCGAGCCTCAGCTCCTCCCTGATCCTCTCAAAGATGAGGACGTTGGAATCGACCGACATCCCGACCAGCAGCACGATGGCGGCAATGCCGGGGAGTGTCAGCGTTGCCCCCAGGGCCGCCAGCGCCCCCATCAGGTAGACGATGTTGAGCACCATACCCATGTTGGCCACCAGCCCGGCCAGTTTGTAGTAAATCGCCATGAACACCACCACCAGCGCCACCCCGACCAGACCGGCAAATAGTCCCTTGTTGATGGAATCCTGCCCGAGAGACGGGCCGACCGTTACGTTCTGGATTATCTTTACAGGCGCCGGCAGAGACCCTGCGCGCAGGACGATGGCCAGGTCCGCCGCCTCCTTCTCCGTGAACGAGCCGGATATCTGGGCGCTGCCGCCGGAGATCCGCTCCCTGATCACCGGTGCGGAGTAGATATTGTTATCCAGCACAATGGCGAACCGTTTCCCAACATTGGCGGCCGTGACCTGATCGAACAGCTTGGCCCCGGTGGAATTGAAATCGATCGCCACGTAGGGCTGATTGAACTGGGAATCGATACGCACCTGGGCATCGGTCAGAAGCTCACCGGTGATCATCGCTTTTTTCTTCACCACCAGAGGTATCTCGGAAACTGCGCCGGTGGCGGGATCGACCCTTTTCTCCATGAGGAGCTCATCGTCCTCGGGGATGGTTGCAGGAATCGCAGTGGCGGCGTTGATATTTTCGTCCACCAACTTGAACTCAAGCCTGGCGGTCTTGCCGATCAGCTCGATGGCCCGTTTCGGGTCCTTGATCCCGGGAAGCTGGACCACGATATGGTTGATCCCCTCCCGCTGGATGATGGGCTCAGAAACGCCGAACTGGTCAATCCTGTTGCGGATGGTTTCCAGCGCCTGCTGGACCGACTTGTCTTTTCTGTCCTGGGCTTCCTTTTCGGTCATCCGGAGCTGAAGGTTGACAAAGCCCCCTTCATCAAACGCCGGCAGAAGCTCCAGTTCGGGATACTTCTTCTTCACCAGCTTCTGTACGTTCTCTGCGGTCCCCTTGTCGTAAAGCACCAGTTGCACCCGGTCCCCGCCGGCCTTGGCGATCCGCTTAAACCTGAGATTCTCGGCGTTAAGAGTGTCTTCCAGATCGGTGGCGATCAGGTCGAGCGAACCCTCAACCGCCTTCAGGGTCTCCACCTCCATTACCAGGTGGGTCCCCCCCTGCAGGTCAAGCCCCAGGTGAATTTTATCCTTGGGGAGAATCCCTTTCCACCAGGACGGAAGCTTGGGAACCAGAGTCGGAGTCAGGTAGAGAAGCGACATAAACATGAATAATAAAATCAGACTAACGCGCCAGGTAAGACCCTTGGACATGAGTTTGGATGCTCCTTTCACTATGGTCGGTCTTAGTCTTTTTTCACCACACTGGCGATATGACCTTTATTGAGCTTGACGTTTACCCCGGTCGCTATTTCCAGGGTAACCACATCGCCGTCCAGGGCGGTCACCTTACCGTGCATACCCCCGGCAGTGATCACCTGGTCCCCCTTCTTCAGGGAATCAAGGAGCGCCCGGTGGTCCTTGGCCTTTTTCTGCTGGGGGCGGATCAGGAGGAAGTAGAAAATGGCGAACATAAAGACGAGCGGTACCAGGTTCATAAGAGCGGACTGCCCGCCCCCCTGCCCGCCGGGAGGGGTACCCATTGCAAATGCCAAACCTAACATGTTGAAACCTCCAAAATATTATTTGTAGCGGCGTGAAATGTGAATCGCTCCCTACGGTCGCTGTGAAAAGTGAATAATTGCCTTTTTTTCACCTTTCACCTTTCACTCTTCACCGCCTTTGTGCCTTTTAGCATAAAACTCCCGTCTGAACTGCGCAAACCGACCGCATGCTATGGCCTTTCTCGCTTCTGCCATGAGTGACAGGTAATAATGGAGATTGTGCCAGGTGTTAAGCCGGGAAGCAAGTATTTCTCCGGCCCGGTACAGGTGCCGCAGATAGGCGCGGCTGTAATTTCTGCACACGTAACAGCCGCATTCCGGGTCGATGGGACTCCGGTCCTCGGCGTATGCAGCCCCCTTGATATTGACTCTGCCGAAAGAGGTGAACAGCATGCCGTTTCTGGCATTTCTGGTCGGCATGACACAGTCGAACATGTCAAACCCGAAGTTGATCCCCTCGATCAGATCTTCCGGCGCGCCGATCCCCATCACATAACGAGGCTTGTCCTCAGGGAGAAAAGGGGCGCAACTCTCCATGATGTCATACATCACCCGTTTTTCCTCACCTACCGACAGCCCACCCAGGGCATACCCGTCAAAGCCTATTTCACAAAGCTCATGGGCGCTCCGTTCTCTCAATTCCGTGAACATTCCCCCCTGGACAATACCGAACAGCGCCTGATCGTTCCGCCGTTTTGCCTCTTTGCAACGCCGGGCCCATCGGCTGGTGAGCTCCATCGACCTGCGCACGTAGTCATACTCTGCCGGATAGGGGGGGCATTCGTCGAAGCACATGATGATGTCTCCGCCCAGCGCCTCCTGAATGGCAACGGCAGTCTCCGGAGAGATGAAGTGGTACGAGCCGTCAAGATGGGACTGAAACTTGACCCCGTCTTCCGTGATCTTGCGCAGTTCGGTGAGGCTGAATACCTGGAAACCGCCGCTGTCGGTCAGGATCGGCCCCTTCCAGCGCATGAATTCGTGCAGCCCTCCCATCCTCGCCACCAACTCATGGCCGGGGCGGATATAGAGGTGATAGGTATTGGCCAGGATGATCTGCGCTCCCACCTCCCCAAGTTCCTCCGGGGTCATGGCCTTAACCGTCGCCTGAGTCCCCACCGGCATGAAGATGGGGGTGTCGATCCTGCCGTGAGGGGTTGTCAAAGAGCCGACCCGGGCCGCAGTCGGCCCGTCCTTCTTTATTACCTTGAAATCTATGGCTGACATTGAATACCGTTCTATGTTCTATGTTCTAAGTTCTAGGTTAAGAGCCTATTAAATTCAAACGTAGAACGTAGAACATAGAACCTAGAACTTTATTTTATGAACATGGCGTCGCCGTAGCTGAAGAACCTGAAGCCCCGCCTGACCGCCTCTTCATAGGCCCTGAACAGCGGGTCCTTGCCGGCAAAGGCGGAAACCAGCATGAGCAGGGTCGATTTGGGAAGGTGGAAGTTGGTAATCAGGGCGTCCGCCACCTTGAACCGATACCCCGGACAGATAAAGATATCGGCCTCCCCCTCACCCGTCCGGACAAAACCGTCATCCGCCGCAGCCTGCTCAAGCGCCCTGCATGTCGTGGTGCCGAGGGCAACAACCCGCCCGCCCCTTTTTCGCCTGCCGTTGATCGCCGCGGCCGTTTTTTCCGGTATGGAGAAGTTCTCCCGGTGCATCCGGTGATTCCGCAGATCCTCCACCCTTACCGGCATGAAGGTGCCAAGCCCCACGTGCAGGGTAAGAGGCGCAACTTCCACCCCCCGCGACCGTATCGTCCGCAAGAGCTCGGAGGTCATGTGGAGACCTGCGGTGGGAGCGGCCACAGCTCCCTTTACACGGGCGAACACCGTCTGGTACCTCTCCCTGTCCTGGTCTTCGACGCCACGCCTTATGTAAGGAGGGAGCGGCATGCTTCCCACCCGCTCAAGCCATTCCTCAAACCCCTCGGCAGGGGAAAAGGAAACCGTCCAGGTGTCCCCCTCATCCCGCTCTTCCACGCACGCCGTAACCCCTTCCGCCAGCAGGATGTTGCTGCCGGTTCTCGGTGGTTTGGACGTCCGTATCAGGCACTGCCAGACCTCGCCCGACCGGGGGACCCTTCTCACCAGGAACACCTCGGCCCTTCCGCCGCTCTCCTTAAAACCGAAGAGCCGTGCCGGAATAACTCTGGTGTCGTTCAGGACCAACAGATCCCCTTCGCGAAACAGCCCGGCTATTGATGAAAAGACGGTCTCCCCAATGGTTCCGCTCTGCCGCTCCAGGGTCATCAGCCGGGCGGCGTCCCTTCTATCCGAGGGTTTCTGGGCAATCAGCTCGGGCGGGAGAAGATAATCAAAATCTTCAAGCTGCATTATTAATCGCCAAAGATCTTTTCGAGCCTGGTACCGGGATAATAGTAGGAAAGGATCTCCCGGTAGTCAAAGCCGTCCACGGCCCTTTGCTTCGCCCCCCACTGGCAGAGCCCCACCCCGTGGCCGTAGCCGACCCCGGAAAAGAGCACGCTCTCTTCAACTGTCCTGACTTCGAAATTAGTGCTCTTTATGACGGTCGAGCCCATTGCCATGCGAAACTTGGCCGCAGGCACCGTCTGTTTCCCCTTGGCGGAAAAGAGGTGCAGATCGGTCAACCGGCCGCTTTCATTCCTGCGTCCGGGCTTGATTTCCTTCAGGCCAAAGACTTGGTAACCGCCGCTCTTCAACAGGGACTCAATCTTTTTTAACGGAACAGTCTGTTCCCATTTGACGGAAGGGGCAGCAATACAATATTTGCACTCAACACCCTGCAGGTAAGGGAGGGGGTACCCCCAGACGTTTTCCGACGCCTCCGTATGCCCGCCGCAATTGGAGTGATAGAACGCCTGGATAACATTGCCGCCGAATGTCAGCACTTCGCCGGCAGTTTCCTTGACCCCTCTGGCCGCACGGCTGTCTTCTATATCACACCCCTCGTAGACCTGGTCCATGACGGTGGATTCCAGATGATACGGAGCGTTTTTTCTGGCCTCTTTCTGGTAAACGGCATAGGATCTGGCGATGACCGCCTGAGCCTTGATCGACTCCATCGGCCACTGCGAAGATATTTCACAGTTTATGAGCCCTACCAGGTAATCTTCCAGAGGGAGTTCATTGACGACCACTACCCCTTTGTCGCCGTGTGTGCATTCAATGATACCGCGATATCCTTTGCCGTTGACCAGCACAAAGGCCGGAGCCGATGCAATCAGCCCACGGACAGCTCTGCCGTTCACGAAGAGCCCGTCCCTCCCCCTTTTTATCTCCAGCGGAAAATTGAGCCGCAGCGGCTCACCTCTCCCGTCGGTGACCAGAACGCCGTTCCCGTCAAGCCTTACGCTTTCAGCCCCCTTCTGAAGAGCCACCCTGATAACTTCCGGCTGAAGCATGGCAGCCTTACCCGCCCCCGGGATGATTATGAGAAGGAGTATAGTGGCGAGCAGCAGTTTCAAATAAATCCAATCCTTGTATTGTGCAAACTTGTCGATAGAATCATAAAACCAGGCGCAAAGTCAACGATTTTATCATCTTGGGAATAGCGCCTTTCATTGGCAAGTGAATTGCTTAAACATTGGCGGCGAGCAAATTGATTCATAGGCGGTACGGTATGATATGAGCTGTACGCCTCATTGTCAAGTGTTTCAGCTACCGCAAAAGGTCGGTACTTTTTTGCCCATTTCCCATGCAAAATTCATTAACGGCATTGTCTTGCATGAATTTTATGGCGAGAAATGATTCGGAAATTTCTTGTAACGCATTTATTTTACAAGCCGAATCCCATCGCATCATTAAGGTGCATTAATCGCCATATCACTTTAATATACCGGCCATATGGAGTAATTACGGATATCCCAAGGCTATGAACTCACTTAAGATAAAAATTCTCGGGCTCATTACCGTTATTGTAGTGGTTATTGTTTCCACTGCCGCCTTCATCAACTTCGAACAGCAGAAGCGCATGGTTACAAGTGTTACCGAGCGCGACATTCAAGTGCTGACGGATACCATAAAAACCGCCATCGCCAGTGCCATGCGAAGCGGTCATTCAACCGAAGTAAGTGATATTTTTGCCCGGATCAAATCCCAGAAATTCATAAAAGGGTTGAGAATCGTCGATGAAACCGGTAAGATCCTCAACTCCGCCGACAAGGCAGAAATCGGCAAAATGACCCGCAGCAAAGGGTTCCCGGCGCTTAAAGCCGGCAACCCGCCCCCCTTACTTTTGTCGGAAAACGCGATGGTGTTTTACGGCGTCACTGCCATTCATAATGGCCGGCAATGTTACGGCTGCCACGATTCCACCCATCAAATTCTCGGCATGCTGGAAATTGAAATGTCGATGGATAATATGAATTCCTTCATCAACGAGGGGAAAAAAATCGCCTTCATTTCCACTGTCATAATAATTCTTCTCATCATGATTTCCATTTCCGTTTTTTTGGTTTTGTATGTGGACAGACCGATCCGACACCTTATTTCATCGATGCAAACCGTGGAAAAAGGGGATTTCGAGAGCCGGACCGTCATCAACAGCAGCAGAGAGATGAACCTTTTATCCAGAAGCTACAATCGGATGATCGACAGGCTGAAGGAGATGATGGAGACGACCATAGAACATGAGCGGGAGCTTGCCAGGGCCGAGGAAAAACTGGTGCGCCATCATGAAAGCCAGCTTATGAACCGGAAACTCGCGGAACAGCTCATAGAGATTGAACATCTGAATACAGCCCTGGGAGAGCGGATCGAAGAAATCGAAGAGTCAAACTACAAAATTGCCGATCTGGCCGGGGAACTGGAAGACAAGAACACCAATCTGGAAAAGGCGGTGGCAAAGCTCTCCACCCTTTACAAGGTGGGGCTGGGGATCAACTCCACCATGGAATTGGACAGGATCTTCGACCTCATCGTAAAAACGACCATGGAGACCCTGCATGCCCAGATCGGTTATATAATTCTCCATGATTCGGACAGGAACGTCCTTGAGATCAAAACCCTGCTCGGCCTTGAGAATATCTCTCACAGGGGGCATATGCTGCCGATGACGTCCTCCAGCATTTCCGCCTGGGTCATCTCTAACCGCAAGCCGCTCTTGATCCCCGACATCGGCAAATTCCCGGGATTTGACAGGTTCAGTGTCCTGGGGTACGCGCGGAAAACCCTTGTTTCCGCCCCCATTACGACGAAAGATGAGATCATCGGCACCATAACCGTGGTGAATAAACATGACGATTCCGTATTTAACAACGAGGATATGGAACTTCTCTCCACCATTGCCACTCAGGCCGGCATCGCCATCAACAATGCAAAACTGTACGATGAACAGCAAAAAACTTACCTGAATACCATTCATGCCCTGGTTTCAGCAATCGAAGCCAGTGACAGTTACACCCGCGGCCACTCCGAAAGGGTTACCCGCTATAGTCTTCAACTGGGCAGAAAACTGGACCTGCCCCATGAGCGCATGAAAGTTATCGAACGGGCCGCCATTCTGCATGACATCGGCAAGATCGGCATAGAACTCACTCTTCTCCACAAAAAGGGTCTGCTCACGTCGGATGATATCCGCAACCTGCAGCAGCATCCGACTATCGGTATGAAAATTCTTGAGCCCATTGAATTTCTCAATGACGTCAGACTCTGTATCGGCCAGCACCATGAGCGCTACGACGGTCAGGGTTATCCCAACAACCTGTCAAAGGGGCAACTATTGCTTGAATCACGCATACTCGCCATCACAGATGCCTTTGACGCCATGACTTCGGACCGACCGTACCGTAACGCCCTGACCCTGGATGCCGCGATAAAAGAGCTTTACGATAACGCAGGGGGTCAGTTCGACCCCGACCTGGTCCCGCACTTCGTGGAACTCCTGGAAAGTGGCGCATTTCCCGGCCAGGCAACCGGCTCCTTCCCCACCTCCCCATCACGGGTTCCCTTTCCCGCCGCATAGTCGAAAGACCGCCGATTTGCCCCCCTTTTCCCCGCTCATTCAAGCAAAGGTTTGCCCCTTCCCGTAAATCGTGGTATATGATTGTCCATGCTCCTTCACGTAAAGAATCTCACCACACATTTTCAGCTTTCCCATGGCTTGATAAAAGCCGTTGACGGTGTCGATTTCTCTCTGGGAGAGGGGGAAACCCTGGCCATTGTCGGTGAATCGGGGTGCGGCAAGAGCGTTACCGCATATTCCATCATGCGCCTTGTCGCCCCGCCGGGGAAAATCGTGGGAGGGGAGATCAACTTTGCAGGACAAGACCTTCTGGGGCTCACTGAAGAAGAAATGCGGAAGGTGCGTGGCAACCGCATTTCCATGATCTTCCAGGAGCCGATGACCTCGCTGAATCCGGTGCTGGCCGTGGGCTCGCAGGTCACGGAGGGCTTGCTGCTGCATCGGCAACTTTCCCGCCTTGAAGCACGGGAAGAGGGGCTGAAGCTCCTCTCCCTGGTCGGCATCCCCTCCCCCGCCGAAAGGTTCAATGATTACCCGCACCAGCTCTCCGGCGGAATGCGGCAGAGAGTGATGATTGCCATGGCGCTCGCCTGCGGCCCGCAGCTCCTCATTGCCGATGAGCCGACCACAGCCCTTGATGTGACCATTCAAGCCCAGATACTGGAACTCATCGACCGTCTGAAGAACGAAAACAGGATGGGACTGATCCTCATTACCCACGACCTGGGGATTGTCGCGGAAAGATCCGCCAGAACCGCCATCATGTATGCAGGGAGGATAGTGGAATACGCCGCAACCGGCGAACTCTTCCGCAATCCCCTTCACCCATATACGGAAGGGCTGTTGAGTTCCCTGCCGCAAAACACCGAACCGGGCCAACCGCTGAATACCATCCCCGGGTATGTTCCAAGTCTGCTGGCCGAACTGCCGGGATGCGGCTTCTGCGAACGCTGTCCGGTAAAAACATGGCAATGCCGGAAGGAAAAACCCGAGATGAAGGAGGTCGCCCCGGGCCACCTGGTCCGCTGCTGGAAATTCCGATGAGCCATTCACTCTTGGAAACCAAAGCCTTGCGCAAATATTTTCCCGCCAAATCCGGGGCCTTCGGTAAAAGCCGGGTCCTGAAGGCAGTGGACGGGGTTGATCTGCGGCTGGACGCCGGCGAGACTCTGGGACTGGCTGGCGAATCAGGGTGCGGCAAGTCGACCGTGGCCAAGCTCATCATGGGCCTTATCCCTCCTTCCGATGGAGCCGTACACTTTCGCGGCACGGCGCTTTCCGAGCTGACAAAGGAAGAGCGGTTCTCTTTCCGGAAAGATGTGCAGATGATCTTTCAGGATCCCTTTTCCGCCCTCAACCCCCGCATGCGCGTGGGCGAAATCATCGGCGAACCCCTCACAATTCACGGAATTGCCTCCGGGACCGAGCGTCGGCACAGGGTCCTGCAGCTCATGGCAAAGGTTGGGCTTTCCGAGGAACAGTTTTCCCGCTACCCCCACGAGTTCTCCGGTGGCCAGCGCCAGCGGATCGGCATTGCAAGGGCGTTGGCCGTAGCCCCAAGACTGATCATAGCCGATGAGCCGGTGTCGGCCCTTGATCTTTCCATCCAGGCCCAGATAATCAACCTGCTCCAGGAGCTGAAAGAAGAATTCTCCCTCTCCTTTCTCTTCATCGCCCACGACCTGTCGGTGGTCCGCCATGTGAGCGACCGGATCGCCATCATGTATCTGGGAAAGATCGTCGAGATGGGGGCAAGAGACGTGGTCTTCTCACGCTTGCTCCACCCTTACACGGAAGCGCTCCTGTCCGCCATCCCGCATACCAAGCCGGAGACCGAAAAAAAGCGCATTATCCTGCGGGGTGACCTCCCGTCTCCGCTCGCACCTCCCGGCGGCTGTCCGTTTCATACCCGCTGCCCCTATGTGGAGCCGCCTCTCTGCACCGACGTCCCTCCGCCGCTGGAGGAAAAGGAACCGGGGCATCTGGCCGCCTGTCACTTCAGCCATAAACTGTTCCGCTGAGATGTAGTTTTTGTTGACAAATTTTTATTTCGACCATATACGTATTAACCAACTTTCATGTAGTAAAGGGGACGATTGCCATGGAGTTTAACAAGGACAAGAATTTTGAAATGGAAGCCGAGGTTTTGAAGGTGCTCGGACATCCGATCAGGCTGAAAATAGTCGCGGGTCTCTGCTCCCAGGAATGCAATGTAAAGCATATCTGGGAATGCCTGGGACTGCCCCAGGCCACTGTTTCCCAGCATCTGGCCCTCCTGAAGAACAAGGGGATCATCGAAGGAAAGCGTGACGGGGTTGAAGTCCATTACTCCGTGGTACATCCGCTGGCGAAAAAGATCGTCAGCTTGCTTGTATAAACACCACTTTTGTGCAATGTCCACAACGGTCATCAGTCCCCTCCCCCGGAGGGGTTTTTTGTTTAAATGGAGACATGTATGTTCAGGATCATCCTGGGAAAGGGTGAAGATAAGCGGATAAAGGGCGGGCATCCGTGGGTTTTCAGCAACGAGATCAAGGAGACGAGCGGCGAAATGGCCGCAGGCGCGGCTGCCGAGGTTTATGACGCTGGGGGCGGCTTCGTCGGCACGGGGTACTACAACCCCCGCTCCCTCATTGCGGCCCGCCTCCTGTCAAGGGATCATATCGATATTGATTCAGAGCCGTTCTATCGCGAACGGATCGGGCGGGCCCTTGCCTACCGCCGATCCCTCTACCCGGCAATGACGGCCTTCCGGGCGGTTTACGGCGAGGGGGATTTTCTCCCAGGCCTCGTGGTGGACAAATACGGGGAGTACCTGTCGGTGCAACTTCTCACGGCGGGCATGGACGTGAGGAGGGAGCTTATAACCTCCGTGCTGGTGGATATCTTCCAGCCGAAGGGGATTGTGGCACGAAACGACGTCGCCGTGCGCAGCCTTGAGGGACTCCCGGAACAGGTGGAGGTCCTCCATGGCGACATACCCGGTACCGTTGAGGTCGAAGAGCACGACCTCCGCTTCCGGGTGAATCTCCTCGAAGGGCAGAAGACCGGCCACTTCCTCGACCAGAAGGAAAACCACCTGCTCCTGAAGCGAATCTCCGCAGGAAAGGAGATGCTCGACTGCTTCTGCTACTCCGGGAGCTGGGGGGTGCATGCGGCGGCCTTCGGCGCGGCAGGCGTCACCTGCGTCGACATCTCCGAGCGGGCCATCGCCCTGGCCCGGCAGAATGCCCTGTTGAATGGCGTGGAACAGGTCATGGCCTTCGAGGCGGTGGACGCCTTCGACCGGTTGCGGAGCTTCAAGCACGAGGGGAGGCGGTTTGACGTAATCGTCCTCGACCCGCCTGCCTTCGTCAAGAGCAGGAAGGCGCTCAAAGAAGCGCTCAAGGGGTACCTCACCATTAACCGCAGGGCCATGGAGCTCTTAAATCCCGGCGGCTATCTCATCACCTGTTCCTGCTCCTACCACATGGAGCGGGAGATGTTCCGCGACCTCCTGAAAAGCGCGGCAGTCCAGGCAGGACGCAACATGCGCCTGGTGGAAACCCGCTCCCAGTCCCCTGATCACCCGATTCTTCTGGCCGTACCGGAAACCGAGTACCTGAAATGTTTCGTTTTGCAGGCGGTGTAACAAAGCAACTCAAACCAATGGGACGCGGATAAAATCGAAAAAGGCGGATCAGGCAGATATAAAAACTTCATGTTCTGGCTTTGGTTTACGGTTGATCCGCCGTTATCAGATTTTTTCGCCTTTTCCGCGTTCCATTAAGATTTTGCTTTTCCTGTTTGGTTCCGGCTTCGCCGGCTTAGGATCAGGAAGCCCCCCCTTCCTCCCAAGGCCGTAAATCACCTCGTAGGTGGCCGGAATGAGGCCATCCGCCGCATATTCCCGCCGGTAGAGCTCCATCATCTCCAGCATCACCCGCCGCTCGGAGAGCCCCCGGGAAACGACCGGCGCGGTGTTGCCGGCGCCGATGCGACGGATGGAGCGCAGGAGCGCCGGGACATCGGGATGAGTCTCGATCTCCAGTTCGGAGACAACTTGGCAGGTGCCGAATCCGGCCCGGGAGAGCGCTGAGTCGACCTCCGCCACACCGAAAAAACGCTGGGTCCTCCCTTCCCCTCCGCGTCCGCATGCCCCCCACGCCCGCCGGTAGGAACTCCGCAGTTCGTGGAGGGTCCGTTCCCCGAAGAGGGCAAAGGAGAACAAGCCACCCGGTCTCAGCACCCGATACGCCTCGGCAAAGGCCTTGTCAAGGCTCTCCAGCCACTGGAAGGTGGAAGTGGAGACGACGAGGTCAAAGGCACGCTCCCCAAAGGGGAGCCGCTCGGCATCGCCGGTCATGAGCCGCACTGAAGGGTTCCCGGCAAGATTGGCCCGAGCCGCGAGGCCCATGCCGAAAGCCAGGTCAAGGCCCACCAAATCGGCCATCGGGTAGATCCCGGCCAGGTCCCGGATGAGCATGCCGGTGCCGGAGCCGATATCGAGCACCCGCCGGGGATTTGCCTGCCGACCCCGCAACAGTCCGGCAAAGCGGGCGACCACCCGCTTCTGGACGCAGGCGTATGCTTCATACTCCCGCGCATGCTGATCAAAAGAATGCCTTACCTTGGTGCGATCAATCCCGACCATAGACTCCCTGTAGAAACTCCTTTACGATGGCATTGAACTCGGCCGGGCGCGACAGAAACGGCGCATGGCCGAGCCCCTCCAGTATTTTAAGCCGCGCGTTCGGCAGCCGTTCCGCCATGTAGCGCGAGGCGGCCGGAAGACAGATGGTGTCGCTGCCGCCATGGATGAGGAGAACCGGCAGATCAACGCTTGCCAAAACCGCACGCAGATCGGCAGTGGCCAGGGTTTCCAGCGACCGGCGCGCCGCTTCCGGGTCCGGCAGTTTCCCCTCCATGACGATCCCCCGGGCGATGCGGTTTTCCTGCTCCCGCGAAAGCTCATCCGCCGCAAACATCCGCCGGAAGAACTCCCCCATGCTCTTATGATAGTCCCGCTTGAGACGCACCCCCATCCCCTTCGCCTCTGTCGGCGGAAGGCCGTGGGGGTAATCCGCAGAGGCGGTAAACAAGGGTGTCCCGGAAACAAGCACCAGAGCGGCAAGGCGCGACCGGACCGCATGATAGGCCGCAAGCGCTACTTGCACCCCCATGGACCAGCCGATCAGGGTTGCATGGGTGAGGTCGAGTCGGTCAAACAGAGCAGTCACATCCCGCGCGAAATCCTCCATGGCAATAGCTTCCCCGGAGACTGCCGAAAGCCCGTGTCCACGAAGGTCCAAGGTGATTACCCGGTATGCGGAAGCAAGCTCCTCCGCCTGAAAGCGCCACACCCGCCCCGACATGGACCAGCCGTGGAGAAAGACCAGCGGCGGGCCGTCGCCGATCCCTTCATAATATATGTTCACGCCGCGAACGGATTCAACAAACGGCATCAAACTACCCTCAGCTTCTTCCCGACCCTGGTAATTGCAGCAACCGCCTGCTCCAGGTCGTTCTCCGTGTGGGTCGCCATGACGGTGCAGCGCAGGCGGCAGCTCCCGGCGGGGACGGTGGGGGGCCTGATTCCCTGGACATATATCCCTTCGTCCAACAGGGTACTGGAAAACTCCATGGTCTGCGCTGCCTCACCCACAAAAACCGGAACGATCTGGGTCTCGCTCCCCATGCTGTCGAAACCGGCCGCCTGCAGGCCGTCTGTGAACAATCGGACGTTTTTCGCCAGCCGTTCCCTCAGCTTCCTTCCTGACGGGGAATCCACCAGGTCGATGGCGGCAATGGAGGCGGCCAGGACCGCGGGGGGGAGGGAGGTGGAAAAGATGAAGCTCCGCGCCCGGTTGACCAGGTAGTCGATAATTTCTGTTGAGGCGGCTACGTAAGCGCCGAAACTCCCCAGTGCCTTTCCCAGGGTCCCCATCTGGATGTCGATATCAGCCGTGACCCCGCACAGCTCTGCGCTCCCCCTGCCGGTCTCCCCCAACACGCCGGTGCCGTGGGCATCGTCCACCATGAGGAGCGCGCCGAACTCCTTTTTCAAGGCCACCAGCTCCGTAAACCTTGCCAGATCCCCGTCCATACTGAAGACACCGTCGGTGACGATGAGCCTTCGCCCTTCAACCGGGGTCGCGGTCAAGAGTCTCTTCAGTGCCGCCATATCGTTATGGGGATACCGGACCAGCCTGGCTCGGGACAGGAGTGCGCCGTCCACAATGCTGGCGTGGTTCAGCCGGTCGGAGAAGATCACATCCCCCTTGCCGGCAATGGCGGGAATTATGCCGGTATTAGCCCCATAGCCCGAGTTGAACACCAGCGCCGCCTCGGTACCCTTGAATGCGGCGATGCGTCTCTCCAGTGCCTCATGGAGCTCCATATTGCCGGAAACCAGGCGTGCAGCTCCGCTCCCGACCCCATACCGCTCCACCGCCTTGACAGCCGCTTCTTTCAATGCCGGATGGGCGGCAAGCCCCAGGTAGTTGTTGGAACAAAGAAGAAGCGCCTCCCGGCCGTCCAGCACGACCCGGCTCGACTGGCTCCCTTCCAACAGACGCATCGTCCTGAAAAGCCCCTCCTCGCGCAAGGACTCCAGCTCTTCGCCAAATGTGTGCGGCAAAACCGTCTCTCCTTTTATACTTTTGCCGATATTTTTAGCACATGTCACACGCATTAGTCAACCAAACACTCCCCTATGGTTAACAATCAAAAAATAACAGAACCATCTGTAACGGAGCTTGGTTGTTTCTAAGTCCTGCTGCTGACCAGTTCGATGATTGTCACTTCCGGCGGGGCCAGGAAGCGGATCGGCGGGCCCCAGGTGCCGCTTCCCCTGTTAACGTAGAGGGAGGAGTTGTGCGGATAGTTGGAATAGCCCGCTTTGACCGGATAGAAGAGGTAAGTAACGAGATTGAAGGGGAAAATCTGCCCCTTGTGTACATGTCCGGAAAGCTGGAGGTCAAAGAGCCCGAGGCTCCCCTGCTCCACGGCCGGCCGATGTTTGAGGAAAATAGTAAACCTTTCCGGGGGAAGCCGTGACAGAAGCTCCTTTTCCTGGATCCGCCGTGGCTGATAGGCCCAGGTCCTTGCAGGATCGTCTATCCCGGCAATCGTGACAATCCCGGCGATATCGGCCCGTTCTCCGCGCAGGAGCTTGAACCCTGACCGTTCCGTAAAGTCGACGGCCTGGTTCAGCCCTGCATAGAACTCGTGGTTTCCTGTAACGGCAAACTTGCCGTAACGGGGTTTGACCTCTCGTAAAAGTTCCGCAAGCCCGGTCAGCCTGTTGATCTGCCCGTCCACCAGATCTCCTGTTGATACCAGGATATCGGGAGCGGCCGCCTTAACCTTGTCAAGAATCCTTGCAAGACGCTCCTCCCTGACAATCAGTCCCAGATGGACATCGGAAATCTGCGCAATTGTCAGCTTTCCCATCTCCCGGGGGATTTTGGGGCTCTTGATGACGATCCGCTCAACCCTGATCTCCCGTGCCTCGAAATAGCCGTAAGCTGACGTAATGATTCCCCAGGCGAGGGGGATAAAAAATGCGCTCCTGTCCGACAGCATGAGGAAGGCGATATCCCTGTGGAGTATCTTCCCCGCTGAAAATATGAGGAGGCGGTACAGATCGATGGCAACTGCCGCCGAAAAGAAAAGAAAAAGAACCCCCATCCAAATATAACCTGTGTACGCCGTCATACGGGCGGTGGACTCGTATCCTTCCTTTTCGGCCAGCCTGACCAGCACCGGCGCAAGAACCATTACAGTCAGAAATACGGCCAGAACAATAGCCTGCACAATACCGAAACCAACGGCCTGCCTGGCTTTGAAGAAGGTGTAGACATGCACGCCGCCGTAAACAAGGAAAAACGTGAGGAAAAAGAGACTCATGGCAAACCCCGACGCACTAAAGTTACCGAATCATGCATTTCTTTGAACTTTATCACATTCGCGGTTTACTTGCGAGAGTGCGATGGTATAAAATGGCTCATGCTTTCCCGTCGCTTTGTGATTCCCGATATCCACGGCTGCGCTTGCACCTTCCTCCGTCTGCTGGAAGAGGTGATCCGGCTTGAAAAAACAGACGCCCTCTATCTTCTCGGCGATTACATCGACCGCGGCCCGCGCAGTAACGAAGTCCTTGATCTTCTCATGGAGTATCAGGACCGGGGTTACACTGTTCACCCCTTGCGCGGCAACCACGAGGAGATGTTCATCCAGGCCCATGAATCCGACGCCAGTTTTCGTCTCTGGCTCCATAACGGCGGTTATGCAACCCTTGACAGCTTCAAAGTTCAGAAGATTGACGACATCCCCTCCCGCTACCGCGAGTTCCTCCTCACCCTCCCCTACTATATCGCCCTGGACGATTTGATCCTGGTCCATGGGGGTCTGAACTTTCAGATTCCCGACCCCTTTACCGACTCCGAGGCCATGATTTGGAGCCGTTCTTCCAAGGTGGACAAGGAGCTGATCGGCGGCAGAAGGGTAATCTGCGGTCATACCCCGCACAGCCTGAATTCCATCAGGGAAAGTCTCACAGCCGACCTTATAATGCTCGACAACGGCTGCGTCTATAATCATCCCGAGTTGGGCAACCTTACCGCGCTGGAACTGGACACCATGACCCTGTATTTTCAGCCGAATATCGACTGATTCCTTGCAACGGCGACCATTATCGCCCGATTTTACCGGAGGGAGCCATGAGGCACTATCGGAAGCGGGTGCTGGTGAAGATTATCGGTGAATAAAACCGGATAGCCGGGATGGTCGGCACGTGTCTTCTGGTATCCGCCGTGGTTTATGGTAAAGTTGAGGGCATGATAAAAATTTTTACCAGAAGGGATCGGAAATGATCAAATACATGAACGTGCCCAAGCTTCGCTTTCTCCTCTCCGGCTCCATGACCATGCTGCTTTTCGCCGCTTTCTCCGCGCTGGCTGCGGAGTCGTCACTGACGGATATCCCCGCCGTTGCCTCTGTCACGTTCCCAAAGGGGACTGCAACCCCCTCGGAGGAATGCGGCGCATGCCACAAAGCCATCTACCGGGAATTCGCCTTCGGCTTCGGCAGCGACATCCGGAGTCGCGCTAAACCTCCGAAGTCGCCCCAGGAACAGGGCCTAAACCTCCCCTCCAATGTCTCTGCCACCGCTACAGCCCATGCCGTGGCGGGCGTTGATCCCTTCCCCATCCACACCAGGGAAGCTGAGGCGGAAGGGCGTTCCTGCAACGTCTGCCACTTTCCGGAAGCATTCGCCATCCCGGACATGGAGATATCCGAAGTGTTCACGCCCAAGCCACGCCCCAAGGGAGAGGAGACAGGCGGATTGACCTGCGCGAGTTGCCACCTGACCCCGGAGGGAAAGATTCGCGGCCCATATAACCTGCGCGCCCCCCACGACAACTTCCCCGATGCGCAGATAAAGACTTCGCTCATGTGCGCATACTGCCACAGTCTGGGAAAACGGGTAGCGGGAAAGCAGACCCAGACCTTCCTGGAGTGGCGTGACGATTTCTGGAAACAGGGACTGGGAAGCCAGAACTGCCAGGACTGCCATATGCCGCGCACCCTGCGGAAGTTGGCTGAAGATTACAACGTCCCTGAACGGGTAGCGGCGCGTCACCTCTGGACCGGCGGCAGATCTTTGCAGAGGCTGCAGAACGCCCTGAGCCAGGTGATCATACAACCCGCTGCCGGCAAGTCGGACTTTGAAATCCACTTGATCAATATTGGCGCCGGCCATTCGGTGCCGACCGGCTCCAACCGCCGCGCCGTTTACCTTGAAGTGCAAGCGAAGGACCAGAAAGGGAAGAGTGTTGTTCGGAAAGAGTGGATGTTCGCCCCATGGTACAGCGCCCGCCCCGACGACCGGAAACACCTTGAAGAAGACCGGCAGCGGCCCGATGCCAAGGCAGCCATGCAAGCCGATGCCCAGGGGCCGCACGAGCCGATCATCCGCGCCGGCGAGGAAAGGGTTTTGACCTGGTCTCCAACCCTCAAGCCGGGGAGTTACACTATCCAGGCCCGTCTTGTCTATGACCTCAACCGCTACAACGACCGCTTCATCACCACAGACCAGACGGTCTTCAACACCACCACGCTGGCCGTGCAGGTAAGGCGCTAATCGGGTATTACCACAAATCTCCTGCGCACAAAAAAAGCCCCATCTGAAATTCATCAGATGGGGCTTTTCTTAATAAATCCCGGCGGCGACCTACTCTCCCACGCAGCTACCCACGCAGTACCATCGGCCCAGAGGGGCTTAACTTCCGTGTTCGGGATGGGAACGGGTGTGACCCCCTCGGCATTGCCACCGAGAAACTCTGCGGCTTCGGCTGTGCTTGGGCACAGGCAGAAGCCATATCTTTTGATCAGTCCGATCTGTCTGATACGACGGATCGGGCTGATCGGTTCACAATTGCATAGTTCGATTTGTGGTAGTGGATTGATTTATAGAGGGGGTGGGGTTACCACCCCCTCGCAAGTTAAT
>WSYB01000001.1 GCA_009773645.1 Geobacteraceae bacterium
TACTGCTCGTCTGTGTGAACCATCTTTCCCTCCCCTGATGTTTTCCAGGGGGGTACTTTTCAATTACCACAGGGGGGTATTTTTACATTATCGATGACACCGCAACAACGAGGGTGGCGGTAGAGAGTTGAAAGCCGATCCTGGTTATGCTTATTCCTCAATTTGCAGTTGCGGGTTCCACGCAACCTCCCACAAATGTCCATCAGGGTCTTGAAAGTACCCAGCGTAGCCACCCCAGAAGGTGTCGTGTGCCTGCTTTACTATCTTCGCCCCTGCGTTTCCGGCTTGCTCCATCACTGCATCCACTTCTTCTCTCGAGGATACGTTGTTGCCAAGCGTGAATTCTGTCGTGCTTGGAGGGCTTTCTGGGATGCCAGAGTCGTGTGAAATACTCTTTCGTGGCCAGATAGCAAGCTTCACGCCCGCCTGCATGTCAAAGAACGCCACTGCGCCGTGCTCGAATTCCGTGCCCAAAATGCCCTGCGTCGGGAGGCCAAGCCGTCCCGGTAAAACCTGAGCGATCTCTCCAAGTCGTCAACCCCGACTGTGATAACTGTAATCCGTGGTTTCATATTTGCGCTTCATTTCTAGGCGTAACGGGCCAGCCGTTGACCTCTTTCCCAACCGCCGCGTTTCCGCGGTCGGTTGCAGCGGGTTGTGCTTTTACAGAATGCGTTCTCTCTAGCTTCCCGTCTTGATTGCAAGCGCCGAGGGTGTTCGGCAGCCGACTATCGCGGGGGCCTCGTGGATGAGTTCGTCGTTCTCAAGGGCCGCAACCATAAAAAGGGCAAAGTCTATGCGGCGCGTGATGTTGCTCGCGAGGACGGGGTCGCCGACATGTCTGCTCCATACGGGAAGTCCTTGGCTCTCTCCTTCTTCGAGGTCGCTGCCGCGGACGACAGTCCACCGAGTGTTGCTCGAAAAGATCCGTCGGCATGCTTCCACCTGGTCGTCGATGTCCACAGCGTGGAGCATCCGCGCGATCCATCCGATAGCCTTCACACCCAAAATGAAGGTCCGCGAGTATACGTCCTGGCCGTCCCGCGTAATGTGCCAGCCACATGAGAATATGAGGCGCGCGCCCGGACGCGCATAGTCGAGTACCGCCTGCGCCGTTCCCGACGAGTATTGGTGAACCCCCCAAGGAACCAGGACGGTGAGCACACCGTCGCACCCTTCAACTGCCTTCTTGATCACCTCGCGGTCGTTCGTCGCACCGGGAATGACGGTGATACGCCCCTTGAACCCGTCAAGTTTGCCCACGCTGCGTTCCCGACAAACGCCAACCACCTCGTATCCACGATCCAGTGCATGCTGTACCATATACTGCCCGAGTTTCCCGGATGCACCCACAATGCAAATCTTCTTCATGTTTTTTCCTTATTCTCAGTAGCACTTAACGCTTCCGCTCAACGGCTCAGGGGGTCTGCTGCTTGACAGCAGCACCCCGTTGTTCGGCCTTCTGCACATCAATATCGTAACCGATTTGCCAAAAACATATCTACAAGCTTCATCATTGGGTAGCGGAATCCGGTAACGTCTTGAATTTCCATTTGAACCTCAGAAAGCTCATCAAAATTTGCGGCACAAAAGTCACTAATCCGCTGAATGAATTGCTGGTTCAGGTAGGAAAACGGAAGGTGGCACTTTTTAAAACCATCAATAAAGAAACGATCACAGGCCGGCAGACATCCAAACGTTCCGAGAATTACTTTTGTCACAAGTGTATCAGTAGGCTGTTGGGAATTTTCCTTTGTCACAAAAGGTTTATAAGTCGCTTTAATTGCGTTTATGGCATCCATTATAAGCGGTCTAAGCTTTGTGTCGTGATATCCAGTGCCATATTCATGTTCCCATAGTGGCTTGAGCCTATCCTCCGCAAGCAGGTCTATTACCCCACGATGGACTGTGTACGCGTGTTGCAGAAGAAAACTCGAACCTCGATACATCCCCCAGCTTGCCAAATAGAAACCTAGTTGCAGAGCGGCATGATCCCGCTCGAAGCCTATGTTTTCGGGGGCAAGTTGCCTGGGAGTCAATGGGGTCAGGGAGTCAATGGGGTCAGGATTGCAACTTTGCAAGTTCCTCCAAAAACCCTTTGAAATCCACCATCCTCATTGTGAGTTCTGAGTCACTCTTTGCGCGCATTTGCAGGCGCTTTTCTCCCGAACTGAGGGTAAACCGTTCCGTGCGCCTCGGTGTCGGCATGGTGCACCCTAAGGTCAGTCAGAGCTTACATCCTCTCCTGCCAGTGCTTCGGATCTCTTTTGACATGGAAGAACGCAAGTATAATGATGCGAGTGCCCTCAACCAGAAAGAACACCGCATATGGAAAGCGGCGAAGGAGCGCCCTGCGCACAGTTTTGTGGACTTTGGCGAATTGCTGAGGCTTACGGGTAATCGCATGAACAGTCGCATCGACTGAAATCAGAAACTCCGATCCGAGTCCCTGCACTCGCTCTTCATACCATTCGAACGCTTCCGCCAACTCCGCTTCGGCTTCGGGCCGTATGATCAATTCGCGTTTCATGCCCGCCTTAAGATACGCTCCCGTACTTCTGACCAAGGCGAGCCTGCATGCGGGTCACGGTGGTATGCATCCAGCCGGCTGTCCAACTCCTGTTTCTGAGCCGCTGTGAGAGGGACTGCCTCCGGAATTTCCGCGATACTGTCCCAGATGTCCTCAACCAACAGGATGCGTTCCGGAACGCTAAGGCTAAGAATGTCCACTTTAGCTATTGAACTCATTAGTAATCCCTCGATTCATTGACTTGATCGGTAAAACGGCTAAAGGAATGATGCATATCCTGGTTGGATTATACTGAAAAGCTTCAGAAAATCAACGTATCAAAGCTGCAAGTGACTTACATACAAAAAAAAGCCCGCTCGAAGCGGGCTTTGATTTTTCATGAGTACGGGAAGCTTGTCTATTTCAACCGGTGCGCATAGAGCGGAAACCGCTTCATGAGCGCATTCACCCTACCCTTGATCTCCGTCAGCTTCGCTTCGTTCTCCACGTTGGCCAAGGCCTCCGCGATGAAACCGGCCACTTCCTCCATCTCCGGCTCCATCAGGCCGTGGGTCGTTGCCGCCGGCGTGCCGATGCGGAACCCCGAAGTGACAAACGGCGACCGGGTTTCAAATGGGACCGTGTTCTTGTTGACCGTGATGCCCGCCTTGTCCAGGGACTCTTCGGCAACCTTGCCGGTCAGCTCGGTCGCCGAGAGGTCAACCAGCATCAGGTGGTTGTCGGTCCCACCGGAGACCAGCCTGAAGCCGCGCCGCATAAGGCCGTCCGCCAAGGCACGGGCGTTCTTCACGATTCTCTCCTGGTAGGCCTTGAATTCAGGGGTGAGGGCCTCCTTGAGGGCCACAGCCTTGGCGGCAATGACATGCATGAGCGGCCCCCCCTGAATGCCGGGGAAGATATTGGAATTGAGGGTCTTGGCAAATTCCGCGCGACAGAGGATCATGCCGCCGCGGGGGCCGCGCAGTGTCTTGTGGGTGGTGGTGGTGACAAACTCCGCATAAGGGACAGGACTGGGATGGAGCCCGGCCGCAACCAGTCCGGCTATGTGCGCCATGTCAACCATCACCACGGCCCCCACCTTGTCGGCAACCCTTCTGAATGCTGCAAAATCAATAGTGCGCGGGTAGGCGCTGGCCCCGACCACGATCATCTTCGGCCTGTGCTCGACAGCCAGCCGTTCCACCTCATCATAGTCAATGGTCTGGCTCTCCCTGGAGACACCATAGGGGACGACGTTAAAGAACCGTCCGGAGAAGTTCACCGGGCTGCCGTGGGTAAGGTGCCCGCCGTGGGAGAGGTTCATCCCCATTATGGTGTCGCCGGGCTTCAGCGCCGAGAAATATACCGCCATGTTGGCCTGGGAACCGGAGTGGGGCTGGACGTTGACGTGATCCGCGCCGAACAGCTCCCTGGCCCGCTCTATGGCCAGGTTCTCCACGATATCCACCTCATGGCATCCGCCGTAATAGCGCTTGCCCGGATACCCTTCCGCATACTTGTTGGTAAGGACCGAACCCTGGGCCTCCAGCACCGCCTCGGAGACAAAGTTCTCGGAGGCGATCAGCTCCAGGTTGTATTCCTGCCGCTCGGTCTCCAGCCTTATGGCGCGGGCTACTTCCGGGTCGAATGTTTCAAGAATGGACATTTGATTTCTCCTTTCCTTTATTCAAAAACAAACGGGACTTTAGAGTCCCGTAAATTCAGATGAATGACTGGTTGCCAGTCCCTAGTCACGGGTCCCGGTTTTGTAGATCTCCTTCTCCAGGGCGGCTATCTTGTCGAGTCTTCCCTGGTGGCGCCCCCCCTCGTATGTGGCATCCAGCCAGGTGGCGACCATCTCCCGTGCCTGGTGCTCATCGAGCACCCTTCCGCCAAGGACGAGGATGTTGGCGTTGTTGTGCTCCTTGGCCATCCGTGCCATGAAGGGGTCGGTAACGAGCGCGGCCCGCACGTGGGGAAACTTGTTGGCCACAATCGACATGCCGATCCCGGTGCCGCAGAAAAGGATCCCTTTCTCTACCGCCCCCGCCGCAACCTTGCGCGCCACCTTCTCGCCGTAGTCCGGATAATCGACCGAATCGCCATTCTCGGTGCCGCAATCCTCAAATGGTATCCCCCGCTCCCGGAGGAGCTCCTTCACGGCCTCTTTCAAGAGGAGACCGCCGTGGTCACTTGCCAATGCAATCATCGCGCCCCCCTAAATCTTCTTGAACAGGAGCGTCGCGTTGGTGCCGCCGAAGCCGAAGTTATTGCTCAGGGCGTAGCCGATAGTGGCGTCGCGGGCGGAATTGGGAACGTAGTCCAGGTCACATTCCGGATCCTGCTCCTGGTAGTTGATGGTGGGAGGGATAACCCCCCGGTCCATCGCCATGAGGGTGAAGACCGCCTCCAGGCCGCCGGCTGCGCCGAGGGCATGGCCGGTCATGGACTTGGTGGAGGAAACCATCAGCTTTTTCGCATGGTTGCCGAAAACGCTCTTGATGGCCATGGTCTCGTAGAGATCGTTCATCGGCGTGGAGGTCCCATGGGCATTGATGTAGGCCACCTCTTCGGGGTTGACGCCGGCGTTCTTGAGGGCCATCCGCATGCAGCGGGCCGCCCCTTCTCCGCCGGGAGCGGGAGCCGTCAGGTGGTAGGCGTCGCCGGTCAGGCCGTAGCCGACCACCTCGGCATATATTTTTGCCCCACGCTTGCGGGCGGTTTCGTACTCTTCGAGGATGACGATCCCGGCCCCCTCCCCCATGACGAAGCCGTCACGGTTCTTATCGAAGGGGCGCGAGGCGCCCTGCGGGTCGTCGTTCCGGTCAGAGAGTGCCTTCATCACGGCAAAGCCGCCGATGCCGAGCGGGGTGACCGTCGACTCGGTTCCGCCGGCAATCATCGCGTCCGCGTCGCCGCGCCGGATGATCTGGTAGGCGTCGCCGATGGAGTGGGTGCCGGTGGCGCATGCCGAAACCGACGAGATATTGGGCCCCTTGGCGCCATATTTTATGGATATATGGCCCGGCGCCAGATTTATGATGAGCATGGGGATGAAGAACGGGGATATCTTTTTGTATCCACCCTCCAGCAGAGCGGTATGGTAGCGTTCTATGGTCGGCAATCCGCCGAGTCCGGCCCCGACCAGGACTCCAACCCGTTCGGCATTTGCCTCATCGATCCGAAGGCCCGAGTCTTCCATGGCGAAATGGGCTGCACCTAATGAGTACTGGATAAAGAGGTCCATTTTCTTGATCTCTTTTTTGTCGATAAAATCCTCGGCAACAAAGTCCTTGACTTCACCGGCAATCTTGACAGGGAGATCAGATGCATCAAACCGGGTAATCAAGCCAATGCCTGATGTGCCTGCTGAAACAGCGTCCCAGTTTTTACGGTTACCGGTACCCAAGGGGGATACCACGCCGACCCCTGTCACGACAACTCTTCTCATAAATTAAATCTCCTCGAAGCTCCAGATCCGCTTAAACAACAAACAGTGAAAAGCGCTGTAAAAAAGGGGAAGATCTCCTCCCCCCTCAACATTTTAGGTGTGTTCGGTGATGTAATCAATGGCATCCTGCACGGACTGGATCTTCTCGGCGTTCTCATCGGAGATTTCGATATCGAACTCTTCCTCGAGTGCCATAACCAGTTCCACGGTGTCGAGGGAATCGGCCCCGAGATCGTCCATGAAGGATGCGTCATTGGTTACCTGTGCCTCGTCAACGCCAAGCTGTTCGGCCACTATCTCTTTCACTCTTTTTTCTATCGATGATGACATGGTTTTACCTCCGTTAGTTTTTTTACCTTTTCAGGTTTCTTGAATTCATTGTTTTTGCTTCATAGCACGAAAAACGAAAAATGCAAAAGATATTTTTAAATCTGTTCCAAGTTCGATGTTCCTCAAACCTCGAACCTCGAACCTTGAACTACATGTACATGCCGCCGTTTACACCAATCACCTGGCCGGTAATATAGCCGGATTGTTCAGAAGCGAGAAAGAGTACGGCATTGGCGATATCGTCAGCGGTTCCCAGGCGTTCAAGGGGAATCTGGACCAAGAGTTCCTGCTTGACCTTTTCCGGAAGGGCTTCTGTCATATCGGTTGCGATAAATCCGGGGGCAACGGCATTCACGGTTACATTACGCCTGGCCAGCTCACGGGCGTTGGATTTGGTCAGTCCCATCAGCCCCGCTTTGCTGGCGCAGTAGTTGGCCTGCCCTGAATTTCCCATCTGTCCGACAACGGAGGCAATATTGATGATACGGCCGTACCTCTGCTTGCTCATGACCTTGGCAGCGGCACGGGAGCAGAGAAACGCCCCTTTGAGATTTACATTCAGAACCGCATCCCATTCCTCGTCCTTCATGCGCAAAAGGAGCGCGTCCCGGGTAATGCCGGCGTTATTCACCAGAATATCCACGCGGCCGAATGACTCCACCGCACTATCGATCATGCGCTCCACATCAGCGGATACGGTCACATTCCCCTGGACGGCAACAGCCTCTCCACCCTTTTCCCTGATTTCGGCAACCATTGCCTCGGTTCCTTCCAGGCTGACGTCAACCGCAACAATACGAGCGCCGTTGGCCGCCAGCGCCAGAGCGATGCTGCGGCCGATACCTCGTGATGCGCCGGTTACAATGGCGACTTTTCCTTTTGGCATCAATCATCTCCTTTCATGTAATAACAAGGGATGGGAGCTACCCCCTAAAGAGACTTCAGAGAGGCCACATCCTCAACGTTCCGGGTCTCGGCGTCTTTGAATATCCGCTTGACAAGGCCTGACAGCACTTTACCGGGACCTATTTCAATGAAGCGCTCAACTCCCAGTTCCGCCATTTTCTGCACCGACCTGTCCCAGAGCACGGGAGCGCTCACCTGCCTGACGAGAAGCTCTTTGACGCGGTCATTGGCGTTGTTGGGCTCGGCCTCCGCATTTGAAATCACGGGAACCTGAAGAGGCAAGATATCAATTCCTTCAAGGTTTTTTGCAAGGCGTTCACCTGCCGGCACCATGAGGCCGCAATGGAAGGGAGCGCTTACCGGGAGCAGCATCGCCTTCCTGAAGCCTCTGGCTTTCGCGATCTCTATAGCCCTGTTAACCGCGCCGGCATGACCTGCAATGACAATCTGGCCCGGTGAATTATAGTTGGCCGGCGAAACCACCTCGCCTTGCGCCGCTTCCATGCAGATTTCGGTCAAAACTTCCGGCTCGACCCCAAGAATCGCGGCCATTGCACCTACCCCCACCGGCACTGCTTCCTGCATGAAGGTGCCGCGGGAACGGACCGTGCGCACGGCGTCAGAAAACCGCATGGCGCCCGCCGCAACCAGCGCCGAGTACTCTCCCAGTGAGTGGCCGGCCAGATATTGAGCAGAAAGCCCGGTTTCCGCCTGAACGACCCTGAGAGCGGCCACACTGGCCGTGAGTATGGCGGGCTGGGTGTTGGCGGTCAGCTTCAGATCCTGCTCCGGCCCTTCAAAACAGAGTCTGCTCAGTTTGAAGTTTAAGGCGTCGTCAGCCTCGGCGAAGGTCTCCCCGGCTATCGTAAAGTTTTCCGCCAGTTCTTTCCCCATACCCGGATACTGTGATCCCTGGCCCGGAAAAATGAATGCACTCTTCCCCATCACGTACCTTCCTTATTACAATTACCAGCGCACCAGGGCGGAACTCCAGGTCAAGCCGCCACCGAACGCGTCGAATAATATAATATCGTCATCTTTGATTTTTCCTGAGCGATTGGCTTCGTCCAGGGCTAACGGTATGGAAGCCGAAGAGGTGTTGCCGTAGCGTTCGAGATTGACGAACACCTGTTCCCCGTTCAGACCGAGCCTTTTTCCGATGGCGTCTATGATACGCCGGTTGGCCTGGTGGGGAATAAAGATATTGATATCCGAGCCTGAAAGATTATTGGCGGCAAGCGCTTCCAGGGCGGCTTCTTCCATGGCCCTGACCGCCAGCTTGAACACCTCATTTCCCTGCATATTAATGTAAATAAGCTTTTCGTCCAGGGTCTTCCGGACAGCCGGGTTCCTGTTGCCGGTGCCCGGCTGGTAGAGAAGATCCCAGTAGCTCCCGTCACTGTGTATATGGGTGGAGAGAATGCCCTTTTCGTCCTCGCTTGCTTCAACCACTACAGCCCCGGCGCCGTCACCAAACAGACAGCAGGTGTTACGGTCGGTCCAGTCAACAATCCGCGACAGAACTTCAGCGCCTATAACCAGCGCTTTCCTGGCGGCGCCGGTCCTGATAAATTTTTCTACCATGGCCAGGCCGTAAAGAAACCCGGAACAGGCCGCAGAAATATCAAAAGCTGCTGCTTTCGAAGCCCTCAAATTGTTTTGAACAAGACAGGCTGTCGCAGGAAACGGGAAATCGGGGGTAACGGTTGCCAGAACTATCAGGTCGAGCTCATCAGGCTTGACACCCGCCATCTGAAGAGCATTTTCAGCCGCTCTGGTGGCGAATGTGGAGGTATATTCACCTTCTGCGGCAATATGTCTCTGTTTAATGCCGGTCCTGGTGATGATCCACTCATCACTGGTATCTACCAGTTTTTCAATATCATTATTGGTTAAAACTTTATCCGGAACGGCAGAACCGGTTCCGGTGATTTTCGCATGCACCATCAGTCCCACCTTTTTAACCGGCCGCCAACTCTTTATCGGGTTCCAGTTGTTGCATGTAAATCGCAAAATTTTCCTGCAGCTTCTCAGCCATCTTTTGGTTTACCCCTTTTTGCGCATATTCGTGAGCAAAACGGATGGCATTCTTGACCGCCTTGGCGTTGGAGCCGCCATGGCAGATCATGCCTACGCCGTTGATCCCAAGGAGAGGGGCGCCGCCATATTCTGCGTAGTCCACCTTTTTCATAAAGCTGTAAAAGGCCTTGCAGGCCAGCAGATAACCGATCTTGCGCAGAAAACCCTTTTTGATTTCTTCTTTGAGCATCCTGATGGCGGCTTCAACGAGCCCTTCCGAGAGTTTCAGCACCACATTGCCGACAAAACCGTCACAGACAACCACATCCACCAGACCGGTGAATATGTCGCGTCCCTCAACATATCCCGCGTATTCCAATGAAATCTTCTTCAATATGGCATTGGTCTCACGGGTCAGATCGTTCCCCTTGCTTTCCTCTTCGCCATTGGAAAGGAGCCCGATGCGGGGGTTCTCGATCCCCATGGCATACCTGGAATAAACCTCCCCCATAATGGCAAACTGCACAAGATGAACCGGCTTGCAATCTACATTGCCGCCAACGTCAAGGACGAGGGTTCTGTCACGCAGTGTCGGGAATATCTGGGCAATGGCGGGACGGTCTATCCCCTTGAGACGCTTGAGGACAAACATGCCTGCGGCCATGGTGGCGCCGGAATTGCCTGCACTGACGACGGCTTCGGCCTCACCTTTCTTGACCAGCTCAAAGGCAACCCTGATGGACGAGTCCTTTTTCTTTCTTATGGCGTCCGAAGGGGAGTCGTGCATTCCCACCACTTCACTGGCATGTTGCACCGATATATCAAGCCCATTGCAGTCGTGTTTCGCAAGTTCCCGACGAAGCGTTTCCGTGTCGCCTACCAAAGTAACGGGAATACCAAATTCTTTAACGGCGGCGACAGCGCCCTCTACTTCGACTACAGGAGCGTTATCGCCGCCCATTGCATCAACAGCAACTCTCATATTTCCCCTGGGGAGTGGATTCTCGGAAATACAACGGAGATATTACAGTTCTTCAGCCTTCAATACTTCTTTACCTTTGTAGGTGCCGCAGGATAGGCAGGCACGGTGAGGAAGCTTGGGGGCCTTGCATTGCGGACAGGTGGAAACTGTGGGAGCAACAAGGAAGTCATGCGCCCTTCTCATATTTTTGCGGGACTTGGAAGTCTTTTTCTTGGGTACTGCCATGTTAGTTTCTCCTTTACTTTTTTATCTTGAAGTTTTTCAACGCGCTCAGTTTGACGTTTTCGACGGTACGGTCACAGCCGCACTCAGCGCCGTTAAGGTCGGCGCCGCACCTGGTGCACAATCCCCGGCAATCCTCTTTACAGAGAGGTTGAAAGGGGATTTCCATTGCCACCTGTTCTGCGATTTCCGATGTAAAATCGATCTCATCCCCCCCATAGGTTGCCGAAATCAGGTCTTCCTCCGCCAATTCGACCTCTTCGTCCTGAGGCATACCCGCCGCCGGGGTATAAAAGATGGTGAAAGAGGAGAAAACCTCAGTTTCATACTCCTTAAGGCAACGGGAACAATTGAGCCTGACCCTGGCTTCCACCCGGCCATTAACCCTGATGTGGTCGTATTCCCTGACGACGGTAAGCTGTAACCGTATCGGGGATAGGAACCCGCATTCACCGGCATTCTGCATCGCCGCAAGGATTGGATAATCACCGACCGACTCATCGGTTGAAAAAACCAGTGCTTTATCTTTTATATCTGCTATGCTGACTTTCAAGGTCTTTTACCGGAGCCCCGCATTCAAAGCCATTCAGTATATATATGGAGCAATTTTTGTCAAGAAAAATCAACCTTTGTCGACGTGTAGCCAAAGAGCGCTGCCGGGTTTTCTTAATAACCCATCCGCCGGTTGATTGCAAGCATAAAGAAAACAGACCGGTCAATCGACAAAGTGCGCTCGTCGCCGTTGCAATCAGAAACAGTCAAGGGCATAGAGGTTGATATCATTTCCTCAAATGGTGATGGTTTCGCCTGGGCGCAGCCTCGGCTGTTCAGAATTGGTGAACGAGGAGAACAACAGGAAAATAAAGAGCAGAGCGACAGCGACAAGGATAATCACGGCCGGGACAAGAGTAATCTCCTGTCTGTTGACAGTGCCACGAAGAAAGCCGGCAACCGTCACGACAATCCCCAGGCAACCGGCCATGCCGCCCCAGAAAAGCCCCAGAAATACAAAACGCGTTTCACTGCCGTGTGACAGGGACAGTATCCAGGCGATCTGTTCGTGGAAAAAGGTCGCCAGCGTGACCAACACTATACCCGCACTGACGAGATTTAATCCGGACTTCACCGTGCTTTTGCGCATGAACGGGGGATCCTTCAACCGCACCAGCTTACATCACCCACACCTTTGCGGAGCACAACAGGGACATCGCCGATCAGACTGACCACGGAACTCGAATCCGGCGGGAGCATGCCGCCGCCGATCACCATGTCCAGTTGGTTCCCCATTTCACTGTCAACCAGAAAGGGGTCTCCTATCGGTTCTTCCCCGGAGCGGTTGGCGCTGGTGGTAATAATGGGATGCCCCAGTTCCCTGACAATGGCAAGACAAATCCTGTTGGCGGGGATCCGTATCCCGACGGTTTTCTGTTTGGTCACCAAAAGGTCGGGAACAACCGAGGTAGCATCGAGGACAAAGGTATAGGGGCCGGGGAGGAAACGCTTCATTATCTTGAAGGCGTAATTGCTTACCCTGGCGTAACGGGTCACATCGGAAAGATCGGCGCAGATAAAGGAAAAGGGTTTTTTCTTTTCTCTCTGCTTGATGACATATATCCGGTCGATCCCCCGTTTATTGAATATACTGCACCCGATGCCGTAGGTGGTGTCGGTGGGATAAGCGATGACGCCGCCATTTGTGAGGATTTCTGCAACTTTTGCAATGAGCCTTGGCTGCGGATTTTCAGGGTTTATCTCGAGAAGCATGGTCAGTCACGCGGGTTCAGGCCCAGGAGATCTTTATGAACAAACCGCCCATCCTTCTGGATGAGCAGGTCGTCAAACCATATCTCGCCGTCGCCTTGCAGAATTTTCACCATGTCCCAGTGGACGGCAGAGCGGTTGCCGTTGTCGCATTCATCGTAACACTGGCCGGGAGTGAAGTGTATGGAACCGAATATCTTCTCGTCAAACAGGATGTTGCGCGCAGGCAGCCGGATCCCCGGATTGACGCCGATGGCAAATTCACCGATGTATCTGGCGCCTTCATCCGTATCGAGAATCTTGTTGAGGGGGGCGTCCATCCCTTGCGCAGTAGCACCGACAATGCGCCCCTTCTTGAATTCGAGTCTGATGTTGTTGAACTCTTTCCCCTGGTAAATGGTCGGGCAGTTGTAGGTGATATACCCTTCGGCTGAATCCTTGACCGGCGCGGTAAAGACTTCGCCGTCGGGAATATTGAAGCGGCCGTCGCACTTCATGCCGGGGAGCCCCCGGATACTGAACGCCAGATCGGTGTCCGAAGCCTTGATCCGCACCCTATCGGTCTTATCCATCAATTTTTTCAGTTTTTCCTGCTTGCGCGATTCGGCGCTCCAGTCGATACAGCAGGCGGAGAAGAGATAATCCTCAAACTCCTCCAGGCTCATTTTTGCCTCCTGGGCTGCGCCATGGGTTGGATAACGGGTGATCACCCAGCGGGTATGCTTTACCCGCCGGTCGACGATGGGGCGCACGACCTTTGCATAAGCGATCATGCTGGCCTGATCGGCCTGGGCCATGACCATGGAATTTTCGGCGGCGGAGATGGCGATATATACGTTCACCTGCTTCATGAAGTCCAGCTTGTGCTGCGGGAAGTAGGCGAGTTGATCCTTACCGGCGTTGTTGTAAAAGTGGCGGTTGATCTCGGGAAGGGAAAAATCGTACTCCACATATTTTGCCCCTTTGTGGAGACAGAGGACGTACAGCTCCCTCACCAGCGGGGCGCACTCGAAGCCGCTGGCGCTGATCAGGACAACGTCCCCCTTTTTTACCCGGGTGGAATAGTTCACCAGTACTTCGGCCAGTTGTTTCACTCGCGGATCGCGCATACTCTTACCCCTCACTCCTCACACTTCACTCCTCACTGCCTTTACCTTCCCGTGTGGCCGAAACCGCCGTCGCCCCTGCCGGTCTCTTCCAGGTTGTCCGCTTCCCGGAAGAGAGCCCTGACAAAAGGGGCGAAGACCATCTGCGCAATCCGTTCCCCGCACTTGACGGTAAACGGTGCATTGCTGTGGTTTATGACTATCACCCCTATTTCGCCGCGGTAGTCCGGGTCTATGGTACCGGGAGAATTCACCAGAGAAATGCCGTGCTTAAGCGCCAGACCACTGCGCGGTCTGATCTGCGCCTCATATCCATCCGGCAATGCTATGGCAATGCCTGTGGGTATAAGAGCCCTGCCGCCGGGTTCAAGAATCAGATCTTCCGCAAGTTCAGCATAGAGATCCATGCCTGCGGCATGGGAGGTCATGTATCGAGGAAAAGGATTCGCACTTCCGGAACGAACCCTTTTAATTGTGACGTGCATAAGGTCCATGAGTCTACAGGGTTATGTCGGCAAGGAAAGGACTATCCCTTTCCACCTTACCCATAAGAACAAGTGTCAAGTAATCGCCATCGATTAATCGTTCGCACAACCCGAGGAGGCTTTCGGAGGTGACCCGGTCGAAGCCTTTGATAATCTCCGGAAGGGGTTGATAACATCCAAAATATATTTCATTTTTGGCAAGCTTGGACATTCGGTTGTCGCTGCTCTCCAAAGAGAGGAGAATATTCCCCTTCAACTGCTCCTTTGCGGAATCCAGCTCCGCCGGCGAAAGCGGGTCGGTCTTGAGCTTTTTGAATTCCCGCAGAATTATCTCGATGACTTCGTTCACACGCTCCTGGCTGGTGCCGGCATAGACGGCAAGCGAACCGGTATCTGAATGGGAAGCCATGTATGAGTAAATGGAATAGGCAAGCCCCAGTTTCTCACGTACCTCCTGAAAAAGCCGGGAACTCATGCTCCCTCCCAGAACGGTATTCAGTATGTACGCCTCATACCGGTTCGGGTGATTCTGCGGCAACGCCCGTGTGCCGAGACAGAGGTGAACCTGTTCGAGGTCTTTCTCGATGATATCTATCTTTTTTTCATGGGTTGCCAGGTAAGGCTCCTCCGAGCTTTTGCCTGAAGGTATCCGGGCGAACAACCCGCCCAGAAGGCGCAGAAGCTCCTGGTGTTCGACCTTCCCGGCAGCGGCGATGATTATGTCCCCTGCCCGGTATTTATCCTGTTTATAGCTGACAATGAAGTCGCGTGACAGTCCCCCTACGCTCTCTTCATTGCCGATGATCGGCATACCCAGTGGATGCCCCTGCCAGAAGTTCTGGGAGAAGAGGTCATGGATATAATCATCGGGGGTATCCTCCAGCATGCTTATTTCCTGGAGGATGACCTTTCGCTCCTTTTCAATCTCTTCGGAGTTGAACAAGGAATTAAGAAAAATATCCGAGAGGAGATCGACGGCGTTGGGGAGGAATTTATCGAGGACCTTTGCATAATAACAGACATACTCACGGCTGGTAAACGCATTTAGAATCCCGCCGATGGAATCTATCTCCCTGGCGATATCCAGTGCGCCGCGCCGCTCAGTCCCCTTAAACAACAGATGTTCGATAAAGTGGGCAACGCCGTTGGACTCCCGCCCTTCGTGGCGGGAGCCATTGGCGACCCATATACCGATGGAGACGGAATACGCATGGGGGATGTTTTCGCTGATCACGCGTATGCCGCTATCTAAAATTGACTTGTAGATCATGGTTAAACTATACCCGTCAATACCCGAATATCAAGAGCACTGCTATTAATTGTCAGGCAGAGCAGCCCCTAAAGCCTCTTTACGGGATAGTTTGATTTTCCCTTGCTTATCAATGCCGATACATTTGACCAGTACCTGGTCACCTTCTTTAAGGATGTCGGTGACATTCTTGACACGTTCTGTATCAAGCTCGGATATGTGCACAAGGCCGTCCGTGCCGGGGAAAATCTCCACAAAGGCGCCGAATTCCATGATTTTCCTCACCGTCCCCATGTAGAGCTTGCCTTCTTCGGCCTCGGCGGTCAGGTCGCGGATCATCTTGATGGCCAGGTCGCAGGCGGCCTTGTCGTGGCTGGCAATGTTGATCTTGCCGGTATCCTCGATGTCGATGCTGACGCCGGTTGCCTCGGTGATGCCCCGCACGTTCTTACCGCCTGCGCCGATAACGTCGCGGATCTTGTCGGTCTTGACCCAGATGGTGGTGATGCGCGGTGCATAGGTAGAAAGGTCGGGCCGTGGCGCAGCAATGGTCTCAGCCATCTTGCCGAGGATATGGAGTCGTCCCTCGCGGGCCTGAGCCAGAGCCTTTTTCATGATCTCCTTGGAGACACCGGTGATCTTGATGTCCATCTGCAGAGCGGTGACCCCTTCGGCAGTACCCGCCACCTTGAAGTCCATATCCCCGAGGTGGTCTTCATCACCGAGGATGTCGGAGAGGATGGCAACATCGTCCCCCTCCTTGATAAGCCCCATGGCAATCCCTGCCACGGGCGCCTTGATGGGAATGCCGGCATCCATCATGGACATGGAGCCGCCGCAAACCGTGGCCATGGACGACGAACCGTTGCTTTCAAGTGTATCGGAAACGATCCGGACGGTGTAGGGGAAATCATCGTGCTTGGGGAGCACCCTTTCCAAGGCGCGCTCGGCCAGGGCGCCGTGACCGATCTCACGCCGGCCCGGAGCCAGGCGAAAACTGGTCTCGCCCACCGAAAACGGCGGGAAATTGTAGTGAAGCAGGAAGCGCTTCTTGCTCTCGCCGTAGAGAGAGTCAATCCGCTGCTCGTCACTGGAGGTCCCAAGGGTGGCGGCGACCAGGGCCTGGGTTTCCCCCCTGGTGAAGAGAGCCGAACCGTGCACCCGGGGGAGCAGGCTCACCTCGGTGGTGATCGGCCGGATGGTCTTGGTGTCGCGGCCATCGATCCGTTCGCCGTCCTTCAGGATATGTTCGCGCACCAGTTCGTACTCGAAATCGCCGACAATCCCTTTGATCTCTTTGTCGCGCCCTTCGTAGTCGGGAAGGATTGCCATCAGCACCTCTGCGGTGATGGCATCGATCCAGTCATGCCGCTCTCCCTTCGACTTGATCCTGACTGCCTCTTTCATCCTGCCGTAGGCCAGCTCCCTGACCTTGGCCGTGAGCACTTCATCAACTACCGGCGGTGCGATCTCGCGCTTGGCAACGCCGGCGTTTTTGCGCAGTTCCTCCTGGGCTACCAGGATCGGCTGCACGGCGGCATGACCGAAGAAGATCGCTTCCAGCATATCCTCTTCGGAAACGATGGCTGCGCCCCCCTCTACCATGCAAACCGCATCCCTGCTGGCCGCCACGATGATTTCGATGTCGCTCTTGGCAAGCTCCTCCGCAGTGGGATTGGCCACGTACCGGCCATCGACCCGGCCCACCTTGACGCCGGCAATCGGGCCGAAGAAGGGGATGTCCGAGACCTCGAGGGCGGCCGAGGCGCCGATCATGGCGAGAATGCCCGGGTCGTTGTCCTGGTCGGCGGAAATAACGGTGGCCATGATCTGGGTATCGTTGAGGAAATTTTCCGGGAAAAGCGGCCGGATCGGCCGGTCGATGAGGCGACAGGTCAGGGTCTCGTTATCGGAAGGGCGACCTTCCCGCTTGAAGAAGCCGCCGGGGATTTTGCCGCCGGCATAGGCCTTTTCCTGGTAATTGACGGTCAAGGGGAAGAAGTCCTGACCTTCCTTGGCGGTTTTTGCCGCCACCGCCGTCACCAGCACCACCGTATCCCCGCAACTCACCACCACGGCGCCGTTGGCCTGCTTGGCCATTTTTCCCGTGGCAATGGCAATGGTCCTGCCGCTGAATTCAATCTGAACTTTTTTTTCCATATCGTTTACGGTCTCCTAACCTTTAATGATGCGTTGGGGCCGTCGATAAAAAGACCAAAAGCGAGGATCGAGGTCAAAGGAACGAGGATAGAGGATAAAACCCTCGTACCTCGTGCCTAGCTCCTCGTACCTCGTTCAGCCGCTTTATCCACGCCCCCAACAAAATAAATGGGCACAAAGCGCCCATTCCCAAAAAAATGAAAAAGCAATATACCCCTTGCCAGCGGAGAGGTATACTGCCTTTTCTTACCTTCTTATACCGAGTTTTTCAATGATTGCTTTATATCTTTCGACGTCTTTCTTTTTGACATAGTCAAGCAGTCTTCTTCTCTGGCCTACGATCTTCAACAGACCACGGCGGCTGTGATGATCCTTTTTATGAACCTTAAAATGTTCAGTCAGATACGTGATCCGTTCGGTCAAAATGGCTATCTGCACTTCGGGAGACCCGGTATCACTATCGTGGGTTTTGTACTTATTGATGATTTCCTGTTTTTTCTCCGTTGCCAGCATATTTCAACACCTCCTTTCCAATCTTGATTTTATGGGCCTACGCCTCTTGTCTGAAGAAAATCCTGATGCAATGTGTCTTTTAACACAATGACCCCGTCATGTAAAGGGTAAAGCTCATCGGTGGCCAACCGGAAACACGGATGGACACTGATTAAACACCCTTAACAGCCGAAGACTTCCCCTCGCTTCCGTCCGGCCGTCGGCAACGATTTCAGCCACGGCCAGCAGTATTCCACCATGGGAGAGTCTTACCCGTTCTCCCGGAAATAGCGCTGCGGACGGATATCCCGGCATATCTGCCATATCGGGAGCAATACCGTGCGCTACCTTTGCAATTCCACTCTCCGTCATCGGCACTTCCTTAAGCTGGGCCAGGGCTGCGCAGGGGGAAATGACAACTTCCGACAGTCTCCCCTCCCCCGCAAGGTCGGACAGCCCTTCCAGCGAGACGGCGTTTTCGATGTGAAACGGGCCGCTCACTGTCCGGCGAAGCTTTGTCAGATAGGCGCCGCACCCCAGTTTCTCCCCCATATCACTGGCCAGGGTCCGCACGTAGGTGCCGCGGGAGCAGCGTACCGTAAAGGCAACTTCCGGAAGATTAACTTGATCTATGACGAGGGAGAAAACCTCTATATCCCGCGATTCCCGCTCAACGCTTTCTCCGCGGCGGGCCAGCTTGTAAAGCGGCACACCATTACGCTTAAGGGCTGAAAACATGGGAGGAACCTGGCTGATTCTGCCGGTAAAACAGTGGGCCATATCCTCCACAACAGCAGGAGTAATCGGCCGCCAGTCCCCTTCCGCGACTATCGTTCCGGTAAAGTCCTGGGTGTCGGTAGTCGCTCCCAGGACCATCGTAGCCTGATACTCTTTAACCGATTCATCCAGGAAATGGATAGTCTTGGTCCCTTCCCCCAGAGCCAGCGGCAAAACGCCGGTGGCAAAAGGGTCGAGGGTCCCGGTGTGGCCGGCCTTTTTCTCTCCCGTTATCCGGCGGACGGAGCGCACCACATCATGGGAAGTCATTCCAGACGGCTTGTCAACGACAATAAAACCGTCCATTCCTCAAAGAACTTTTTCCAGGTAGGCAAACACCGCTTCCCTGGCTTCGTCGAGCGTGCACGCCATTGTGCAGCCAGCTGCATTGTGGTGACCACCGCCGCCAAAGGCGGCCGCCAGCGCCGACACGTCCACCTTACCCTTGGAACGAAACCCGACCTTGAACAGGCAGGGGCTGATTTCCCTGAAAAATACCGCCACTTCCACACCGCGGATGGAGCGGGGATAATTGACAAAACCGTCGGTCAATTCCACAGTGGCGCCGGTCTTTTCATACATATCCAGTGTAACGGTTACGGCGGCAAAGTCGCCGCGCGGGGAAACATACAGGGTGCCAAGTGCCAGGGCCAGGAGTTCAAGCCGCTTTTGCGGCTGGCTCTCATAGAGTTTTTCCGCGACGGACCAGGCATTTACTCCCTTCCCCACCATTTCACCGGCTATGGCAAAGGCCTCGGGGTTGGCGTTGGAATAACGGAATGAGCCGGTATCGGTAATTACCGCGGTGTAGATGCAGAGGGCAGTATCGTAATCCATATCATGCCCGGCGGCCCTGATGGTCCTGTAGATGAGCGCCCCTGTGGCACAGGCCTGGGGATCTATCAGATTTATGGCGCCGAAGTGGTCACAGTTTAAGTGATGATCGATATTGATGAACTTTCCGATCCCTTTGAATGCACCCACCTCCGGACCGGCGCGGCGGAATTCACCCACATCCAGCACAAAGCAGACATCATAATATCCGGCGGGAATGGTGTTTACCACCGAATCGGCCATGGGAAGGAACGTATAGAGTTCAGGGAACGGGTCACAGAAGTAGACCGTCACCTCTTTACCCTGCCCGTCACCTCTTTACCCTGCCTTTTCAGGTAATTGGCGAGGGCAAGACTGGAGCCCACTGCGTCACCGTCAGGATTTTCATGGGTGGTGATGAGAAAGGTCCGGTTCCCGGCAATTTCTTCGATAACGTTACTTATCATCTCCCTCTTCCGTGGTGTGAATTTCCCTTATGAGGGATTCGATACGATTGCCGTAAGCCACCGAAACATCGTATTTAAAAACAAGATCGGGGACGTAGCGCATACGGAGACTCTTCCCCATCTCTTTGCGGATAAAGCCTCTGGCACTGTTTAATCCCTGCTCCGTCGCCTTTTTCTCCTCATCGTTCCCGATAACGGTAAAATAGACCGTCGCCAGATGGAGATCGTCGGTAACCTTGACCCCCGTTACGGTTACAAAACCGATGCGAGGGTCCTTCAACCCCTTCACCAGGAGCTCGGACACCATTTCGTGAATCGCCTCGGCCACTTTTTCTGAACGCTTGAACATTTAAGATCCGTGATTCGGGATTCGTATTTCCGGTTCTCGGTTCCCGAGTCCCGAGTCCCGTCCTATAGTGTTGCAGCGACCTTTTCGATCTCGAATGCCTCGATGATATCGCCGGTCTTGATGTCGTTGTAGTTTTCCAGCGAGATACCGCATTCGTAGTTGGACGCCACTTCTTTCACGTCATCCTTGAAACGGCGCAGACTGGCCATTTTGCCCTCGTAAACGACCACGTTGTCACGCAGCAGGCGAACCTGGGCGTTTCGCACCATCTTGCCGTCCGTAACATAACATCCGGCGACATTTCCATGCTTGGGAACGGAAAATACCTCGCGGATTTCCGCCCGGCCCAGGTGTTTTTCACGGAGAGTCGGCTCAAGGAGCCCTTCCATGGCCTTTTTGATATCATCAACCGCATCGTAGATGATGTTGTAAAGGCGGATGTCGACCCCTTCCTTCTCCGCCATCGCCTGCGCCTTCACTTCCGGGCGCACGTTAAAGCCGAGAATGATGGCATTACTGGCTGTGGCGAGGTTTACGTCCGTCTCAGTGATGGCTCCAACCGAGGCGTGGATAACGTTCAGGCGGATGGCGTCGGTAGAGAGCTTGCGCAATGATTCGGAAACCGCCTCGACGGAACCATGGACGTCCCCCTTGACGATGGTATTGAGCTCCTTGACCTCTCCCTTCTGGATCTTTTCATACAGCTGCTCCAGGGAAAGCCTGCTCGATTTTGCCAGCGCCGTCTCACGGATCTTCTGCTGGCGGTGCTGGGCGATTTCCTTGGATTGCTTCTCATCGGGAAGAACCACGAAGACATCGCCGGCATCGGGCACACCGGTAAACCCTATCACCTCCACGGGCATGGCCGGGCCTGCGGCCAACACCTTGTCGCCACGGTCGTTCTGCATTGCGCGGACCCGACCTGAGTGAACCCCGGCGACAAAATAATCACCGGTCTTGAGGGTCCCTTCCTGGACCAGCACGGTAGCCAGCGGTCCACGGCCCCTGTCCAGCTTCGCCTCGACAATGGTGCCGCGGGCGGGCTTATTCGGATTGGCCTTAAGCTCAAGCACATCAGCCTGGAGGAGCACCATCTCCAGAAGCGCCGGCAGATTGATCCGTTTCTTGGCTGAAACTTCGACGAATATGGTATCGCCGCCAAACTCCTCCGGAACGAGGCCGAGTTGGATCAACTCCTGCTTGACCCGGTCAGGCTTGGCTTCCGGCTTGTCAATCTTGTTGACTGCGACGATGATCGGAACGCCGGCGGCCTTGGAATGGTTGACCGCTTCCCGGGTCTGGGGCATGACGCCGTCATCGGCAGCCACCACCAGAATGACGATGTCAGTGACCTTGGCTCCCCTGGCGCGCATAGCGGTAAACGCCTCGTGTCCCGGCGTGTCGAGGAAGGTGATTTTTCTTCCGTTCAGCTCCACGTCGTAAGCGCCGATATGCTGGGTGATGCCTCCCGCCTCGCCGGCAATGACGTTGGCTTCGCGGATTGCATCCAGGAGCGAGGTCTTGCCGTGATCCACATGCCCCATGATGGTTACCACAGGGGAACGTTTCTGAAGGCTCTCCGGCGCATCGGGAGCGGCTTCCAGCATTACATCCAGGTCAAGGGCGACATTTTCGATCTCATAGCCGAATTCTCCAGCCAACAATGTTGCAGTTTCAATATCTAGAGGATGGTTTATGGTGGCCATCATCCCCATTTTCATCAGGGAACGAATGAGGTCGTTCGCCTTTATCCCCATTCGTTTGGCCAGTTCACCCACGGTGATGGTTTCGGAAATCTTGATGATGCGCTTGATGGCCTTGGGGATTGTAATCTCGGTCTTCCGCCCCTCCGGAGCGCGTCCCCTCTCCTTCTTCTTCCCCTTGCCTGCACGGGGACCAGGCTCAAAGACCCGCTCGCGCTTTTCCAGGAGCTCGGCCTTCTTTAAGGCCTCTTTCTTTTTGACGTCAGGGGCACCCTTCTTGACACCCTTTCCTATTTCCGAGACCGGCGGCAGTTCTTTTCCCTTGCGTCCCTTCTTGCGATCCTCCGGCATTACAGGCACTTCCACCGGAGCCGGCATGGCCGGCCTTCCCGGGCCCCGTGACGGTGCTGGCCGTTCGAAAGGCCGCGACGGTGCCGGCCGTTCCGTACCACGTGCTGGAGCAGGTCGTTCGGAAGGACGCGACAGGGCCGGACGGTCCGTACCACGTGGTGGAGCAGGTTTTTGAAACTCCTTCCGCTCGGGCCTCACTTCCCTCGGTTGTGCTCCCTGGATTTCAACCCGGCCGAGAATAACGGCCCTGGTGGGAGTAGCCTTGGTCACGGGATGCTCCTCCAGATGGACGGCAGCAGGTTTCTCCAAAACCGGAGCCGCTTCCTTTACCGGCTCTTTGGTCTCTTCTTCCTTGCTAGGAGCGGCTTCCTCGGCTTTGGCCATTATTTTTTCTTCAACGGGAGGTTCCGGAGCTGCAGGCGCTTCAGGAGGAGGCTCCACAACCTTGGCCCGACGCCGTATGAGTGTTGTAGTCACACGAACTTCTTCCTTTACTTCGCTAATCGGAGCAGGAGCCGCAGCAGGAGCTTTCGTCGGCGCCATCAGTTTATTGGCATCCGCTTCATCAATAACGGCCATGTGGTTTTTTACCTCAACCCCTATGTCCTTCAATCTGGACATAAGCTCCTTGTTATCAATGCCCATCTTCTGTGCCAGCTCATATACGCGGATTTTACTCATTGTGACTGCGTCCCTCCCTCGAAGAAGTTCCTGTAACGTTTCAACTCTCGTGTAATAGTTTCAACAAAGCCGCTCTGTTCTATTGCCGCAACACTCCGTAACTCCTTGCCGAGAAGCGCTCCAAGACGTCCCTTGTCAAGAAGATTGAAGCAGGGAACTCCTGACTTGCACGCCAGATGGGCAAACTTTTGCCCGATTTCCGGAGAGATGTCGGCGGCAATGAATAAAACCCCCGGAGAACGCTTTCTCAAGGCCTCGGCAACCATATCGCTGCCGGAAACCACCTTGCCGGCCTTATTGGCAAGCGCCAGGTATGAGACGATCCTCTCTTCCAGACGAAGAGCCACCTGATTGACAAGTTCATCCGCGCCGGCATGTTTCACTTCTCCCCTGTAGGACCTGGCGAACTGTTTCCGGTCCGCCGCCGCCTTCAGACACAATTTACTCATGCACGTATAGGCGCCCCGCCCGGGGAGTTTATTCAGCAAGTCCGGCACCAGCGTCCGGTCGGGTGCCAGGACAAAGCGAAGCAGGTCCTTCTTGTCCTTTACCTCCCGACATCCGAGACAGCTCCTCTGCGGTTCGGTTCTCGGCATGATTACTCTTCCGACCGCTCCTCTGCTTCGACAGCAGCCGGCTCGGTATTTTCGATCCCCTCAGATGCCTCCGCCTCTTCAACAGCACCGTCAAAGGAGGCGTATTGCAGCAGTTCGGCCTCAGCCGCTCTCGATTCACTCTTTATGTCTATCTTCCAGCCGGTCAGTTTTGCGGCGAGACGGACATTCTGTCCACGCTTGCCGATTGCCAGAGAAAGCTGGTCATCCGCCACAATGATCTCCATGGAGCGGTTCTCCTCATCCACATAGACCTTGGAAACCGCCGCAGGCGCCAGGGCGTTGCAGGCAAAACGGGCGATATCCTCAGACCATGGGATGATGTCGATCTTCTCCCCCCTGAGCTCCGAAACCACATTCTGTACACGGCTGCCCCGCATGCCGACACAGGCGCCCACCGGGTCCACATCCGAATCGTGGGAATAAACGGCGATCTTAGCCCGGCTTCCCGGCTCCCGGACCACCCCCATCACCTCGACAATTCCCTCGGCAATCTCCGGCACCTCGGCCTCGAACAGTTTATCGAGCACGCCGGAGTGTATCCGAGACAGCATGATCTGCGGTCCCTTCGTGGTCATGCGGATATCCGTTATCAGGGCCTTGACCCGGTCTCCTTGCCGATAGACCTCGCGCGGGGCTTGTTCCTTGTGGGGGAGAACGGCCTCGGCGCGCCCGAGATCAACGACCAGGTCCCCCTTCTCAAAACGCCGCACCACACCGTTGATCAGCTCACCCAAGCGGTCCTTGAATTCGTTGAAGATGGTTTCGCGCTCCGCCTCCCGCACCCGCTGGATAATGACCTGTTTTGCGGTCTGAGCGGCTATCCGGGAAAAATCACTGGCATCCATCTTCATGCCGATGGAGTCGCCGACCTCCACTTCGGGATCCTGTTCTTTCGCCTCTTCCAGACTGATTTCCTTGTAAGAGTCCTGGACCTCATCGACCACGGTAACGAATTCGAACAGTTCAACCTCACCGACCTCCTCGTTGTAGTGAGCCTCCAGATCGCGCGTGTTGCGGTATTTCTTGTTGGCGGCTGTAAGAACCGCCTGCTCGAGCGCTTCCAGAACCACGGCCTTGTCGATGGCCTTCTCCTTTACGATCTGATCGATAGTATGCTTGAGGTTAAAGCTCGTTTCCACGTCCCTATCTCCTATTTTTTAAAATTTCACTTTTCACTTTTCACGTAGTTTAAAATTCAAACTCCAGGTTGGCCTTGGCAACTTTTTCCATTGGAATCCCGGCGGTCTGCCCTTCGGTCAGCCTGACCCTGACAACCCCATTTTCCACCGCCAGAAGTTCTCCCAGGAAGGTCTTCCGGCGGTTCCCCGCATCATCCGGCAAGGGTTCGAAGGTCCTGATTTTGACCAGCTTCCCCCGGTATCTTTGGAAGTCGCTCTCCTTCTTCAGCGGGCGGTTAAGGCCGGGCGAGGAGACCTCCAGGTTGTAGTGTCCCGGAATAAAGTCCTCCACATCAAGCAGCTCCGACAACTCCCTGCTGACGGTGGCGCAGTCGTCCAGGGTCACGCCCCCCTCCCTGTCGATGAAGAGGCGCAGGACCATGCTCTGTCCTTCCCGCTTGTATTCCAGATCGACCAGCTCCAACCCGAGATGGGAAAGGAGCAGTTCCGCCTGCTCCGTCACCTTTGAGACCACATCAACAGTCGCCATAAACTAAATTTTCCATAAAAAAAAGTGAGCCGGAGGAGCTCACTTTTTAGTGAACATTAACTTGTGCCATTACTATTAACACGTGCCTAGTGGAAATGCAAGCGTTTTTTTTCAGAGTTTTCCCTGTAAAAGTGCCGGCTCGGAAGGCTGACTCTGCAGAGAGCCCAACACCTTCAAAAGGTGCGGCACCATCTGCTTCTTGCGCGACATGACCCCCTTGAGTTCGTAGAGATGGGGCTCCATCTGGGGATACCCCATGACGTGGGCGAGCTCGTTCTTCCCTTCTGCCAGGAACAGGGTTGTCTCGGTATGGATGTCGGTAACCATGAGCCCCGCCAGGTGGAGACGGTCATCGTCCTTCACCCGTTTCAGCGCCTCGCGAAGTGATTCCTTCAGGTCAAAAAACTCGTCGAAACCGACCACCTCCACTTGCCCGACCCCAAAAAGCGTGTCCGCGGCGGCAAAATGCTTGAAGTCGGCCCTGATCGCCTTCTCCGGCGAACCGTAGGCGGCAAAGCCGCTGCACGAGGAGAATATCTCCCTGCCGAATTCCTTGTGATCGATGCCGGCCTTCTCCTCGAGCCAGATGACCATTTCCCGGTCCCGGTTCGTGGTGGTGGGTGACTTGAGGATAACCGTGTCGGACAGGATTCCGGCCAGCAGCAGCGCGGCGATCTTCTGTTCGGGAACCACTCCCCGCTCCCGATAGAGGGAGGCGACGACGGTGCAGGTGCTGCCGACAGGCGCCGCCATGAAGGTGATCGGTTGGTTAGTGGGAGGATTGCCGAGCTTGTGATGGTCGAGCACCTCGAGGATATCCACCGACTCGGCGCCCGTCACCGCTTGGCCCAGCTCGTTATGGTCGACAAGAATCAAGGCGTAGGGGACCGGGGTAAGGAGCGACGACTTGGTGGCGACCCCTGCGATGGTGCCATCCTCCTCCACGGCAATCACTGCCGGCTCCCCCGAATGGAGGAGTTTGAGGCGCAAGTGCTCGAGGGGTTCGGCGACTCCGATCTTCTCAAACCTGGATTCGACGTAACAGGCCAGAGGGGTGGAAAGCCGGGCCAGCCATGCGGCGGTTGCGGTGTCATGGGAGGTGGAGATGACAGCAACTCCGGTCTCCCTTGCCCGCGCCAGGAGATCGCCGGCAACCTCCAGACCGCCGGTTACCACGAGAAGCCGCACCCCCTTTTCTATGGCCGCCTGCTGGATGGAACGGCGGTCACCGGTCATGATCAGCAGCGACGCCGGGTCATACCCCTCGATACGACTCGAAAACGACTCCTTGAGCATGGCGCCGATGAAGAGGTGGAGATGCTCAATCTCATCCGCAGGCGCGCCGGCAAGGAACACTCCCCCGAGACAGCCGGCCAGGGAACGGAGGGAGGTGTCGATCCCTCTTTTGCGATCCGTGCCGGCCACCAGGTATTTCTCCGACAACTTCAGGAGAGAGACGGTGCCCAAAGGAACGTTTCCTTGGCCGACTACCGGCAGAACCCGTATGGCATGGCGGTGGAAGAGCTCAAGCGCCTCCTTGAGAGGCATGGCGGCACCGGCGGTGATAGGCTGACGGTTTATGACATCCCGAACCTTGGGGTGGACGTCCGCAAGATATACCGGCGTTTCCAGCCCAAGCCGGTCGAGGATGTAGCGGGTCTGGGGATTCGGTTCCCCCGCCGTCGCGGCAGCCACATTCCCCTGACCGAGCTTTTTCTTCAGTTCGGCATAGGCAATGGCCGATGCAATGGAATCGGTATCGGGGTTCCTGTGCCCGATCACGTAAATCTGTCTGTCCATCACTGCTCCAATTGAGTTTGCCGGGTTTTTCCCTTGCACTTGCTGAGTGGGATGCCAGGGCCTGTTACGACCCTCACGGCATGGTACCGGCGATGACCCCGGCGCCGTTGGGGAGCTCCAGGGGGAGACGCCGCACGTGGGAGATGCCGGCCGCTTCCATCATGGCGCAGAGTTGCCCTTCGGAATAGGCCTGTCCGGCCGGAGTCCCCAGCAGCATGTTGAGGGAGAAGAGGGCCGGGAAGAGCGGACCGTCCAGGGAGTCGTGGAGGATGAACTCCTGCACCAGGATCAGCCCCCCCGGCTCCAGGGCTGCCACGGCCTTCTCCAGGATGACTGCGCACCCTTCCGGCCCCTCGCCGTGCAGGATGTGGGAGAGCCAGGCGACGTCGAAGCGCCCCGTGATCCCTTCGGCAATGAAGTCACCGGACTCGAAGGCGATCCGGTCGGAGAGGCCGAAGCGGGCGATGGTCTTTTCGGCAAAGGGGCGGGTGGACGGCAGGTCGTAAACCACGGCCGTAAGGCCCGGGTTCTGCCCGCAGAAGTGAATGGCATAGGTGCCGGGGCCGCCCCCCATATCGAGAAGCCGCCGGCGGCCGGAGAGGTCGATGCCGGATACGATCCGGGGTGCTATCTGCATGGCAAGGTTGAACATCCCCATCTCGAAACTTTCCCTGGCCGTCTCGTCGTTCCCGTGGGAGACGCGCTCCCGGATCGGTTCTCCCTCCTTGACCGCCTCGTCCAGGTGAGCCCAGCTCTCCATCAGGTGGTGGTGGTGCAGGATGATGTGCCCCAGGTATTGCGGCGAGGTTTTGGCGAGAAACCCGGCGGCGAAAGGGGTGGCGGTGTAGGTTTCCCCTTTTTTCTCCAGCAGATCCATGGCCGTCAGGGCGTTCAAGAGCATGGCCAGGCCGCGGGCGTCCATTTTTTGAACCCCGGCCAGTTCCGGCGCGGTGAGCGCCCGATCGGCCAGGGGGGTGAACACATCGAGCTTCACTCCGGCATGCAGGGCGCAGGCGCTCCAATAGCCGCCCGAGAGCTGCAAAAGGTCAGCTGGGGTCCACAATTTCTTTTCCATGGAGTCCTCCCGATATATTATTCTTTATCCGAAAAAACTCAGGTAACCGCAGATGAACGCAGATGGCCGCGGATACCGGCAAGCCTTGCCCCTCATTTTCCCAGCAGAAAGATGAGCACGGCCAGTGACAGCACGGCAGAGATAACCGTCATTGTCATGAATATGTTCAATCGTGCCTGCAATGTTTTACCGTTTTGTTCAAGGAGTTCAATGGTGCGATTGTGTTGTTGAATGATTTCATCCTGCGTGATCAGCATGCGTTCCAGTTCCCGGATTCTCTCGCTCAAAGGATCGACCGCTGCCGTCTCTTCGTTTTCCGTTGTCGAGCGCGGTTGTATCCGTTCCTTGATTCTCCTGACGAAATCCGGTCCGTACTGCATCGCGATATGAGCGACCTGGTCCCAGGAAATATGCTTCATGGCAGCTGACAAAATGGCTGAAATACCCATAATTCCTCTTATACCCTCACCCCTGCCCCTCTCCCCCAAGGAGAGGGGAAAAATCTAACCCTCGCCCTCTGGGAGAGGGTGGCGCGGAGCGCCGGGTGAGGGGGTTTCACCCCTACACGTTAAACCTGAAATTGATGATATCCCCGTCTTTCACTTCGTAGGTTTTCCCCTCGAGCCGCACGAGCCCTTTATCCCGGGCGGCGGACATGGAGCCGTGGGTGATGAAATCATCATAGGCGACGACCTCGGCCCGGATGAATCCCCGCTCGATATCGGAATGGATCTTCCCTGCCGCCCTCTGGGCATCGGTCCCCTTCCGGATCGTCCATGCCCGCACCTCGTCTTCCCCAACGGTAAGGAACGAGATGAGGCCGAGGAGGTCGTAAGAGAGGTGAATGAGCTTATTGAGGGCGGGCTCCGCAATCCCGAGGTCATCGAGAAATGCCATGGCCTCGTCGGGAGAGAGTTGTGCTATTTCCATCTCGATCTTCCCGCAGAGATCCAGGACCCTGACCTGCCTCCCCGTGAAGAACCCCTGCAATCCCGCTGTTTCCGCCCGTGTCCTGTCCGTGCCCATTTCCTCTTCGGAAACGTTGAGCACAATCAGCTGCGGCTTGATGGACATGAACTGCAGGGCTCTCATCGCCTTCTGCTCTTCATCGGTAAAATCCACGTCCCGGAGCGCTGTCTCCTTTTCCAGCGCCTCCTTGCACTTGAGCAGCAGTTTATGCTCGACTTCGTCGGGCTTTTTCCCCCGTTGTGCCCCCTGTTCCATGCGTTCGAGACGTTTTTCCACTAGCTCCAGATCGCCGAATATCATCTCCAGTTCGACGGTCTCGGCATCACGCCGCGGAGTGACACTCCCCATGGGATGCATGATCGATTCATCCTCAAATCCCCGCACCACGTGAACAATGGCATCCGCATCCCTGATGAGGTCAAAGACCTTCCGGTTCTGCTCCATATCCCCCTTGGTGAGGCCGATGTAATCGATGTACTCCACCGTTGCCCGGGTGGTCTTCTTGGGTTTGAATATCTCAGTAAGCCTCGTGATCCGCGCATCGGGAACCCTGACGACCCCAGTATGATGATCCTGAGAGAGGGTTGGAAACGTCGTCACCTCCAGATTGAGGCCGGTCAGGGCATTAAAGATGGTGGTCTTGCCCGAGTTTGCAAGTCCGATGATCGCAGTTTTCATGTTACCTCTCCATGTATGTTTCCGAAGGCATTCACTTTGAATAACGGGAATGCCGTTATGCTCTGAGCACCTTTATATCTTTTGCAGATCGATCATGGTGATACCCCCGTTATAGCAGGTCTTTTCAGCCTTTGAGGCAAAAGCCAACCGTTCGGTAATCTGCCTGATCCTTCCAAGTTCCTTATGTATCCCCAGAAGGCTTTGCTGAATATTTTCCGGAAAGTCGGACAGTTCCCGTTGCAGGACATGCAGATAGGCATAAACCGTAGTTAAGGGGTTATTTATCTCATGGTTGAGTGCAACCGCCATTTCCTTGAAGACGTTCAGTCTTTCCAGTTCAACGGCTTGCTGCTTGGCCCTGCGCAAAGCTAAATGAACCTTGACACGTGCCAATAGCTCTTCCAGATAAAAAGGCTTGACGACATAATCCTCTGCGCCCGCCTCAAACCCCTTTACTCTCTCCAACGCCGAATCCATGGAGGTAATAAACAATATCGGAATCTCTCTGGTTTTCTCTTCCATCTTCAAGGTCCGACAGACATCATAACCATCCATCTTCGGCAGATGAATATCAAGCAGGATAAGGTCCGGCGGGTTTCGTTTTACCGCCGTGATCCCGGCCAGGCCGTCATCCTGAAAATCCAGCTCATATTTTCCGGTCAGGATTTCCGCCACAAGCATTTGCGTAATTTTGCTGTCATCTATAACCAGTATTTTTTCCATTAAAACACTCCGGGAGAGCGTAGTTTTACGCTTCATTAATCGTATAAGCCATTATTCATGGTTGTCAACAGAATTTCCTGTACGGTGAACAAAAATTGTACATGACCTGCCGCCCCTACTGTTTAATTGCCGCCGTAATTAAATACCCGTAATTGCATTTTTTACTTAACAAACCGGCTGATTTAGGTTAAATATCTACACTTATATCATTACATGAAAAGGAACGACGGCTTATGTACACAGTGGCGGATTTGAGAAAAGGATTGAAAGTTACCCTCGACGGCGACCCTTATATCGTCATCGCCTTCGATTTTGCCAAACCGGGCAAGGGACAGGCACTCTATCGCACCAAGCTGCGCAACATGATCAACGGCACGATTCTCGACAGGACCTACCGGTCCGGCGAAACCTTTGACCCCGCCCATCTGGAGGAGCGCAAAATGCAGTTCCTCTACAAAGAGGACGACCACTACTGCTTCATGGACAACCAGACCTATGAGCAGACCCATGTCAGCGAGGATGCACTGGGTGACGCCAAGAACTACCTGATTGACAACCTTCCGGTCAGCGTTCTCCTGTTCAAGGAAAAGGCCATTGGCGTGGATGTTCCCAACTTCGTCAACCTGAGGGTGATCAAGACCGATCCCTGGGCAAAGGGTGACACCTCAGGGAGCGATTCCAAGCCGGCCACCGTGGAAACAGGCTACGTTCTCCGTGTTCCCCCCTTCATAGAGGAGGGTGAGCTGATCACCATCGACACCCGGACAGGAGAGTATTCCACAAGGGTCAAAGGATAGCGTAGAATGGCGAAAAACTGGCCCCTGGCAAGGCGGCGCTCGGCGCTCCAGGCCAGAGCGCGGATTATACAAGAGATCAGAAGGTTTTTCAATGGGGAGGGGTATCTCGAAGTAGAGACCCCTCTTCGCATTCCGGCGCCCGCTCCCGAATCCCATATCGACGCGGTTCCTTCCGGCGCCTGGTTCCTCCATACTTCTCCCGAACTTTGCATGAAACGGATGTTGGCAGCCGGCTATGGGCGCATTTTCCAGATATGTCATTGCTGGCGGGATGGAGAGCGCGGGTCGCTCCACTTGCCCGAGTTTACCATGTTGGAATGGTACAGGATCGATGCCGACTACCGGGATATGATGGATGACTGCGAGGCGCTCGTCCGGGCGGTGGCGCACATCATGGGCTTCGGAAACACGATACGCTGCATGGACGGGGAAATATCCTTGAACGGTCCGTGGGAGCGGCTGAGAGTAGGGGAAGCGTTTGAGCGCTACGGTGGCATGTCGATGGAAGAGGCTCTGGAGCGGGACCTGTTCGATGAGATCATGGTGCGGGATATCGAACCGCAGCTCGGTATCGGGAAACCGACCTTTATCTGTGATTATCCCGCCGCGCGGGGGGCGCTCGCCCGACTCCAGGAGAACAATCCTGTCGTGGCGGAACGCTTCGAACTCTATATCGGCGGACTGGAGTTGGCCAATGCCTTTTCCGAGCTGACCGATGCCGTGGAGCAGAAACGGCGTTTTCTTGCCGAGGAGGAATACAGACGGTCGCAGGGACGGCCCCCCTACCCGCTGCCGGGAAATTTTCTCGATGAACTTTCCAACATGCCGCCATCTGCCGGGATCGCCCTGGGGGTAGACCGGCTCGTCATGGTGCTCCTGAATGCGGAGAGCATCGACGAAGTGGTGGCGTTCACACCGGAAGAGTTATAAATAATACCGTAGCCGGTCAGCTCCCCGGCTCACACTTCTTGACGCCGATGACCTCATGGATCTGGGCGACGATGGTCAGGGGGTCGATCGGTTTCTCGAAGTAGCCGGTGCAGCCGGCCGCCAGAATCCGCTCCCGGTCCCCCATCATGGCGTGGGAAGTGATGACGATTAAGGGAACGGAGCCGTCGGCCGGGGAATTGCGGATCCGCCTGGTCACCTCGAACCCGTCGATGTCCGGAAGATTGATGTCGATGACGACAAAAAAGTATTTCTCCTTCAGGGCGAGCTCGACCCCCTCCAGACCGGTTTCGGCGGCGGCGACATCATACCCATCCCTCTTGAGGGCGTAGGTGATGAGCCGCAGGTTGTCCCGGTTATCCTCGATGACCAGCACCCGTTTCATAGGTCCTCCTTGCAGTACACGACCAATACCGTCAGGTCGTCCGGGGGAGGGGCCGCCAGGGCCGGTATGGCAGTAAGCCGCTCAACCATCTCCAGGGAACTGCCGGCCCCCGCCAGACGGTCTGCCAGCACTTCCCTGGTGAGCTCCAACTCCGGCCGGGCGTCGATCAATCCGTCGCTGTAAAGTACCAGGACATCACCCCGTTCGAAGGTAAGCGCCCCCTCCTGGTACCTTTCCCGGGACGGCACCCCGAGCGGGAGGCCGCGCGGGAGGAGCTCTTCAACCGCGCCATTGGCGCGCCGCAGGAATACGTAGCCGTGCCCGCAGTCCACGTAGGTCAGGGTGCGGCCGGCCGCATTGAGCCGGGCGTGGAAGAGGGTAACGAAGCTCTCGGAGCTTTCCAGGTCGTGCCGGAGGGCGTACTCCACCAGCTGCATGGCCGTTTCCGGCTCGTGCTGAATGCTCAGCGACCGGACGGTGGCCCTCACCTCGGCCATTAGCACGGCGGCGGCCATGCCGCTCCCCATCACATCGCCGAGGGTCAGGGTGACGATGCCTGGGGCCGCTTCCTGCCAATCGTAGAAATCGCCACCCACCTGGTGGGCGGGAAAGCAGCCGGCAGAGATCTCGAAGCCGGGAATGACCGGGGAGTGGCGGGGGAGGAGCTTCGCCTGCACCTCGGCGGCGCACATCAGTTCCGCCTGGAGCAGGTAGCGCTTCCTCTCGCTTTCCCGCAGCGCTTCTTCCGCCCGTTTCCGCTCGCTGATGTCCCTGATTATTCCGATGTTCCCGGTCGGGACCCCCTCCTCGCCCAAACGTTTGATGACGCACAGCTCGGCCATGAAGGTCCTGCCGTCCTTCTCCCGGCCGCCCACCTCCAGGACCTTCGCCTTGCCCGGCTCTGTGAGATCGGCGAGCTCCGCGCCGGCCGCCCGGTACCCTTCGTCATCGGCATAGAGGAGGCGGGAGTTCCTCCCCTGCACCTCTTCCAGCTCATAGCCGAAGGTCTCCCGCAATGCCGGCTGGTTGGCGTCGAGAATGATGCGGTTGTCGTCGGTGACGATAATGACGTCCCGGATGCTGTTGAAAAGGTTGCGGTAGCTCTTCGCGCTCTGCCGTATCTCCGCATTGGCCTTTTCCAGTTCACTCACCTTCTCCTCGATCTTGGCGGTGATGATGTGGGAATACTGGCGCAGGTACTCCTCTTCCTCCGCGATCAGCCCGGCCTTTGCCGTTCTCCGCGCCGGTTTCTCCCTCTCAATGACGGCCCTGATCTCCCGCCAGAGTATGTCGGGCTCTTGCGGTTTCACCATGAAGGCATCGGCCCCCAGTGCCAGGGCGAGCTTTTCATCCTTGTCGCCGGTGTAGACCGCGGAGTAGAAGATGAAGGGGATCTTTTGCAACTCCGGAGCCACCTTGATCCGGTGCAGGAACTGGAAACCGTCCATACGCGGCATGAGCGCGTCGGAGACGATCAGGCCGGGCCTGCGGCTTTCAGCCATCTCCAGCCCCTCTAAGCCGTCTCCCGCTTCGATGACCTCGCACCCCTGCCGCTCCAGCACGTATCGCAGAATCTTTCTGTCCTCCGCATTGTCATCGACCACCAGTACTTTCATCGGCTACTCCTGTCCCCTGTTCAGCGTCATCGGGATTTTCATTACAAACCTGCTGCCGCGGCCGTATTCGCTGGTGAAGGTGATCTCCCCCCGCAGCACCTCCGCAACCAGCTTTCTGGTCAGGTAGAGGCCGAGGCCGGTGCCGTAGACCTTTGTCATGAGCAGCGATTCGAGGCGGACAAACGGCTTGAAGATCTTTGCCTTGTCCTCCTCTCTGATGCCGATGCCGCTGTCTTCGATACTGATTTCGACGAAATCGGCTTGAGGATCGAGGTTCGAGGACCGAGGTTCTAGGAGTTCTTCATTCTCTCCCCGCTCCTCGTTCCCCGCGCCTCGGACCATCCGTGCGCTGACGCGCACGAAGCCCCGTTCCGTATACTTAGCCGCGTTGCTCAGCAGGTTGAGGACGCACTGCAGAAGCCGGCGCCGGTCGGTGTTTATGCTTTGCCGCAGGTTGTTGACCTCCAGTTCCAGCCCCTTGTCCCTTATCTCCTTCTCCAGGGCGGTTACCGCCTCCGCGATCAGGTCATGGAGATCGAACTCTTCTCCCCGGACCTCGATCTGTCCGGCCTCGATCTTCGACACATCGATGACGTCGTTGATCAGCATCAGCAGGTATCTGCCGGCGCGCAGCACGGTGGCCATGTTCTCCTTCTGCTCATCGTTCAACGGTCCAACCCATTCGTTGAGGAGAATGCTGGAAAAACCGATGACCGAGTTGAGCGGGGTCCGCAATTCGTGGCTCATGGAAGCGATGAACATCGACTTGAGGCGGTCGAGCTCCATGAGCTTGCGGTTGGCCTCCTCCATCTCTCTGGTCCGTTCCGTCACCTTCTTTTCGAGGGTGGCGGTTTGGAACAGGGTCTCCTCATGGAGGCGGGCCGCCTCGATGAGGAGCGCCACGTGGGCGGTCACGGTTTCCAGGAGGCGGAGGCTCCGCTCGCTCGGCTTCTTATCGGTAGTGGTGAAGACGCACAGCACGCCGACGCATTTGCGCCTCGGGGTGACGAGGGGAAAGGCGGCGTTAAAGCGGATATCCGCCTGGCTGCTCTCATAGCCGGTCGCGACCCGAAGAACCGCTTTACGGTCCGGGAGGATGAGCGGTTTGAGCTCCCGGGCGCAGCTCCCATAGGCACACTCCCCGATCCGCATCATCCGGTTGGCGAGGTCGATGACCTCAACCCGGCCGGTGCCGTGATGGGCCGCAAGCTGCAGGATTCCGTCGGGGGCCAGGAGGCAGATGCTCCCCTCTTCCAGGCCGGCAATCTTCAGGGACTCTTCCAGGACCCGCGCGAGGATTTCCCGCTGGTCGAGAATGTTCGCGTAGGCGGTGACCACCCGGTTGATGGCGGAAAGCTCCTCGTTGGTCGCCTTCAGCGCTTCCTCCGCTTCTTTTCGTTCGGTGATGTCCGCAACGAGGCCGTCGTAGGCGACTAGGCGCCTTTCCCGGTCGTAGCGGGGGACCGGGGTGTTCTTGATCCAGTGAATCCGGCCGTCCTTGTGCATGATGCGGTGCTCGATGGGGGGAGCTTCTCCCCCCGCAAGTACTTTAGCGGCCTGGTCCAGGACGGCTTGCCGGTCATCCTCATGGACCATGCGCAGCCAGAAGCCGGGGTCGGCGGCGTACTCGTCGGGGGCATAGCCGGTCACCGCCACGCACCCCGGTCCGTGCGACGTGCCGGAAGGCCTGCCGTCCTCCACCCGGACCGTATAAATGTAGTCCGTCACCGACTCGAGGAGACGGCGGTAGCGCGCCTCGCTCTCCCTGAGGGCCTCCTCTGCCTCCGTCCGTTCTGCTATTTCTTGCGACAGCTGCGCGGTCCGTTCCGTTACCCGCTGTTCCAGCAATGCGTTGAGCCCTTTCAGTTCCGCCAGGGTCTGCTGGTAGATGAAGAAGAGGTAGTAGAGGATGTGGAGAAATGCCACCTGCCGCAACAGGTGCCAGAACCACCAGTCGGCAAACCATATCTCGGAGAACGGAAACAGAATGCCGGCCATGCCGAAGAGGAGGCAGAGGCTGGCGAACAGGAAGTCGTCAAAGCCTTTTGCGGAGCAGTACCGGCGAACGAAGTAGATTGCCGCGACTAGGAAGAAAAATCCTCCGAGGGAGGTGATGGCTTTGGCGGCGGGAGTAAAGACATTCTGGCCTATCATTACCGGAAAAAGATCGGGAAATGCGATCGCGAGATATCCGAGACCGCCGACAGTGGCAACGGTGACAAGCGGCAGCAGGTCGGTTGCGTGCGACCGGGAAAGACGCGACGGCAGCCAGACGAGGGTGAACAGGAAGCCGCCGGTCAAGGAGGACGCGCAGCGCAGCCAGACGAAAGTGGTATTAACCGTCTGTACGGCATGCAGCCCGTCCAGCATCCCAATGGCGAGGAGCCCGCTGGCGATCCAGATGTGGTGATCCATGCCTCTGCTCTGTTTCCTCAGGAAGATGAGGAGGGCGGCCAGCAGGAAGGCGGCCTGCACCCCCAGCGCTTCCAGGAACGCGTGGAGCGGTTCGTGAAGCAGACGCCAATCGCGGAAGAACAGACGCAGGAACACCGTACCGCCGACCGGGATGACAACCCCCAGGAGCAATATGCCGAGTATGCCGCGTTTAAACCTTTTTGTCGCCGGACCTCTCTCCATTCCGCCCATTCTTCCCGCCGACGTTGGCGCCAAGCCCCGATTACCGGCTGATAAATGTGCTTGCATCTCAATTGTAGCATGGAAATGGAGGTGTGCAACGATCCACTGCGGTCAACGGCACAGGCGAGCTGAAGGTGTAAAAAGCAGTTGCACGATTCGAATGTGTCGATGGTTATTTTTCATCGGTCTGCTGGTCAGAAAGAGCCGAAGATCGTCTCTAACCGCAGGAGGACCCCCGGAGTGTACTTGTAGTCCCGGTCCCGGGGGAAGGTGAGCTGGGGGGCGACTTCAAAGAAGAGCCATTTCCGCCAAAACTGCTGCCGGTACAGGACCCGCAGCCGGATCTCCTCCAGATTGTGGTTGGGGCTGGTCCGGAAGAAGTTGTTCCATTGGTACTCCATCACGATTCGGGGATTCAGGCGGTGAAAAGTGGTGAACCGCACGTCGTAGAAGTAGCCATGCTGTTCACTGAACCAGGAGCCGTCGAAGGTGTGACGGAAGAGCATCTTGTCGTTGATCGGCCGGTCGAGGTCGACGGTGGTCCGCACCTCCATGGTGTAGTCCACGAGGGCGATCACCCGCTGGTTGAAGCGCAGAAGCCACTCGGAGAAGGCGAAATTCTGTCGGTAACGCGGCTCCAGGAAGGGGGTCGGCACGAAGCGCGGAAAGCGTATCCCCACCTGGAGGCTGATGCTGCGGTCCAGGGTCGACTCGAAGAAGTAGCGCAGCGAGGCGAAGAAGCTCTCCCTGTTGGCGTCGAGGAACTGCTGCCGGACCTCCTGCAGGGGGGCGGGTTGGAACTCGTTTTCCTCCTCGTCTCCTGCCAGCAGAAAATTCACGCGGTTCTTGAGCACCGGCATCTCGAGCCGGAAGTTGAGACGGGCATCGTACTTGACGTCCTCTCTCTCTTTGATCAGGGCGGAGAGACCGAGTTTAAGGTGGGATCTCTGGCACTCGCTCACGACCCGCTCATCGGCGAAGAATGAGTCGAACCACTCGGCCGTAGCCAAAAGCCCATGGGATATCCTGGCATGGGTCTCGTCGATTACCACTTCCGACTCTTCCAGTATCTCCTCCAACTGCTCGCCGAGCCCTTCCGTCTCTTCCTCTTCCTCTTCCTCTTCCTCCTCGGTCTCTGTCTCTTCCGACGGCGCCTGGAGACTCTCCGGAGGAACACTCTCCCCCCCTTCGACAGCCGGCGAGGGGAGAGGGGCTGCCAAGGCCGCTGCCACCGGAATCGGGACAAAACGCGCGACGACCGGGGGGAAGCCCGGTCCGGAGCTGCCCAGCAGAATGAGGGTCAGGAAAAAGAGGATGCGTTTCGACACTGGTCGCCCCTTGGCCGTAAGAAAAACAGCTTCATGATGAAGAATACCATAAAATTATTCCGCTGAACAGGGTGGCGCTTAACTTACCCTTCCTCCCCGATGTCGGGATACTCCTCTTCCTCTCCCAGGTAGTTTCGCACGAGTAGTCTCCCTTCTTCACGCCGCACGTACTCCGGGAGAATAGGCACCTTTCCCTTCCCTCCCGGCAGATCGATGACGTAATAGGGGGTGGCAAGCCCGGAAGTATGACCGCGCAGCCCTTCCATGATCCCGATCCCCCGCTGTACCCCAGTGCGGAAGTGTCCGGTCCCCCTGACCAGGTCCATCTGGTGGATGTAGTAGGGGCGCACCCGGATGGCGAGAAGTTTCTGCATGAGACTCTTCATCACTGCCGGCTCGTCGTTCACCCCGCGCAGCAGCACGGTCTGGTTGCCGAGGGGGATGCCTGCGTCGGCAAGTTTTGCGCAGGCCGCCGCGGATTCCAGGGTGATCTCCCGGGGGTGGTTGAATTGGGTGTTGAGGTAGAGGGGGTGGTGTTTTTGCAGCATCCGGCAGAGCGCCGGCGTCACCCGCTCCGGCATGGTCACCGGGACGCGGCTGCCGATCCTTATGATCTCCACGTGGTCGATCTCGCGCAGCCGGGAGAGGATGTCGTCCAGCACGTCGTCGGGCAGTAAGAGCGGGTCGCCGCCGGAGAGGATGACGTCCCGGATCTCACGGTTGCCGGCGATATAGGCGAGGGGTTGATCGAAGGAGGACGGCAAGGGGGTCCCGCCGGCGCATCCGACGCTTCTCTTGCGCATGCAGAACCGGCAGTAGACCGCGCAGGTATTGGAAATGAGCCAGACGACCCGGTCCGGGTAGCGGTGAATGATCCCCGGCACGGGGGAGAGCCGCTCCTCGTCGAGGGGGTCTGCCGACTGGTCATCTTCAAGCTCAAGCGGGTCGGGGACGCACTGCCGCCAGATGGGGTCGCCAACCTCTAGGATGAGACTCAGGTAATGCGGCGTGATCCGCATGGGGTAGCGCTGCGCCACTTTCCTGAGCGGCTCAGGGTCTATCTCAAAACGCCCGAGCAACTCTTCCGGGTCCTTTAAACTATTGGCAAGGCTTATCCGCCAATGCTCCATCGTAGGTCCAATTTCTGTGAACAAATCAAAGAAGGCGGAGATCAAATCCCCGCCACAGAAGGTGTTTCGCTGGATTCTCCTTCGTTACACTTCGAGGGCGCCGATCAGTTCTTTTACGTCCGCGATCCCGTTTTCCACCAGATAGCGCTCCATATCCCGTGCTATGGTCTGGGCAGCGGAGGGGTCGAGAAAATTTGCCGTGCCGATCTGGACCGCAGTGGCGCCGGCAAGGATGAACTCCAGGGCGTCGATGGCGGACATTATCCCGCCGATGCCGATGATGGGGAGTTTCACCGCCCTGGCCACCTGCCAGACCATCCGCAGCGCCACCGGTTTGATGGCGGGACCGGACAGCCCGCCGGTCACGTTTGCCAGCACCGGCCGCCGCTTTTGCAGGTCAATGGCCATGCCGGTCAGGGTGTTGATGAGCGACAGGGCGTCGGCATCGGCGTCGGCGCAGGCATGGGCCATCTCCACGATGTCGGTGACGTTGGGAGAAAGCTTGACGATGACCGGCTTGACGGTCGCTTCGCGCACCGCCCGGACCACGGAATAGGCCGCCTTCGGGTCGGTGCCGAAGACGATTCCCCCCAACTTGACATTGGGGCAGGAGATGTTCACTTCCACCCCGGCCACTTCCGGCACCCGATCCAGGTGGAAGGCCAACTCCGCGTACTCCTCGATGGTGTTGCCGAACAGATTGACGATGACCGGCGTGTCGACGGTGCGGAGAAAGGGGGTCTTCGTTTTTATAAAGGCTTCGAGACCGACATTCTGCAGCCCGATGGCGTTCAGCATCCCCCCCGGCGTCTCGACGATGCGGGGAGTCGGGTTGCCGGCCCTGGGCTTGAGGGAAAGCCCCTTAGTAATGATGGCGCCGATCGTTTCGAGGTCCACATACCCGGCAAATTCCTCGCCATACCCGAAGGTCCCCGATGCGGTCATGACGGGATTCCGCATGTTGATTCCGGCAATTTCCACCGACATGTCAGGTCTTTTCATCGATTCTCCAAAGAGGGGCGTATGCCATACGCCCCTACGATCAAATATCCGTTCCCCGTTCCCCGCTTTTCGTTTTCCGATTCCCGGTTCCCGATTCCCGGTCCCTAGATCCACTGGAGTTCACGGAAATCGAACACCGGCCCGTCCTTGCAGACGCACCGATAGTCCGGGCGGTAATCCTCATGTTCACGTCCTTTTACGACGCATCCAAGGCATGCCCCCATTCCGCATGCCATGTACGCTTCCAGTGATACCTGGCAGGGGATGGCGTTACGTCGGGCGATCTCCGCCACAGCCTTGAGCATCGGCATCGGACCGCAGGCAAACATGGTCTTTGCCTGATTCTTTTCCGTCAGGTGCCGCTCCATTACCTCGGTCACCAGGCCGCTCACCCCCAGGGTGCCGTCGTCGGTGGCCACGTATGTCTCGACCCCAAGACGCTCGAATTCGGTAACGCAGAGGATATCCTCCCTGGTTCTGCCGCCGATGAAGAGCCTGACCGGGGATTCCTTTACCAGCTCTTTGGCCAGGTAGTAAAGGGGCGCAAGCCCGACCCCCCCTCCCACCAGTATCTTTTCTTCAGTGGGGGTGCCCTGTTCAAACCCCTTCCCCAAAGGGCCGAGAATGTCCAGGTGATCACCGTGATGGAGGGTTGCGAGCATGACTGTCCCCCTGCCGACAACGCGGTAGAGTATCTCCAGATAGGTCTGCTCGCTTCCGTCTCCAAATTCCGCAACGGAGCTTCCCAGGTCGAATATTCCGAAGGGACGTCTTAACAGCGGGTCTATGGCATCCCGCACCTTTACCATGACAAACTGACCCGGCCTTGACGTCGACAGTCCGTGGGGAGCTGTCAACCGCATCCTGTAATAACCCGGAGATGCCTCTGTATTGGAAATAACCATGGATTTAAACTGCATCGCGCTCTTCCCTGTCCTCTTTGAATATATATTCCATCATGATGGCATCTTCGCCGTTTTCGTAATATCTCTTGCGCCGGCCGGTTTCTTTGAAGCCGAGTTTTCGGTAAAGCGCAATGGCGGCGTGGTTGGAGGGGCGCACTTCCAGCGAGACAAAGTCGGCTCCCCCTTCCCGGCACTCAGCGATGACCCTTTCCACCAGCAGTTTTCCCAAGCCGTAACCGCGGAAATCCTTATGGACAGCCACATCAAGAATATGCCCCTCATCGAGGAGGAGCATGGGGCAAATGTAACCGATTACCCCCCCTTCAGGACCCAGGGTGACCAGGGGAAAGGCATAGGACGATCTGAGTTCATCGAGAAAATGGGCCCGGTTCCACGGATTGGGAAAAGAATTGGACTCTATGGCCAGAACTCCCTCCAGATCCGCTTCGGTCATCGGACAAATGGTAAATTCGGTGAGTTTCTCCTTCATTTTCCACGCATCATAAGCAAACGAAAATGGGTTGTAAACTCTTTTTTCGCGTTTGACTTTTCCGTCCGTATAGTTTAGATTTCCTATTTCAATTCATGGGAGGAACTGCGTTGAGCGATACGAAAATCACCTACAAGGATGCCGGAGTGGATATCGATGCCGGCAACAAGTTTGTCAATCTGATAAAACCTCTGGTGAAGGCCACATCGCGGCCGGAGGTCATTGCGGACATCGGCGGTTTCGGCGGACTATTCTCGCTGAACACCAATAAGTACAAAAATCCGGTGCTGGTGTCCGGCACCGACGGCGTAGGGACCAAGCTTAAAGTGGCTTTCATGGCCGGAAAACACGATACGGTCGGCATAGACCTGGTCGCCATGTGCGTTAACGACATTATCGTCCAGGGGGCTGAACCTCTCTTCTTCCTCGACTATCTGGCCACCGGCAAATTGCATCCGGAGAAGGCCGCCGAAATTGTCAAGGGGATTTCCGACGGCTGCGTACAGGCGGGATGTGCTCTCATCGGCGGGGAAACAGCTGAGATGCCCGGCTTTTACGCCAAGGACGAATATGATCTGGCGGGCTTCACTGTCGGTGTCGTGGAGCGTGACAACATCATAGACGGATCATCCATCACGGTCGGCAACAAATTGATCGGCATCACATCCAGCGGCCTGCACAGCAATGGTTTTTCCCTGGCCCGTAAGGTTATCTTCGAAATAATGGGCCTCACCATCCATGCTCCCCTCCCCGGCCTCGGCAAGACCGTGGCCGAAGAGCTGCTGACCCCCACCCGCATTTACGTGAAGACCATTCTCAACCTGCGTCGGGATTTCCGGGTCAACGGCATTGCCCATATAACCGGCGGAGGACTTCTGGAAAATATCCCCAGGATTTTGCCCCACGGTTGCAAGGCAGTGATTCATCGGGACAGTTGGCAGATGCCGGACATTTTCAAAATGTTGCAGGAGTCCGGCAATATTGAGGAATCCGAGCTGTTCCGCACCTTTAACTGCGGTATCGGCATGGTGTTGGCAGTCCCTGAGAATGAAGCGGAGGAAATTCTGATCAGGCTCTCAGGACTGAATGAACAGGCATTTCCCATTGGCGAAGTTGCCAAGTGCAAACCTGGCGAAGAGTGCGTAGAACTGGTGTGACGACGGTGAAACGTGAGGAGTGAGGAGTGAGGAGTAAAACCTTAAAGATAGGGGTCCTGGCATCGGGTAGCGGCACAAACCTTCAATCCATCATCGACCGCATCGAAGAGGGAACGCTTCAGGCTGAAATCGCCTGTGTGATCAGCAACAATGTCGGGGCCTTTGCGTTGGAGCGGGCACGCAGGCACAATATCCCATCCGTGTATCTTGACCACCGGCTCTTTTCCGGCAGAAGCGCTTACGACGCCGCGCTCGTTGAAACGCTGCTCGATCACCAGGTTGAACTGGTGGTGCTGGCAGGATTTATGCGCATACTGACGCCGGTGATCATAGACGCATTCCCCATGAAGATCATGAACATCCACCCTGCCCTTCTTCCCGCGTTTCCCGGCCTCCATGCGCAAAAACAGGCCCTTGACTATGGTGTCAAGATCGCCGGCTGTACCGTCCATTTTGTGGACGCGGGGACCGACACCGGTCCGATAATCATCCAGGCCGCCGTGCCGGTTCAGGAAGATGATACGGAAGAGACCCTCTCTGCCAGGATTCAGGTAGAGGAGCACCGCATCTATCCGGAAGCTGTCAGGCTCTTTGTCGAAGGGCGCCTGCGGACGGACGGAAGAAGGGTGATAGTGAGCGGGCAGCCTGAGTATACCAGCAATTCTTTCGCAAACCCATCTGCTTTGTATTCCCTCGGGGATACTTAACGGCAGGTCTAACTCTTGCTGCCCTTATTCTTACCCCTTTTTAAGGGCAACTACCCTTTTTCCGCCACAACCCCCCCGGACCTCCCCTTATTTCTCCACCATCCTTATCGAACCGTGCCTGCTGCTCAGCCGCTTTGCTTAGGCGTTTTCCGACGTCTGGCAATATCCACAATCTTTCCGTCCTTAACCACATAGCATGGGGTTTTTGTTTGCCTCGCCAGCGTACGGGCTGATTTGGCAGCCCGTTTCAAGGCCTTGTCAACTCCTGCCAGGTCAGGATCTTTGGGCAATTCTTTTTTAACACTCATTTTTCTCTCCCCACTCCAGTAACACCGGCACGTTGCCCGAGTTATCGTAAAGAATCCAGGCATCCACGATAGATTTGTACAGGTTTGCGAAATTCCGTAAGCCATGATCGAATCTGCGACGAACGACATGCTCAGGCACGTTGTGGCCGCCCTGTGCGACCCGACCGGCAACCCGCGCAACAGCCATGTCTGCATTCGGCAGACTCAGGAATATGAGCTTAACGTGGTAGCCAAGCTTCCGCCACTCGCTGATTTTGTAGAGATAAGAGCGCCCGCTCAGGGTCGTCTCAAAGGCAAAACTCCGCCTGGTGCGCACACAATTCTCAATCTCTTCGAGCATCATGCGACCTGCGCGGACAGCCACCTTCTCGGGTTCGAAGGGGGCGAGCCCCGCTGCTATGAGATCGGCGTTGATAAAGGTCGGGCAGTGGGCTTCGTTAGGGAGAAACTCACGGGCAAAGGTGGTCTTGCCGGCCCCGTTCGGGCCGGCGATGATGACGATTTTCAGTTCAGTGTTCATAACTCTTGATGTGTCATATTGCTTTCTACCTGCAAATTGACTTGTTACTTTCTACCAGAATCCAACCACATTTTCCATGAAAACTTTTTCGAGCAAATTAGGCAAAAAAGGCGGGTTATCACGCCGCCTTCGCTTTCACCGTGCCAGCTTTTCCCCCCATTCCTTCCAGTCAAACCGATCAAAATCGATCAGAAGCGCAGTCGGAATGAAGGTGTCCAGCTCATTAAAGGGATGCTTAAAGAGTATGGTTGTAAACTGTCGGAAAAGCAGCAGTTCCTCTTTGAACAGTCGTGTGAATTCCCAACGCAGTTTCTCCATCTCAAGGGGATTATCCCCGGTAAAATTAAGGGTGCACCATTCGTCGTGCAGGAGCTCGCCAGACACATCCAAGAGCGGTATGCCGTGGAGACGGCAGGTCATGGGGCGGTGGTCGTAGACGAGGCATCTGCCGTCCTCCGCGAGAAGGGGACAGGGGGTCTCGTCGTCGTCCGGCATAAGCGCCTCCCACTCCTCCTCGGGGCGGTAATTGAGGAGATAGGGGCGGTCGAAGTCCGGCCAAAGCTCCTTAAGCCCAACGAGGCGCTGGAGGACCTTCTCCCGCACTTCCTCCCGCACTATAGAAGGAAGACTGTTAAAACCGCTCTTGAGATAGCATGCGTCGAGCAGGGTGATGTCGAACAGCCCCCGGCAACATTCGGAACAGCCGGAACGACAGGCAATGGCCTGCGGATGGGCCGCAAGGCAACGGGTAAACCAGGCGTCAACCTCGGCGAGGAGGCGACCGTAGCTGTTTAGGGTTGTTTCAAGCTGTTTCATCAGACTTTCACCGGCGACTTTATACCTCATCGGCCGTCACCACATCAAACGGCACACCCAGTGCCTGGCGTCAAACTGAATCTTCATTGCGCATCACCCACAACCTTCAACCCTTGCCGGGCGGAAGCCAGCACGTAGCCGGCAATCAACCGGTGAAACTCTTCTTTATCGCCGCCAATCTCAAGGGCGTGATAGTAGGCAAGCCGGCTTTCCGTTTCGCCCGGGATATTGGCAATGGGATAGCCATGCTGCAGCAAAATAAGATTCATAACCAGTCGAACCGTACGACCGTTTCCGTCAACAAAAGGATGAATGGTCACAATCCGCTCGTGCATCTCGGCTGCCAGAATAACCGGATGCAGCACCTGCCGCTGCTCCTCATAGAATCTGAAACAGTCCTCCATCAGTGATGGAACCTGCCAAGGCTGGGGCGGAATATGGCGGCTGCCGCTGATGCTGACTGGGACACTGCGGTAGAGTCCGGCCTTTTCCCGATCGATGCTGTGCAGCACGATGGCGTGGAGTTGCTTGACCAGGCTCTCGGTAAGCGGGGTAGCCTGCTGTACCAACTCGCGCAGGAACAACACCGCTTCATAGTGATTGATCGCCTCCAGATGCTCCCGCATCGACTTTCCCGCAACGGTCAACCCCTTGTGAATCACCAGATCGGTTTCGCGCAGGGTCAGCGTATTCCCTTCAATCCGGTTGCTTTCGTAGGTGTATTCGACCGCCAGCGCCTCGGAAATGCTCTCGTTATCCAGAGGCCGCAGTACATCAAGGCGTTTTTTCAGGTCATCAATTTCAGCCAGCAGTGAGTTTAATTCCAAATTCTCCATATGTTTACCTTTCCCGCGGCTTGAATTGTTCGAGTTGCTTATCGTCGAATATCCACCGCGGCAAGCAGCGCCTGCTCAACCTGGGTCAGCAACTCATCCGGAACCGCGCCGACTTTGTCAGTCAACTTGGCACGGTCAAGAGGGGTGATCTTGTGGCAAAGGGCGATGCTGTCGTTGGAGAGTCCGGTCATGCCGGCCGGGAGCGCCACTACGGTAGGGCCGCGGCGCTTTTGCCCGGCCGAGGTTGAGATAGGAACAACGATGATGGATCGCCATCCGGGGGTCTGATTGAAGGCGTCGTGAGAAATGATGATGACCGGCCGCCGGCCGCTCTGTTCCGAACCCGAACGTGGCGCAAGGTTTGCCCAGTAGATGTCACCCCGGTTCAAGGATGTTTCTCCGTATCGCTCAGGTGCTCAAGTGAAGCTGCCTCAAGGCTTTCATCCAGATCATCGGCGGTACCCGCACTCTGTGCGGCATAGCGGGCAATCTCCTCGTGAAGCGCCTGCTTTTCTTGCTGTTCAAGCCAGTATTCCACCGCCTGCTTTACCAACTGCGTGGCGGGCTTGCGCTGACGTTGCGCCTCTGATCTGAGCCGGCTGTAAACATCAGTGGGGAGTGGAACGTGAAAGTTGTGGGATGTCACAGTTTTCATGGCATATCTCCTGCCATACATTATAAGCCATAACAGTGGGCCAAACCGAAAAGAAATGAGGGAGGCGATTATGGAAAAGGCGGCCTGTCCAGGCCGCCTTTTCATCGATATGCTATGAAGTTCCTTACCCCACTACCTCCGACTTGGTGAATATCGCCTTCAGCCAGTACCCTTCCTTCTCGATATTCTCCCGTCCCCCCTCTTCCCGGTCGACGAGAGTGACGATGCCGAGGACCTTGAGACCTTCCTCTTCCGCCCGGCGCACCGCCTTCATGGAAGAGCCGCCGGTAGTGACCACATCCTCGACGATGACCACCTTTGAGCCCGGCGGAAGGTTCTTGCGCCCTTCCAGCCACTGGCCGGTCCCGTGTCCCTTGGGCTCCTTGCGGATGATGAATGCGTGCATCGGCTTCCCGGCAAGATGCGCGGCGATGGAGGTGGCAGTTGCGATCGGGTCGGCTCCCAGCGTGATCCCCCCTACCCCGTCAATCCCTTCAATATCCTTGATCGCGTCGAAGAAGAGCTTCCCCACCAGGAGGCCCCCCTCGGCGTGGAGAGTGGTTTGCTTGCCGTCAAAATAAAAGTCGCTCTCCCGGCCTGAGGCAAGGGTGACTTTTCTTTTTTCGTAAGAGAGCTCTATGATGATCCGCTTCAGTCTTTCCCGTTCCGTCATGTATCTCACTCCTTTTCAAAAAGTCCAAGCTGCGGCTCAGGGCCGAGCATCGGGAATTTAACCGGGTACCCCCCGGTAAAACAGGCGTGACAGTAACTGCTGTTCTCAGAACCCACAGCATTCAAAAGCCCCTCCCGGGAAAGGTAGCCTAAGGAATCGGCGGTAATATATTTTCTTATTTCTTCGATCGTATGGGAGGAGGAGATGAGTTCTTTGCGGTTGGGGGTGTCTATACCGTAATAACAGGGATAACTGGTGGGAGGAGACGAGATGCGGACATGGACCTCTTTGGCCCCGGCGTTTCTCACCATCTTGACGATCTTGCGCGAGGTGGTGCCGCGCACGATGGAATCGTCGATAATCACCACCCGTTTATCCTTGAGCGTTTCATGGACCGGATTAAGCTTGATCTTCACCCCAAAGTGGCGGATCGACTGCTGCGGCTCGATGAAGGTGCGCCCCACGTAGTGGTTGCGGATGAGGCCGAGCTCAAAGCGCAGGCCGGATTCTTCCGCATAGCCTAACGCCGCCGGCACCCCGGAATCCGGGACCGGTATGACGATGTCGGCCTCAACCCTGTGCTCGCGGGCAAGCTGCCGCCCCAGCTCTTTTCTTACCTGATAGACGTTTTTGCCGAAGATGAACGAGTCGGGCCGGGCAAAATAGACGAACTCGAAGATGCAGGGGGTCGGCTCCACCTTGCGCAGGGGGAAGTAGGAGTTGATGCCGTTCTTGTCGACGACGATGATCTCACCCGGCTCGATTTCGCGGATGAATTCCGCCTCGATCAGGTCGAGGGCGCAGCTCTCCGAGGCGACCACATACGACCCCCCCAGCTTGCCGAGGCAGAGCGGCCTGAACCCGTGGGGGTCCCGCGCGGCTACCATCCTGGTCTCGGTTAGAAAGAGGAGACAGTAGGCCCCCTTGATGCGGTTCATGGCGTCGGTGATCCGTTCTAAAAGGGAACTGGCTTTGGAGGCAGCCAGGAGATGAACGATAATCTCGGTATCCATTGTGGTCTGAAATATGGACCCCCACGCTTCCAGTTCGTCCTTGATAAACTGGGCGTTTACGATGTTGCCGTTATGGGCCACGGCGATTGAGCCCCTGGAGTAGTTGACCATGATCGGCTGGACATTTTTTATCACCGATTCACCAGCGGTCGAATACCGAACATGGCCGATGGCGGCCTGGCCGGGAATGTATTTGAAGACATCCTGATTGCCGAACACGTCTGCCACGAGCCCCATGCTCTTATGGGAATAGAGATTGGTCCCGTCCGAAGAGACGATGCCGCAGGCTTCCTGCCCCCGGTGCTGCAGCGCATAAAGCCCCAGGTAGGTCAGGTTTGCAGCCTCCGGATGGTTGAATATTCCAAATATACCGCACTCTTCCTCGGGTCTGTGGGTTATGATTTCCACGACAAACTCCTTAATTATCAGTCGTCAACCTGTGCCCGATTTTACCATGACGAGCAGGCAAAAGGCAAAGGGCAAAAGGCAAAACATATTTTCCGTTGGCCTTTTGCCGTTAGCCCTTTGCCGGTTTATAGATGCTTCTTAACATATTCAGCGGCATTTTTAAACAGAATGAGGCCGTCCCCCTCTTCCGGGAGGTTTTCCCTGGTCCAGCGGGGATGGTTGACCCGGTGGACGAACGCCTCAGGATGGGGCATGAGTCCCATGAGGCGGCCTGTCTCATCGCAGATACCGGCAATGGCATTCACCGAGCCGTTGGGATTTAACGGGAATTCCATGGTAGGGGTACGGAACGCAGGATCGGAATATTTCAGGACCGCCAGGTTGTCTCGCTCGATTCTTTCCAGAGCCTCCGTGGAAGCCGCGACGAATTTCCCCTCCCCGTGGCGGATGGGGAGGTAGATCCCCTTTTCGATCCCCCCGGTAAAAATAGACGGGGAAGCGGGGTTGTTTTTCAGGTAGACCCAGCGGTCCTGGAAGCGACCGCAGTCGTTGAAGGTGAGGGTCGCCTCCTGCCTGAAATAATTGCCGTCAAAGGCCGGCAAAAGCCCCATCTTCACCATGAGTTGAAAGCCGTTGCAGACCCCTAGTATCGGCTTGCCGTCGTTGATAAAGCGCAGAAGCTGGTCGAACAGGTGCTCGGCCAGCTCGTCCACCCTGGCGTATTTGAAGCGGTTCGCCTGGGCCTTGGCGCTCCCCAGGTCGTCTCCGTCGAGAAAGCCGCCGGTCAGATTGAGAAAATGGAAGTCATCCAGCCGGATATCTCCCGCCAGAAGGTCGGAGATGTGGGCGATGACGGTCTCGTCGAACCCCCCCAGCCTGCAGGCATGGGCCGCCTCCCTCTCGCAGTTGGTGCCGTTGCCGGTAATGACGATCGCGCGTGTTTTCTGTACCATCTCAGAGTTCCCTCAAGGTTTTTTGCCATGCTTCCTTCAGTTCGGCCAGGTCCGCCTTGACAACGGTCGATCCGTTCAAGCCGGTAATGGCGAGGTCGGGCTCCTCCGTCACGACACCAATCGAGGCAAAGCAATTGCCGCTCATGACCGCCTCGAACTCGTCCCGCTTTTCGGGATGGACGGTGACCAGATGACGCGAGGCGGATTCGGAGAAGAGGAGCGTCACGTCATTGCGGTCCGACTCATTCCCCTTCCAGAGCACCCGGCTGAGGTCCAGGCCGAAGCCGAAGCCGCCGGCAAAGGCCGACTCGGCCGCTGCCACGGCCAGCCCTCCGTCGGAGAGGTCGTGGCAGGAGGCCACCAGTCCCTGCGTGACCGCCAGGTGATAGGCCTGGTAGCGTTTGTATGCCTTGGTCGTGTCGACCACCGGCACCTTGTTGCCGATGGCCCCCTTCAGGGCAAAATATTCAGACCCTCCCAGCTCGTCTCCGGTCTTGCCGAGGAGATAGACGATGTCACCGGGCCGTTTGACGTCCATGGTGACCGCCTTGCGCGCATCCTCTATCTTTCCGATCACCGAGAAGAGGATGGTCGGCGGGATGGATATCTTGGTCCCCCCGTCGTAGAAATCGTTCTTCATCGAGTCCTTGCCGGAAATGAGCGGTAGATTATAGGCGAGGCAGACGTCATAGAGGGCCTGGTTCGCCCGCACCAGCTGGGCCATCTTGTAGGGGCCGTCGGGGGTCTTCTCCGACAGGACCGGATCGCACCAGCAGAAGTTGTCGAGTCCGGCGACGAGATCGAGGGAGCCGCCGACCGCCACGTAATTGCGCAGCCCCTCATCGATGGCATTGGCGGTCATATGGTAGGTATCGATGTCGCTGTAACGGGGACAGATGCCGTGGGCCACCACCACCCCCTCGAAGGAATCGAGGATGGGACGCACCACCGCAGCATCGGACGGCCCGTCGTCGGCCACGCCGGTGAAGGGCTTGACCACTGAGCCTCCCTGCACCTCGTGGTCGTAACGGCGAACCACGGACTCCTTGGAGCAGATGTTGAGTGAGGAGAGAAGGGAGATCAGATCGGCAGTCAGGTTCTCGGTCACCACGACGTGCGGCTCCTCGTGCCGTGGAGGCTCCCATTTCGCCGGCAGTTGCATGGGAGGGAGCCCCTCGTGCATGAACGCAACCGGGAGGTAGGCGACGGTGCGGTCGCCGAAGAGGATATGGAAGTACCCCGAGTCCGTAAACTCACCCAGGACCGTCGCCTCCACGCCGAAGCGCCGGGCCATCGCCATGAATTCATCGATCCGTTCCGGCGGAACGGCCAGGGACATCCGCTCCTGGGCCTCGGAGATAAGTATCTCCCATGGATTCAGACCGGGATATTTGAGCGGCGCCTTGGAGATATCCATACGGCAGCCGCCGCATTCCCCGGACATCTCGCCGATGGACGAAGAGAGCCCGCCGGCGCCGTTGTCGGTGATGAAGCGATAGAGCCCTTTGTCCCTGGCCCGGATAAGGAAGTCGAACATCCGCTTCTGGGTTATCGGGTCGCCGATCTGTACCGCCGATACGGGCGACGACTCGGACAGCTCCTCGGAGGAAAAGGTTGCCCCGTGAATGCCGTCCTTGCCGATCCGGCCGCCGGTCATGACGATCAGGTCCCCCGGGCTGATGGACTTCTCAAAGCTGGGCTCGCCGTTGATCTCCGCCGGCATGATCCCGGCGGTGCCGCAGAAGACCAGCGGCTTGCCGGCGAAACGCTCGTCGAAAACCAGGGAACCGTTGACGGTGGGTATCCCGCTCTTGTTGCCGCCGTGTTCTACCCCTTCCACAACTCCCTCAAAGATGCGGCGTGGATGGAGGAGGCGCGACGGCAGAGGCTTCGCGTAGAACGGATCGGCAAAACAGAAGACGTCGGTGTTGAAAATCAGGCTGGCGCCCTTGCCGGTCCCGAACGGGTCGCGATTGACTCCGACGATGCCGGTAAGCGCACCGCCGTAAGGGTCGAGGGCCGACGGGGAGTTGTGGGTTTCCACCTTGAAGACCAGGGAGTGGGTGTCATTGAACCTGATCACCCCTGCGTTATCCTTGAAGACCGAAAGACAGAAATCATTGGCACCCAGCTTCTCCCGCACGTCGCTGGTAGTGCGCTGGATGAACGATTTGAAGAGGGAGCGGATCTCCTGTTTGTTTCCCTGTTCGTCCTCGTAGTGGACAGTGCCGGCAAAAATCTTGTGCTTGCAGTGCTCCGACCAGGTCTGGGCCAGACACTCCAGCTCAACGTCGGTGGGCTTTGCGCCCAGCTCCATCTTACGCCGCTCCTCCTGCACCTGCGGGTCGCGGTAGTGATCCCGGATGATCCGCATCTCCTCCAGGGAGAGCGCCAGCACCCCGTCCCGGCTGATTCTGACGAGCTCTTCATCCGAGACGTTCAGGTCTATTTCCCGTACGGCCGCAGCATGCTGCGTCCCTACCTCGACCTTCGGCACATAGACCGGCATCCCCCCCTGGACCGCAAAAGTTGCACTATCCACGACCTGGTAACGCTGGATGAGCGTATTGCAGAGGAGATCGGTGGCAATCCGCTCCACGTCGGCAACGGCGAGGCGCCCGGAAATCAGGTACTGGACCGACGTGTAGACCCCCTCGCCCGCCCGGAACGGCCGGCCGGTGATGTACTCGATCGCCTCCCTTGCGGTACGTCCCACATTGTCGGTCACACCGGGACGAAAGCCTACCTCCACGAGGAAATCGAAATCCGCAGCCTGCGGGTGGTCGATGCCGTACGTCTGGATAACCGGGTCGCAATAAGGTTCGGAGGCGGCCTTTTCCAGTTCCATTTCGGAAAGTGCGGCGTCCACGGTGTAAACGTCTATGGTGCGGACTCTCTCCACCGGCAGGCGGAGGAAATGCTCGATCTCCCGCTTGATCCGTTCGCCGCGGGCGTCGCGGACACTGTCTTTAAGGGCAACTTCGATTCTGTGGGCCATTATCCTTCCTTTTCCAGCAATACCGTCCTGGTCGGATACGGTATCTCAATGCCTCTTTCCCGGAAACGGTCACAAATCAACGTGCTTATCTTGTCCGTCACCGGGAATACCTTTGTGTAGTCATCCACCCAGAAAAAGAGCGACATGTTGAGGGCGCTGTCGCCAAAGGAAACAAAGAACGCCTCCGGTGCCGGGTCTTTCAGCACTTCCGGGACTTCCAGGGCAATCTCCACAAGAAGCTGTTTGACCCGTGTCACGTCGCTGCCGTAGGCAATCCCCACGTTGATGCGCCCCTTGGAGCGGACATCGGGAAACGCCATATTGACAAGGGTGGTATTGCAGAGGTCTGAATTTGGGATGATGAGGAGAGTATTATCAACAGTCTTGATCTTGGTGCTGCGCAGTCCGATATCTTCCACATCCCCCCACTGGCCCGAAGTCAGCTGAATCCGGTCGCCAATACGAAATGGGCGGTCGATCATCAGGGTAAATCCCGATATCATGTTGGCCAGGGTATCCTTGGCCGCCATCCCGATGGCCAGAGAGCCGATCCCGAGGGCGGTGACCAGGGAGAGGATGTCATAGTTGAAGTGTTTGAGGGTAATGATGAGGGCGGTGCCGATCAGGAAAATGGTGATGATCTTTTCCAGCAGCGGGATCAGTTGTCGGTCAAGCCCACCCCTGTCCTTTTCGGCCAGACGGGAGGCGTACCAGTTGAGGAGTTCGTCCGTTGCGCGGTAGGCGATGTTGGTAAAGATGATGATATTTACCACAAAGATGGCGCCGGAGACGGCCAGTTGGACCTTGTCCGGGAGCGGAAGTGATCTGACGGCGTAATAGAGGCCGGCAAACACCACCAGAAGAGAAGCCGGCGGCGTTATGCGCAAGAGGATGCGGTCATCCAGATCGGTACTGGTGAAGGAGGTGAATCGTGGCCCCCAGGTGACGAGAAGGTAGCGGAGCAGCCGGGAGAGGCCCCAGAAAACCGCAAATATGACGGTCGCCACCAGAATTTCCTTCAGCCAGAAAAGGTAGAGGCCGTCGGTTTCCTGGAGCCGGTAGAAATCCAGTATTTTATTCACCGAATACCCTCTTGAAAATGGTATCGACGTGTTTTAAGTGGTAGCCGAGATCGAACTTCTCCCGTATTTCCCCTTCGGAGAGGTAGTTGCGCACCTCTGCATCGTTCAGGAGTTCGGCCTGGAAGTCTTTTCCCTCTTCCCAGACCTTCATGGCGTTGCGCTGGACCAGGGCATAGGCGTTTTCCCGCGACGCCCCCTTTTCGGCAAGGGCCAGGAGGACCCGCTGGGAAAATATCAACCCCCGCATGAGGTTCAGGTTCCGCATCATGTTTTCCGGGTACACCACCAGGTTTTCAATGAGACCTGCGGTGCGGTTCAGCATGAAGTCCAACAGGATGGTTGCGTCGGGGCCGATCACCCTTTCCACCGAAGAGTGGGAGATGTCCCGCTCGTGCCAGAGAGGAATGTTCTCCATGGCGGAGACGGCATATCCGCGAATCAACCGCGCCAGGCCGGAGAGGTTCTCCGAAAGGACCGGGTTCCGCTTGTGGGGCATTGCCGAAGAGCCCTTCTGTCCCTTACTGAAAAACTCCTCCGCCTCCAGCACCTCGGTCCGCTGCAGATGGCGGATTTCCACGGCAAACTTCTCGATGGATGAGGCAATAATTGCCAGGGTGGAAAAAAATTCCGCATGCCGGTCACGCTGGATAATCTGGGTGGAACAGGGTGCCGGCTTGAGACCCGCCTTGGTGCAGACAAACTCCTCCACCTTGGGATCGATATTGGCAAAAGTGCCGACTGCGCCGGAAATCTTGCCGTAGGCGATGGTCTCCCTGGCCGATTCCATCCGCCTGAGGTTTCTGCGCATTTCATCGTACCAGAGCGCCATCTTGAGCCCGAACGTGACCGGCTCGGCATGGATGCCGTGGGAACGGCCCATCATCGGAGTGTTTTTGTGTTCAAACGCCCTCTTTTTGATGGCCTCCATGAGCCGCCTGATGTCGGCGATGATCAGGTCGCTCGCCTCTGCCAGCAGCATGGCAAAGGAGGTGTCGAGGACGTCCGACGAGGTGAGCCCCAGGTGGACGAAACGGGAGTCGTCGCCGATGTAGTCGGCCACCGACGTGAGAAAGGCGATCACGTCATGCTTGACCACCTTTTCTATCTCATCGATGCGGGAGACGTCGAATCGTGCCTTTGTCCTGATCCGGTCCACCGCTTCCATCGGGATGGTACCCATCCGGGCGTGGGCCTCGCAGGCGTAAATCTCTATATCAAGCCACTTCTGGTAGCGGTTTTCCGGTTCCCATATCCGGGCCATTTCTGGTCTGCTGTAGCGTTCTATCACGGATCAATCTCCCTTCGGTATATTCATGTAGGGGCACCCCTTGCGGGTGCACGTTTCAGTTGGCGGCCATGGTTGGGCAGGCGCAAGACCTGCCCCTACGTTTGCCATTTTAAAACCCCGCTGACCCGGTGCTGTTCGCCGATGAAAAGCTGCGGCGAGCAGACGTTTTGACCTGCAAGCATGGCCGAGGCAACGCCGAGGGCAACTGCGGGGTCGTTGTTGACCTCGGATAGATGAGCCAGAAAAATCCCTTCGAGTCCCGGGTGAATGATCTCGTCGAGGAGCGCTGCTGACTCAAGATTGGACAGGTGGCCGTGACGGGATTTTATCCGCTGTTTCAAGTGCCATGGGTATGGGCCGTTCAACAGCATTTCTTCATCGTGGTTGGATTCCAACACCAGGGCCCGGCACCCCTTAAGCTTGTCCTTTACCAATCCGGTAGCCGTGCCCAGGTCGGTGGCTATTCCGATTCTGCCGTCAAGGCACTCGATCAGGAAACCTACCGGATCGCAAGCGTCATGGGTAGTGGGAAAAGGATCGATCTGAATATCCTTGAGTGTAAAGGGGTAGCCGGATTCAAATTCTACGAGTTCCGTTTTTCCAATGAATGAGAGACACTCCCTGCTGGTTGGATAACTGATAAGGAGAGGTATCCTGAGTTTTCGCGACAGGGCGCCGGCGCCTCTTATGTGGTCCGAGTGCTCATGGCTGATGAGAATGGCGTCCAGTTCCGTGCCGTCGATACCGATAAGAGCCAGTCTGTGCAGTACCTCACGGGCGGAAAGCCCGGCGTCCACAAGGATTTTGGTCGAGCCTGCCTCAACAAAAATAGCATTGCCCTTGCTGCCGCTGGCAAGCAGGCAAACCCGCACGTTCCCTCCTTGACGCCTGCTTCTCAATGTCAAACGCATTCCGGCCGCGATTAACAGCTAGAGGACGTCGCTCATAACAGATATGATAAAATACGGGTTCCCAGGCTCTCTTGCCGTTCTCGCGATAAATCCGCGGCGGTAACGGCCGGACTCACGTCCTGAGCCATCGGGCAGAACTTCATCTATATACAGGAAACCGGGGTGAGATTCAAGATTAAACTTGGGGACGGTTACCTCAGCAGATTCATATAATCCAGCGATGCGTCTCCAATAAGCGGATTCAGGGGGAGGAGAATATGGAAGGTGGAGCCGGGGTACTGGGAAGGGTTGTAGCCGGGCGATTCAACCCAAATCTCTCCGCCGTGCATTTCAACAATCCCCTTGGCAATGGCGAGCCCCAGCCCTGCGCCCTTGGCCTTGAATGCAACCTTACCGGAGCTGTGCTCTTCAATTTTTCCTGCCTCGTAAAACTTCTCAAAAATACGAAGCTGATCTTCTCTGTCAATTCCGATGCCGGTATCCTTGACGGTAACTTCCACATAGAGGTGGTGTTCCTTGCCGATATTCACTACCGGTTTCATGTGATCGGAATCGTCGCTCTGCTTGCTGCGAAGCAGGTACTTGGCGCTGGTGGAAACGGTTATACAGCCGCCGTCAGGGGTAAACTTTATGGCATTGCCCAATACATTCGACAAAAGCTGCATGAGTCTCAAGCTATCCCCTCTGATAGTCGGAATGGATTCATCCAGCTGCAAAACCAGCCCTTGCTTCCTCATGGAAAAAAAGAACCGCAGCTCATTGACGGTTGACTCAACAATGTGATTCAGGTTGACATCATCCAGCTTGAGCTGAAGTCTCTTTTCATCAATCATGGATACGTCCACCATATCCTTGATTATATTATCCAGCCGGGCTGCGGCATTGGCGATATTCTCCACCATTTCGAGCACTGTCTTGTCAACCTTGTCGTCCATATCCGTCAAGATCAGTTCGGCATATCCCATTATTACGGTCAAAGGTGTTTTCAACTCGTGGGAAGCGAGCCCCAGGAAAGAATCTTTCATTTTATTGAGCCTTGCCAGATCAGCGGCGCTCTTCCCCAGATTGTTCAGAATCTCCCTCTCCTTGGTTATATCCCGGAATATGGCCTGAACCAGTCGTTCACTACCGCTTTTTATACTGCTGACATTAACCCTTCCCAGCACCGACTCCCCATCCTTTTTCACAAACTGCATCTCTTCGGCGATGTGCAAGCCATTGAGGGCATCTTTGAACATCTTGTGCATTCTCGGAATGTTTTCCACATCCAGTAACAAGAGCAGCTTGGTCAATGGCAGACCAACCATTTCCTGGGCGGCATAGCCGAAAAACTCTTCAGCCAGCTTATTAACCATCTTGACGATTTCGTCGTCACCGATAACCACGATGGCATCGCCTGAATCCTCCATGAGGGATTTATAGAGCTCTTCCGACCTTTCCAGTTCCAGGCTCAGACTCTCCAGTTTCAGATATGAGGAGTGAAGCTTGTTATGTGCGCCCTCCAGATCTCTATAGCTTTTTTGTACCTCCTCTTCCCGAAATTTAAGGGATTCGGACATGAAGTTGATATTTTTTGCCAGCTCATTGAATTCGTAAACCGGAACCTCTTCTATTCGTGTGTCAAACGCGCCTTCGGAGATCTTTTTAACGCCGTTCAGCAGAGAAGAAATCGGCTGCATGATGCTTTTTTTCACAAAAACCACCACAAGGGTAAACGCAACGAGAAAAAAGAAAAGGAGGATAAAGATGGAACGAAGTATCATCTTTTCGATTTTATTGGAAACCTCGTTCTCCGGAAAACCGATGTGGATAAGGGCAAGATGTTTGCCATCGGGAGATTTTATCGGGGTGACCGTATCGTAATAACGTCTGTCAACGCCTATAAGACGGACTTGTTTCTGTGCGTTCAAAGTAAGGGATTCCACAATATGGTTGAAAGGGAGGCTGTTAAAGAAGGGATCACTGAGAAACAGGGTCTTCCCTTCCATATCAGTGATTACGCAGTAGTCGCCGGCCGGTGGATTGGCCCCCACCACTTCCCGGCATTTTTCGGTAATCCCGGGAATGTCTTTGATATCGATGCCCAGGCCGATGACCTTTTCAATATTACCCTTAAGTGATGCGCCAAGACTTTGGGAGCTGAAAATGAGGGCCTTTTTATAGTCCCGCCGGTATGCGGCGATATCCATGCCGGTATTTGCGAGGATCGTGAGAAAGAGGATTATGAACGAAAAAAGGATTATCCTTTTTTCCAGCGTGTTTTTCATATGTCGTTTTTGTGTTTATAAGATATTATTAACATTGGAGCTGTCAACATTATCACAATTTAAGTAATATTTATAGTTTTTTGAGGTGGTTGTGCATATATGAACGGTAAAATTATTATAACTTCAATATGAACCGTTTCGCTATAGAAAAAAAATATCCGATATTTTAAGTTTATACGGCTCGGCTTCACATATTTTATCTTGAATAAAAATGTTGACTGGAATTTAACAATTTGTTTATTATGCCAAATTGTGCAGAATAGAAGCTTCAATGCATATCTAATCTATAAGAGGAGGGGATCAATGGCTTTAAGAGTTGCAATTAACGGTTTCGGCAGAATCGGTCGCAGTGTGGTAAGGGCTGCTATCAAGGAAAAAGGGATCGAGTTTGTTGCCATCAACGATCTAACCGATGCAAAAACCCTGGCCCACCTGCTGAAATATGATTCAGTCCATGGCATTTTCCCAGGTAAAGTTGAGGTGAAAGGGGACGAACTGATTGTAAACGGCAAGGCCATCAAAGTCCTGGCGGTCAAAAACCCGGAAGAACTCCCGTGGAAAAAGGAAAAAATCGATGTGGTGCTGGAATCCACCGGGCTTTTCACCGCTCGCGACAAGGCAGCCCTGCATCTCAAGGCAGGAGCAAAGAAAGTCATCATTTCCGCACCCGCCACTGACCCGGATATCACCATAGTCATAGGCGTCAATCACCAATCATATGACCCCAAAAAGCATAATATCATCTCCAATGCCTCCTGCACCACCAACTGCCTTGCCCCTGTGGCAAAAGTGCTCCACGAAAACTTCGGCATCGAAAAGGGCCTTGTTACTACCGTCCACTCTTACACCAACGACCAGCAGATTCTCGACCTGCCGCATAAAGACCTGCGCCGGGCCAGGGCTGCGGCGCTTTCCATGATACCGACCACTACCGGTGCTGCCAAGGCCGTTTCCCTGGTGCTGCCCGAGCTGAAAGGGAAGCTGGACGGCATGGCGATACGTGTACCAACCCCGAACGTTTCGGTGGTGGACCTCGTCGCCTTACTTTCCAAGAAAACCGATGCTGAGAAGGTGAACGCCGCCCTCAGCAAGGCTTCCCGCGGCGCTCTCAAGGGTATTCTCGGCTACTCCGAAGAGTCGCTGGTCTCCTGCGACTTTAACGGCAACCCGCTTTCCTCGATTGTCGACAGTCAATGCACCAAAGTCATTGACGGCAATATGGTCAAGGTGCTCTCCTGGTACGATAACGAAACCGGTTTTTCCCAGAGGGTTGTTGACCTCATAAAGCTCATCGGAGTGTAAAAGTTAACAATATGCAGGGGGGGTAATTCCCCCCTTTTTATTTTTACCCCCTGGAAACACCTGCCAGTGCATTTCGACAACTCATACAAATATTTTTGGAGGGTTTATGGCGATCCGTTATATTGATGAGATAGAAGACCTTAGAGAAAAAAAAGTATTCATGAGGGTCGACTTCAATGTTCCCCTCGACGAAAATCAGAATATCACCGAAGACACCCGGATCAGGGCGGTCCTCCCTACCATAAACTACGCCCTGGACTTTAATGCTAAAGTCATCCTTGCCTCCCACCTGGGGCGCCCCAAAGGGGAAAGAAAACCCAAATACTCCATGGCCCCTGCGGCCAAAAGACTTTCCCGCCTCCTCGGCAAGGAGGTTACCCTCGCCCCGGACTGTATCGGCGACGACGTGGAAAAGATCATTAACGCCATGAAACCCGGCGATGTGGTGATGCTGGAAAATCTCCGCTTTTATCCCGGCGAAGAAAAAAATGATGAGAATTTTGCCCGAGCCCTTGCCGACAATTGCGATATATATGTTAACGACGCCTTTGCCGTTTCCCACCGCGCCCACGCTTCGGTCGAAGCTATAACCAAATTCTTTCCGGACGTGGTTGCCGGATTTCTCATGAAGAATGAGATGAACTACTTTGAAAAAGCCATGAAAAATCCGATCAGGCCTCTGGTAGCCATTCTCGGGGGGGCAAAGGTGTCCGGCAAGCTGGAGGTACTGGAGAATCTCTGCACCAAGGTGGACAAGATCATTATCGGCGGCGGGATGGCATTCACATTCCTGAAAGCGCTTGGCTACAATGTGGGAAAATCGCTGGTGGAAGAAGACCTCATTGAAACAGCGCGCAAGACGTATAACAAGGCGAGGGAAAACGGGATCAAATTCTATCTGCCGGTTGATTGCGTTGTGGCAGACCAGTTCAACCCGGAAGCGGAAACCAAGGTAACCACCATACAGGAAATACCCGAGGGGTGGATGGCCCTCGATATCGGACCCGCAACGGTCACCCTCTTCGCGGAAGCGTTGCAAAACGCCAAGACCATCATCTGGAACGGTCCCATGGGTGTATTTGAAATGGACGCTTTCTCTCGTGGGACCTTTGCCATGGTTAGCGCAGTGGCCAACTCCTATGCCCTCACCATCGTGGGGGGCGGCGATACAGACGTGGCCGTGCATCGTGCCGGTGAATATGCCAAGATCAGCTATATATCCACCGGCGGTGGCGCTTTCCTGGAGCTTCTGGAAGGGAAAAAACTTCCCGGCATTAAAGTGCTGGAAGAAAACGGCACCAAATAAAAAATCAGTGAAGAGTGAACAGTGAAAAGTGAATAAATATCTTTCCGATTCACCTTTCACCCTTCACCTTTCACGCCCTTGGAGATTTTTATGCGCACACCCCTTATAGCCGGCAACTGGAAGCTCTATAAGACCACCGATGAGGCGATCACACTGGTAGATGGCCTAAAATCCCTGGTCAAGGACGTACGTAGTGTGGAAATCGTCGTCGCACCGGTTTTCACTGTCCTTGCAAACGTAAAGAAGGCCCTTACGGACACCAACATCCTCCTCTCCGGCCAGGACTGTTTCTGGGAGGAAGAAGGAGCATTTACCGGCGAAGTTTCCCCAAAAATGCTCCTGGATGCCGGCTGCAGCCATGTTATTATAGGCCACTCGGAGCGGCGGCAATACTTCAGCGAAACCGATGAAACAGTAAACAAAAAGGTCAAGGCTGCACTAAAAGCAAACCTTTCCGTGCTGTTCTGCATAGGGGAAACCCTTGCGGAACGGGAGGCGGGAAAAACTTTCGACGTCATAAAAAAGCAGGTGACAGGCGGCCTGTCCGGCGTAACAAAGGAACAGCTCGACAAGGCCGTCATAGCCTATGAACCGGTCTGGGCGATCGGCACCGGCAAAACAGCTTCCGACAGCCAGGCCCAGGAGGTCCATTCCTTTATCAGAGGAGTCGTAGCGGAACTCTTCGGTCGGGAGGAAGCCGACAACATAAGGATACTTTACGGTGGCAGCGTGAAACCGGACAATATCAAGGGACTCATGGCCCAGCCGGACATTGACGGAGCGTTGGTAGGGGGCGCCAGTCTCAAAGCCGACTCATTCGCTTCCATTGTCCGTTTTGAAGAGTAATTAGTTTCTCATCCGGAGTTTCCGGATGTAAATAAATAATACTTTGATTTTTTTGGCTGTTATGCTATTAAGTATTGCTTGTTAATTGTTCCGGAGGAAAACCCGATAATGACAATCTTTCTGATCATACTTCACATCACGGTAAGCATTGCCCTGATTGCGATTGTTCTTCTGCAATCGGGAAAAGGTGCGGAAATGGGCGCATCCTTTGGCGCCAGCGGGAGTCAGTCGGTATTCGGTGCGGGCGGCGGAAGCACCTTTATGAGCAAACTGACCACCGGCGCCGCCATCATCTTCATGCTGACCTCTCTTACCCTGGCATACTTATCCGGTCAACCGGGCAGTTCCTCCATTATGTCGTCCAAAGGAACTTCCAAGGTTGCACCACAGAAACCAGCGCTTCCTGCACAGCAACCGGGAAAACCGGCAACCGTCCCGGCTGCAACACCGCAACCGGCACCGCAGGCGCCACAAACTCCCCAGGCGCCGGCAACGCCTAAAAAGTAAAGTCATATTCAATTTCCTGTTGACACCCAGCAGGCTTAATGATAAATAGATTGCTCTTTCCTGCCGAAGTGGTGGAATTGGCAGACACGCCGTCTTGAGGGAATCAAATCTTTAATCAGTCGTTATTTCAGGCTGTTTTCACTCAGTTTTTAGGCACACTTTTCGTGCACTTTGCAGCGCGGTCATGGCGGAATTGGTAGACGCACCAGCTTGAGGGGCTGGCGGGGGTTCCCCCGTGGGAGTTCGACTCTCCCTGACCGCACCAAGTTTAACTTCTTTTTCTTGAAACAGACTGGTAACAAAAAAGCCCATGAAGGTAGAATTCACGGGCTTTTATTATTGTTCTCACGCTTACTGGAGCAATCCATTGTGGCAAGCTGTCAGGAGATGCCGTACTCTTTCATCTTGCGATAAAGGGTATTTCTGCCGATGCCCAGCTTGGCGGCAGCCTTCTGAATATTTCCTTCGTAAAACGCCAGGGCTTCTGAGATGACATCGTTCTCAACTTCCCGCAAGGACTTGATTTGGGTTATCTTTGCTTCCATTTTCGGCAGCTCCCGGCTATGGAAGTCCAGCAGTTCAGCAGTCAGAATACCGTCCTCTCCCGCCCGAATTATCGCCCTCTCAATCGCATTCTCAAGTTCCCTGATATTGCCGGGCCAGGTGTGCGACTGGATTTTTCTCAAAAAACCATCCTGGATATGGATCGCGTTTCTGTTGAGCTTTATCGCGATCTTCTGCGCCAGATGCCCGGTGAGAATGGGGAGGTCTTCGATTCTTTCCCGCAGTGATGGAATTCGTATGCCCAGGACGTTCAGCCGGTAGTAGAGGTCCTGCCTGAAATTCCCGTTCTGCGCCTCGGCATTCAGGTCCTTATGGGTGGCGGCGATAATCCGGATATCGACCTGCCTTTCCTTGGCGGAGCCGATTCGGGCGACCTTCTTCTCCTGGATCACCCGCAACAGCTTCGCCTGCACGCTGAGAGACATGTCGCCGATTTCATCAAGAAAAATCGTGCCGCTATCGGCAATCTCGAACTTGCCCGCCTGCCCTCCCCTTTTCGCACCGGTAAAAGCCCCCTCTTCGTAACCAAACAGCTCGCTCTCGATGAGGTTTTCCGGCAAAGCGGCACAGTTGATGGCAATGAACTGGCGGTCCCTTCTCGGACTGGCATTGTGAATGGCTTGGGCGAAGAGTTCCTTGCCGGTCCCGCTTTCACCGTTAATGAGGATGGTCGAGGAACTGGCGGCCGCCAGTCTGGCCCACTCCTTGGATGCTGCAATGGCCGAACTCTCCCCGACAATATCGTCAAATGTATAGAAGTGTGAATGGAGGATCGTCGGACGCTTTGCCGGCTGCCGGTTGTTCATCTCGCGGAAGACCGCCACCGCGCCTATGATCCCTCCGGAATCGTCCCGCAGCAGCGAGGCGGAGCTGTATATCTTCTTCCCCATCTTCTCAATTATGATTTCCCTGTCCTCGTACTCCACTCCGTCCGAGAGGACTTGCAGAATCGTCGGTCGAGCGTTGTATACCTGCTCCACATGTCGGCCCTTAACGAGGGCCGGATTCACTCCGAAGATCTCCGCCCCCTTTGCGTTGATTTCCGTCACGATACCGTTGTTATTGATTGAAATGAGTCCATCGGACATGTTTTCAAGAAGGGTATTGGAGTATCGGTAGGCCATATAGAGTTTGTCGGTGGCTTTTTGCAAACGGAGCTGGTTTTCTATGGCATTGACTGCGGCTACGACCATGCCAAGGGTGTGGGCATTGGCAAAGCGGTAATCGCCGCTTATATCAAGGATTCCTGCCATAGCCCCTTCCGGATCATATATAGGCGATGCCGAACAGGTCAGGAAGTGATGGGGCTGGCAGTAATGCTCCCAAGCGTATATCTGTACGGGTTTCTTCTCCATTATTGCCGTACCGATGGCATTCGTACCCTTTGCCGCCTCGCTCCAGTTGCCTCCGGGGCAAAGAAGCACCTCCCTGGTCCTGGATACGATTTCATTATCGCCCAGCACCTCGAGCAGAAATCCCTGTTCATCGGTCAGAACCACCTGAAACCCTGATCCCCTGACAAAATTGTACAGGTTGTCCATGAACGGGCGGGCTACCTTCACCAGGTGCTGCTTCCTGTAAAGGCGTTCCCTGAGCTCCAGTTGGTTGATGCAACCATCCGTATCCTGAAAAGGGTTGACGTTGAGTTTGTTACAGCGCCGCCAGGAGTTCGCCACTTCGGGCCGTAGCTGCTGGACGTCAAGTACACCGTTTTCGATGTACCGGTTCCAGGCCTGTTCAATTACTGCAATACTAAGAGGTGACACGCAATAAAACTCCTCAATTTCTTCCGGAGTTGGGGTTTGTTTCTCATGAAATTATCTGTTTTACTAGTAATTTTGTCAACAACATTTTCCTTGGACGGGGGGGCGGTGACGTATGATTTATTGGTCTTCTCGGCATTTACGACGCAGGCCGGCAAAACGAGTTATCCGCCTGACCGGCGAAGAGAGAGAGTTAGTCCAGACATCGGAAAACTCCCGAACTCCAGAGGCAGCTGCCGCACGGCTCCGAATTAATGTAGCAGTCCTGGTCGAATTCTTCCTTCTGCAGATAGTCGCAGGGGGCGAAGTTGCAGGCGGCACAGGAAGGATAGTCGTGCCGCAGGACGTTTTCCCGGTAGGTACGGAACTCCTTGCTGTTCCATATGTCGAGTATCCCTCTTTCTACGACGTTGCCGAATACCCTAGGCTGTACGGGGTGCGGCCAGCCGTTGGCGAAAGAGCGGCACTGATGCCACAGGTTATAGCAGGGATGCATCTTGCCGTCCCATGAGACGAATGCTCCTCCCTGTTCGACAAAATCGCACCCCCGTCTCCCCCGCGGCACTATTTCGGGGAGACTCAGGTCGAGCCCTGTTTCCCGTGCAACCTCCCGAGCCCGGTCAAATACCGCGTCAACCTCTTCCATCTGCGAATAGTCCAGGGCAAAGAGCCGTTTCAGGTCAAGGGTGATGCCCCGATACTGGGCATCGGCCCTCATGGCTTCAACGAAATTCACGATCCGCTGTTCCTCGGCGGTCTTGCAGTATTTCCAGAGGAGCTCGAAATAGCGGTGGATATCCACGCCGGCGATGTCAGCTTTACTCTTCCAGACATGAAATAGTGAGATGGCCTCATCCGTACAGGTGTCATAGGCACGCTGTGCGAGATGGGATTCGTCGAACGGGTGGAGATGGGAGACAATGGCGAAGGTCGCCCCCCGTGCAGCGGCCCAGTGAAGTGCAGCGGGAAGTTCCTCCAGGTTGTCGCGCATGACGACATATTCCATACCGACCTGCAGGTCGGGCCGGGAATATACGGCCTTGGCAGAGACGATGGCGGTGAAGGCCAATTCCAGATCGAGCACTTGCCCCCCCGCACGGATTGAACCGTAGGTCGCGGGAGAAACGCCGTCCATCGACAGGCATATCTTGTCAACCCCCGCATCGACGAGTGTCATGGCACGCAACCCGGTGAGGAGAATACCGTTGGTCTGGAACCCGATCCAGCTCTCTGCCGGCATCAGTTTTCTTGCCCGGGAGATGAACTGTTCCAGGTGAGAGTTGAGCAGCGGCTCGCCGATCCCGTTCAACACCAATGCGTCCAGGTGGGGAAACGTGCTTTCCAGCGCTTCGAAGGTTGCCAGCTCCAGATCACCGTCAATGGTGGCGCTGTTCGGATTCTGTTTCATGCACATGATACAGTTCAGATTGCAGCGGCTGGTCGTCTCGACGAAGAGTTTCGAGGGGTAGTCCCGGAGCGCAGGGGCAAGTTGTGGGGCATCTGCATGGGATGCCGCCAGAGATTGTAAGAGCATGTTTTTCCCTCCCCTTTCCTGCCGTTAGAGTCAATCAGTTCCTTGTCGATCCCTTATGAACCCTTTCTCTCTGTATACAAGGCAATTTCAATACCAATTCCCACGAAAAGAGCGCCGGAGGGGGTGCGCCTTCCCTCTTTCGGGATCGCCTGACGGCCGAACGGCAAGGGGATGAGGCATTTTTGCCGGCATGCCGAGAAAAGCCTGAAGGGAGTCGTCACCCTGCCCGGGAACGGCAATGGAGCCGTTCCATAACATTACATATGTGCCAGAATGGAACAGTAAAACTGTTCCTATATAGAACGGTGTTCTCGTGTTTGTTTTCGGCAACTACGACAATACCCATGGTATTTCCTTGTAATTGCAGGGCGGATTGAAAAAGTAGTTATTGGTGAGATAATTGGTACAGGGATTGCGTTACATAAAAAAGTGTTTTAGGAAATCGTATGCAACACAACGCTTACATCGCATCCCGGGTAGCAACATAATAACAAAAAGGAGGAAGTAAACATGGCATTAGCAGATCAAACATTTGGATTTTACATTCCGACCGTTTCCTTGATGGGGGTAGGTTGCTCGAAGGAGACGGGCACGCAGGCCAAGGCGCTCGGCGCGACCAAGCTCCTGATCGTCACCGACGCCGGGCTCTCCAAGCTCGGGGTTGCCGACCAGATCAAGGCCCAGTTGGAAGAGGCCGGCCTCAAGGCAGTCATCTTTGACGGCGCAGAGCCCAACCCAACCGACACGAACGTTCATGACGGAGTGAAGGTGTACCAGGAGAACAAGTGCGACGGTATCGTCTCCCTCGGCGGCGGCAGCTCCCACGACTGCGCCAAAGGGGTCGGCATGGTGATCGGCAATGGCGGCCACATTCGCGACTTCGAAGGGGTCAACAAGTCCACCAAACCGATGCCCCCCTTTCTCGCCATCAACACCACCGCCGGCACCGCCAGCGAGATGACCCGCTTCTGCATCATCACCAACACCGAAACCCACGTGAAGATGGCCATAGTGGACTGGCGTTGCACCCCGAACATCGCCATCAACGACCCGCTGCTGATGGTGGGAATGCCCCCCTCGCTGACCGCGGCCACCGGCATGGACGCCCTTACCCACGCGGTCGAGGCGTACGTCTCCACCATCGCCACTCCGATCACCGACGCCTGCGCCCTGCAGGCCATCAAGCTGGTTGCCGACTACCTGCGTCCGGCCGTTGCCAACGGCCAGAACATTGAGGCCCGCGACAAGATGGCCTATGCCGAATACCTGGCCGGCATGGCCTTCAACAACGCCAGCTTAGGCTACGTCCACGCCATGGCCCACCAGCTGGGTGGTTTCTACAACCTCCCCCACGGGGTCTGCAACGCCATCCTCCTCCCGGCCGTGTGCGAATTCAACATGATCTCCAACCCGCAGCGGTTCGGCGACATAGCCGTTGCCCTGGGGGAAAACGTTGACGGACTTGCACCGGTGGACGCCGCCGCCAAGGGGATTGCCGCCATCCGCAAACTCTCCAAAGACATCGGCATCCCGGCCGGCCTCACTGAACTGGGGGTAAAGGAAACCGATCTGCGGGTCATGGCCGAGAACGCTAAAAAAGACGCCTGCATGCTGACCAACCCACGCACCGCTACCCTGGACAACGTCATCGGCATCTACAAGGCGGCGATGTAAGAAGAGTTCCCCGCAGATGCGGGGAATATTGCTCGGCAATTCATCACCCGAGCAGCACATTATCTCCGAGCCTTTCAGCCTAAAAGGGAAACCTTATGGCGCCAGGCCAACGGGTTTCGCGGGAAACGGCGGAGCCTCCCTTTCGGAAAGGAGTCTATAACAAAAACCAAGATTGGGAGAAGATAACCATGGATAAGATATTACGCGTAAATATGTCAGAGCTGAACTCCAGGATTGAGACCGTCCCCACCACATGGGCCGGGCTCGGCGGTCGCGGTCTGACCTCGACCATCGTTGCCGCAGAGGTGCCACCCACCTGCCACCCACTCGGCAAAAACAACAAGCTGGTCTTTGCCCCCGGGCTTCTTACCGGAACCGCGGCCGCCAATTCCGGCCGTCTCTCCGCCGGCGCCAAGAGCCCCCTGACCGGTACCATCAAGGAGAGCAACGCCGGTGGGACCGCGGCACAGATGCTGGCACGCCTGGGGATCAAGGCCCTGATCATCGAAGGGCTCCCCAAGGAAGACAAATGGTACAGCCTCCACGTCAACAAGGACGGGATCACCATCCAGGAAGAGAAAGAACTGGTCGGCAAGGGTAATTTCGCGGTGATCGAGGCTGTCGAGGCCCGGCTCGGGAAGAAGACCGGCATCCTGACCATCGGTCCCGCCGGCGAACTGAAGATGGCTGCGGCCAACATCTCCGTCAAAGACCCCGACAGCAAGATCCGTAGCCACGGCCGCGGCGGTCTCGGCGCCGTCATGGGCTCCAAGAAGATCAAGTTCATCTCCATCGACGACCAGGGCGCCCCTGGCGTGACTGTTGCCGATCCGGAGAAATTCAAGACAGCGGCCCGGACTTTCGCCAAGGCCCTGCTCGACCATCCGGTCAGCGGCGAGGGTCTGCCAACCTACGGCACCAACGTGCTGGTCAACATCCTTAACGAGGCGGGCGGCCTGCCGACCCGCAACTTCAGCTCCGGTCAGTTCGTGGGGGCCGAAAAGATCTCCGGTGAAACCATGCACGATACCATCGTCGCCCGGGGGGGGAAGCCGAAGCACGGCTGCCACGCCGGCTGCATCATCCAGTGCTCCCAGGTTTACCCCGACAAGGAAGGGAAGTATAAGACGTCAGGCTTTGAGTACGAAACGATCTGGGGACTTGGGGCCGACTGCTGCATCGACGACCTGGACGACATCGCCGAGGCGGACAACATCATGGACGACATCGGCATCGACTCCATCGAAACCGCCGTCATGTTCGGCGTAGCCATGGAAGCAGGCATTCTCCCCTGGGGAGACGGCAAGGGCGTTGTTCGCATGCTAAGGGAGGAAATCGGCCACGGAACTCCGCTCGGCCGCATCCTCGGCGGCGGCGCGGGGTTTGTAGGCAAAGCCTACGGTATCACCCGGGTGCCGGTGGTAAAGAACCAGGGTATTCCGGCCTATGATCCCCGGTCGGTAAAGGGGATCGGCATCACCTACGCCACCAGCACCATGGGGGCCGACCACACGGCCGGCTACACCATCGCCACCAATATCCTCAACGTCGGCGGTTATGTCGACCCGCTGAAGAAGGAGGGACAGGTAGAGCTCTCCCGTAACCTGCAGATCGCGACCGCTGCAGTCGACTCCACCGGGATGTGCATCTTCGTCGCCTTTCCCGCCCTGGACATCCCCGAGTGCCTGCCGGCCCTCATCGACATGATCAACGCCCGGTTCGGCATCAACCTGACCGGCGACGACGTCACCAATCTCGGCAAGCATATCCTGAAGGTCGAGCGGCAGTTCAATATCGAGGCAGGTTTCACCAACAAGCACGACCGCCTGCCCGAGTTCTTCAACACCGAACCGGTGCCGCCCCACAACGCGGTATGGGATTTCACCGACGAAGAGATCGACGCATTCTGGGATTTTTAAGCAATGTTTATAAAGACAGCACTGAACTGGTACAAGGCGCGGGCACGGTCAGTGCCCGCGCCGCCACCGCCCAAATCAGGCAGGAGTGTCGTGACGGGAGAAGCCATGCAGATTACCTTAAAACTATTCGCCACCTTCCGCGTCGGGCGCTTTGCCGCTGCAACGCGGGATTATCCGGCGGGGACCCGCATCGCCGATGTCATCAGGGAACTCCATATCCCGGAGGAGCAGATCGGCATGATCATGCTCAACAACCGGCATGCGGAACCGGACCAGGAACTGAACGACGGGGATAACCTTTCACTCTTCCCCCTCGTCGGAGGAGGGTAGCATGACAGAGCTGCTCGAATTTTTACAGGAACAGGCCAATGGCGATCTCCTCCCCTGGAGTTCCCAGATCGCCGCAACGGAACAGTTCGGAGTACCCTGCGCCCGTGTCGAGGAGACAGCACTGGCAACGGGACTCCTCCCCGCACGCTATCAGCGCAACCGGCATGCCGTATCCATCAGTCAGCAACTGACACTGTTTCGCAGTCAGGTGGCAGTCATCGGTTGCGGCGGACTGGGGGGGTACGTCATCGAAGAATTGGCCAGACTCGGGGTGGGGACAATAATCGCCATCGACCCGGACGTTTTCGAGGAACACAACCTGAACCGACAGATCCTGTCGAGCCCCGGGTCGTTGGGCCGGGCCAAGGTGGAGGCTGCGGCTGCAAGGGTGGCCGAAATCAACCCTGCCGTGACTCTCGTCCCGATCCAGGACGCCTATGCCCCCGTAAACGGGAAAGAACTCCTCCATGGCGCCCATGTGGCAGTGGATGCCCTGGACTCTATCCCGACCCGGCTGGCGCTGTCGGAAACCTGCGCAGAGCTTGGCATCCCCATGGTGCACGGGGCTATCGGCGGTTGGTATGGCCAGGTTACCACCCAGTTCCCCGGCGATGACACGATTCAAAGAGTTTACAGCCGCTGGGTGGAAGGGAAAGGGGTGGAGCAGCATCTGGGAAACCCATCCTTCACCCCGGCCCTTGTCGCCAGTATTGAGACGGCCGAGGTATGCAAGATCCTCCTGGGAGTGGGGAAAATCTTACGCAACCGGAAACTTGTCATCAATTTACTGGAAATGACATTTGAAGAGATCATACTTGAACACCACTTGATGGTGGTAGGCGAGTAGAATTGCGTAATTTCATGCGCACAAGCAAGCCCGAAGATTGACGCCGCCAGGGCGGAAAAGGACCGTTTCCGGATGGAAACAATTTAAACTTGCGCTGCGTTCTCCTAGGATGTAATAATAGAGAAATTTCATAGGGGAACCGGTGTGTAACATGCTTGATAAATGGGGGCGAATGGGCGAAATAAAGTTCGCCCATATCGGGTTGTTTCTGTTTCTGTGGTTTTGGGCCACTTGTACCCTTTGGCCTCCGAACCCTGTTTTTGGCGCATCAAATCCGGCGATAAACGCTTCGCCGGAAGATGTTACCGGTGGGGCCGCGGCGGACAGGGAAGGAGACGACACCGGTACGGTGGTTTTGTCCTGGACACCCTCTGTATCGGGAAATTGTGCCGGCTACCGGATTTATCTGGGCTCGACCCTGCTCAAGGAGATCAAGGACCCGGCTGCCAGGGGGACGGAAATCGGCGGCCTGGAAAACGGCGTATCCCGCCGCTTGAGAGTTGCCTCTTACGACACTCACGGCAACGAAAGTCCGGGAGTCAAGATAATAGTCGTTCCTCTGGACGATGTTCCACCCGTTGTGACCATAACCGGTGTTGATGATGGGATGTATTACACCGGAGAGATTTCACCACAGGTCAAGGTGTCCGACACCAACCCGGCCGAAAAGATTACTGCCTTAAACGGTATCCCCTACGATCATACTCCGCTGACAGCCGACGGGGTCTATACCCTGAGCGTAACAGCCACTGACCGCGCCGGCAATCAGACCGTAAAGACCGTCCACTTTACCATCGACACAACCCCTCCTTCGATAAAGGTTGCAAACATATCCAACGGCGCCTTCTACGGCATAGATGTAACCCCTGCCGTCAGCGTGACCGACGAAAACCTCAAGACCTTTTCCATAACGGTCAACGGTCGCCCTTATGCCGCGGGCACTCCCATAACGGCGGAAGGAGCGTATGCTCTGACAGTCATTGCAGAGGATCTGACAGGAAACAACAGCTCCCTCACGTCAGGCTTCACCATTGACAAAACCGCGCCTGTCAGCACATTGGATGCAGGCCAACCCAGATTCCCAGGCAGCGGAACCCTTTACATAACCGGACAGACCCCCATAACCGTTGCTGCCCGGGATGAGGGCGCCCACCCTTCGGGCGTGGCCGGGATAGAATGCAAGCTAGACAGCTCCCACGAATGGGCACCCTGCAATAGCCCCGTTACCCTGGCAGGGCTCGCCGATGGCGCTCATTCCGTAACTTGCCGGGCGTTTGACCGGGCGGGCAACAGGGAAACCGCTCATGCGATAACCGTAACGGTTGACAACACGCCGCCGGTAACGGAAATGACTTTGGGCTCTCCCGGTTATTCCCTTGCAAGCGGCGGTTTTGCAGCTACCACAGCCACTGAATTCTCCCTTTCTGCAAGGGAGATGCTATCCGGTGTTTCAATAACCGAGTACAGTATTGACTACGGGGAGTGGCACCCCTATGCGCCTTTCACCGTAGCAACGGAGGGACGCCATACCGTAAGCTTCAAGAGTACCGACAATCTGGGCAATGAAGAAGACATCAGGACCGTTGACTTGCTGATCGACAACTCCCCCCCCCTCACAAGGGTAATCGCAGGGGTACCCAGCCATATCGGTCCTTACGATACCCTTTATGTAACGGCAGCCACGCTCTTCACAACAGACGCAGAAGACGGGTTTGCCGGCGTGGCAAAGACCGAATACCGGATCGATGGAGGGGAATGGGCGCCATACGCACCGTTCCGCATCGATGCTGAAGGAAAGCATCTGATCGGGCACCGGAGCACCGACAGATTGGGAAATATGGAAGCGGACCGCTCTCTGGCCGTGATCGTCGACAAGACACCGCCGGTAACAGCGGCTTCCGTTAACACGGAAAAAATGGAGCCCGGCGGGGTGATTTTCTTGGGCAGCAAAAGTGCATTCACCCTGGATGCCAGCGACAACCTTTCGGGGGTAAAGTCCACGGAATACCAGATTGACGGCGGACGGTGGATTCCCTATGCCCCTTTCATCATTGCTCTGCAAGGGACCCACACCATCGGCTTCAGAAGCGGAGACAACGTCGGTAACCTCGAAGAAGCAAAAACCGTCACTGTTACAATGGATAAAACCCCGCCTAAAACCACGATTGATGTGAGTTCCCCGAAAATTGTATCTGCAAAAGGAACTCTTTTGGTCACCGACAAGACAATCTTCACCCTGAATCCTGCCGACAGCGAATCGGGTGTGGCAACGACCGAACACCGGATTGACGGCGGCTCCTGGAGAACATCCGAGCCGTTCACGATCAGCGGAGAAGGAAAACACCTGATCGAATACCGGAGTGTCGACAAGGTGGGAAATCCGGAGGCGCCCCACTCGCTAAATGTGATAGTCAATACAACACCGCCGAGCACAACTGCCTCTATTGACGGGCAGAAAAGCGGGATCGACGGCACGGTATACGCCACCGGCAAGAGCAGTATTGCGTTCAGCGCCTCCGGCAATCTGTGGGGATGGAAGGAAACGGAATACCGGGTTGACGGAGGCAAGTGGGGCGTCTACGAAGCTCCATTTACCATTCCTGAGGAAGGAAACCATCTGATCGAGTATCGAAGTATGGACAAGGGCGGGAACCGGGAAACTGTCCGCTCCTTTACCGCACTTGTGGACAATACGCCGCCGGTGTCCACTATGAGCATCAGTACACCAAAGCGGGAAGCCGACGGTGTGTTCTACATCAACAGCAGCACCATCCTCGTACCCATGGCTGCAGACAATCTCTCCGGAATTGCGAAAACTGAATACAGACTTGCCGGCAAAGGGATAGAGCGCGACCCCTTGCCGTTCAGTATCGCGACAGACGGGAAATACCGGATCGAATACTGGAGCGCCGACAAGGCGGGGAACCTGGAGACGCCCAAGACCGTGACCGTTATCGTCAACAACTCCCTTCCGGTAGTTACCACCCCTGACGGCAAGCCTTTGGATAAAACAGGCACAGCACCCAAAGACTCCGCGCCAGTCAATACCGGCTCCGCAACGAATGCGGGAGATGGCGCATTGAAGGCCGGCCCGGCTGAACAGCCCGCTGGCGGTAAAGGGCCGTCAGTCAATACTGCCGTTGACGGCTCACCACAGCAGGCAGGTGGAGATAACAGCCAGTCCCGATTGTTGTCCGCCGCAGATTATGCCGCTTCCGCCGAAGCCGGCTTTGTTGAACCCGAAAATGAGAAAAAAGAGGGCAATTTCTGGCAATACCTGACAATGGGCGTTGTACAATTGGTCCTGATTATCGGTGTAATGCTTTTGTGAGACATTCCCGAGACGTATGCGCTCCATTCTTCAGCCGGGGGAAACCCCGGCTTTTTTTGTTTCCATTCGGACACGAGGCCTTAAGCTTTTACGCTTCCGTCCGATACATATCACATGGATATATATTTCACGCTGAAGACATAATCAAGGAGGTTGATGCAATGAAGAAAGTCCTGGTAGTAGACGACAGCATATCGGTAGCTCGCCAGCTGGAGAAGATCATTGCCGACAGCGGCGATTTCGAGATGGCCGGTCACGCCAAAAACGGTATGGAAGCCATCAAGATGCACCAGGCGCTCCACCCCGATATCGTCTGCATGGACATGAACATGCCGGGAATGGACGGCATTACCGCTCTGAGGAGCCTTGTCGCCCTTGACCGCAACGTCAATGTGGTGATGGTCACCTCCCTCGGCGGCGTTGGAGACAAGTTTACCGAATCCCTGAAACTTGGCGCCCGCACCGTCATTTGCAAGCCGTTCGAGGCGGAGACCGTGTTAAAGGCCCTCCGTGAACTTTGACGCAAACAGGCAAAAGGCGAAAGGCCAATGGCTAAAGGTTTGTCGTTTGCCCTTAGCCCTTAGCCATTAACGCAAGCCAGGTTAACTAAAACAATGGGAAAAACTTTCCAATTCTATTTAACGTGTTAAGGAGGACCAGTTATGGCGGTCAAGTTTTTCGGGCAGTATCTTGTGGAAAAAGGGGTTGTGACACGGGAAACCCTTTTAAAGGCCGTGGAGCTGCAGGAATCGGTGAACCTGAGTTTTGGAGATATAGCGCTTTCCATGGAATTTCTGTCCAGGCAGGATATCGAGCGGGTAAATCAGGCGCAACGTTCCGAAGATCTGCGTTTTGGCGACATGGCGGTCAAACTTGGCCTCCTCACCCAGGAACGAATGCAGCAGGTGTTGACGAAGCAGAAAAACGGCCACCTTTACATCGGTGAAGCCCTCGTCAAGGTGGGGGGATTGGATGAAGCTGAGCTCATCCAATATCTGGCGGAATTCAAAGCAGACCAGGCACCCTACATTACCGAGCGGGTGACGATCCCTGCCGGCGTACCGCACCCGGAAATATGGGAAATGGCGGCAGACCTCACGTACAAGATGCTTACGAGGATTGCCCGGCTGACGTTCAGGCCGGAGCCTTGCCGGGTGGCCGGCAGTCTGGCTGAAAGTGATGTTACGGCAACCATCCGCTTTAACGGGGATATCAATGCCTGCTATATATTTGCGGTTTCCCGCGGGGTGCGGGCCAGGATTGCAGCGGCAATACTGGATGAAGCCGACGTGGGGCATGAACCGCAGGAGGTATTGAACGACACGGTCATGGAATTCATCAATGTCGTATGCGGCAACATTGCGGCCAAGGCGGCCCAGCTCGGCAAGGCCCTGGATATCTCCCCGCCGGAAATAGTCAATCCAGGCGGCATGGAGGCACAGGCGGGCCAGGTCGGAATTATCTTCCCCATCTGCCTGTCCGATGGTGAACGGGCAGAACTGGCCATATTTACAAACTCCGTGAAGGGGGAAGGGTGAATAGTGAAGGGTGAATAGCAGCAAAATGCTTTTTTCACTCTTCACCTTTTACTTTTAACGATGTTATTTACTACCGTCATCCTTGAGTAACTGCTCAATCTGCTTTATATCCGCACCGACCACCAGCCTGCCGTTGATGAAGAAGGTGGGGGTTCCCTGGACCCCTACCTTCTTTGCGAGAGCCAGATGCTCCTGCGCCAGCGCCTTGACCGACTCTTTGTCAACCGCAGGAGGCGGCGCGACGGCCTTATCCAGCATCATCTCACTGTAAGCCTTCGCCTTATCCTCTGCATTCAGGATAAAATGGATCTTGGGCATCGCCCCGGGGTGAGCCAGAGGGGCGAAAAAAACGTAACGGGTCACGTCCGTCCGTCCTTTAAAATACTCAGACGCCTTCTTGCAGTAGGGGCAATCGGGATCGGTAAACTCGACGACGACCTTTTTGCCGTTGCCGATCTTGACTGCCTTTTCCAGAGGAAGGTCTTTCATCAGCTTTGCGCCGAGCTCCCCTTTTTTCTGCGCCGTAATGCTCTGTCCCTGTTTGTTGTAGACCTCCCCCACAAACAGATATTCTGTTTCCGGAAAAAAGTAGTATATGTTCTGCCCGGAAGTCACCTCGTACGCCCCCTTGATGTCACTCTGTTCAATCTTGTCAAAGGTCAATTGGGGAAAGGCCTGACGCAGGGCCACTTCAGGCTTGACCGCAGCTGAAGCGGCATATCCGGCCGACGTCCAGAGCAGGACCGGCACAACAACCGCACAAAGCTTGTTAACCAACCGCATTTTTTTCATGGCAATTCTCCGTTGTCATTGGGATGTCCTGTTTCCACAGAATGTGCTATCGCTTTACCAGGCGCGGGAAAAGCGGCGCGCTGAGGTAACGGGGGTTCTCCCCTGCCACCTCGACCACCGGGCCGTCTTCCAGCTCTTCCAGTTCGCCGGTATCGTCCTCGTAATCGTCTTCGCCAACGGCCCAGCTGTATAATTTTTCGGAATCGAGCAGGACCGGTTTTTCAGGAATGCCGTAAACCCTGTTCTGCATCTCTTCGTCATAGACGCCGACACAGCCGTGAGACGCAGGGCGGCCCGGGAGGTCCCGAGCGTGAATCCAGTACGACACATTGTCCGCGCCCACATGGAAACGGATGGCATTGTCCATGGGATACTGCTCTGTCTGATCTTCGGTCTTGTAAAGGGATGACGTGTGATTCCTGTGACGGGCATCGACCCGGAAAAGTCCGACAGGGGTTTCATGGCCTTTGCTTCCTGTTGCCGCGGGCATGGAAAACTTCAGCCTGCCGAATTCATAGGCGCCAAGCCACTGTTCGGTCAGATCGATCAGGATGTATTTGTCATGGCGCCTGGCCGGTTCATGGACCGGCGGCATGGGGGTATAGTTCCTTATGTCCCCCATCCTCTCCGGTGCCTTGATGGTCATTCCCGGATACGTATGACGCCGGTCAATGCGATTGAAGCGGGCCACGTAAACCCACTCTTTGCCGAACATCGACTCCAGATCGTCGTTGGGCATGATGAAGCGGGGCTCCCACCGGATTCCGGCAAGGCTTGGATATTCGACTCTGGAGAGGTCCTCTTTTGCCGGGTCCCGAGGGTTGGCGGCCGGTTCCGAGGTGGCTTCCGGCTCATAGATGACAATGGCGACAAATGAAATCAGGGCCAGAATAACTACTACCTTTTTCAGCATGAATCTTTTCCCCGGACCACAAAAACAATTAATTGAATTCCGGGGACACGATCCCGAATTCGGGGACATGAACCGGAAGCCCCGCAGGAGCGGTCCGTGTCCCCAGACGAATTCGGGTCATGTCCCCGGAATTCCCGCTACAACTACCACTTTTCCCCCGCAGGGTCAAGAAAAAGGGGGATCATTCCCCGGCGCGCCGAATCTTTCCGCCATGATTTCATCCACGGCGCTGTACGGGTCTTTTTGCCGGGTCATCATCCCTTCCACGATTTCCCGAAACCTCCCGTTCACATGGATATGCCCGAAGACCTCGGTAAAAAGCCGCTCCTTCAAAATCTCCATGAAGAGCCTGGCGTTCTTTTCTTCCAGCAGATGCTTTATCGCTCCGGAACGGTAGAGATATCTTCTGTGCTCCTCCATCTCGGCAACCAGCTCCTCAATGCCGCGATTGCGGCTCGCCTCTGTCTTCAGGACCTTCGGCCGCCACCCGCCGTTTTTGCCGGAATTCATCTCAAGCATGACGGCCAGTTCCCGCACGGTCCGGTCGGCGTCTTCCCGGTCGGCCTTGTTGACCGCAAAGACGTCGCCGATCTCCAGTATCCCGGCCTTTATGGCCTGAATGTCGTCGCCCAGGCCGGGGACCATCACCACTACCGTGGTGTGGGCCATGCGGACGATATCGACCTCGTCCTGCCCCACCCCTACGGTCTCGATAATGACCGTATCCATCCCCATGGCATCCATGACGTTCACCACGTCGCCGGTGGAACGGGAGACCCCGCCGAGATAACCGCGGGTGGCCAGGCTGCGGATAAATACCCCGTCATCCTCGGCATGACGGTTCATTCTGATGCGGTCACCCAGGATGGCGCCGCCGGTAAAGGGGCTGGTCGGGTCCACGGCCACGATACCAACCTTCTTGCCGCCCCCGCGGTAGACTGCCGTTATCTGGTCGACCAGCGTTGATTTGCCGGCCCCCGGTGGACCGGTTATGCCGATTATATAGGCCTTGCCGGTATGCGGATAGAGGGTTTTCAGCTCCTCCACAGCGCTTTTGAAACCGTCGTCGATGTCCCTCATGAGCCGCGCCGCTGCGCGCATGTCACCCTGCAATATCTGTTCGGCGAGTCCCATTAACCCTTCTTTCTCCCGAGAAAATTCCTCATTTTCTCATCCCGCGCGCGGGTGGCAAAGAGGGACGAGAAAGCGCCGAGCTCCATGACACATCCGCTCTTCAAGTCCACATCTTCACCGGCATTGATGATCTTTTTCGCATAACTGAGGGGCTCGGAAGGATGGGCGGCGATCCGTCCGGCAAAGTCGGTAACCCGGTCCCAGAACTCACCGGCCGGGTAGATCCGGTTGACAAATCCCATCCGCAAGGCATCGGCGGCGCCGTACGTATCCGATGTCATGAATATCTCCCGGGCATGGTTTTTACCCACAAGCCGCGGCAGCTTCTGGGTTCCGCAGAACCCGGTAATGATGCCGAGCTTGGCGCCCGGATGGGCAAAAACCAGCGACTCGCTGGCCAGGCGGATGTCGCAGGCAAGGGCCAGGTCACAGCCGCCTCCCATGGTAATGCCGTTCAGGGCACCGATGATCGGCTTGCCGCACTCCTCCATCAGCTCGAAAAGCGACTGCCCCAGTTCGCCAAAGGCAAACCCGTCGGCGGGAGTGAAGTCCCGCATCTGGGCGATATCCGCCCCGACTGCAAAGGATTCGCCGGGATACCCGGAGATGACGACACTGAATACCTCGTCGTTGGTTTCCAGTTCGGTAAACGCACGTTTCAGCTCTTTGAGCGTGTTTATGGAGAGCTTGTTGAACCGGCTGCCGGAATGCATGAGGATATAGCCGACCCGGTTGCTGATCTCGATGTGCAGTTTCTTATAGGGCATAGATCGTAACTCGTGACTGACCGGCACAACGCCGGATTGTTTCTCCCGCTTCCCGATTCCCGCTTCCCGGCTTCAAGCACGAGGGTGAACGTTATCCCGCACCCATTGAACAATCGCTTCCGTGGACGTGCCGGGGGTGAATACCTCCTTAATGCCGGCCGCCTTCAGACCCGGTATATCGTCGTCGGGGATGACACCGCCGCCGAACACGATGATATCGTCGGCCTTTTTCTCCTTGAATATTTCGCAGACCCGCGGCAGCAAAGTATTGTGGGCTCCGGACAGGATGGAAAGTCCCACGCAGTCCACATCCTCCTGGATAGCTGCGGACACGATCTGCTCCGGGGTCTGATGCAGGCCGGTATAGATTACCTCATAGCCGGCGTCCCTGAAGGCACGGGCAATGATCTTCGCCCCCCGGTCATGACCGTCAAGTCCCGGTTTCCCCACCAGCACGCGCAATTTTCTTTCTGTCATGGCACTCTCCTTTATTTCCTGAAATACAAAGCCTAAATTCGGTAAACCTCACCACGGAGGCACAGAGACACGGAGGAATCACAGAGAAATAGTGTTATTGTAAATTATGCTTGAAGAGATCCGATTGTAATTGCTCAGAGGTTTTCTCTGTGTCTCCGTGTCTCCGTGGCAGATTAATGTTTTTATACAAACTCATTTTTCGATCCCGATGCGCGCCGGCACCCCGGCCTTGTAGTAATGCTTGACCTCCCGCATCTCGGTAACCAGGTCGGCCGCGTCCATGATTCTTTCGTCGGCGTTTCTGCCGGTCAGGACCAGTTCCACGCCGGCCGGTTTCCGGTGCATGAGGGCAAGCACTTCATCCACGGTCAGCAGTCCGAATGATACGGCACCGTTGATCTCATCGAGGATCACCAGATCATAACGTCCTTCCGTCAGGGCCTTCCCCGCCATCTCCAGCGCCTCATGGGCCAGACGCTTATCTTCGGGGTCGGGGTTGTCCTTGTTGATCCACCCTTCCCTGCCGGTCTGGATTATGGTCAGATACGGCGCAAGCCTTGGCGCAGCGAGATGCTCGCCATAGGGCCCGCCCCCTTTCATGAACTGGATCACGCAGACCATCATCTCCCGCCCCGCCGCCCGCAAGGCCAAGCCGAGGGCGGCAGTGGTCTTCCCCTTGCCGTTACCGGTATAAACCTGTATCTGTCCGTGTTCGAGCTTCATCTGCCGACATCCTTCATGGGCGTATGCCATACGCCCTCCCCGGTCCCTGTTCCCCGTTCACCGGCCCTTAAACCGCGCCTCTCGCTTTTCGACAAACGCCCCCATCCCCTCCTTCTGGTCCTCGGTGGAAAAACAGAGGGCAAAGGCGTCGCGCTCCATGAGACAGGCATTGGCCAGGTCGATGTCGTAACCGGCATCGATGATCTCCTTTCCCAGTCTCAGGGAAAGCGGCCCCCAACTGCAGATCCTTTTCATCAGCTCTGCCGCCTCGGAAACCAGGGAGTCGGGAGAAAAGAGCCGGTTGACCAGGCCGATTGCATAGGCCTCTTCCGCCGTTACCGGGTCGCCGCTGAATATGATCTCCTTCGCCTTTGCCTTTCCGACCAGGCGGGTCAGCCGCTGGGTCCCCCCGAAACCGGGGATGATGCCCAAGTGCACTTCCGGGGCGGAGAATACGGCAGTGCGGGAAGCAACGATGAAATCACAGGCCAGGGCCAGCTCCAGCCCCCCCCCTGCCGCATGGCCGTTTACCGCCGCTATCACCGGTTTTCCCACCCGCTCCATGGCAAACATCACCTTCTGTCCCAGTTCGGCAAAGGCAACCGCCTCCATGGGGCTCATGGCGGACATCTCCGCGATGTCGCCGCCGGCGCAGAAATGTTTCCCCGCACCGGTGACGATAATCCCCTTTACCGTCCCGTCTTCCCTGAGTTTTCTGAATGTATCGTGAAGGGCGTGCAAGGTTACGATATTCAAGGCATTGGCAGCTTCAGGCCGATTAACGCTCACGATGACAACATGTTCATCATGCTGAACCTTGAGAACTTTACCAGTCAAAACAATCTCCTGTTTTAGCGGGAGTAAAATTTATAAGAAGTGGAAATATAGCAAGTCTGACATTTGAGTGTCAAGGTGAATTGAAAGGATTATAACAAGTTTTTATTTTTGCTTAAAATTTCGTATCCTTTTTATAATCGTGCTTGACAGAGGCTCGGGCTTCTGCTATTCAAATAAGCACGCAGAGGGCGATTAACTCAGCGGGAGAGTGCTACCTTCACACGGTAGAAGTCGCTGGTTCGATCCCAGCATCGCCCACCAATAAACTTGACAGGCCAGGTAAAGATACCTGGCCTGTTTTTGTATGTAATATTAGCAGGTTACTTGCCCCCTCCCATCAAGGGAGGGGGGATATTTACTTGAGCAAAGTGGATAACCAGATTTCATTTTTGCTCCATGTTGAGCAGGTAATTGAATGATGGGATCAGACGTATTATTTTCCCTTCGATCGTGATTTCATCCTCTTCCTCATAGGTGACAATCTCACCTCGCTTCAGCCCGGTCTCTTCCAGCGCCTTGATCAGTGAACGCAGTTCGCGGTTACGGGTCTTGTCATCACCAAGGTCATGTACGACCTGGACCATCTGTGTGATCTTCCCACCTGTGCAGCAGGCAAAATCAACCTCAAAGCCATTGCTTGTCTTGTAGTAGTACAGTTCATGGCCGCGGCGTTTCAACTCCAGGTAGACCTGATTTTCAAGGAGATGCCCGAGATTTTCACTGAAGCTGAAACCTACGGCACCGGCAATGCCGGTGTCAATGGCGTAGACTTTTTTCGGGCTTTTTATCTGTTCCTTGACTGAAAAGGCAAATGAGTCGAGGGTAAACAGCAGATAAGCATCGCTGAAATAGCCAAGATAATCCTTCACTGTTTTGTCGTTGAGGCCCACCAGAGCGGCAAGCTTGTTGAAGCTGTAAAGCGAGGATATATTAGACGCCAGGTAGAAAAAGAGATTCTCCAGATCGACCGGCTTCTTGATGGAAAACCGGGGGGCGATGTCCTGATATAGAATGTTTCTGGCGTACATAACCAGAATCTCTTTTTTGGTTGCCGACACAGCCGGACCGCAGATTTCCGGGAATCCCCCGAAGCGCAGGTAATCGTCAAGAAGCTTGCGCAGCCGGTTGCGTTCTCTGGTCACAGCGACCGTGTCAGGGAGAGGAAGCTCATTGGCTACTGCAAACTCGCCAAAAGAAAACGGATAGACCTCCACCGGCAGAGCCCGGCCGGAAAGAAGAGTGATGAATTCCGACGAAAGCAGGTGGGAATTGGAGCCGGTAACGATGAACTTGATCTTTTGCTGCTCGTACTTCGCTTTTACGAAAACCTGCCATTCGGGGAAAAAGTGCACCTCATCAAGGAAACAGTACACTGTTCCCACCGGGGCAACCAGCTTGAGGTAGTCATCATAGGCCCGGTCAAGATAGGATACCTCGTTGCGGTAGCGGCTGAATTGGGGATTTTCAAGGTTGAGAAAGAGAATATTCCGGGGCGGTATCCCTTTGTCGCGGATCAGGTGGTTAATAGTCTGCCGCACCAGTGTGCTCTTGCCAGAACGCCGTACGCCCACCAGAGCGATTATATGGGGCAGATCCAGATAATCCTTTACCTTGCCGAGAACGCCGCGAGAGACCCCTTCACTGTAAAGATTTCCATCCCAGTGTGGGTTCTGGTCGACAATTACAGACTCAAACATTACATACCCCGAACTATTTATTATTTATTCGTATTATACTGCGAATCAAATCGATTTCAACCTTTTTTCGATCCAAATACTACCGCCGGCCGAAACCTGCAACTTGTATTTGGGCAAAGGATAGAGGTAAATTTTAGACAATTCCCGCGGAACGGTTATAATTATACGTGTAAATGAATGGTTTCATCTACAAGGATAAATACGCCGAGCCGGCCGGCGAACTTTACCCCAAGGGACTCAAAAGGATTGGATAAGTCATGCGAGAGAGGCCGCTCAGGATACTGACCGCGGTGGCCGCCTACGACGGTCACGATGCATCGGTGCTGGCTCTGAACCGGGCACTCCTGGCCGGCGCGCGGCCGGTGGAGGTCATCTACCTCGGCTTCAGCATGACCGGCGAGCAGATCGCAGCGGCGGCGCTCCAGGAAGGGGCCGACGCGGTGGCCGTCAGCTCTTACAACGGCGGTCATCTCCAGTTTTTTACCCACCTGGTCAGGTGCCTGGTAGAGAGGGAGATGAGCGATTCTCTGGTCTTCGGCGGCGGGGGCGGCACTATCCTCCCTGAAGACGCCGCAGCCATCGAGGCCACCGGGGTGGAGAAGATCTACGGTCCAGGCTGGACGCTGGACGCTATCGCCGCGGATCTCACCGAGCGGATTGTGGCTCGCGCCGGGAGAGCACCCGTACCACCCGACCCGGCGGCGTGGACCGACGGGCCGCCCGCCCCCATTGACCTCTCCCGTCTGCTGACCATGGCAGAGGATGAGGCGAGGCAGGTGTCCGTAGGGGCGAGGCATGCCTCGCCCCTACATGATTGGCTAAAGCGGGCCGAAAGTCTACCGGCCGGCGTCGTGGCCATTGCCGGTGACGGCGGCAGCGGAAAGAGCACCCTGATCGACGAACTGGTCCGGCGTTTCCTGGGAACTTTCCCGGACAAAAAGATCGCCATCCTGGCCAACGACCCCACCACCGCTACCGGCAGGGCTGCCGTCGCCTTTCTCGCCGACCGGGTGCGGATGAACCATATCTACGACGACCGCGTCTGGCTGCGCAGCGTCGCCACAGGCAGCCCATATGCTCCGCTCAGTCCGGCCCTGCCGCATCTGCTCCAGGTGTTCCGAGCAGCCGGCTTCGACCTGATTTTGGTCGAGACGCCGGGGACCGGGCAGGCCGGTCTCAACCTGGGGTCGTTGCGGTCCGACCTGCTGGTCTATGTCAAGACCCGCGAGTACGGTAGCGGCCTGCAGCTTCAAAAGGACCAACTGCTGCGCGATGCCGGCCTGGTGGTTTTGAACAAGGCCGACCTCGAAGGGGCCGAAGCGGCCTTTGGGGAGATGCGGGCGGTGTTGGCCGAACTGGGGAAGGAGGAAGTGCTCTTCCCGACCACCGCCAAGGCCGCCCGCGATCCGGGCCTCGACCACTTGTTCGCCGAACTCTGCCGACGGCTCGGCTGGCCGGCCCAGGAAACACCGAAAACCACGGATATCTTTCTCTACGCCAAACAGAGTGTTCTGGTGCCGCACCGTCGGCGTGCCTACCTGGCGGAGATCGCCGATAAGGTCCGCGCCTACGGCCGCTGGGCATCCGACCAGCTGCAAAAACTCCGGGATAACCCCGGCGATCCCGCCCGCCTCGATCCGACCTGCGCCAGGCTGCTGGAGGAGTGGCCTGAGCAGTGGCGGGAGCTTTCCCTGCAAGCAGCCCACCGCATGGAGATAGACCCCTTTATGGAGACCCCCAATGGGCTGAAGCTGCCGCGGGTGGCCCTCCCCGACCCGGAGAACCGCGCCGAGTCCCTGCGCTTTCTGCTCGAAGAAGGGCTCCCCGGCAAATTCCCTTTTGCCACTGGCATCTACCCATACCGGCCTGTTTCCGCCGGCGAGACCACCCGGCAGTTCGCCGGGCTTCGCGGGCCCGAAGAAACCAACCGCCGCCTCCACCTGCTGGCCCGCGGAGTGGCCAAGCCACGGCTCTCCATCGCGTTCGACGGCATCACCCTGTACGGGGCCGACAGTGACGAGGACCCGGGGAGCATAGGCAAAATCGGCGAAGGGGGCGTGGCCATCGACACCTGGGAGGACATGAAGCTGGTCCTCGCGGGGTTCCACATTCCCGACATCAGCACCTCGATGACCATCAACGGCCCGGCGCCGATGGTACTCGCCATGTATTTCGTCGCCGCCCAGGAGATCGAGCAGGAGCGGGCCGAGAAGGAAAAAGGGGTGCCGCTTTCCGAGGGCGAGCGGGAAGCGTTGCGCCGGCGGACCCTGCAAATCCTGCGGGGGACCCTGCAGGCCGACATCCTGAAAGAGGTCCAGGCCCAGAACGAAAACATCTTCCAGCCCGATTTCGCCATCAAGCTGCTTGGCGACGTGCAGGAATGGTTCATCGCGAACGAGGTGAAAAAGTTCTACTCGCTGAGTATCTCCGGCTACCACATCGGCGAGGCCGGTGCCAGCCCGATCCAGGAGTTGGCCTTCACCCTGGCCAACGGCTTCACCTACGTCGAGAATTTCCTTGCTCGGGGGATGCCGGTTAACGCTTTCGTCCCCAGCCTCTCCTTCTTCTTCAAGGTTTCTCACGAAGCCGAATGGCTCGCCTACGGCGCGGTCTGCCGCAAGATATGGGCAATCGCCCTGCGCGATGTCTACGGCGCCGACGAACGCTCCCAGCTGTTCAAATTCCACACCCAGACTTCGGGCCGGGCTCTGCAGGCCGAGGAGTGGGACACCCTCAACCCGGTGCGCCTTACCTACCACGCCCTGTTGGGGCTCCTGGCCAACGCCAATTCATTGCACGTCGATTCGGCCGACGAGCCGATGACCACCCCCGGCGAGAAGTGGGTACGCCAGGCGACCATGATTTCCAACTACCTGCGCGAGGAAGCGGAAGGGTTTGTCATCCAGAACCTCCTTTCCGGTTCCTACGCTTTCCGCGCCCTGATGCAGGAAGTGGAGTCGCAGGTCCTCGCAGAGTTCGACCGGCTCGACCGCCTTGGCGGCGTCGGTCCGGCCACCGAGCTTGGGTACCACCGGCGCTGCATCGCCGAGAACAGCACCAGATACGAACGGGAGCGGCACCGGGTGACTCCGGAATATCCGGAGCCGCCGCAACGCAGGATCATCGGCTACAACGCCTATGAACTCCCCGATGGCCACCCCGACAAGTACCCGCCCGTGGCCGAAGTGGTCCGCCCCGATCCGGCCGACTGGGAGCGGCAGCTCGCCCGAGTACGCGACTTTAAGGAGCGCCACCGGGAGGATGCGCCGGTCTACCTGGCGCGCCTGAAGCAGGTGGCCCTGCAAGGGGAGAATGTTTTCGGCGAGCTGCTGGAGACGGTGCGACACGCCACTTTGGGGCAGATCAGCAGGACCCTGGTCGAAGTGGGGGGGCGGTATCGGAAGATGGTGTAAATACAGTGAATGGTGAATGGTGAATGGTGAATGGTGAATGGTGAAAACCCAAAGGATGACTGACTATGGACAGACGCGGTACACCACCGGAGAAGGTCGAGCGGCTTGAGCCCAAGGAGCGCAGGGGGCTCGTCGTGGTCATCACCGGCCACGGCAAGGGGAAGACTACGGCAGCGCTTGGGTTGGCGCTGCGCGCCTGCGGCCACGGCATGAGGGTCTGCATCATCCAGTTCATGAAAGGAGACCTCTACGCCGGTGAGTGGGACGGCATCAAAGAGATGAATTGCGATATCGAACTGCACGCCACCGGCAAGGGGTTCTGCGGCATCCAGGGTAACCCTTACCCGTGGGTCGAACACCGGGCCAACGCCCAGGACGCCATCGACCTTGTCCATGAAAAGATCGCCTCCGGCAACTACGACATGCTGATCCTCGACGAGATCAACAACGCCCTCAAGCTAAAGCTGGTCGATCTGGAGCAGGTGCTGGATATCCTGCACAACAAGCCGCCCCTGATGCATCTGGTCCTCACCGGCCGCGACGCCCACCCGCAGGTGATCGAACTTGCCGACACGGCCAGCGAGGTCAGTGAGATCAAGCACGCCTACCGCAAGGGAATCGAGCCCCAGCCGGGTATCGACTACTGAAGCGCCCGGTCGATACTCTTCACGCCTGCCGGGATAGAGGTTGACAGCAATGCAGGTAACGTGATACCTAATCCCATGCCCCATCCCCTCCCCCATAAGCAGGCCGCCCCCCGTTTGCTCCTTATCTACCCGGCAACGCACAAGCTCGGCTGGGTGAAATACTTCCAGCTTCCCTCCCACTCCCTCCAGCAGGTTGCCGCAGCCACTCCGCCGCCATGGGAGGTAACCCTCGTTGATGAGGTTCACGACTCGATTCCAAAAGGCCGGGATTTCGACCTGGTGGGGATCACCGCCATGACGCACCAGGCGTCACGGGCCTACGAGATCGCCGACCGGTTCCGGGCGGAGGGGGTGCCGGTGATCCTGGGAGGGATACACCCGACGGTCCTCCCCGAGGAAGCCATCGCCCATGCGGATTCGGTCGTCATCGGCGAGGCGGAGCCGGTCATGGCGGGACTCCTGGCCGATTTCCTGGCCGGCCGGCTCGCCCGCTTCTATCGGGCTCCTATCCCCGAAGACGACCGGCTGGCAGTCCCCTGGCCGCGCCGGGATATCCTGGCCGGCAAACGTTACCTGACAACCCAGACGGTCCAGGCCAGCCGGGGATGCCCCTACGACTGCCCGTTCTGCACCGTCACCCCCTATTTCGGCAACCGCTTCCGCTACCGCGACCCGGCGGACATCCTCGCCGAGATCCGCTCCTTTCCTCGCAAGCTCGTGGTATTCCTGGACGACAACCTGCTGGGAGACCCGGCCAAGGCGAAACCCCTGCTGGAGGGAATGACTGAGCTGGGCGTCCGCTGGGGCTCCCAGACCAGCCTGCGCTTCGCCGAGGACCCGGAGCTCCTGAAGCTCGTGGCCCGTTCCGGTTGCATTGGCCTCTTCGTGGGCATCGAGTCGGTGACGGGACCCTACGCCCGGCTCGCCAAGTCCGGCTCCGTACAGCACCAGGCCGAACTCATGAAGCGGGTTCGGGACGCCGGCATCATCCTGGAGACCTCCATCATCTTCGGCTTCGACGACCACGATGAGAGCATCTTCGAGAAGACCCTCCGCTTCGTCGAGGATTGCTCCCCGAGCGTCCCCACGTTCCACATCCTGACCCCCTATCCGGGAACGGCCCTCTTCCGGCAGTTCGAGCAGGAGGGACGTCTTCTGCACACGGACTGGCAGCGGTACAACCACGCAGAGGTGGTCTTCCGGCCGAAACTGATGTCACCGGACCGACTCTACCGGGGGTGGCTCGAAACGCGCAAAGAGGCCTACCGCTGGCCGTCGATCCTCTCCCGTGTCATAAAGAATCCGGGGCGGCGTCTGACCAACCTGGTGTACAACATCCTGCGCAAAGGGCCCAACGACCTCCTCAAAGCCGATGCTGCCGAACTCCGCTTTGAACAGGGAGGGGCAGGCAATATCACCGCCGAGCAACCGGCCCCACATGGAGTAGACGGAAGTCCCCAGCATACATCTGCGAAGTAGACGTAATCCTTAACGGCCGCGCCATGGCCCCCTCCTCTGATTGATATGGAAACTAGGTATCTATCGCCTTTTTTTATAAAAATGGCTTTTTTTGTTTTCAGTTATGCCCTATGCCTTCCGATATTTTCAGTTATGTCCTATGCCTTCCGGGCGGATTTCAATCAGAGGAGCGAATATATGAAATACATCTCAAAGTTCATGATGGTTGGAGCGTTTGCCGCAGTTACGACCCTTGCGGGTTGCGCTTCCCAAAACGCCTACCAGACTGCTTTTTCCGACAAGACTGCGGTGGCCGGCAACAGCCACACCTTCGAGGCTCCGGCAGACCGGACGCTGCGAACCGTGAAGCAGGTTCTCGTCAAACAGAACTTCAATGTCGACCGTGCCGACACTACGGCCGGGCTGGTCAAAGCAAGTCGCAGCCTGCAGGACCCGAATGATAGCGAAGTGTCATACGACATCAACGTTTCTGCGGATGTCACGGAAGGAACGACCCCGAACTCGAGCATTGTCACCCTCGCGGCAAGCCAGAAGACGGTGCTCCACACGTCACAGTATACCTGGTGGCACCTGTTGTGGATCTTCCCGATTTTTCCCACCGGCACAGAGTACACCACGGTCGTAAGGAAAGAAGGCGACATCACAGACCCGGGTTTCTTCAAAGATTTCTTCGCCTCGATCGACCGGGCTCTGGCAGTTGCGAAAGCGGCCGCTGATGCCGCGGCTGCCGAGAAAGCCATCGCTGACGCGAAGGCCGCGGCTGAAGCCAAGGCTGCTGCCGATGCCAAGGCCGCAGCTGAAGCTAAGGCTGCCGCAGAGGCCAAGGCTGCCGAAGCAAAAGCCGCCGCTGAGGCGAAAGCCGCTCAAGCCGCTGCTGACGCCATGGCCGCCGCAGAGGCAAAGGCCGCCGCCGATGCCAAGGCTGCCAGTGACGCCATCGCCGCCAAGGTCGCTGAAATCGCAAATGAGGCCAAGGACGCCACGGACGCAACGACCGGCGTCACCGCTGCTCCCAAACCGTAAATTCCTGTTCCAGACGCACAAGGGCAGCAGCTTTCCGGGGACCGCAATGTCCAGTGGAGCATTCGGATCAACAATCAGTGGCGGATATGCTTCCGATGGGATAATGTCCGAGGGTTTTCAGCACAAGCTGGACATCGTCGTCGAAGGACACCATGTGCTGAGTGAGAAGATTGACCGGGGCGAAACGACATTGAGCGCAAGGTTGGAGCGGGTCGAAAGCAAAGTCGATGCCGTGGCCGCAGACCTAGCTGCCCTTGCGACCTCTTCTTTATTCGGGATAAATGGTGAACGCCTTGCGGGAATGGATTCGGTACGTCGCGAATCCCCGGCGGTCGAGGGTGAATATCTCGCTGGTATTCCGTTCCTCCGCCAGCACGACAAGGGTCGCATCGGCGAAATCCATCGGCACGTCCCGGTACTTCTCCATGAGCTGCATCGCCCGCTGGAGCGAACCCGGCGTCTGAGGCACGACTTCCGCCCCACCTTTCAGTATGAATTCAAGCGCCGGTTTCTGTATGGCGAATGACGGGCCAAGCAGGTAGACCACCTCGGTCAGCACCGGCTCCGTGGTGACGAACCGGCCGTTAACCTCCTTGAAGAACGCCGTGCACGCCAGGTGGCTCCGCTCGGACCGGTCGAGGAGCGCTACGAACGGCCCCGTGTCGAGGATGATCTCACGCATCGCGACGGAACCTCGACTTCAGGTGTTCGCGATGGTCAGAGCCGAGGTCCGGTACGCCACTCTCAACCGAGCCCAGGAGGTCCTTCACCCGGTCGTAAGGACTGTCGCCCCTCGCTGCTCCCTCTTCCTGAATGAAACGCTCCAGAGCGATCCGCACGACATCCGAGCGTTTCCGGCGGAGTTTTCGGGCGAGGGTAGCCACCCCTTCTTCAAGCTCATCCGTGAGTCTTACCGTCAATTGACCTTTCATCTCAACTCCTCCTTCCACTAAAATGCAATTCAAAATTAACTTAAATGCATTGCAATTGCAAGGGGTATGTCTGTAAATAAAAAGAAATGTACCGTCTAATCCTTACGCCGCCCCTCCCCTAACAATTCAGTAAGCTGTCCCCCGAATTCAAGGCTGCCAGTGACGCCATCGCCGCCAAGGTCGCTGAAATCGCAAATGAGGCCAAGGACGCCACGGACGCAACGACCGGCGTCACCACTGCTCCCAAACCGTAAATTCCTGTTCTGAGGCTTTGCGGGAAGAAATACTATCGCTTGACAATACTATCTAATATCGTTACTATCAACCTGTGATCAGATCATTCGCCTGCAAAGAGACCGACAAGCTGTTTCACGGCCGATTTTCGGCAAAGCTGCCGCATGACGTTCAGCGCATTGCCCAGCGCAAACTGAAACAGCTCAACGGCGCTGCTGCCCTTGACTTCCTGCGCGTTCCCCCGGGCAACAGGCTGGAGCAGCTTTACGGGGACCGCAATGGCCAGTGGAGCATTCGGATCAACGATCAGTGGCGGATATGCTTCCGATGGGATGACGGCAATGCCCACGATGTCGAGATCACCGATTACCATTGAAGGAGACTTTCTCATGAGCAAACGCGACCTTCCACCCGTACACCCCGGTGAAATCCTGATCGAGGACTTCCTCAAGCCGATGGGGATCACCCGCTACCGGTTGGCAAAGTCCATCGGTGTACCCCAGCGCCGCATCGATGAAATCTGCGCAGGAAAACGGTCCATCACCGCCGACACCGCGCTGCGCCTCGCACGCTTCTTCAGCACCGACGCCCAAAGCTGGATGAACCTCCAGGCCGAATACGACCTTGAGACGGCCGAAATCATTCTGGCCAAGCGGATCGCTCAGGAGGTAAAGCCCCTGAAGGAGGCTGCCTAATCCTGTTGAATGATTCGCTGCGGTGTTCACCCCATAACCCTCCCCCAGGACCTCCTGACCGAACTGATGTCCCTCGTTCACGCCGTGAGGAGTAAAGATGGATTTCATATCGAGCCCACGTTATATGTGTCTCCCTAGATCCAGCGTCCAGTAGCGCATGGAGGGAAAGCCGTTATAGGTGCCCTCGACAACTCCACAGGCTCTTCCCACCGACCGGGCCTGATTGATGGCAATGAAATTCGTGATAACTGTTTCAATGAAATAAGCATATAGGCCTCCTAAACCAACACGCGCTGGTTAGCTCTATTTCAGTTTGGGGGCATGTTCGAAGCCGCGATGCGGAGGGGGACAAGGGCATCCGCATCATATCGCGGCTGCGGTGGTGTCCAGTGCTGAGCCTGCATTTTCCGCCAGTAAGCTCAAAGCGTTTTCGATCAGTTTGAACCCCACTGTGTTACCTTCGGTTATGGCCGCATTCCTGCTTTTTATTCTGCATATATTTTCATATGCAGCGAGTTCCGGTACGGCCCCGCACCATATGGGAAAACCGCGACCCGTGACTATTACGGCACCTCTTTCCATTGCTCTTCGGACCTGAAAGAACGTGAATTCCTGGGACGGGAGCCGCAGATGGGTGTGATTGAAGCTTTTCGAGTGATAGGGGAAGTATTCAAGACAAAGGAGGTTATTGGCTATACGCCGTATCGATGGTTAAGAAAGCTATTTTCCTATGAAACTGAGATGGACTATTTCACCGTCATGAAATTGTTACGGTCAATGCAGCTCTCTTGTCTTGCATTTTTGTGCAATTTCAGGTAAATATCATCTGCTTAAGGATATGGCGTCCCGCTGTCCATGTCGATCATAATCAATCTACCAGGCCATCGTACTTCCGCAACAATATTTGTTCCGGTGACAGGAGATTCCCGTTGAACCAGTTTCAGACGAGGGATGACGCAACTGGTCATCCCGCCGAGCATACCCGCTTCGGGTGGTGGTGCGCCCCCGCATCGCTTCCCCCCTCACCGGGAAAGAGCCTGGCTGAGGCGCTTCGTCTGGTCCGCCTTCCTTGCTACTTGATAGACAGGAATGGAACCGTGGCCGCGGAATCCGATGGCGTCGGACTGCTTGGTCTCAAGAAACCCGAAGCCGGCGGTTTTCCCCTGACGGGCTACGCTCCTCCGTGCCCGCCGGAACATCTGGGTGACGCCGGCTTTTGTGCCGACCTGGGGCTCCGCTACCCCTATGTCGGCGGCTCTATGGCCAAGGGAATCAGTTCCGCCGCCATGGTGGAGGAACTGGGACGGGAAGGGATGCTCGGCTTCTTCGGCGCCGCCGGCTTGCCGTTCGCCGAAGTGGAAGCCGCCGTCGGCCGGCTCGCCGCATCTCTCCGCGATATTCCCCACGGCTTCAACCTCATCCACTCTCCCCACGAGCCCGACCTGGAGGATGCCCTCTCCCGCCTCTATATCCGGAAAGGGGTACGGCTCGTGGAGGCGTCCGCATTCCTTGACCTGACCCTTCCCCTGGTCCGTTACCGGGTGCACGGCATCCGCCGCCTTTCCGACGGCACCATCGCCACCCCGAACAGGATCATCGCCAAGGTTTCCCGGGAGGAGCTGGCCGCCAGGTTTTTCGCTCCTCCTCCCGAAGGGTTCCTCCGGGAGCTGGTCGCCAATGGCGAGATCACCGGGGAACAGGCGGAGCTCGCCGCACAGGTCCCCATGGCCCAGGAAGTCACTGCTGAGGCCGATTCCGGCGGACATACCGACAACCGGCCGGCCATTGCCCTCTTCCCCACCATCCGCTCCCTGGCCGCCCGGATGGAAGCCGATTACGGCTACGACCGGAAGCTCCGCGTCGGCCTTGCCGGCGGCATCTCCACCCCGGCCGCGGCTGCGGCCGCCTTCGCCATGGGCGCTGCCTACATCATGACCGGATCGGTGAACCAGGCATGCGTCGAGTCGGGCACCTCCCATGAGGTACGGGGCATGCTCGCCGAAACGCGCCAGGCCGATGTGACCATGGCCCCGGCCGCCGACATGTTCGAGATGGGGGTGACGGTGCAGGTGCTGAAGCGCGGCACCATGTTCCCCATGCGCGCCGCAAAGCTCTACGAACTCTACCGCGCATGCGGCAGCATTGACGGCATACCCCCGTCCGAACGGGAAAAACTGGAAAAGACCATATTCCGTGCCCCGCTGGAAGATATCTGGCGGGAAACCCGTGCCTACTTCCTCCGCCGCGACCCCCACCAGGCGGAGCGAGGGGAACGTGACCCGAAGCACCGCATGGCCCTCGTCTTCCGCTGGTATCTGGGGCAGGCTGCCCACTGGTCCAAAGATGGCGATGCGTCCCGCCGGATCGACTACCAGGTCTGGTGCGGCCCGGCCATGGGGGCCTTCAATGAATGGGTCGCCGGTTCCTTCCTGGAGCCTGCCGCACAACGGAGAACGGTAACCGTCGCCTTCAACATCCTCTTCGGCGCCGCGGTCCTCACCCGCGCCAACTTCCTCCGCTGCCAGGGTATCCGCCTGTCGCCGGAAACCATGCGCATGGAACCGCTCGAACTCGCACAGATCAAGGAGTACCTCAGGTGAAAATGGAAGACGTGAAACAGGACCTCTCATCCGGCGGGACCCCGCTGGCCATCATCGGTATCGGTTGCCACTTCCCGCAGGCGGATGACCGGCACGCCTATTGGGCAAACATCAGGGAAGGGATCGACGCCATTACCGAGATCCCCCCGACCCACTGGCGGGTTGCGGATTATTACGACCAGGATCCGAAGAGTCCCGACCGGACCTACGGAAGGCGCGGCGGCTTCCTCTCCCCCGTTCCCTTCAACCCGATGGAGTTCAACATACCTCCCAACATCATCGAGGCGATCGACACCTCCCAGCTCCTGGGACTCGTCGCCGCCGGCCACGCACTGAAGGACGCCGGTTACGGCCCGGAGCGCGAGTACGACCGGAGCCGGGCTAGCGTCATCCTCGGCGTTACCGGCACGCTGGAACTGGTAATCCCGCTCGGGGCACGGCTTGGACATCCGGTCTGGCGCGCAGCCCTCAAGGAAGCGGGGGTGGATGACACAGTCGCCGAAGACGTCGTGCAGCGGATCGCCGGCTCGTATGTCTCCTGGCAGGAGAATTCCTTCCCCGGACTGCTCGGCAACGTGGTCGCCGGCCGGATCAGCAAGCATTACGACCTGGGTGGAACCAACTGCGTTGTGGACGCGGCCTGCGCCAGTTCTTTGAGCGCCCTCCACCTGGCTTCCCTGGAACTTGCCACCGGCAAGGCCGACATGGTGGTTACCGGCGGTATCGACACCTTCAACGACATCTTCATGTACATGTGTTTCAGCAAGACCCCGGCCCTCTCCCCCACCGGCGATGCGAAACCGTTCGACGCTTCGGGAGACGGGACCATCCTCGGCGAGGGGCTCGGCATCGTGGTGATCAAACGGCTTGCCGACGCGGAACGGGACGGCGACAAGATCTATGCGGTGATCCGCGGGGTTGGCTCCTCCAGCGACGGCAAGGGGGAGGCGATCTACACCCCGAGCGCAGCCGGGCAAAGAAAGGCCCTACTTGACGCCTACAATCGGGCAGGGGTGACCCCGGAAAGCATCGGTCTCGTGGAGGCTCACGGCACCGGTACCAAGGTGGGAGATGCCGTGGAGGTCAATGCCCTGCGCGAAGTATACGGAGAGACGGATACCCCATGGTGCGCCCTCGGGTCGGTCAAGTCGCAGATCGGCCACACCAAGGCGGCGGCCGGGGCAGCCGGACTGATCAAGGCAACCCTCGCGCTCCATCACAAGGTCATCCCGCCGACCATCAAGGTGGAAAAACCCCTGGAGGAAGTGACGGCGGGGCGCACTCCGTTCTATCTCAACACCGAAAAACGCCCCTGGCTTCCCCGCGCCGGCGTTCCGCGCCGGGCCGCGGTGAGCGCCTTCGGCTTCGGCGGGTCCAACTTTCATGCCGTACTGGAAGAGTATCGACCGGCCAAGGACGCCGTCGACTGGGATGGAAACGTCCAGATTCTCGCCTTTTCCGGGACCGATGCCGGGGAACTGGAGGACGCCCTCGCCGGAATCCCGACCGACGGTCCCTGGAACGAGCTGAGAAACAGGGGAGCGGCTTCCCGCGCCGGCTTTGACGGCGCTGCCCCCTGCCGCCTGGCACTGGTCGTTGAACGGGAGAGGACGAACCTTGCCCCCCTCCTCGCCAATGCACGGGCGATGCTCCGCAAAAGCCCGCAGAGTCCATGGAACACCCCTGACGGCGCTTTTTTTGCCTGCGGCGGAAATACCGGCAAGCTCGGAGTAATCTTCCCCGGCCAGGGGGCACAGTATACCGGCATGCTCCGCGATCTTGCCTGCCGCTTTCCCCAGGTGTTCAATACCCTCGCTGCCGCGGATGACGGCTTTGAACTTCCCCACGGGAAACGTCTCTCCGACCTCATTTACCCGGTCCCGGCTTTCAACGCCGGGGCAAAGGAGAAGCAGGAAGAAGAGTTGCGCGCCACTGAGGCAGCCCAGCCCGCCATCGGCGCCGTGAGTCTGGGCGCCCTGCGGGTGCTGGAATCGTTCGGAATCGCCCCTGAAGCGCTGGCCGGTCACAGCTACGGTGAACTGACCGCCCTCTGTGCAGGAGGCCTGCTCGATGAGGCCGTGTTCCACGATCTCTCACGCCTGCGCGGCCGCCTCATGGGCGAAGGCAAAGGGGACAAGGGTGGAATGCTGGCGGTAAACGCACCGTTGGCAGCGGTTGAACGGGTAATCACCGATGAGGGGCTCGACCTGGTCATTGCCAACCGGAATGCCCCGTCCCAGGCCGTATTATCGGGAAGCACCGGAGAAATCGACCGGGCGTCCGCCATTTTCATCGAACGCAACCTCCCCTGCAAACGCCTTCCGGTTGCGGCCGCTTTCCACAGTCAGTTGGTCGCAGACGCCGCCGCTCCGTTCCTGGCGGCGCTGGAAGAGATCAACCTGGGGGAAGGGCGTATCCCGGTGTACGCAAATACCACTGCCGCCGTTTATCCATCCGATGTCGCTGCGGTGAAAGCGCTCCTGGCCGGTCAGTTGGCGCAACCGGTTCAATTTGTCGCTGAAATCGAGGAGATGTACGCCGCGGGAGTTCGCACCTTCGTCGAAGTGGGTCCGGGGGTGCGGCTCACCGGCCTCATCAAGGCAATTCTCGGGGAGCGGCCCCACGTCGCCGTAGCCGTCGATGCCTCGGCCGGAAAGCGCTCCGGCGCCTTCGATCTGGCCCGCGCCCTGGGCCAGCTAGCCGTCCTGAACCACGGCGTTCGACTTGCCTCATGGGACGAGGGGTACCTGCCGCCGACCGCGGTCTCCGGTAAAAAGCCGGCCTTGACCGTGCCGCTGTGCGGGGCCAACTATGTGAAACCGAAACCCAAACGACCTCCGGTTTCCCCCAATCGGACAGTCGGGCAATCACCCGCACCCGCATCCCAGAGTGCGCCGGCATCACCAGAGCTCCCTGGCCATTTCCCACTCCCCGGTCCCCGGTCCCCGGTCCCCGACGTAACCCCGCCCGCATCGCGGGAAGCCCTTGCCGAATCTCTCCGCATAACACGGGAGAGCATGACGGTACTTCAAAAAATGCAGGAGGAGACCGCCCACCTCCACCGCCGGTTCCTTGAAGGACAGGAGGCGGCAGGGAAGACCTTTCAGACTCTCCTGGAACAGCAGCACCGTCTCCTTCATGGGGTACCTCTCCCCATGTCCGTCCCTGTTGACTCCACGGTATCCCGCCCGGCCACCGACCCGGCCCCGGCTGCGGCCGCTGCCATGGGGCCAACCGCACCGGAAGCACCCGCCCCTGCGACACCGTCGCCGTCAGGGGACGACACCGGGCGGGTCGTCCGCACGCTGATCGCCGTGGTGAGCGAGAAGACCGGTTATCCGGCGGAGATGCTCGACCTCGACATGGCCCTCGACTCCGACCTCGGCATCGACTCCATCAAGCGGGTGGAGATCCTTTCCACCCTCCAGGAGCGACTCCCCGGCGCACCCGCCATCGGCCCGGAGCACCTGGGGACGCTCCGCACCCTCGGCGAGATCGCCCGCCTGCGGATGTCGGTACGGCGGCGGCACTCCCCGCAACGGACGCCGTAACGGAAACGCTCCTCGCCGTGGTTAGTGAGAAGACCGGTTATCCGGTGGAGATGCTCGACCTCGACATGGCCCTCGACTCCGACCTCGGCATCGACTCCATCAAGCGTGTGGAGATCCTTTCCACCCTCCAGGAGCGACTCCCCGGCGCACCCGCCATCGGCCCGGAGCACCTGGGGACGCTCCGCACCCTCGGCGAGATCGCCCGCCAGCACCCCCTGTGACCGCAGACAAGGCAGCGGCAGCGGGAGCCGTAACGGATACGCTCCTCGCCGTAGTGAGCGAGAAGACCGGCTATCCGGTAGAGATGCTCGACCTCGACATGGCCCTCGACTCCGACCTCGGCATCGACTCCATCAAGCGGGTGGAGATCCTCTCCACTCTCCAGGAGAGACTCCCCGGCGCACCCGTCATCGGCCCGGAGCACCTGGGGACGCTCCGCACCCTCGGCGAGATCGCCCGCCACCTGACCGGCACGCCGGCCAAGACCCAGGCTTCAGCCCCATCTACAGGTTCACCAGAGACCGCAGCGCCTGTCGCCGCTCCCGCCATCGGGCGGAGCGCCGTCGTCCCGGTCCCCCTCGGTGCCGACCACGATTCGGACGAATTGACCGTGGCTGCGGACGGAGCATTCTGGGTAACCGACGACGGCTCACCCTTTACGGTAGAGCTCGGCAAAATCCTCCGTGCCCGCGGCCACAACGTCGAAATAATAACACCGCATGAAGCGCAGAACATTACCTCTCCCGGGAAGATAGCCGGCCTCGTCATCTCCGCGCCGGTAACCGGAACCGATGATCTTTATCTCGAGAACGCGTTCCTCCTCCTGAAACATGCAGCCCCGGGGCTGCGCCATGCAGGAGGTTCGGGAGGCGCCCTCTGTGCCACTGTTTCACGTCTCGACGGCGCTTTCGGCTGCGGCACCGGCACGACCCTTGCCGATCCGGTCTCAGGGGGGCTTGCCGGCTTTGCCAAGACCGCCGCCCGCGAATGGCCGGAAGTGACGTGCAAGGCCATCGACCTGGGAGATTTCTCCGACCCTGCCGGGATGGCCCGCGCCGTGGCTGACGAGCTTTTCCGCTCCGGTCCGGCGGAGGTGGGACTTACCCCGGACAAGCGCATCACCCTCGGTCTGGCTGAACTTCCCGCAGTGCCCGCATCCGTTTCTCCCCCCTTGCAGGAAAGGGATGTGGTGATACTGACCGGCGGTGGCCGGGGAGTTACGGCAGCGGCAGCCGTTGCCCTCGCTGAAGCTTACCGGCCGCTTCTCATCCTCCTCGGCAGGAGCCCGGAGCCGTTACCCGAACCGGATTGGCTTGCCCGGCTTTCGGAAGAGGCCCGGATCAAGCGGGCGATCCTCGATCAGGCGGGAGAGAAGCTCCACCCCCGGGAGATCGAAGAACGCTACCGGGCAGTGATAGCCGGCAGGGAACTCCGCGCCACCCTTGACCGGATTACGGCGGCGGGAGGCCGGGCTCTCTACCGCAGCGTCGATATCCGGGACGCATCGGCAGTCAGCGCACTTCTTGCGAAAATACGCCGGGAGCAAGGCCCCATAAGGGGTATTGTCCATGGGGCCGGAGTTCTCGCCGACGGCCTGATTATGGACAAATCACGAGAGCAGTTCGCCCTCGTTTACGGCACCAAGGTAGCCGGGCTCCGTGCCCTGCTGGCAGCCACACGGGAAGACGACCTCCGTTTCCTTGCCCTGTTCTCCTCCACCACCGGCCGTTTCGGCCGCATCGGTCAGGCGGATTACGCTGTGGCAAACGAGACCCTCAACAAACTCGCCCAGGCGGAAGCACGCAGACGCCCCTCCTGCCGGGCAGTGAGCATAAACTGGGGGCCGTGGGACGGCGGCATGGTCACTCCCGCACTGAAAAAGGTTTTTGCCGGCGAAGGAGTCGGCCTTATCGGCCTCACAGCCGGTGGGGAGGTCCTCGTCCGCGAAATCGCCGCCAGCGGCGCCCCGGCCGAGATAGTAGTCCTCGCCGGGATGCCGGCAGGACCGGCCGTCACCGGCACCTCCCGGACCCACTCCCTTGCCGAAGCCTTCGCCCTCACCCTCACCGTAAGCGATTACCCCTTCCTCCGCTCTCACGTTATCGACGGGAAAGCGGTTCTCCCCATGGCGGTGATTGTGGAATGGCTCGCCCATGGCGCGCTCCACGGCAATCCGGGATTTCGTTTCCACGGTTTCAATGACCTGCGCATCTGCAAAGGGGTCATTTTTGAGCAGAGCACACCCTGTACCCTGCACGTCCGGGCCGGACGCGCCGAGAAACGGGAGTCGTTCCACCTGGTGCCGGTGGAACTCCTCAGCACGGGCACTGATGGGCGGACCGTCCTCCACGCCCGGGCCGAGATCGTGCTCGCAACAAGACTTCCCGAAGGGATCCGCTCAATCATCGAGCTCCCCGCCACCCCCTATGAACCCCGCAACGGCAAACTGTACGACCGGGAGCGCCTCTTCCACGGCCCCGATTTGCACGGCATCGAGCACGTGGACGGCTGCTCGTCAAAGGGAATCGCCGCCGTGGTCAAAGGAGCGCCGTTGCCGGCCAGCTGGATCAAACAGCCGCTCCGCAGCATCTGGCTCACCGACCCCCTGGTCATCGACAGCGCTTTCCAGCTCATGATCCTCTGGAGCTTCGAACGGTTCGGCGCCGGCTCCCTCCCCTGTTTCGCCGAACGCTACCGCCAGTTCCAGGAATCATTCCCCCGCGAAGGCGTGCAGGTCGTGATCCGCGTCACTGCCGAACGGGAGCACGGCGCCACCGCCGACATGGAGTTCCTTGACCGGCATACGGGCAAACTGGTCGCCCGTCTCGAAGGGTACGAGTGCGTCATTGATCCCTCGCTGGAACGCGCCTTCCAGCGGAACCAGCTGCCACAGCCTGGATGTGTCGAATTGGGGGCTGCCTGAGCATGCAGCAAGCTCCATCAGTGGCAATTGTCGGGATCGGCGGCATCTTTCCCGATGCGCCCGATCTCGGCAGGTTCTGGGACAATATCCGCCACGGACGGAGCGCCGCCCGGCAAGTCACGCCGGGGCGGTGGCTCCTCCCTGTCGAATCCGCCTTCGATCCCGCAGTGNNCCTCGATGAAATCCCCCCGGTCTCCGACCTCACCGGCCTCGCCATCGACCCGGAACTCCTCGCCGGTCTCGACCCCCTCTTCCATCTCCTTCTTCACGCCGGAAGACGGGCCTTCGACGACGGTGTCACGGACCCCCTGGACCGCACCCGCATCGGGGTGATCATCGGCAACCTGGCCCTGCCGAGCGAAAAGTCCGCCATCCTCGCCCGGCACTGGCTGGGACGGACCTTCGAAGAAAAACTCCTCGGCCGCTCCCTTGACCGGACAGCAACTGATCCCCTGAATCGCTACGTTGCCGGCCTTCCCGCCGGCCTTCTTGCCCAGGGGCTGGGAGTAGGAGGAGGGAGCTTCACCCTCGATGCCGCCTGCGCCTCATCCCTCTATGCGATCAAGCTTGCCGCCGACGAACTCCTCGCCGGCCGGGCCGATGCCATGTTGACCGGCGGTCTTTCCCGTCCCGACCCGCTCTATACCCAGATGGGATTCTCCCAACTCCGCGCCTTGTCGCGCCGTGGCATTTGTTCTCCCTTCGACGCCGCCGGCGACGGTCTCGTGGTCGGGGAAGGAGCCGGAATTTTCCTGCTCAAGCGAACCGCGGACGCTCTGGCCCATGGTGACCGGATTTACGGGATCATCAGGGGAATCGGCCTTGCCAACGATGTGGGGGGAAGTCTCCTCGCCCCCCTTTCCGAGGGGCAGCTCCGCGCCATGCGTGCCGCCTACACCCAGGCAGGATGGGACCCGCAGGATGTGGACCTCATCGAGTGCCACGCCACAGGAACCCCGGTGGGAGATGCGACGGAGGTCGCAAGCCTGCGGGAACTCTGGGGGGACTGGCGGCCGAAGGGCGAGCGTTGCGTCATCGGATCGGTCAAGTCGAACATCGGCCACCTCCTCACCGCAGCCGGCGCCGCAGCCCTGACCAAGGTGCTCCTCGCCATGGGCGAGGAAACACTTCCGCCGACCGCCAACTTTACCGCGCCGCCGACCGGGATCGATCTTGACAACAGTCCCTTCCGCGTGCTGACTGCCGGCATTCCCTGGCACCGGCGGGACGCCTCCGTTCCGCGTCGGGCGGCAGTAAGCGCCTTCGGCTTCGGCGGCATCAACGCCCACCTTCTCGTCGAGGAATGGATTCCGACCGGGAGAGGATCTGTCCGCCGGGCTGAACCGGCTGTCGTCACCCCCACCCTGACCCTAACTGCTCACCCCCAAGACCGCCCCCCCATTGCCGTTGTCGGCATGGACGCCAGTTTCGGCCCCTGGCAATCGCTGCGTGCCTGCCAGGAGCGGATTCTGGGAGGTGATCCCGCAGCCGCACCCGCCGCGCCCCGCCGCTGGTGGGGCGCGGAAGAGAGTACATGGTTCCGGGATGAAAACCTCCACTGCACCCCCTTCGCCGGTTTTTACCTGGACGAGGTCGCCGTCGCCGCCGATCAATTCCGAATCCCGCCGCGTGAACTGGAAGAGATGCTCCCCCAGCAGCTCCTCATGCTCCGGGTGGCTGCCGGGGCCATGACCGATGCCGGCATCGGCCGTGAGGACAACCTCCATGCCGGGGTCTTCATCGGCATTGCACTCGACCTCAACAGCACGAACTTCAGCTTCCGCTGGTCGATTGCAGAAAGAGCCGCCGCCTGGGGAAGAGAGCTCGGCCTCGAACTTTCTGCGGAAGAGCTGGCAGACTGGACCGCCTCGCTCCGGGACGCCGCCGGCCCCCCCCTTACGGCAAACAGGACCATGGGCGCACTCGGGAGCGTTGTAGCGAGCCGCATCGCCCGGGAATTCCGGGTCGGGGGGCCGAGCTTCACTCTGTCCAACGAGGAAGGCTCCGGCATCCGCGCATTGGAAACGGCGGTCCGGCTTCTTCAGGCAAGGGAGATAGATCGGGCGCTCGTCGGGGCGGTCGATCTGGCCGGAGACCTGCGGGCGGTCCTCGGGCACCATGCGGGGCGCCCCTTTTCCCGCACCGGCCGGGGACTCCCCTTCGATGTGCAGGCGGACGGAAGCATCATCGGCGAAGGAGCGGCTGCAGTGGTCCTGAAACGGTTCGACGACGCCGTACGGGACGGTGACCGAATCTACGCCGTAATTCGAGGCATCGGCAGTGCCGGAGGCGAAACGCTTCTCCCCGGAGACGCCGCCTATTGCCGGGCACTGGAACGGGCCTACGGCGACGCGGAGGTCGATCCGGGCACCGTCGGTTATCTGGAAGCCCACGGCAGCGCTCATCCCGCTGATGACCGGATGGAAGCGGCGGCCCTGGCCGCATTCTTCGGCCGGCCGCTTCCGGATGAAACGGGAAAGGAAACGGCGAACCGGCACTGCGCCGTCGCCAGCGTCAAGGGGGAGATCGGCCATTGCGGCGCCGCTTCCGGTTTCGCTTCCTTTGTCCGGGGATGCCTGTCACTCTACCAGGAGATCATCCCTGCGTGCCGTTCGGGAGAGACCCCTCTCCCCGAACTGGCAGAACCAGGACCGTTTTATCTTCCCGGCACCCCCCGCTACTGGCTCCGCAACCGGGCCGAAGGGCCGCGCCGGGCAGGAATAAGCACATTCAGCGTGGATGGCACTTGCAGTCACGTTGTCCTTGAGGGGTGGGAAAACGTTCCGCGCCGGGCCGAACCGGAACGGATCGCCCCGGTCGGTCCCGGAACCGAGTTCCTCTTTTCCGTCGCCGGGGAAAATCCGGCAGAACTCGCCCAGGGGCTCGACCTGCTGCGACGTAAGTCCGGGGAGGGAGTGAAAGACCTGGCGTCCTTCGCCCGGGAATGGCACGCCCATGTGGGAACCGCATCCGGGAAAATGCTTGCCCTTGCCCTTGTCGCCAGGAACCGGGAGGAAATGAGCGCTCTCCTCGACCACGGAGAGCGTCTTCTTGCCGCCGGTGGAGATGGAAGCGAGCCACTGCTCCCCCCCCCGCTTCGCGACCGGTTCTTCTACACCCCCACCCCCATAGGCCGTGACGGGAAGATCGCCTTCGTCTTCCCCGGCTCTGGCAACCACTATGCAGGCATGGGAAGTGACTTGTCATGTCGCTGGCCGGAAATCTTCCGCCGCCAGGATGCCGAAAATCTCCATCTGCGCAGCCAGTTCCAGCCGGAGCGGTTCTGGAACGGGGCACCCTCTGCGGAAATCGATGACAACCACCGCGCCGTCATTTTCGGCCAGGTCGCCGCAGGCTGCGCGGTCAGCGATCTCGTGCGGAGTTTCGGCGTGCATCCCCAGGCAGTGATCGGCTACAGCCTCGGTGAGTCTGCCGGCCTCTTCGCCCTCGGTGCATGGCGCGACCGGGACGGGATGCTCGCGCGGATGAACGCCTCCACCCTTTTCACCCGGGACCTTGCCGGGGAGTGCCGGGCGGCAATCCGCGCCTGGGGACTCACCGACGGGGAGGGTGTGGAATGGGGGGTCGGCGTGGTGGACGCCCCCGCTACCGAAGTACGGAAGGCACTCCTTACAACGTCGCGGGTTTATCTCCTCATCATCAACACTCCCGACGAGTGCGTGATCGGAGGCGATGCCGAAGGGGTCAAGCGCCTCGTTGCCCTGCTTGGCTGCCGCTTCTTCCCCCTCCACGGGGTAACCACGGTCCACTGCGAGGTGGCGCGGGAAGTGGCCGAACCGTACCGTGATCTCCATCTCTTTGCGACCACCCCACCACCGGGAGTAACCTTCTACAGCGGTGCTCGGGGAAGCGCCTACGAGGTGAACCGGGAGAGCGCAGCCGACGCCATTCTTGCCCAGGCGCTCGATGGTATCGACTTCCCGGCCGTGATCGAGACCGCCTATAACGACGGGGTCCGCCTCTTCCTCGAAATGGGGCCGGGAAGCTCGTGCAGCCGGATGATCGGCCGCATCCTCGCCGGACGCCCCCACCTGGCCAGATCCGCCTGCTATCAGGGGCAGGATTCGGCTGCGGCGCTCCTCCGTCTCCTCGGTCAGCTCGTTGCCGAACGGGTGCCCGTTGACCTCTCTCCCCTGTCTGCCGCACCGCCAATCTCCATCATGGGCACCCACAAGGAAGCGCCGTGGGGGAACCGGGTGCGGGTCCTGACCGGCGGAATGCCGTTTAACCCCCCCCTTCCTCCCGTACGGGTAGTTACTCCCACCATACCCCCACTGAACTCCATGTACTCCGGGGACTCTCTGGAACCGGTGATCCGGGAATTTGCGGCCGCGCAGGAGGCACGGTTCAAGGCCCACGAAGCATACCTGCGCATCGCCGACGGGCTCACCCGCTCCCTGGCGGACACCGTGGCACTCCAATTGTCCATCCAGGAGGCGTTGGCCGGGAACCGGGAACCGGGAACCGGGAACCGGGGAACGGGGAACGGGGAACGGGGACCAGTGGCGCCGGGGACGACGCAGCCCCCTCACCCGGCCTTTGACCGGGAGATGTGCCTCGAATTCGCCCGCGGACAGGTGGCCCGCATGCTCGGCCCCGCCTTCGCCGAGGCCGACACGTTCCCCAGCCGGGTCCGCCTTCCGGACGAGCCCCTCATGCTCGTCGACCGGATCGTGTCGGTGGAGGGGATACCAAAATCCATGACCGGCGGCCGGGTGGTGACCGAGCACGACATCCATGGAGGCGCCTGGTACCTGGACGGGGGGCGCATCCCCACCTGCATCGCCGTGGAGGCGGGGCAGGCCGATCTCTTCCTCTCCGGCTACCTGGGGATCGACTTCATAACCCGTGGAGTGGCGGTCTATCGCCTCCTTGACGCGGTGGTCACCTTCCACCGGGAGCTCCCCGGCCCGGGGGAGATGATCCGCTACGATATCCGTATCGAGCGCTTTTTCCGCCACGGGGAGACCCATCTCTTCCGTTTCCGTTTCGATGCCACCTTAAACGGCACGCCGCTTCTCACCATGCGCGACGGCTGTGCCGGTTTCTTTACCGCGGCCGAGCTCGATGCCGGAAAAGGGATCGTACGCAGCGGACTCGACCTCCGTCCCCGGCAGGGCAATCTCCCGGCCGACTGGGAAGAGCTTGTGCCGATGGGGAACGAGTCATACGACGCAGGCCGGCTCGACCGCCTCCGGGAAGGGGATCTGGGGGGATGCTTCGGTTCCGTTTTCACAGGCCTCGGCCTGACGCGCCCCCTTACCATCCCGGCAGGCCGGATGCGCCTCGTCCACCGGGTCTGCGAGCTCGACCCCCGCGGCGGCAGTTACGGCCTCGGCTTCATCCGCGCCGAGGCGGACATCCGCCCCGACGACTGGTTCCTCACCTGTCACTTCGTGGACGACCGGGTCATGCCCGGCACCCTCATGTACGAGTGCTGCCTCCACACCCTCCGCATCTTCCTCCTCCGCATGGGGTGGGTGACCGAAGCCGGGGAAGGGGCATGGGAGCCGGTGCCGGGGGTGGCAAGCCAGCTCCGCTGCCGCGGTCAGGTCCTCGAAACGACACGGATCGCCGCTTACGAAGTGAGTATCCGGGAACTGGGCTACCGGCCGGAACCCTATGCCGTGGTGGACGCCCTCATGTACGCCGACGGCAAGCCGATCGTGGAGATCACCAGCATGTCGGTGCGCCTCACCGGGACGACGAAGGAACGACTCGCCTCGTTGTGGCAAAACGTGGGTATAGCGGCAACCTCAACTGCCACCCTCCCGCCCGGAGTCAAACAGCCGGCCGTCTATCCCAAGGAAAAGATCCTCGCCTACAGCAACGGCAGGCCGTCCGAGGCGTTCGGCGAGCCGTACCGGGTCTTCGACGACACGCGGACCATCGCCCGCCTCCCCGGTCCCCCCTTTCAATTCATCGACCGCATCACCAAGGTAACGGGAGAACCTTGGCGTATGGTCCCCGGTGCCATGGCCGAAGCCCAGTACGATGTCCCCCCCGATGCCTGGTACTTTGCCGCCGACCGCCAGCCGCGCATGCCTTTCGCGGTTCTCATCGAGGCAGCCTTACAGCCGTGCGGCTGGCTTGCGGCCTATGTCGGCTCGGCCCTCACCAGCCCAACAGACCTCTCCTTCCGCAACCTGGGAGGAAGCGCGGTCCGGCACCGGCCGGTGACACCTTCGAGCGGCACGCTTACCGCCGCCGCCACCCTGAAAAAGGTGGCGACAAGCGGCGGCATGATCATCCAGGAGTTCGACTTCACGGTGGCGGATCTGCACGGGACCGTCTACGAGGGGGAAACCATGTTCGGCTTCTTCTCCAGGGAGTCCCTCGCCAACCAGGTGGGGGTCCGGGACGCCGCCCCCTACCGGCCGACGGCGGAGGAAACCGGGCGCGGCCGTAGCCTTCCCTATCCGGAAACTCCGCCCTATCCGGATAAAATGCTCCGGATGATCGATCTGGTCGAGCTCTTTGTGCCGGACGGAGGCCCCGCCGGACTCGGCTACATTCGGGGAGTGAAAGAGGTGGACCCGGATGAGTGGTTCTTCAAGGCACACTTCTACCAGGACCCGGTCGTCCCCGGCTCCCTCGGACTGGAATCGCTTATCCAGCTCGTGAAGCTCGCCGCGGTAGAGCGTTGGGGACTGCGCGAGGGGAGCTTCATTGCGACGGTTGCCCCGGAACGTCGTCACCGCTGGATATATCGGGGACAGGTCGTTCCGGCAAACCGCCTCGTCACGGTTGAGGCATGGATCACCGCAGCCGATGACCGCGAACGGCTCCTCGTCGCCGATGGTTTTCTCTCGGTCGACGGACGGACGATCTATCAGATGAACGCATTTACGGTACGAATGGAAAATTAAACGCCTGTCTTACGGAATGTTCAATGAAATACGGTAAAGTCCATATTGAATCCATCGGGTACGAACTGGCGCCGGTGGTCATCACGTCCGCCGAACTGGAAACCCGTCTGGAGCCGCTCTACAGGGCGCTCCGCTTTGCACCGGGGCAATTGCAGGCCTTGACCGGAATTCGGGAGCGACGCTGGTGGGAGCCGGGATACCCCCTCTCCCGGGGGGCGATTGCCGCAGGGAAAAAAGCCCTCTCCGTCGGGATCGATCCCCGTGACATCGGCGTCCTCATCTACGCCGGAGTCTGCCGTGAACAGTTCGAGCCCGCCACCGCCTGCCGGGTCGCCGCAGGGCTCGGCATCGGGGGAAACGCGGCGATCTTCGACCTCTCCAACGCCTGCCTAGGGGTCTTGAACGGCATCCTTGAGGTGGCGAACAGGATCGAACTCGGCCAGGTCAGGGCCGGTCTCGTCGTCTCCTGCGAAAGCGCCCGGGAGATCAACGACATCATGATCGCCCGCATGCTGGAAGAGCGGAACATGGAACACTTCGCCGCCTCCCTCGCCACCTTGACCGGCGGCTCCGGCGCCGTGGCGGTCCTCCTTACCGACGGCTCCCATTCCCCATCCGCGAGACGGCGCCTCCTGGGCGGCATGACCCAGGCCGCCCCCGAGCACCACGGTCTCTGCCTCTGGGGAGTGACACAGAACGGCAAAGGGGAATTCAGCCAGACCATGAGCACCGACGCGGTGAACGTCATGAATTACGGGGTGGAACTCGGCCGGCGCACCTGGGCGGCCTTCCTCCCCGAGGTGGGGTGGCGCGCCGACGATGTGGACAGGGTGGTCTGCCACCAAGTGGGCTCAGCGCACCAGAGCGCCATCCTGAAGACCCTCGGCATTCCCCCTGACAAAGACTTCACCACCTACGAGTTTCTCGGCAACATGGGGACCGTCTCCCTCCCCTTAACCGCCGCCCTTGCGGAAGAGCGGGAGGTTCTCCTTCCCGGCGACCGGGTCGGACTCCTCGGCATAGGGAGCGGGCTTAACTGCCTCATGCTCGGGGTAGAGTGGTGATCCCTCACCCCTGCCCCTCTCCCAGAGGGAGAGGGAAAATAACTACTCTTGCAGCTCCCTCTCCCTCTGGGAGAGGGTTGGGGTGAGGGGATTGGACCGTATGAGCCTTGACATAGATAAATACTATCCCTTCACCGGTCACTACCTCGACCTGGACGGTCTCCGGTACCATTACCTGGACGAAGGGTGCGGAGAACCGGTGGTGATGCTCCATGGCAACCCCTCCTGGTCGTTCTACTATCGCAACCTCGTCATCGCGCTACGCGACCGCTGCCGGTGCATCGTTCCCGACCACATCGGCTGCGGCCTCTCCGACAAACCCGGGGACGATCTCTATGACTATACCCTTCCCCGTCGTGTGGCCGACCTGGAACGGCTCCTCGACCATCTGGGCATCACCCGGAAAATCACCCTCGTCCTCCACGACTGGGGGGGGATGATCGGCATGGCGTACGCAGCCCGACGTCCGGAACGGATCGGACGGCTCGTCATCATGAATACGGCCGCCTTTCATCTGCCGGAAGGAAAGAGGTTCCCCTTTACCCTGAAACTCTGTCGTGACACACGGCTCGGCGCTTTTCTCGTGCGCGGCTTCAACGCCTTCAGCCTTGCCGCCTCCTTCGTCGGCTGCAAACGAAACCCGATGCCGGCAGAACTGAGGAAAGCATACCGGATGCCGTACAACTCGTGGCGCAACCGGATCGCCACCCTCCGCTTTGTCCAGGACATCCCGCTGGCCCCCGGCGACCGGACCTATGATCTGGTAAGCTCCGTGGCGGCGGGGCTTGACCGGTTCAGCGCCCTCCCCATGGCCATTTTCTGGGGAGAGCTGGACTTCGTCTTCGACGGCTCCTTCCTCGCCGAATGGAAAAGACGCTTTCCGGAGGCGGAGGTGCACCGCTATCCCGACGCCGGCCACTATATCCTGGAGGACGCGCGGGAGGAAGTGACCCCCCTCATAGTCAGCTTTCTCAACCGCACCGAAGAAAAGGAAAGAAACGGGACACCATGACCGCAGCCGACTCCGTCAACATCGCCGGCCACCTCCCGGAGATGGCCCGCCGCCAACCGGATGCCCCGGCCATCATCTTTCCCCGGCAAAATCGCCGCCTCACCTTCCGGGAGCTGGAGGAGATGAGCAACCGCATCGCCCACGGGTTTATCCGTCTCGGCATCGGCCGGGGCACAAGGACGGTCCTCATGGTCACGCCCGGACCGGAGTTCTTCGCCCTCACCTTCGCCCTCTTCAAGGTCGGGGCGGTGCCGGTCCTGATAGACCCGGGGCTGGGGGTGAAGAATCTCAAGACGTGCATCTCCGAGGCAGAACCCCGCGCATTCATCGGCATCCCCAAGGCGCATCTCGCCCGCCTCATCTGCGGCTGGGGGAGGGAAACCCTCAACATCTGCGTGACCGTGGGAATGCGCCTTTTCTGGGGGGGGACAACCATCTCCGATATTCTCAAGGATGTCGAGGAAGGCCTTCCCTTCCCTCTGGCAAGCACGGGACACGACGAGACCGCGGCGATCCTCTTCACTAGCGGCAGCACCGGCCCCCCGAAGGGGGTGATCTACAGCCATGGCAATTTTGTCGCCCAGGTGGATGCCCTGCGCCGCGTCTACGGCATCGAGCCGGGGGAGATCGACCTTCCCACCTTCCCCCTTTTCGCCCTTTTCGCTCCGGCCCTCGGCATGACGGCCGTCATCCCGGAGATGGATTTCACCCGGCCGGGAGGGGTCAATCCCGAAAAAATCATAACGGCTATCGAAACTTACGGCGTCACCACCATGTTCGGCTCCCCGGCACTCATCAACCGGGTCGGCCGCTACGGGGCGAAACGCGGCGTGCGGCTTCCCACCCTCAGGCGGGTAATCTCCGCCGGAGCGCCGGTGCCGGCAACCGTCCTCGAACGGTTCGCCGGAATGCTCAATCCGGGGGCGGAAATTTTCACACCCTACGGGGCGACTGAAGCCCTGCCGGTTTGCTCCATCGGCAGCGGCGAGATCCTTGCAGTGACTCGGCACATCACCGATGCAGGCGGCGGAGTCTGTATCGGCCGGCCGGTGGAAGGGATGCGGCTCGAAGTAATTGAAATAAGCGACGAGCCGATACCCGTCTGGAACGACGAGCTCCGCGTGCCGAAAGGGAAGATCGGCGAGCTCGTCGTCCAGGGGGAGCAGGCGACACGAGGGTACTATAACCGTCCCGCAGCCGATCTCCTCGCAAAGATCGCCGACCCGGCCACCGGCAGCTTCTTACACCGCATGGGGGACCTGGGGGGAATCGATGAGGAAGGACGGGTCTGGTTCTGCGGGAGGAAATCGCACCGCGTGGAAACCCCGGAGGGACCGTTGTACACAATTCCCTGCGAGGCGGTCTTCAATACCCATCCCCTCGTCTTTCGTACCGCCCTCGTCGGCATCGGAGAGCAGGGCCGACAGCGGCCGGTCCTCTGCGTGGAGCTGGAAAAGCCGGTAAAGGCTGACCGGGAAAAAGTGGGCAAGGAACTTCTCGCCATCGGCAGCGCCCACATCCATACCCATTCCATTTCCGCCATCCTCTTCCACCCCGCCTTCCCCGTCGACATCCGCCACAACGCGAAGATCTTCCGGGAAAAGCTCGCCCGCTGGGCGGCGAAGGAGCTCTCATGAAGGCGCTTGTGACCGGTGGCGGCGGCTTTCTCGGCAAGGCGATCACCCGCCTCCTCGTGGAACGGGGGGACGTGGTGCGCAGCTTTTCCCGCGGGGCATATCCTGAACTTGCGTCTCTTGGTGTGGAAACGGTGCGCGGCGATCTGGCTGACAGGGAAGCGGTGCTTGCTGCGGCAAAAGGTTTCGACGTTGTCTTCCACGTGGCAGCCAAAGCGGGGATATGGGGAACTTATGAAGAATTCCATCGTTCGAACGTGACCGGCACGGAGAACGTTCTCGCCGCCTGCCGCCACCACGGGATCGGCCGCCTCGTCTACACGGGATCGCCGAGCGTGGTCTTCGATGGCCGGGACGTTGAAGGAGAAGACGAGTCGCTCCCCTACCCTAAGCATTACGAAGCCCACTACCCGCGAACGAAGGCGCTGGCCGAGAAACTCGTCCTCGCCGCCGACTGCTCTGTTCTGGCAACCGTTTCGCTGCGGCCCCACCTCATCTGGGGACCGGGGGACAATCACCTCGTCCCCCGCATCGTGGCCAGGGGACGGGCCGGGAAACTGCGGCGGATCGGCAACCGTCCATGTCTGGTGGATACGGTATATGTGGACAACGCCGCCCGCGCCCATATTCTCGCCGCCGACCGCCTCGCCCCAGGCTCAACCGTGGCCGGCAAGGCATATTTCATAACTAACGGCGAGCCTCTCCCCCTGTGGGAGATCGTGGATCGTATCCTCGCCGCCGCCGGGCTCCCGCCGGTAAGGCGGCGTGTGTCGCCGGGAGTGGCATACACCGTCGGCGCCTTCTGCGAAGGACTCTGGAATGTCCTGCGATTGCAGGGAGAGCCCCCCATGACGCGCTTTGTTGCCCGCGAGCTTGCCACCGCCCACTGGTTCGATATCTCCGCCGCCCGGCGCGATCTCGGATACGCGCCGGAAGTATCCATTGCCGAGGGACTGAAGCGCCTGCAGGAGTGGCTTGCCGGAGAAAGGCCGTGAACCGGGTACCGACACCGGCCGCCGGGGAGGTACACATCCGGTTTATCCACCTCGACAGGGAACCCGGTGAACTGGCACGGCTCGAACGGTTCCTCTCTCCCGACGAACGAATCAGGGCCGGCCGTCTGCGCGACCGGCAGGCCAGGGACCGTTTTGTGGCCGGGCGCGGTTTTCTCCGCGAAACCCTGGCGGGCTGCCTGGGTCGTGAGCCGGAGAGGCTTCGGCTTGCCGTGGGAGAGCACGGGAAACCCTCCCTGGCGGGAGAAGAGGGGAGCAAAGGGCTCAGATTCAGCCTCTCCCATGCAGAAGATCTTGCCATTCTTGCCGTTGCCCGTGACTGTGAAATAGGGGTCGATCTGGAACGGATGAGGGACAATGTGCCGTTTCGTCAGATGGCACAGCGTTTCTTTTCCCCCAGGGAAAGGGATGAGCTGTTCACTCTTCCGCCACCGTTGCAGCTGCCGGCCTTCTTCCGCTGCTGGACCCGCAAGGAAGCCTATTTGAAAGGGTGCGGCACCGGTTTTTCCCAGCCGTCCGACTGCTTCGCGGTTACCCTTCTTCCCGGCCACCCCCCTGCCCTTATGGAACACCTGACCTCTCCCGGAGAGCCCGCCAGATGGAGGATCGTGGATATTGCCGTTCCGGACGGCTGCTGTGCAGCCCTCGCCGCCGAAGGGGAAACTCCGGTCATCCGCTGCTTTCCGTGGGATTTATACAGTTCTTCTTCTTGACAAACTGTAATATTCGCATATAAAATATAACACCGTTCTTAAAAACTTCTTCTAACCAAGAACGCCCTCTCTGTATTACTTAATCCAACAGGAAGTGGAGCGATCGAAATGCATCCGTGAGCATTGATGAAGACAAAATACCCTCCCATAGCTAAAATAAGCCGTCCGACCACGTCAGGCGTTGTGACTCGCACAAGGGTTGTCAGCTTACTTGATGTCGCCCGAAATCAGCCGATTATCTGGGTCTCGGCCCCTGCCGGTTCCGGGAAGACCACGCTGGTCACCAGTTATCTTGATGAACACAAGCTCCCCTGTCTGTGGTATCAGGTCGATGAAAACGATGCGGACATCGCCACGTTCTTTTATTACATGGGACTGGCCGCAAAGAGAGCATCTCCGCGGAACCGCGCATCTCTCCCCCTCTTGACTCCCGAATACCTTCAAGGAATCACCACTTTTACCCGCCGGTATTTCGACAGCCTTTACGGCAGATTCAGCCAACCCTTCACCCTTGTATTCGATAACTATCAGACTGTTCCGGCCGACTCAGATTTTCATGGAATAATTCGTGACGGGCTCTCAGCTATCCCCGATGGGATCAATGTTATCGTAATCAGCCGCGAACCGCCTCCGCCGGTATTTGCTCGCCTGCGAGCGTCCAACAGGCTGAGTTTTATTGGATGGGATGAAATCAGGTTCGATCTGGAGGAAACCAAGTCACTCATTCTGAGCAAAAGGCAGGATTCCTTGCCGGATGCCTTCCTGGAAGATCTTCACAAAAAGACCGAAGGCTGGGCCGCCGGTGTCGTGCTGATGCTGGAACGGATGAAGTCGGGAGAAAACGATCCGGAGGTACTTCACCATTGTACCCGGGAGGAAGTTTTTCACTATTTTGCGGGAGAACTGTTCGAAAAAGCCGGCAGAGAAACCCAGGATTTTCTGCTTGCCTCTGCCTTGTTGCCGAGTATGACCGCAGAAGAGGCTCAGGGCCTTACCGGCAACAATGCATCCGCAGCGATCCTGGCTGCGTTGAATCGTAACCACTTTTTTACCGAAAGACATTTTTCTGCGCACTCCGTCTACCAGTACCACCCGCTGTTTCGAGAATTCTTACTGGCTCGCGCGGAAGATACGCTGCCCCCGGCGCAGCTGCTTGAACTGCGGCGCAATACGGCCGCCTTGCTCGAAAGAAGCGGCCGTCCTGAACCGGCAGCGGAACTCATGTGCAAGATCGGTGACTGGCCGGCCCTCACGCGGCTGATCAATACTTGCGCGCAGGCCTTCATCGCCCAGGGGCGGACGCGGACCCTGGAGGGGTGGCTGAGGAGCTTTCCCGAAGGTTACGGTGAGCACTTCCCCTGGCTGGAATACTGGCTCGGCGCCTGCCGGCTCCCCTTTAGTCCGCTTGAGAGTCAGCACCATTTCGAACGCGCCTTCGAGCTGTTCGGAAAAGAAAATAATCCTTCCGGCCAGTTCCTTGCGTGGGCAGGAAAAGCCGATTCCATTTACTATGCCTGGTCCGACTTTACTTCTCTAGACCGTTGGTTTGTCCTGTTCGACGAGCTCCTTCAACGGCAGCCGGTTTTCCCGTCCGTGGAAATCGAAGTCATTGTTTCGAACAGCGTCTTCGGAGCGCTGCTCTACAGGAATCCCGTGCACGCCAAACTCGTTTTCTGGGAAGCGCGGTTAGACGCACTTCTCCATACGATCACCGACAGCCGCCTGCGTATCACGATGGGGAGCAATCTCATCAATTATTATGTCTGGGTCGGCGATTTCGCGAAGGCGGCACGGCTGATCGATACGCTTAGAGCGTCGGTCCATGCCCGTGACATACCGCCTCTCGTACTCCTGATGTGGAATGGAATGGTGGCGATTTTCCACTGGGAGGTTTGCAATTTCGAGGGTTGCCGTAAGACCGTTGCCGAAAGTCTCAAGACCGCCGAGACCATGGGTATTCACATTCTTGACATGATCCTGCTCTCCCATGGCACCTACGGTGCTTTGAGCGCCGGAGAGCTTTCCTCCGGAGCAGATCTTCTCGATCAGATCAAATCGCTGATGAGCTATGCCCGCTGGGTGGATATCGCGCATTACCACTACCTCGCAGGATGGGAGGCTGCCCTCCGCGAAGATATCCCGCGTGCTCTTGATCATGCGCAGGTGTCGCTATCGATCACAGAGAAATCAGGGGTCCTGTTTCCACAGGCTCTCAGCCATGCGGCAATGGCGCAGCTCCTGATAACGCTCAAGCAATACAACGAGGCTTCACGCAGCATTCTGATGGCGCGTCGTATCGGTCATGGCATGAAGAGCTCGATCATCGAAACGATGTGTCTCCTGGCAGAAGCCCGGCTGGCTCTTGATCAGAACGATGAGATCAAGTGCCTCGTGACTCTGCGTGAAGCATTCGCGCTGGGAAAAAGTCAGGGCCATGTAAATTACCCCTGGTGGCAGCCGAAAGTGATGGCGCGCCTCTGCGCCAAGGCCCTGGAGGCGGGAATCGAGGCCGAGTATGTGCAACAGCTTGTGCGCAAACGTCATCTTTTACCTCCGGCGTCTCAGATGACGCTGGAAAACTGGCCCTGGCCTTTGAAGATCTACACTCTCTCCCGTTTCGAACTGGTCAGAGATGGGGAACCGGTACGGTTCTCCGGCAAGGTGCAGCAGAAGCCGCTGGCTCTCCTCAAGGCGTTGATCGCCTTTGGCGGGGCCGATGTGGCCGAGGAGCAGGTCACGGACGTCTTATGGCCTGACGTTGATGGTGATCTGGCGCATCGGTCCTTCGAGGTGACGGTTCATCGCTTGCGCAAACTGATCGGCCATGAAAAGGCGATTCAGCTTCAGGACCGGCGCTTGACCCTCGATATCAGCCTTTGCTGGGTAGACGTCCGTGCCCTTGGGATTCTACTCGAAAAGGCAGACGCGGCCTGGAAAAGCATAAATGAGTCACCCATCTGCTTGGCAGAGGCTGTGCGGCTGAGCGAAAAGGCTGTTGCTATGTACCGTGGGCATTTTCTGCCGGGCGATTCCGCCCACTCATGGGTGCTTTCCACACGCGAACGATTGCGGAGCAAGTTTCTTCGCCTCATTGTCAAGCTGGGCACCCACCGGGAACAGGCCAAGCAGTGGGAAAGCGCCGCGGAGGTGTTTCAGAAAGGGCTGGAGGTGGATGGGCTTGCCGAGGAATTCTACCAGCATCTCATGGTCTGCTATCAGCAAGTCGGCCGCAGGTCCGAGGCTATAGCCGTTTACAACCGCTGCCGTTCGCTTCTGTCATCTACGCTCGGAATCGTCCCTTCCACCGAGACCGAGAATCTCTATCAATCCCTTAAAAACGGCCGGTAGGGCGTTAGCCTCCTCCCAAGAGGAAATGTTTAAAAAAACGCCGGAACGGCATAGCCTTTTGTAGGGGCGGCCCCGTGTGGCCGCCCTTGTTGGGCAACCACATGGGGTTGCCCCTACATGATAAATTCCGAATAAGAACCAATATTCAATCCATTCGCGCCACAGATAGTTGGGAAGACCAGACCGCACTGGGAGCCGACGCCGGCAAGATGGTCATGGACGGTGACGGAGACGGCTGGGGGTATAATCTGGGCGCGCTGCTGGACGTCAACGAAAGCGTTAGCCTGGGCTTCGCCTACCGGAGCAGTTCCACCGTAAATATCCACGGCACGGCCACTCTGAGCGGCATCGCGGCCTGCGCAGCAGCTATGTTTACCTGCCTTTTCCCCTGTTTTTTCTAACACTTTCCCCTAGTTGAGCCTCCTACTCAGCAGACGGTTACCCTCCAGCAAAAAATACAAAAAGAAAAATAAAAAAGAATCCGTAAGTAATCCGTGGGTATCCTCCTGGTACGGTAGCTCCATAAATAAGCAGAGTTCTAAAATTATGGGGTCCTATGGACAGCTACGTCGTGCGGATCTACCGGAGAGACAGCGGCAGCCCTCAGAAAATTGTGGGCCTGGTAGAGCTCGTGGATTGCGAGGAAGAGAAGGCCTTCACCAGTTTTGAAGAGCTTCGGGCGATCCTGAACGCCAGGCAAGGGCATTCGGCTGGCAAAAAATCGAATGGAAACGTGGAACTGAACAGATAGTTCAGGGGTAATTCAGGGGCCATACAGAAAAGCTGTCACCATTACTCAAGCACGGCAGGAGGCAATCATGGAAAGGTTACTTATGGCGTTCATTCTTCTCACAGGGCTTTTGTGCGCAAGCGTTTCTGCGCAGGCATCGCCCTACTACACGTCAAGCGTGCAGGACCTCGGCTCAGGCAGATGGCAGTATGACTACACGGTGACGAACGCCGGCCAGCACCTTCACCCAGCTGAGCGCTGGGCACTATCATACCTGCGGGGTGAAAAGCGACGGCAGTGTGGCCTGCTGGGGATCCAATAATTATGGCCGTAGCACTCCGCCGGCTGGCGCCTTCACCCAGGTAGGCGCGGGGAGCACTCATACCTGCGGCGTGAAGACCGACAGCGTCGTGGCGTGCTGGGGAGACAACTATTACGGCCAGAGTACTCCGCCGGTCGGCTCCTTCACCCAGCTGAGCGCGGGGAACTATCATACCTGCGGGGTGAAAAGCGACGGCAGCGTGGCCTGCTGGGGATACAATTCTTTTGGCCAAAGCACTCCGCCAGCCGGCTCCTTCACCCAGGTGAGTGCGGGGAGCGTTCATACCTGCGGGGTGAAAAGCGACGGCAATGTGGCGTGCTGGGGAAACAACGATTACGGCCAGAGCACTCCGCCGGCCGGCACCTTCACCCAGGTAGGCGCGGAGAGCGTTCATACCTGCGGGGTGAAGACCGACGGCGTTGTGGCCTGCTGGGGATTAAATGGTCCCGGCCTGAGCCCCGGAATCGTGCTGCCGTAAGAATAGGTGGTGTTGGTATTTGTAGAGGGCGCAATTGCGGGGGCAATACCGAATAAGGGAATTTATATATTTCCAGGGATATTCCCTTCTCTGCCGATAACGGCAGGCAACCTCAACGTGGGGGATTCGGACACGCTTTGATGTTCCGACGACGGTAATACGCTTCTCCGTACCGGGAACGGTACATTGCATAACGTGCTGGGGACGATTTTCAACTGCTCGGTCGGCGGGCGGTAAGGTCTTAAACAGAAACAAAACCAAAGGAGTGATCTATGAAAAAGACGATTATTGCCACAAGTATTGCCGTGTTAATGTTTGTGTCTCAAGCCTTTGCTATCTTAATTGATCAAGAAAGTCCATATGTTAGTCCAGTAATTGTACTTAACCCTGATTTGAATTGGCAGCAAACTGTTACTGTTGGCAAATCTGGGCATCTTATGGGAATAGATCTATACGGTACAGGTGAATCAACTGACTTAATTCTATATATTAATAATGGGGCTGGGTGGCAGTACGACACAAGCGACTATTCTGCAACAGTAAATTTTAGCACGGCTCTAGGATGGCAATATTTTGATGTATCGAATGCTGGTTTGAATTATTCGATTGGCGACCAATTTGTAATTGGACTTATGGGGACAGATCCTACTTCTGTAAGGATTGGTGGCTCTGCTCTTCCACCGCTAAATGCTTATGTATCAAATACATATGTAGGTGGACCTATAGAATCTGACTATAATATTGCATTTCGAACATATGTAGATGCGGGGAGTCCAGTACCCGAACCGTCCACGATTGTCCTTCTTGTCGCAGGTCTTGCCGGTCTTGGATTGCTGAGAAAAAGAACGGAACTATAACCAAAACAAAGGTACGATTTTTCCTCCCCCTTTCGTAAAGGGGGATCGAGGGGGATTTAGCTCAGCCGGTTTCTAAATCCTCCCCTGCCCCCCCTTTACAAAAGGGGGGAAATAGGATCAACCTTTTTTTGGGTTATAGGTCCGAAAAAGAATCACTTACGAGGGAAAGAACTAAAGAGTCAAGTCTCAACTCTATACATAACTTGAAGATGTCGGTGGTTGAGACTTGACCCTTGAGAGTGTGACCCTTGAGAGTGATGACCCTTGAGAGTGACCGGGGAAAACCGCTAACCAAGGTTGTTATATGTCTGCATTTTTTCCGGAATATGTAAGCAATCTGTAACCGCTTTCATATTACCATTCATCCCTCAAAGCATTTCATCCGGCATATCCGATGTTTCGCAGGAGGTGATCATGGAAACCTACATTGTGCGCATTTACCGCAAGGGAGCTACGGCTTCAGACGGTATCGCAGGCATGGTGGAAGACGTGGCCCGGCAAAAGGAAAAGGGATTCAGCACTCCGGCAGAGCTTTGCCGGATTCTCGATCTCCGGATGGGCAACGGGTCAAACGGCAACCGCGAAAATGAAACACCCGGCAACGGGAAGGAAGCCGAAACTTGAAGCAGATAAACTTCAGCGCATTGCCCCTTTTCAAGGGGCTTGACAGGATTGAGATCGCCAAGCTGATCCCCAGCCTGATCACCGAGCATGTTCACGCCGGAGCCGATCTGTTCAGGCAGGGTGATCCCGGCGACTCCCTGTTAATCATCGTCAAGGGAAAGGTCAGCGTTTTTCTCGAAACCGGCATCGAAGGCGTTCGCGAGCTCGCAACGCTCGGCCACGGAGAATGCTTCGGGGAAATGGCGCTTCTGACGGGAGCGCCGAGATCGGCCACAGTCCGGACCCTCACCGATGCAACCCTTCTCAGGCTCCCGAAGGAAAACTTCGACGAGCTGCTGAAAAAACACCATTCCCTCTCGGTCCACTTTGCCGGCGTCCTCGCCGGCCGGCTCTCGTCGGTCAATGCCGTGCCGGGTCCCGATGCCGTTGCCGATGAACCCGGAGCTTATTTCCACATCGACGGGGATGCGGTCGCGAAGGGAAAGGGGGCAGGTCTCGAACTTCTCAAGAACCGCAAGATCATCACCTTCATCCTCCTGGTGACCCTCTGCTCTCTTTCCACCCTCTTTATGCAGCATGCCGGTTTCTCTTTTTCGCACATCGTCCTCCTGGAGCTGATCCTCGCCGCCACCATCATCTGGAGCTTCGACATCATCCCGTACCACGCCGTCTCCATCGCGCTCCCCATGTTCGCCGTCCTGTTCGGCATCAGCACTACCGAGCGGGCATTTTCCGGCTTCTCCAGGCCTTACTGGTTCCTGGCCCTCGGAGTTTTCGCCCTGTCGGCGGCCATCTTCCGCACCGGTCTCCTTTACCGGCTGGCGCTCCTGATCATGCTGCGCTTCCCCGGCAACTACTTCGGGCAGACCTTTGCGCTAGCTCTCGCGGGATTCATTCTCACCCCCCTGATCCCTTCCGCCTACGGCCGCTCCATCCTTGCGAGCCCCATCGCCGTCACCATGAGCGAAACGATGCGGCTGAAGAAGGACAGCCCCGGCACCATCGGCATCGCCATGGCATGCCTGCTCGGCTTCGGGCACATGAGCTTCATGTTCATGAACGGGTCGGCAACCTGCGCCTTCGTGATGGGGCTCATTCCCGGGGGCGGGAAAGCGGTGTCGTGGGGGGGATGGCTGGAGGCGGCGCTTCCCCTGGGGATTTCCTTCTTCCTCATGTCGTACGCCGCCATCATCCTCCTCTACCGGCCGGACAAGCCGACGCGGCTTCCGCCTGAGACGGTTGAAGCCCAACTGAAGGCGCTGGGGCCGTGGACCGGGAAGGAGAAGGTGGCGCTCGCCACCGTCATTGCCTCCATCGCCGCCTTCGCCACCGAACCGCTCCACCATCTGAACGAGGCGTGGATCGCCATGTTCGGCTTTCTCTTCGTCTTCGCCACCGGCACGCTGGAGGAAAAATCGATCCGCTCCGACATGGACTGGAGCTTCCTCATCGCCCTCGGCGCCATGGTGGGATTCGGCGACGTCCTGGCCGAAAGCGGGCTGGTGAACCTGCTGGTCTCCGCCATAAACCCGTACCTCCAGCTCTTCAGCGGCAGCAAGACCCTCTTCCTCATGGCGTTCAGCCTGGCGGTCCACCTGGTACGCTGCGCACTCCCCCTCACGCCTGGGCTCTTGGTGAGCATGCTGGCCGCGATTCCGGTCCTCTCCAGCATCGGTATCGACCCGTTCGTGACGGGGCTGGTGGCGCTAGCCTCCGGCAATCCGTGGATACTTAAACAGCAGAACAGCATATATCGCAACGTCTGGAAGGCGACCGAAGGAAAGCTCTTCCACCACGAAGACACGATGAAGATCGCCCTCCTGCACGTCGCCATCGTTACGGCCGCCGTGGGGATTTCGGTGCCGTACTGGGAACATCTGGGGCTCATACGGTGATGCATGCAGAACATTGATTTCCGCAATATTCCGCTCTTCAGCGGCCTGGACCGTATCAGCCTCGCCAGGCTGATTCCGCGCCTCGTGAAACGCGAGGCGCCGGAGGCGACCCTCCTCGTGGCGGAGGGTGACCCGGGAGACTGCCTCTACGTCATCGTCAGCGGGCTGGCAAAGGTCTACCGGTTGGATGGCGGCGAGGAACGGGAGCTGGCGATCCTGGGGGCGGGAGACTGCTTCGGGGAAATGTCGCTTTTGCGGGGGGAGCCCCGTTCCGCCAGCGTTAGCGCCCACACCGACCTGGTGCTGTTCCAGCTCACCCGGGAGAACTTCGACGACCTCCTCCGCAGACACCACTCCCTGGGGGTGCACCTTGCGGAAGTGCTGGCGGGGAGGTTGGCGCAGGCCTATACGGAATCCTCCTCACTCCCGCATCCAGCGGCGACCCTTGCCGGGGATACCCCCGTTCCCCCGTCATCCTCCGGCTTTGCGGCAGCGCTTCTGCAGCGACGCGAGATGCGTGCCGTGCTGCTGACCCTCGTCGGGGTGCTCCTCGCCTACCCCTTCCTTTCCCGCAGCGGTCTTCCGTGGCGCGACCTGGTGCTGCTGGAACTCCTCCTGGGGGCCACCATCGCCTGGGGCTGTAATGCCTTTTCGTACCACGCGGTGGCGGTATCGCTGCCAGTGCTCACGGTGCTCTGCGGCGCGGCCGGGGCGGAAAAGGCGTTTGCCGGGTTCTCCAGCCCCTCATGGTTCCTGGTGCTTGGGGTCTTCGCCGTTTCCGCCGCCATCTCCCGCACGGGCCTTCTTTACCGCCTGGTGCTCCTGATGGTCCACCGCTTCCCCCGCCGCTACGGCGCCCAGACATTTGCCCTCGCCCTGGCCGGGCTCCTGCTGACGCCGGTCATCCCCTCTTCCAACGGCCGGGCGGTGCTGTCGGGGCCGCTGGTCCTCAACATCTGCGAAGCGCTCGGCTTTTCCAAGGATTCCCCCGGCGCCGTCGGGATGGGGATGGCGACGCTGCTGGGCTTCGGACACATGAGCTTCATGTTCATGAACGGCACGGCCACCTGTTTCCTGGCTCTGGGACTTTTGCCGAAAGAGGCGGCGGCGAGCATCTCCTGGGGTAGCTGGGCGTTCTACGCCCTGCCGCTCGGGATTGCCTACTTCGCCGTCTCGATCCTTCTCCTCCTCTTCATGTACCGGCCGGTGGAGACGAAGGCGCTCCCCCCCGAGGTGATCGAGGCACAGCTGAAGGCGCTCGGGAAGATGACCCGAAAAGAAAAGATCTCCCTCTGGGTGGTGGTCTTCTCGCTTCTGGGATTCGTCACCGAGCCGCTCCACGGGATCAACGGCGCCTGGGTGGCGATGGTGAGCTTCCTCCTCCTCTTCGTCACGTCGGTCCTGGACGAGGGGGCGGTCCGGCGGGACATCGACTGGAACTTCCTCATCTCTTTCGGCGCCCTCATCGGCTTCGGCGGGGTCATCTCCGCAAGCTCCATCCCCGGCGCCGCGGCCGCCTCCATTGGGGGGATCATCGGAAGCATCACCACCAGCGGCTGGCTTTTCCTCCCGCTTGTGGCGCTGACGGTGTACGTCCTGCGGCTCTCGCTCCCCCTGCCGGCGGGGCTGCTGGTTTCCATCCTCGTCTTCACCCCCATCGCAGGCACCTTGGGGATCCACCCCTTCGTCATCGCCCTGGTGGCACTGGTGGCAAGCAACCCCTTCTTCGTGCCGTTCCAGAACGCGGTCTACCAAAATTTCCTGGAGAGCACAGAGGGAAAGCTCTTTTCCCATGTGCAGGCGCGGAGATACTCGTGGGCGCAACTGGCGGCCGTGCTGACGGCGGTGGTGCTGAGCATCCCGGTCTGGCGGCTCATGGGACTCATACAGTGATGCAAAAGACCATTGAAAAACAGCTGGCCGCCCTGGTCGAGATGGCGACCCTGATCGGCTCCAGCATGGATCCGCTGGAGATAACCGAACGGGCGACAGCCTCGGCCATGGAACTGGTCAATGCCGAGGCGGGGAGCCTGATGCTGCTCGATGAAAAGCGTTGGGAGCTCTTCTTTCAGGTGGCCCTTGGAGAAAAAGGGGCTCTCATCAAGGACATAAGACTGAAAAAGGGGGAAGGGATCGCCGGTTGGGTGGTGGAAAACCGGGTGCCGGTCCTGGTGAACGATGTGCAGCGCGACCCCCGCTTCAACCGGACGGTGGACAGAATCAGCAGGTTTCAGACCTTGGCCATGCTCTGCGTGCCGTTGATAACCCCCAAGGGTAGAGTTCTCGGGGTGCTGCAGGCGATCAACAAGCATCGTGGAAAGTTCTCCGAAGAAGACCTTGCGATGCTCCGGACGCTGGCAGCTCCTGTTGCCGTGGCGCTGGAAAACGCCTTCCTCTATGAGCAGAACTCCCGGCAGATGCAGGCCATCATCTCCCAGGAGCGGCAGCACCGCCAGGAAAAGGAAAAGCTCATCAGGGACCTGCACGATGGAATCGGCGGTCTTGCCGCCAACGTCAGCATTCTGGCCGAGGTGGGACGGCGTGCCGATAGCAGAGCCGACATGGACTCCTGTCTGGCAACTATCGCCGACCTCTCCCGTGAGGCCGTTGCCGAGATTCGGGCCTTCATGAATACCGTCGAAGAGGGGACCCTGACCTGGCAGGCCCTGGCAGGGGAACTGCGCCATTTCGGCAGTACACTGCTGGCACCGCACGGCATCAACTGCCACTGCTCCGCCGACATTGCCGGCCGGCAGCCTTCTCCCGGCCTTTTTTTTTATCAATCGGTCTGTCGCATTGCACGGGAAGCCCTTACCAATGTAGTGAAGCATGCGGCGGCCGGAAATGTAGCGATCGGCCTCTCGGTCCGGCGGCGGCGACTCTCCCTTACCATCGCCGATGACGGACGAGGGGTTTCCGGCGCTGAACCACCCGGACGGGGGCTGGCCAACATGCGGAAACGTGCCGAGGAGTTGGGAGGTTCATACACGATCATCGTTGCCGGAGGAACCACCATCAGCATCGATATCCCCTTGCCCGGCAAGAGCGCCACGCCATCGACAACCAGCCGCCGTCTTCCTTGGAGGCCCGTCCAATGAGAATTGTAATTGTCGAGGACAACCGGCTGCTTCGGGAAAACCTCAGCATTCTCCTGGCCGGGGAGCCCGGAATCACCGTTGCCGGAGCTTTCGGCTCGGCCGAGGATACCCTTGCAGGTCTCGGCGTGATAGAGTTCGACATTGTGCTCGTCGATCTTGATCTGCCGGGGATGAACGGCGTCGAACTGATCCGCCGGATCAGGCGATTTCATCCCGACTCCGACATCATGGTGCACACCATCTTCGAAGACCGCGACACGGTCTTCTCCGCCCTGAAAGCCGGCGCCACCGGCTACATCCTCAAGGGGAGCACGCCGCGGATACTGGTGGAATCACTCGAGAGCCTTCACAATGGCGGTGCCCCCATGAGCCCGAAGATCGCCCGCAAAGTCATCCACGAGTTTCAGTCCCGGGAACAGGGAAGCCCTGAAGATCGCATCCTCTCCTCGCGGGAAAAAAGCGTCGTCAAAGGCCTGGAGCATGGGATGTCCTACAAGGAAATTGCCGACCGGCTTTGCATCAGCCCCCACACCGTCCATACCCACATCAAGAATATTTACGAAAAGCTTCAGGCCAAAGACCGGCCAAGCGCCCTCCTGACGGCCCGCAAAAGGGGGTTGATATGAACTACCCCGAAAATACCCTCTGCCGGGTATTGTTAGTCACCAACCTTACCGCTTTAATGATCACAAAGCAGAATCCGGCATTTTTCGCTGTTCGGGAAAGGGAGGGGAACATGAAACGTTCAACAAAGGGGTGGTGCCGGCTTGCAGCATCGGTGACATCTGCGCTTGCCTGGCAGATTGCATCTTGGGGAACCGCTGCGGGCATTGAAAACCAAGGTGTGTTGGATGCCATGCTGAACGATGACGTGTGGAGGGGGTGGGACATCATCTTCGGCGTAATTCTGCTTGCCGTCATGCTGACTCTGAAAAAACGCTTCATGGGAAATGAGAGGAATGGTGAAGAAGGTTGATGCTCTCGCAAATTGTCATTCCCGAAGCGATTTTGATCGGGAATCCAGACTGTAACCCATTGAAATCATGGATGCCCGATAGAGCCATTCCGGCATGACAAATCGCAAAGAAGCTAAGACGCAAAGGAAAAGAAATCAAGACATTACCTGAGTAGAACTAATCTCCCGCTTTTGGCGGCTACTGAATCCCCTCTCCATGAGGGAGAGGGCTAGGGTGAGGGGGGTAGAGTTGATAAATGTGGCGCTGCTGCCCCCCTTTGCGACTCTGCGTCATTGCGTCATTGCGTTACGGCTTGCAGTTGCCGTTAGATTTCCAATTAAAATACGAAAGACCCAAAATAATCTCGAATATGTAATCAATCTGTAAGTTGGTCTGCCGTATATTAATTAAACGAAAAACAGTGTTTTGGAATTTGGCTGCGCATCATGGCGGTGTTGGTGAGCTGGCTTGAAGCCCTTAACGCATGACGGAGGTAGATATATGAATCAATTATTTTTGGCGCCGAAGCAATTTGTCCTTCCATATGCACTGCTCACATCCCTGCTCCTGCTCCTGGCGATGCCTCCTGCGGTGCAGGCGGCCACAGTGGCAGTTGGGACATGGCCACAGGCTATCGCGGTGAACCCTGCCACTAACAAGTTCTACGTGGCAAACTATGGCTTTGGCAACAACGTTACGGTAATCGACGGGGCCACCAATGCTACCATCACCGTGGCCGCAGGCACTGAGCCGCGGGCCGTAGCGGTGAACCCGGTCACCAACAGGATATACGTGGCGAACTATGGAAGTCACAACGTCACGGTAGTCGACGGAGCCACCAATTCTACCACAACCATAGCCACAGGGGCATCTCCCGTGAGCATTGCGGTGAACCCGGTCACCAACAGGATCTACGTGGTTAATTCTGGCAGCTACGATGTCACGGTGATCGACGGGGCCACCAACGCCACCAGCACCGTGGCAGCTGGGACAGCTCCATCTGCCGTGGCGGTGAACCCGGTTACCAACAAGATCTACGTGGCAAATTTCAGCAACGACCTCACGGTGATTGACGGAGCGAGCAACACCACCAGCAACGTTGCAATAGGGGCATCACAAAGGCTCCTAGCGGTGAACCCGATTACCAACAAGATTTATGTAACGAACCAAAGCAACAACGTTACGGTGATCGACGGAGCGAGCAACGCTACCAGCACGGTAGCCGCAGGGGCGGGATCTTTTGCCGTAGCGGTGAACCCGGTCACTAACAGGGTCTACGTGTCCAACCAAACCAGCAATGACGTAACGATAATCGACGGAGCCACCAACACTACCAGCACCGTGGCTGTAGGGACATCCCCGCGGGGGCTAGCGGTCAACCCGACCACAAATACGATTTACGTGACGAACGGCGGCAGCGCAAACGTCACGGTGATCGATGGGGCCACCAATGCCACCAGCACGGTAGCTGCAGGGACAATACCTATTGCCGTGGCGGTGAACCCGGTCACCAACAAGATCCACGTGGCGAACTATGGCAGCAACACCGTCACGGTGCTCGACGGGGCCGCCAACACCACCAGCACGGTGGCCGCTGGGACATTGCCCTATGCCGTGGCGGTGAACCCGGTCACCAACAAGATCTACGTGACGAACTACAACAGCAACAACGTCACGGTGATCGACGGGGCTACCAATGCCACCAGCACAGTGGCTGCGGGGACAAATCCCAGGGCCGTAGCGGTGAACCCCGCCACCAACAAGATCTACGTAGCGAACTTTAGCAGCGCCAATGTCACGGTGATCGACGGGGCCACCAATGCTACCAGCACCGTGGCTGCGGGGACAAAACCCTATGCCGTAGCGGTGAACCCGGTCACCGACAAGATCTACGTGGCGAACTTTGGCAGCAACAACATCACATTGATCGACGGGGCCACCAATGCTACCAGCACCGTGGCTGCGGGGACAAGTCCCTTTGCTGTAGCGGTGAACCCGGTCACCAACAAGATCTACGTGGCGAACGAAGGCAGCAACAATGTCACGGTGATCGATGGCGTCACCAATGCCACCAGCACCGTGGCCGCGGGAGGGGGGGCAGCCGTAGCTGTGAACCCTGTTACCAACAGGATATATGTGGCGAAGTATGGCACCGGCGAATGCACGGTGATCGACGGGGCCACCAACGCCACCAGTACCGTGGTTGTGGGGATAAATCCACAGGCCATAACGGTGAACCCGGTCACCAACAAGATCTACGTGGCGAATTATGGCAGCGCCAATGTCACGGTGATCGACGGCGCCAGCAACGCCACCACCACCGTGGCCGTGGGGACAAATCCAACTGTCATAGCGGTTAACCCGGCCACCAACAGGATCTACGTGGCAACCAGCGGTATCGTCACGTTTATCGACGGGGTCACCAACGCCACCAGTCACATGTTTGCCGACACAAATAATCCGCGGGACGTGGCGGTGAACCCGGTCACCAACAGGGTCTACATAACAAACCAAACCAGCAACGATGTCACGGTGATCGACGAGCAGGCGGCACAGCCCATCCCGCTGTCGGTGGTCATCGCACCGCTCAGCAATAACGTGTCCTCGTCCCCGACCCCAACCTTCTCCCTGACGGCAGCGAGCACCTTTACACCGCCGACCATTTTGCAGAATGTCTACTACCAGTACGACACCTGGCAGGGGGAATGGAAATCGGCGACTACGTTTAATGGAACCAGCGGCACGGTGAATGACGCGACACCGCTCCTGAAGGGGGGCCATGTCCTCTACATGTTCGCCACGGATGGCCAGGAGGCGACGTCGACCAACACCGGCTACCAGGGGAGCCCGCTGATCGGCTCCATCGCCGCCTATGCCTTTACCGTTACCGGCCCCATTCCAACTCCGCCATCGGCCACTTCCGGTGCTGCGACCAGCATCACCCAGACCGGCGCGACCCTGAACGGCACCGTGAACGACAACGGGGCCGACACCACGATCACCTTCGAGTACGGATTGACTACGGCTCACGGCAGCAGCGCCTCCGGGGGGACAGTGGCTAGCGGGGCGGGGAGCACGGCGGTATCGGCCGCCATAAGCGGCCTTGCCTGCGGCACGACCTATCACTTCCGGGTCAATGCTGTCAATAGCGGTGGCACGACCAACGGCTCCGACCAGACCTTCACGACCGCCGCGTGCACCTACACCATCAGTGCCGCCGTGATCGGCGGTAACGGCAGCATCTCCTGCACGAGCCCCGTCAACCAGGGGAACAGCAGCACCTGCACCATCACCCCGGCTGGGGAGTATCACCTGGCCACCTTCACCGACGACACCGTGGACAAACTGGCCTCGGTGTCGTCGGGCAGCTACACCATCAGCAGCGTCACCGCCAATCACGCAATTGTCGGCACCTTCGCCCCCGATCCGGGCACCGCAAACAGTGGTCTGCCTGCCGGGCCGGGAGATATCATAACCGTGGCCGGGGGGGGAGTCGGAGACGGGGTGACAGCCACTTCGGCAAGCCTCTATTATCCCCGCGACGTAACCGTCGACGGCGCCGGGAACTACTATATCGCGGATTATGATAACAATCGCATCCGGAAGGTCGACGGGGCAACCGGGGTGATCACCACGGTGGCGGGGAACGGGAACTACGCCTATTCCGGCGACAACGGTCCGGCCATCGCGGCGGCGCTCGCTCGGCCAACCGGCGTTGCCGTGGACGGCGCCGGGAACCTCTACATCGCCGATAGCGGCAACCATCGCATCCGCAGGGTCGACGCTGCGACCGGAATCATCACCACCGTGGCGGGAACCGGGGCTCAAGGATATTCAGGCGACGGCGGGGCAGCCACCGCAGCGGCGCTCAATCGGCCAATCGGTGTGGTCGTGGACGGCGCGGGGAATGTCTACCTTGCGGATACCAATAACAGTCGCATCCGGAAGATCGACGGTGCTACCGGGATAATCACCACGGTGGCGGGGAACGGGACTTTCGGCTACTCCGGCGACGGCGGGGCGGCCACTGCCGCCACCCTGCGACTCAGCGACTTCGTGAACACAGACAGAAGCGGTATCGCCTTGGACGGCGCCGGAAACCTCCACATTGCCGACACCTTCAACCATCGCATCCGCAAGGTGGACCTTGCTACCGGGATAATCACCACGGTGGCGGGGAACGGGATCTACGACAATACCGGCGATGGCGGGACGGCCACTTCTGCGGCCATATCGTACCCGTCCGACATCGCCTTCGACGGCGCGGGAAACCTTTACCTGGTGGGGTACCACCGCATCCGCAAGGTGGACGCTGCCACAGGGATAATAAGCACCTTCGCCGGGAACGGGCAGTTCAGCTATTCCGGCGACGGCGGGGCGGCCACCGCAGCGGCGCTCGGTAACCCCTACGGCATCGCCGCGGACGGCGCGGGGAATCTCTACATTGCGGACACCTCCAACCACCGCATCCGGAGGGTAGACGGTGCGACGGGGGTGATCAGCACCATCGCAGGGACCGGGCAGTACCAATTCGGCGGTGACGGCGTGGCGGCCACTGAGGCCCGGCTCGGCATCAACCTCAGAGCCGTCGCCTTTGACGGCGCCGGGAACTACTACATTACGGATTCTGATAACAATCGCATCAGGAAGGTGGACGGCGTAACAGGGGTGATCGGCACCGTGGCTGGAAACGGGGTTGCCGGCTATTCAGGCGACAATGGGCCGGCCACTGCGGCGGCACTCTATTCCCCGCGCGGCGTTGCCTTCGACAGCGCCGAGAACCTCTATATTCCGGATACCGCCAACAATCGCATCCGCAAGGTGGACGTTGCTACAGGGATAATCAGTACCGTGGCGGGGAATGGGGTTTTCGGCTATTCAGGCGACGGCGGCGCGGCTACTTCAGCGGCGATTAAACAGCCTGCCGGCATCGCCTTCGACGGCGCCGGGAATTTGTACATTGTGGACAACTATAACCAGCGCATCCGAAAGGTGGACGGTGCGACAGGAACGATCAGCACCGTGGCAGGGAACGGAGTTGCCGGTTATGCCGGTGACGGTGGAGCGGCAATTGCGGCCGCTGTTCAGCTCGACCACACCAGCGGCATCGCCTTCGACGGCACCGGGAACCTCTACATCGCGGACACCACCAACAACCGTATACGCAAGGTGGACGGCACGACCGGGATAATCACCACCGTGGCAGGTGATGGAAGCTACAACTACTACGGTGACGGCAATTTGGCCACCTCGGCGGCGCTCAAATACCCTGCCGGTGTTGCCTTTGACGGCGCCGGGAACCTTTACATCGGGGATGCGGGCAACCAGCGTATCCGGAAGGTGACCAGCACGACGGGGGTGATCACCACCGTGGCGGGAAATGGGGGCAACGGGTATTCCGGCGACGGTGGACCGGCCACCGCGGCGAAATTATCGTGGCCCTATGGCGTTACCGTCTATGGCAACGGAAACATCTACATAGCAGATTCGACTAACGGCCGCATCAGGAAGGTGCTCGGCGGCCCCAACCCGCCCACGACCACAACCGGCTCTGCGGCCAGCATCACCCAGACCGGCGCGACCCTGAACGGCACCGTGAACGACAACGGAGGTGATACCGCCGTCACCTTCGAGTTCGGATTGACAACGGCATACGGCAGCAGCGCCTCCGGGGGGACAGTGGCCGCCGGGGCGGGGAGCACGGCGGTATCGGCCGCCGTCACCGGCCTTGCCTGCGGCGCCAGCTATCACTTCCGGGTCAACGGCGCCAGCAGCGGAGGCACTGCCAACGGCAGCGACCAGACCTTCAGCACGGCGGCATGTCCTGAAACAACCCCTCCTACAGTGACAGGTGCAATACCGACCGGGCCGACTGTTCGGCTTAACAGCAATGTAACAATTACATGGAATGAAAACATAGACTGCACGACGGTCAACACCACGAACATCACAATCAGCGGCGGCGGGTGGACTTTATCAGGCTGTTCAGGCAACCAGGCGGTGTTCACAACAAGCGGGCAGTCAAGTTCAACTCCTTACACCGTGACAGTATTGACCGCAGTCAAGGACCTTGCCGGCAATGCCATGGCTGCTGATTACACATGGACTTTCACTACGGGTTCAACACAAGTCTACGGGCATATACTCGACGACAACACTGTTGCATTATGGCGTCTGAACGAAGCCTCTGCTTCTTCCAACGCCGTTAATGAAACCGGTGTTTACCATCTCACTCAATTTGGCAACCCGGATGCAATTCCCGGCAAGATCGATAACGGGCGTCTGCTGGGCGGGACCTCCAAGTATTTCCAGAGTCCCGGAGATGCCAGTCTCGGAGCGGCTCTCAATGGCGACTGGACCTATGAAGGGTGGGTCTACCTTGATCCATCCTTCAACACGGGGGCCAACCTCTTTATCTACAATGGTCTGGCTTTTTCATTCAATCAGCCGGACACGATTCTTGCCGAAGTCGGGATCCTGGCGGACAGGAAGATCTATTGGCATCAATGGCAGTCCACCAGCAGCTATACCGAGATTGCTTCCAATGCCACCCTCCAGACCGGGCAATACTATCATCTTGCCGTATCAAGAACTGCTCAGGGCGGCAACCTCTACACGTACCGTATTTATGTGAACGGCATCCTCGACAAAACTACAACCGGCGTCGCCGGACTTTCGTACCCTGTGTCCGGAGCTTCGCATTATATCGGCCTGGGTAATTTCACTTCCATTGTAGGTTTTGGGATAGGAGGTAACGTACTCAATGGCAGCCTCGATGATACGCGCATCAGCAAGGTAGCCCGCACCGATGCAGAGATTCTAGAGTCCTCTCAGCGAGTAGCGCCGGCTTATACCGTAAACTTTGTTGTCTCCCCACTTGGGACAGGAACACTTACCGGTACAACAAGCCAGAGCGGGATAGCCAGCGGCGGTAGCACCACGGCAGTCACTCCTGCTCCCAACGCCGGTTACAGCTTCGTCAACTGGACCGGCACAGGCGGCTTTGCGACCAGTACCAGCAATCCTCTGACGGTGACGAATGTCACGGCGAATATGACAGTCACGGCGAACTTTGCTGACAGCCAGGTCCCCACCGATGGCACCCTCACCGCCACCCCCGGCAACGGCCAGGTCTCTCTTTCCTGGACAGCCGCCGCGGATAACGTGGGAGTAACCGGCTACAAACTGGTCATCTCAACCACGGCCACACCCGCCGACTGCACCGGCACTGCCATTTACAGCGGCACCGGACTCTCCTTTACCGACACCGGCCTCACCAACGGGACGACGTACTTCTACCGCGTCTGCGCCACGGACAATACCGGGAACACTTCCGGCGGCGTCACGGCCAGCGCCGCTCCCTTGCCTTCCCAGGTCGAGATGCCGCTGCAATACAATATTACCGCCTCGGCGGACAGCGACGGCACAATTTCGCAGCCCGGTGCAGTATCGGTCAACACCGGTGCCAGCCAGACCTTTACCTTTACGCCAAGATTCGGATATCACATCAAGGACGTCATCGTGGACGGGGCTTCAGTGGGGGCGATCTCCAGCTATACATTCACCAATGTCACGGCAAACCATGCCATCGAAGTCAGCTTTGCGGCTCCCGACGGCCGTTTGGCCTCTTCAGGCGGGACTGCCGGCAGCGTATCCGTTGTTGATGCCATGGTAGCCCTGAGAATCGCCATTGGCGGCTTACCCCCGACTCCCGAACACTTTGTCCATGGCGACGTAGCTCCCCTGATAAATGGCAAACCGGTGCCGGACGGCAAGATCGACCTGGGGGACGCGATTGTGCTCCTCCGGAGGGTAGTGGGGCTGGTCAACTGGTAGATAAATTGTAATCCAACGTCATTGATATCAGTTCATTCATGCGAGGTAGAGATATGCGAAAAAGAATTCCGTGGGCTCTGTTATTGGTATTCGTGGCGGCGTGCTTTACCGGTTGCGGCGGCGGCACAACAGGCGGCACCGCCGGCCGGCAGGCCGTGGCAACCATGAAGGCCGTTGCCCTGCCGGCAGGTAGTGCGATCGGCGGCATCAGCCTGACGCTGAACTTCCCCAAGGGGGTCACTTTCGCCACCGACTCGGGCGGTAAGGTCGCCGGGTCGGTAGTGCAGATAACCGGCGTGCCGGACCCCGCCATGACCCAGGTCATGGCGGAGTATACACCGGCCGGCGAAGCGGCAGACGGGAAACTGAAAATAATCGTCCTGAATGCGGTGGGTTTCGGACCGGGGGAGACGGTCACCATCAAGGGGGACATCACGCCCGGCTACTTCCCCAAGGGGGGCGACTTCACCCTGACCGATTTCGACGCCAGGGACTTAAACGGCATTTCCATCACAGACATTCTGACTTATAGCTTCACTGCCGATATAAGCTAATGCAAACGGGGTAACCTCATGAAACCATTCAGCAGCGCGCTATTCTACCTGATGATCACTGCAACAGCCGCCTTCGCCTCCGAAGCGTCCTTTGAAAAAAACATCGCCAGGGGAATAGCCGCAATCGAAAGCGCCGACTATCCGGCGGCTGTCCAGGAATTCCAGGCCGCGGTCAATGAGCGGCCGGACGACCCGGAAGCAACCCTCTATCTGGGCATAGCGCTGAACCGGGCCCGGGACAAAGATGCCGAAACGGTCCTGAAGAAGGCCCTGGCAATGGCGCCCGACAACCCCAGGACGAACATGGAACTGGGCATCCTCTACTTTAACCGCCAAATTTACGCGGAAGCGGCGGACTACTTTGACAACGCCATGAGGATAGCGCCGGGGAGTGAACTGTCGGCAGCAGCGGAAGAGTATCTGCGCCTCTTAAGGGGCGCTGACGGCGAGAAACGCTGGTGGTTGAAATTCATGACCGGCATGCAATACGACAGCAACGTCGTGCTGAATGCCGATGGCACTCCCCTTCCCCAGGGGATTTCACGTAAATCGGACTGGCGGGGGATCATCAACCTGCGCGGGAATTACAGCATTGCCAAAAACGATCAGGGAGAAGCCACTGTCGGATACAGCCTGTACCAGAGTCTTCATACCAGGCTTGACGATTTCAACATCACCCAGAACCTGGTGGACGTAACGGGACGATACGACCTTTCACCCCTTTTCAGTGTCAAGGCCGCCTACACCTTCGAATACCTGCTCCTCGGCGGGGACACGTACGATTACGCCCATTCAGCCGGGCCTTCTTTCCTAATTTCAGAGGGAGAAGGCTTCAGCACGGTGATTGATTATCGGTTCAGGGACATCTCGTTTAGAAACACCCCACTGTTTACCGACAACACCGACCGGACGGGGACCAACCACCAAGTCGGCATAACCCAGAATCTTTCCTTAGCCACCTCCGCCGCAGCACGGGTTGGTTACTATCATGATGAGGACAGGACCCGGAGAGAATTCTGGGATTACAGCGGCGATAAAGGGCTTGCCGGACTCACGTTCGTGCTCCCGCTCAAATTGGTGGGCGACCTGTATGGGGAGATCTACAACAAGCGGTATCGGGGAACAGATCCGTCGTCGGGCGTGAAAAGGGATGACACGACCTATACCGGGGCGGTTTCCGCCTCGAAATTCTTTGCCGAACGTTACAGCCTGACCCTCGGTTTTCTGTATACGCGTAACCGGTCAAACAGTGCGCCTTTTGACTATTCAAGAAACATAACCAGCCTGTTTTTCAACGCGAGGTTCTAAATGAGACATTTAGCGTTTATCTCACTGTGCATCATGGTCCTGGCAGCATCAACTTCTGCCGCCCAGGCGGCCAAAGACGAAGTCGGCACCGTCGTTGCCCTGCGCGGCAGGTCAACCATCGAGAGGGACCGGGGAAGCGTCGAAGCAAAGGTCAAAAACGGCATCCTCCTCCATGACGCCATCACTACCGGCGAGGCATCGCGGGTCAAACTCCTCTTCATCGATGACAGCGTCCTTACCCTGGGGGAAAAATCCAGGATGGTGATAGAAGAGTTCATTCACAGCAAGGAAAACCGGGGCAAATCCATATTCAACCTGCTGGACGGGAAAATGCGTTCCGTGGTCGGCAAAACGAAATTCGAGGTGCACACCCCGACCGCGGTAGCCGCTGCCAGGGGGACGGTCATTTTATTTGAAGTGGGAATCATGAACGGAAAAATATATACGAAAATAGTCTGCCGGGAAGGGATAGTGGACGTCCGGAGCAATGTACCCGCAATCAGCGGCACCATCACCCTTACCGCCGGCATGACGGTGACCATAGTGGAGGGTGAACCCCTCCCCCTCCCGAACACCGCGCCCGCGCCCGAGGTGGAGAAACTGAAGAAGGAGACGTCCTTGACGGGGAGCGAAATCACCTTGCCTAAACCGGAGATATCGTCGATCAATACCAGCCTGCTCAAGACGGACAAGCGGAAGCAGGACAAAAGTTCTGCGAAAGCAGTCGCCGGTGCTGCCGGTGCTGCTTCCAATGCGGACCTGCTGACCGCTGCCGGCATGATGTTAAGCAGCGACGTGCTCCTCATGGCAGCCCCGATTCAGCAGCAACCGGCAGTAAAACAGCCGAACTCGGTCACGATAAATATTAACGTGAGGTGAAACATCATCGGTAAGGATGCAGTGCCTTACATGATGCTCTCGCAAATTCTCAAAAATAGTCCCCTCCCCCCTGGCGGGGGAGGGTCAGGGTGGGGGGGGAGTTGCCACTATTTCAGCAGGTTGCAGCTTCACCCACCCCCTGACCCCCTCCCGTCGAGGGAGGGGGAAAAGGCTTTTTGCGAATGCATCAAATTTTAAAGCTTAGGTGTTGATGCACTTCGAGATGGCTACAGAGATGGCTACGTTTTAGGAACCCTATGAAGAAAAACTTTCGCTTTTATATAATTTCTCTCCTGTCTTTTTCATTTTTCGCACTGCTCCAGATTCTTGACCCGCCATTAATTCGTGAACACATTGAAAGCAAAACCTACGATCTTCGCCTGCAACTGAGAAATCTGCTGCAGCCCCAACCTCCGGCAGACAGCATCGTTATCGTCACCGTCGATGAAAAGAGCCTGGCCCGGATCGGCCGGTGGCCATGGAGCCGGAGCATCATGGCCCTTCTGGTCGATAAAATTGCGGCAGGGATGCCCAGAGTCATCGGCTTGGATATCATGTTCAACGAAAAGGAGGACGATAAATCAGATGACCGGCTGGCCGCCGCCATCAGGGATTCAGGCAATGTAGTCCTGGCAACCGCTTTTATGATCCCAAAGGAAGGAGCGCCAAAGAAAGCGCAGGGAAATATTCCCGATTTCCTCTGGGACTCGGCATTCATGCAGGTGAAAACCGTTCCGGGCATTGCCTGGAAGAAATGGGCGGTTAAGCCGGTGGAGGTTATCCCTCCCATCGAGAAACTGGCGAGAGCGGCAACTCTCGGTCATGTCGCCACCCTTCCAGATATGGACGGTGAACTGCGATGGGAGATCCTTTCCGTAAATCTGGGGGATGACAGTTACCCCTCATTTTCACTCCAGGTTGCCAGGATCGCCGAGGGTGTACCGATGAAGGATATGATACTGCATGGCGGGTCGGGGATAAAGCTGGGTAACCGGCTGATTCCCACCGATCTGAGCGGGAGGGCTCTCATCAATTACCTGGGTGGAGAGCACAGCTTTGCATATTTTTCGGCATCTGAAGTGCTTGACGGAAACGTCGGCGCAGATGTTTTCCTGGACAGGATCGTTCTTGTGGGGACTTCGGCGCTGGGCACATATGACCAGAAGGTTACCCCCTTCTCCGCAAACATGCCCGGTGTCGAAAAGAACGCCAACGTAGTCCGGAATATTCTACGGAATAACTTCATCAGGAAAAGTCCGGGGATAATCGAACTGGTGACGACGGTAATAACCAGCCTGCTCCTGATTCTTGCCCTACCGCGTCTGAAGGCGACTTATGGCGTAATCCTCGGTTTCGGCCTCATGGGCTTTTACACCGCGCTTTCCTGCTATCTGCTGTTCTCCCATTCCGTATGGGCCAACCTTGTCGCCCCGGTCTCCAACATGGCCGTCATTCTCACCGTCGAGACCATCACGAAGCTGTTTTTCGAAGAAAAGAGGGCGCGGGAGATACGGGCCATGTTCTCCAGCTATGTTTCGCCCAAGATCGTCGAGGCCCTTATCAGCAATCCGGAAAAAACCGCCCTGGGGGGGGAGCGGCGCACCGTGACCATCCTCTTCTCGGACATCATCGGCTTTACAACCCTCTCGGAAAAAATGCCGCCGGAAGAAGTCGTCACCATGCTGAACGAGTATTACAAGGAGATGGCCGAGATCATCTTCTACTGGGACGGCACCCTCGACAAATTCGTCGGCGACGAAATCATGGCGATCTGGGGGGCTCCGACGGACCAGCCGGACCATGCCGAGCGGGCACTGCGCTGCGCCTTTCATATGTCGGACCGGCTGGACCAGATGCAGGAGAAATGGCGGGCCGGGGGAAACCGTAACATTGACTGCGGGATCGGCATCAACACCGGCGAGGTCGTAATCGGCAATATCGGCATCCAGGGGAAGAAGATGGATTACACCGCCATCGGGAACCATGTCAACATCGCGGCACGGGTTGAAAAGCTGAACAGGGAGTATGGCAGCAGGATTCTCACCACCGGCAACACCTATGAAAACCTTAAGCCGGTCTTAAGCAGGGGCGCCTTCGGCCATGTGACGTTCACGGAGCACGAGCCGGTAAAGGTCAGAGGGAAAGAAGAAGATGTCCGGATATTCGCCGTGAAGCCCTTAAAGGTTGACGATCTGTGATGCGTCAAAGGTCGTAGATGTTCCCCTCGCGAAGAAATTCCACTCCTTCAATTCCCAATTCTCTTACTTCCGTGTTTATGCTTTCGAAAAACTGGGGCTTTGTATGTGAGATGAGGATGCGGGGGGGAAGCTTTCTCATTTTGCCGATCTGTTTTGCAAAGAGCCTCGGCGTCAGATGTCCCGTCTGCAGGGCAAATTCTTCCATCCGGTTGGGAAAAGAAACTTCAATGATCATGGCGGAAAGTTTCCCGGCTTGTTCCCAGATCCCGGTCGTAGGGCCGGTGTCACCCGTGTAAAGAATCCCTTTATCCCCCCTCCGGACTACGAATCCGACTGCCGGAACCGAATGATCCACCCTGATTGCCGTCACGGAGTATGCGCCAAAAGTGTGTTCCCTGTCAGTTCTGATCTCCGTGCAGGCAAGCACGGGTGAATCCGGGGAAGGAATCACCGTGAAGTCGGGCCAGATGATATTGTTCAATAAATGCCGGCGGATCGTCTGCAGGTTCTCCTTTATACTCACGATCCTGATGGTATGGTCGATTTTATTGAAGTTTACGGTGTCCGCAAGAAGCGGTATCCCCTTGATATGATCAAGATGAGTATGGGTGACGAAGATATATTGCAGCAAAGACTGTTCAGTTTCATTGAGAACCGCTCCGATTGTTCCTGCATCGAGAAGCAACGAATCGTCGATGAGAAATGCGGAAGTATGGTGACCCGGAAGTTCAGCACCTGAGCAGCCAAGGACTCTTAATCTCATATTTCCTCCCGGCCCGATTCTATACCCATTGAAAGTAGTATGAAAGAATTTTCTCACCGCGCATCAGGCGATTTGACTTTGCAAGGTTCAGGGCTTATTATTTGAGTTGATTGAAATTCATCGGAAATGAACTGCGGGGGCAGAACATGAAGAGATTGCTATTGATGCCGTTCCTGGCGCTGTTGCTGCTATCAGGATGCGCCCATGTGATCAGCGAGGAAGCCAGGAGACTGGTGGACCCGACCGTCAACTTCGACAGGCTGCGGGATAATCCCGATGCCTATATTGGCAAATATGCCATGCTGGGAGGGATGATCGCCGGCGCTAAAAATACCAAGGAGGGAGGGCAGCTTGAGGTTGTGCAGCTGGACCTCGAGAGTGACGGCATCCCGGAGGACACCTTCCGGTCAGGCGGACGCTTTCTGGCGACCACCCCCAACTTCCTCGATATAATGATCTACAAGCCGGGCCGGCTGGTGACCATCGTTGGAGAGGTAAAGGGGAAGAAGACCCTTCCTCTCGACGAGATCGACTATACGTATCCGGTCATTTCCATCAGAGAGATCCATGCCTTGAAAACCTATGACACAGACCAGGGTTATCCCTATCCCACTCCGGGTCCCTACCTCTATGATCCTTACTACTACGGTTACTGGCCCGGGCCGTACTGGTACCGTCCTTTGGGGCCGGCTTTCAAACGCTGGTAAAATTCATATCGGCAACACACGCGGGTGCGCCCCTACCCGACAAATGATATTTTAAATGCTCTTTGGAATCAGCCGCGGAAATCGGCAATAATCGGAACGGGTATGTACCGAAGCATGATTGACAGCGCATGCAATTTGCATTACAATATGTAATACAAACTGTAAGCAAAGGAGGCCCTTATGCCTGCTCTCAGCCTGCGCCTGCCGGAAGACCTGGAGCATCGTCTTGAAGAAGAAGCCCATCGTGAAGGTCTGCCCCGCTCCGAGGTGGCCCGCAACGCCATAAGCGACTACCTTTCCCGCCGCGAACGCGAGCGTTTCATGGCCGAACTGGTGACCGCAGCCAAAGCCATGGCGCAAAATCCCGAGGCTGTGCGTGAAGCCCGCGAACTGGCCGAGGAATTCCTCCCCTTGGACAATGAGGCCCTCGACATCGCCGAAGGGCGCAAACCTGGCGAACCGGTGCCCGAAGAAACGGTAAAGGGGTGGTGGAAATGATCCGACGGGGAGAGATATGGGTCGCCAACCTAAACCCCAACAAGGGGAGCGAGGTTGGCAAAATTCGACCAGTGGTCGTCCTTCAAGTTGACGAGTTAACCGTCACCGGCCTGGGGACTATTATAGCGGCTCCCCTTACCACCCAACTTCGGCCCGCCTTTGAACCGTTGCGCGTCAAAATCAGCGCACGCGACCGGCTTGAAAAAGAGTGCCATATCATGGTTGAACAGACACGGGCTTTCGACCGCTCCCGCTTCGGCGAAGGCCCCCTCACGAGCCTCACCCCCCATGAGATGGCCGCCGTGGAACACAGTCTGAAGGGGGTGCTGGGGCTGTTGTGAGCACGGTAAAGGCATCTCACCCTTTCATCATCATCTCCATCATCCGGAATCCATCCTCCAGATAGAGGCCGGTCGCTTTGGCCGCATCCTCATCGTACCCCGCCACGGCCTCGTTCACCTTCTCCTCCCCGCCATACAGGATAAACGGCACCGGATCGGAGGTATGGGTCATGAGCCGCATCGGCGTAGGATGGTCGGGGGTGCAGAGTATCCGGTACGCGCCGAACTTTTTGATCCCCTCCATGACAGGACCTACCACCAGGGCGTCAAAGTCCTCAATGGCCCTGATCTTATGTTCAAGGTTGCCCGAATGGGAAGCCTCATCCGGCGCTTCCACATGGAGATAGACGTAGTCCTTGTTCGTGAGGGCCTGCAGTGCGGCTTGCGCCTTCCCCCGGTAGTTTGTGTCGATATAGCCGGTGGCCCCCTCGACCTTTATGACCTCCAGCCCCGCGTAGATGCCGATCCCGCGGATCAAGTCCACGGCGGAAATAACCGCGCCGCTCAAGCCGAACTTTTCATGGAAGTTCTCTATCCGCGGCGACTTGCCATGCCCCCAGAGCCAGATGGAGTTGGCCGGAAGCTCGTCGTTCTCCAACCGCTTTTTGTTGAGCGGATGGTTGCTGAAGAGCATTTGCGAGGCGTTCATGAGGTAGATGAGCCGCTCGGAACCGTCACCACTGGGAAAGTATTCGGTAACGCACTTGCCGGTAATATCGTGGGGCGGAGTGACGGTCAGCTTATCCTTTCCCTTTCTCCAGACCATGAGATGCCGGTAGCCGACCCCGGGAAAGAACTGAAACTCTTCATCCCCGAACTGGCGCTGGAGCTCTTCTATCAGCTCTCTCCCCTCTTCGGTGGAGATATGCCCGGCCGAATAATCCTGCATAAGAAGCTTGCCCCTTGCAGGATGCAGGGTTACAAGATTGACGCGAAAGGCCACATCGTCCGGCCCCAGCTCTACCCCCATGCTGACGGCCTCCAGGGGAGAGCGGCCGGTGTAGCAGGTGCGGGGGTCATAGCCGAATACCGACAGATTTGCCACGTCGCTCCCCGGCGGCAGACCTTCCGGCACCGTGCTGGCAAGGCCGAAGCGCCCTCTCCGGGCCATGAAATCCATATTGGGAGTTTTTGCCGCCTGAAGCGGTGTCTTTCCGCCGAGCTGTTCCAGTTTCTCGTCGGACATCCCGTCGCCGAGCAGTACAATGTACTTCATCAATATTTCCTTTCGTTGCAATGTATTTACCAGTCCCAAATCCCCAGTCCCGAGTCCCGGCCTTTACCCTCGCGGGTGAAACTCCTCGTGGAGCCTCTTCAGACGTTCGCGGGTGATATGGGTGTAAATCTGGGTAGTCGACAAATCCGCGTGGCCGAGCATGATCTGCACGCTGCGCAGGTCTGCTCCGTTCTCCAGCAGATGGGTGGCAAAAGAATGCCTGAGGGTATGAGGGGAAATATTTTTGGCTATCCCCGCCCCTGATGCCCTTTTTTTGATGATATTCCAGAAGGCCTGCCGGGTCATCCTGTCGCCCAGTCTGCTCAGGAAGAGATACCGGTTGTCGCTCCACTTATCGCCCTTTAAACGGACGGTGGAGACATATTCAGCCAGGACGCTGCGGGCCGACTCCCCCATCGGAACCAGCCGCTCCTTGCCGCCTTTTCCCATGGTCAGCACATACCCTGCATCCATGTTTACATCCCGAACCTTCAGCGATACCAGTTCAGATACCCGCAGACCTGTAGCGTACAAAAGCTCAAGCATGGCCCGGTCTCTCACTTCTGCCGAACCATCCCCCATGGGCGCCGCCAACAGCCGCTCGACCTCCCGCGCGGTAAGAATCGACGGAAGCTTGCTCAGACTTTTCGGCGCCTCTACGATGGAGGTGGGGTTGGCAGCGCAATAGTTTTCAGTGACCAGAAACCGGTGGAACATCCGCACTGCTGAAAGTGCCCGGGCCCGGCTGCGCGGTGAAAGGCCGGCATCCTTCAGGTTGGCTATAAAAGCCGCCACGTCGAGGGGCCGGACACTGTCGATCGATCCGCACCCCCGGCTGTCGAGGAAACCGAGATACGTTCCTATGTCACGGCTGTAGGCTTCAAGGGTGTTTGCGGCCAGCCCCTTCTCCACCAGGAGGTAATTGAGAAACAAGTCAAGGTAATCATTCATAAATGACGGGCTAAGGGCAAGGGGCTCATGGCGAAAGGAAAACCTTAAGTCATAAACCTTTTGCCTTTCGCCCTAAGCCTTTCGCCCTTAGTTAATCTTCTATCGCCTTCAAGAGGCGGTTTTTGATCTCCTCCAGCTTCTCCTCGCTCGTCACCTTGTGGCCGAAAATATCCTTTACGTAAAAAACGTCCGCTACCTGGTCAACCTTTGTCGATATCTTGGAGACGCCGATGTAGAGACCCAATTCCGTCAGCGTACTGGTGATCCTGTACAAGAGCCCTACCTTGTCATGGGTATAGATGTCTATGACGGAGTAGTCGGCAGAAACCTCGTTATCGATTTCCACGCGGGAAGGAAATCGCGGTTTCGGTTTCTCGGTCAGAAGGGTCGGACGTTGCCGCTTCTCCACCAGGGTCCTCACATGGATTTTCCCCTCCAGGACCAGACGCATATCCTCTTCCAGCCGTTTCCAGCGGCTCTCATCGGTAATGACAAACCCTTGCGGAGAATTGACCTGCAAAATATCCAGCGCCTTGCCGTTGCCGCTGGTGTGGATCTGCGCACCGAGGATGTTCATGCCGTTGGCGGCCATGACACCGGTTATCATGGAAAAGAGGCCGGGGACATCAACGGTGCAGATGGTGAAGGAGGAATAACCCCGTTCCAACTCGTGCTCGACCCTTGTGATAAAGGTTGCGTTCCCCAGCGCCAGCAGTATCTTGACATGATCCGCCAATACACGTGAAGGATTGGAAAGGATATGGCGGGTGCTAATGGCCCGGAGTTCCTCTTTAACTAGTGCCTGCGGGTATTCATCCCCTAAGAGTTCCAATACCTTGCGCTTGACCTTCTTCACCCTTTCGCTTCTCGCCTCGAGCTTGAAGTCGCCACGCTCCAGCACCTGGAAAGCCTTTTCATAGAGCTCCTGCAGAAGGAGCGCCTTCCATTCGGTCCAGACATCGGGGCCGACCGCCTTGATGTCCGCATAGGTCAGCAGATAGAGCATCTTGAGGTTCTCGCTCGTCCCCATCTGCCGGGCAAACTGGATGATCATCTTTTCATCGTGGAGATCGCGTCGCTGGGCGATATGGGCCAACAGCAGGTGGTTTCTGACCAGAAACTCGAGCCTTTCGGTGTCCTCTTTGGAAAGCCCCATGCGGCGGGCTATGGTGGGCATCAAGTCGGCGCCTTTATCGGCATGCCCCCCCCCTTCCCCCTTGCCGATATCATGAAACAGCACTGCCAGCAGCAAAAGCTCCCGCTTGTCCACCTCACGGGCAAGCTGGGTGAGAAGCGGCAGGTCTTCATCATGCTCACCCCTCCAGAGCTTCACTATCTCTTCTACGGCAAAGAGGGAATGGGTGTCCACGGTATAGATATGGTAGAGGTCGTGCTGCACTTTGCAGAAAAGATTGCCGAATTCCGGGATAAAGCGGTTCAGAAACTCCAGGTGATGCATCATCTGCAGCGTCTCCGCCACCCCCTTTTCCGAGCGGAGGATATTGAAAAATGAGTGGTTCACCTCCTTGTTCCGGCGGAACTTGTCGTTTACCAGGTGAAGGCTCCGCCGGACAAGCCCTTTCACGTTTATGTGGAGCGCAACACCCTGCTTCTGGGCGTATTCAAAGATTTTCATCAGCCGTGCCGGCTCTTTTTCGATTACGGACTCATCGGGAATCACCAGCTCGCCGCGGAGAACATAGAAACCCTCCCCCACCGGCCTCCGGACGAAGTACCCGAGAATTTTGAACGCGCCCTCTTCGCGCCGCACGCATTTTGAGAGAAGGAGGGAGGAGAAATGCTCCACTTTGTTGGCGTGCAGGTAGTAATCCCGCATGAATTCCTCTACGGCAAGGACCTTCCCGTTGTCCGCATACCCCAGAAAAGCGGCCAGTTTGCCCTGGGCGTCAAAGGTGATCTGATCATTCTTGCGACCGGCCAGATAATGCATCTCATTCCTGATGCGCCACAGGTAGGAGAGCGCATCGCAGTAAGCGGCCAGTTCCTCCTCAGACAGCACACCCTTCATGATGAGCTCACGGGGGTCGGTTATCTTATACTTGATCTTTGCTACCCACAGGGCCGAATGGAGGTCCCGAAGCCCTCCTTCGCTCTCCTTTATGTTCGGTTCCAGAATGTAGACAGACGAGCCGTATTTCTCGCGCCGTTTCTTCAGTTCAACCAGCTTTTCCCTGATGAACGCATCACTCCTCTTCCCCACGATCTGTGTCAGCATCACCTTCTGGAAATCCTTATATAAAAGGCGGCTTCCGATCAAAAAACGGCTGTCCAGAAGGGCTGTCTTGACGGTCATATCGGAGTTGGCCATCTCCACGCAATCCTGCATAGTGCGCACGGAATAGCCTACATCCAGCCGCATATCCCAGAAAAAATAGAGAAGCTTCTGGGCTATGTCTTCAACCCCTTGCGCATCCTTGCCGTTATGGAGAAACATCAGGTCAATATCTGAATAGGGGTTCAACTCCCCGCGGCCGTACCCCCCGATCGCCACCAGCGTAAGCTGCTCCCTGCTTTGCCTTCCGTTGGTCAGATCTCTGGTAATGGAACGGTAGAGCTTTTTAACAAGGGTGTCGATCATTGCGGTGACGGCCTTCACGCCCCACTCGCCACTGGCGCCGGCGCGATGCCTGGTTTTGATCTCCTCCCGGTAGTGGTTGAGGAAGTGCTTACAGGCGGCCAGATAAAGCGGTCTTTTCTCCCCAAACGAGGCCCTGCCGGCGTCCCCTGCATCCTGGGTTTCGTCCGGGAAATATCTGTTGATGTCGAATTCCATAAATCCTCTAAAGGCGGTTTTACGTTCTATGTTCTATGTTCTATGTTCTACGTCAAAACCTCGAACCACTAACCTCGAACCTATTTAAGCGAAGCGATGTACCCCTTGATTCCTTCGAGAATCCCGTCAGCCGTCGTCTCCTGATACTGCGCATCCTTAAGCCGCTCCTCCTCCCGCTCATTGCTCAAAAACGCGGTTTCCACGAGGATGCTCGGCATGGTTGCCCCGACCAGTACGTAAAACGGTCCCTGCTTCACCCCCAGGTTCTTTACGCCGGAGTATTGCCCCCCCGCCTTGCGGTAAAGGGCCTTCTGTACCTCTTCTGCCAGGTGTGCGGAGTCGTTTATCTTGTAATTGGCCATGAGATCAAAGAGGACCGCTTGCAGCAGACTCACCTTTTCCAGAGAGGTGCCGTTTTCCTTGGCAGCGAGCTGGGCGGCTTTTTCGGTCTTGGCAAGATTGAGGTAATACGTCTCAATTCCTGAGATGGTACGGCTAAGTGCTGCATTGGCATGAATGGAGACAAAAAGGTCGGCGCCGACCTGGTTGGCGATGGCCGTTCTTTCCTGCAGTTCCAGGAAGACATCGGTCGATCTCGTCATCACCACGTCGAGACCGAGACCCTCCCGCAGCTTTTTAGCCAGCTTGAGGCCGATCTGAAGGACCACATCCTTTTCCCTGGCCCCCCCGCCCCCTACAGCACCCGGATCGTGGCCGCCATGGCCGGGATCGACGACGATACGCCTGATTTTGCCGATTGCCGTCTTTTGGATCCCTTTTGTTTTCTCATCGAGAGGCTCAACCTTGGCGGCCGGCACAACCGGAAGGGGAGCCAGGATATTTTCCTTCGGCCGGGAGAACTCTTCCCGGCGCTCCCCCCTGACATCGATGATGATGCGGAAGGGGTCGGAAAACGTGAATATCTTGTAGTCCCTGATACTCCCCATGTCCAGCACGACACGGACGGTATCGGGGCGATACTGGCCGATCCGGGCAGTTTTCAGAAGGCCGTCGCCAATGGGTATATCCTTTACCCCCTGCGCGATCCGTGCGTCCCCAATGTCGATATAAAGGCGCGGCGGGGCGCCGGTCTCCCGATTCTCGGGCAACTGGTGTGATTCGAACTTTACCTCCCGGTCAAGATTGACGGCAATGCGCGTATAGTCAGGATTTGACCAGTGTCGCATCTCCGTGACAACGGCGGGCAGTGTGCTGGCAGTGCCGGCCGGCTCTGCAGCAGGAGGCGCGGCCTTGCTCTTTACGGCAGCGGCAGCCTTCTTTCTTTTTACCTTCACGGTCCCCTTTCCCTTTACCGACCCGGCCTTTTTCTTCTTTTTCCCGGAGACTTCCTTTTTTATCGGCTTCTTTTTCGGTTGGGACTCTTCGGCATGGGATAGCGTCGGCAAATAAACCGTAATCATAATCATGCAGATACATAGGAGCAAGATACGTCGCATCGCTTCAAACCATCCTTTTCAACTCATCCAGGATATTCAGTGCCTCAAGGGGGGTGATGGTCGCCACATTAATCCCCCCAAGCCGCTTGCGGAGGGTATCCTCTCCCCCATCAAACAGCGAGAGCTGGGGAGAAACTTTAGGAGGGGACGCCCTCCTGCCGGTGGCTATCCTTGGGACTCCTCCCTCGGTATATTCCCCTTTTTCGAGGTTTAGAAGGATTTCTCTGGACCGTTCGATTACCTCGATGGGGAGACCTGCCAATCTGGCGACCTGTATGCCGTATGAATGGGACGTCCCCCCCGCCACGATCTTTCGCAGAAAGATGATCTGGTCGTTCCACTCCTTGACCGCAATGTTGCAGTTCTTAATCCTGTTCCGGGTAACAGCCAGTTCGGTAAGTTCGTGGTAATGGGTGGCAAAGAGGGTCCGGGCGGCGTGGGCCTCGTTATCGTGGAGAAATTCCGCAACCGCCCAGGCGATGGATACCCCGTCAAAGGTCGAGGTCCCACGGCCGATCTCGTCGAGGATCACCAGGCTTTTAGGTGTGGCATTACGGAGAATATTGGCAGTCTCCGTCATTTCCACCATAAAGGTGGATTGGCCGCGGGCCAGATTATCCGAGGCGCCTACCCTGGTAAATATCCGGTCGACCAGACCGATTCTCGCCTCAGTGGCCGGAACGAAACTCCCCATCTGCGCCATGAGGGCGATGAGCGCCACCTGACGCATGAAGGTGGACTTTCCGGCCATGTTCGGACCGGTAATGATGATAAGCTGGTTTTCCCGGTTATCCAACAGCGTGTCATTGGGGACAAAGCGCTCGCCCAGGCTCAGAGCCTCTATGACCGGATGCCGTCCTTCAACAACGGATATGGTATCACCGTCATCCACCAGAGGGCGGCAGTATCTCCGCTCATGGGCGAGGAGAGCAAGAGAAACCAGTACATCCAGTGTCGCCAGATGGTCGGCTGTCCGCGCAATCCTCTCACCTTGAGCCGCCACCCGCTCACGGATCTCCTGGAAAAGGGCGTATTCCAGTTCCGCAATCCGCTCTTCCGCCCCCAGCACCTTCTCCTCATACTCCTTCAATTCCGGCGTAATATAGCGCTCGGCATTGGCCAGGGTCTGTTTGCGGACGTAGTCGGCGGGGATCCCGGCCAGATTCGCCCTGGTGACCTCGATATAATAGCCGAACACCTTATTGTAGCGGATTTTAAGAGAACCTATGCCTGTGCGGGCCTTTTCCTGCGCTTCCAAACGGGCTATAAAACCCTTCCCCTCACGGCTTATTGCCCGCAGCTCATCAAGTTCCGAATTGTATCCCTCTGCAATGATTCCCCCCTCTCGCAGGACAAAAGGGGGATTTTGCACGATTCCCTCACCGATGAGCCGGGCAAGATCATCCAGAGGGTCGATCCCCGTATTGACTCTTTGCATGAGGGGAGCCGAAGAAGTTGCGAGAAGTTCCAGAACGGCGGGAAGCCGCAGAAGTGACTCCTTGAGCGCAACCAGGTCCTTGGCGGAAGCGGAAGCGAGGCTGATTCGTCCATTCAGCCGCTCCAGGTCGTAAACTCCATCCAGGTGGGCGATGAGTTCCCCACGCCTCGCGTGGTCGTGCAAAAGCTCTTCAACGGCATCCTGCCGTTCCCTTATATTGTCGATATTTGACAGTGGATAGTTTATCCACTGCTTGAGCTTTCGACCTCCCATGGCCGTAACCGTATGGTCCATAAGACCCAACAGTGAACCTTTGCGCTTCCCCTCAACAAGAGTAGTCGTCAGTTCGAGGTTTTTCCGGGTGGGCTCGTCAAGAACCAGATATTCCCTGGTTTTGTAGGGTGTAATCCCTGTGACATGGCTCACCTTTCCCTTCTGGGTTTCCTGAAGATAGTGGAGCACGGCGCTGGCCGCCAGCATCCCCTCTCTCAACCCTTTGCATCCCAAAGCCTCCGGTGATGCGACTCCAAAGTGGTTATGAAAGACCCGCCGGCAGTAATCGGAGTCGTAGACCCAGTCATCCACAAAGGTGATGATCCGTTCAGCGACAACAGCGCCCAGTTCCTTCATCCGGCCGTTATCACGAAAGGAAGCCGGCACGATAATTTCCCGCGGGTTCACGCACGCCGCCTCGGCTGCCGCAGCATCCGTCCCGGCGAGTTCCGTAACCCTGAACTCGCCGGTGGAGATATCCAGGTAGGAGACCCCCCAGCATGAACCGCTCCCCGCAAACAGGGAAAGGAGGTAGTTGTTTTCCTTGGGCGACAGGCTTTCGTTATCAACAACCAGACCGGGAGTGATTACCTTCACCACCTCGCGGCGGACGATTCCTTTGGCGCTCTTGGGGTCTTCCACCTGCTCGCAGATGGCAACCTTTTCGCCTGCCTCGATCAGTTTCGCAATATAAGGGTTGACAGAATGATAGGGAACTCCGCACAGGGGAACGTCTGCCCCATCGGAGTTTTTGTTGCGGGAAGTGAGCGCTATGTCGAGGATGCGGGAAGCCTTGACCGCATCGTCAAGAAACATCTCGTAAAAATCTCCCAAGCGGAAAAAAAGGATTGTGTCTGGATAACCAGCCTTTATTTCGAGGTACTGCCGCATCATGGGGGTAAGTTCGGACATAAAAACCCTTTACTGCTCGTTTTAGCGGACTTATCCTAACAAAATCGGCCGCCCTTGTAAAACAAAAACCGGCTGAATAGGCTTCAACACAAAATCTGCACAACATCGCGCGTAGAAACAAAAAAAAGCCGATCCTTTCGGATCGGCTTCTGAACGTTTGGCTTTTTCGTCCTGCCTACGGTTTTTTCACCCGGGGAATGAAGATCTGCTCCGGGTCGAGGACCTCGTGGATGAGGCGGAGCTCCTCCCTGGTCGGGGGGAGAGTTTCGCCGGAAACGCGGGAGATGTCAAGGTCGAAGTGGCACATCTCCCTGATCTCCTCCGGGCTCTTGCCCGGATGACAGGTGTCGAGGTAGATCCGGCCGCTCTCGGTATCGAAGCGGAAGACCCCGGCCGTGCTGATCACCGCCGCCGGGCCGCCGCGGAAGGCGGCGCCGTAGAGCTCCCTGCGGTGGACGATCTCCCCGCCGGGCCACCGCTTCACCCGCCAGCCGGGACTCGTGATGTAGCTGACGTTGGGGGTGAAGCGCCGCTTCTCGTGCACCATGATAAAGACGGTCCTCCTGGCGAACGAGTTGATGTCCGGGTTACCCCCGCTGCCGGTGAGGCGCAGCTCGGGTGCCAGGTAGTCGCCGATGCAGGTGGTGTTCACGTTGCCATACTCATCCACCTCGGCGCCGCCGAGAAAACCTAGGTCCACGTAGCCCCGCTGGGCGATACTGAAGGCGTCGTAGAGCCCCGAAGCACGGGAGGCTCCCATCTCGCAGCGGGCGTCCCCGACGGAGGTGGGGATCTCGGGGGGGCGGCCATCCAGCGTCCCTGCCTCGAAAATCAGCTTCAGGTTGGGGGCATGGGTCTTCTGGGCGAGCATGATCGCCACCATGGGGAGGCCTGTGCCGGCGAAGACGATCTCGTTATTCTGTACCTCACGGGAGGCAGCGCAGCAGAGCAGGTCGGCCAGGCCAAATTCTTCCGGATTCGCGTAGTTGCTGGTCATGTCATTGCCCCCTTTTCACACCGGTACTGTAGTTGAGCGCGGTGTTTGCCTTGAGTGAAAGCATCCGTGGCCACCCCAGCTTCTCCAGATAGCCCATATGATCGAGGCCAAAAATCCACTCCCTGGCAAACTCGTCATAGCCTTCCTGGGTCCTGGTCCGACCGTAAAAGTCCTTGAGAAAAGCGCCGTCCACATCATAACGGCCGAACATGCCGGTCGGATGCGCGCCGAAGGGGCACTCCAGGATATGGTCCACCTCAAAGCTGGTGATGGTGTTCCGGTCGCTCTCCCGGCGCAGGTACTCCTCGGGAACGATCTCCTCGGCCATGACGATGGTGAGGTCGGCTGCCCGGGCCGCTTCCGGGTCCGAGTAGTACTGGCCGTTGACCCGCACGGTTCCTTCTTCCCCCACCTGCTGGACGCACATGAGGGCCACGTCCACCTTGGCGGCCGGCACCAGCACCTGGGCGCCGGCCCCATAGAACGGGTCATCGGTGAACTGGTACTTGTGCCTGGCGATCCGCTGGCCATCCCGTAGGCCGGCCCGGCCCAACGTATCGTACTCCGGATTATGAATGTCGGTCCCCAGAGAGGTCTGGGTCACCGCGTAGGGAGCGCCGCTAGCCGCCGCGGCGAAGCGGAACAGCATCTCCGCATGACTGTAATCCTCAACCAGAATCTCCTTGTTACCCACCTTGCGGGAGAGGTTGGCGCCGTACTTGCCGTACAGCTCGTGGCCTACCCAGCACGACTCCCAGATATCGACGCAGCCGGCACCGACGAGGAACTCGGTCTGTGGGCCGCCGTTCACCTCGATGAGGTGCAGCCCCTTGCGCTTCTGCCGGATCAGCTCATAGACCAGGGCCATGGGCCGGCGCCAGATGGTGAACCCGGAGAAGGTGAGACTGGAGCCGTTCGTGACGATCTCGGCCGCCTGTTGCAGGGTGATCCGCTTGCTGTTGCTCATCCGTTCCTCCTTAAAAATGCTGGCGAAAGGCTAAGGGCTAAAGGCACAAGGACCTTAAAACCTTTAGCCTTTAGCCCTTAACCGAAATTCTTCAGAATTTCTCTTGAGATGATCACCCGCTGGATCTCGTTGGTCCCCTCGTAGATGGCGGTGATACGGGCATCACGGGCATAGCGTTCCACCGGGAAATCCTGGGTGTAGCCGTAGCCGCCCAGCATCTGCAACGCTGCGTAGCAGGCCCGATTGGCCGCTTCGGTGGCATACAGCTTGGCCATGGAGGCCTCTTTGGCAAACGTCCTGCCACTGTCCTTCCTGAAGGCCGCATTCAGCAGCAGCAAGCGGGCCGCCTCCAGCTCCGTGTAGCCGTCGGCGATCATCCACTGGATCGCCTGGAAGTTGCTGATCCGCTGGCCGAACTGAGACCGCTCGGTCGCATAGTGGGTGGCATAGTCCATGGCCGCCAGCCCTATCCCCAGCCCCAGGGAGCCGATGCCGATCCGGCCGCCGGCCAGTTCGCCCACGGCCGTGCGGAAGCCGTCGTTCAGTTTCCCCATGAGGGCGCTTTTGGGGATACGGCAGTCGTCGAAGAGCACCTCGTTGGTGGCCGAGGCGTGTTGTCCCATCTTCTTCTCTTCCTTGCCGATGATCAGCCCCTTGGTCCCGGCCTCCACCAGGAAGCAGCTGATCCCCTTTCCCTTGGGCGCCTCCTTGTCGGTGACCGCCCAGACCACGAAGACCCCGGCATAGGGGGCGCTGGTGATGAAGATCTTGGCGCCGTTGAGCACGTAGCTGTCGCCGTCGGCCACGGCCTGGGTGGTCATGCCGGACGGATCGGAGCCGGCGCCGGTCTCGGTAAGGGCGAAGCTGCCGGCGGCAAACTCGCCGGAGCAGATCCGCGGAATATAGGCCTGTTTCTGCTCCTCGGTGCCGACCGCCTGGATCACCTCGCAGACCATGTTGTTGACCGACACGGTCACCGCCGTGGAGGCGCAGGCCCGGGCGATTTCGGTCATGGCCAGGCTGAAGGCGATGGTGCCGGCCTCGGCCCCACCGAACTCCTCCCGGATATTCAATCCCATGAAGCCCAGTTCGGCCAGTTTTTTCAGGTTGGCCAGGAGCGGACCCCGGTCATGTTCCTGGTCGAGCTGGGCCGCCACCGGCTCCAGCTCGACCCTGGCGAACTCCCGGGCGGTCTCCTGAATCAGTTTCTGCTCTTCGGTCAGTTCGAGAAACATCGTCTCCTCCTCTTTATTCACTCAGTAGAGCTGTGGACCGAAACTTTAGGCCAACTGGACCGAGACAATGGGAAGGTCCAGTTCCCGGCCCAACTGCTGCCATTCGCCGGCGCTCCTGGTCAGGAAAACGGCTTGATACTCTTCCCTGCTGCTCACTGCCAGCGTTTCTTCCAGGCGCGTCTTGAAATGCGGTTCCAGGGCGGCCACGGCAACCCAACCATCGCTGGCCTGGTAGATGTTGTATTCGGGGATGCCGCCCCCCAGCAAGGCACCCGGACTGGTGGTCCGGTAGCGGAGCGGCTCGGCCATGAATGAGGCCGCCGTGGAGAGGGCAACTTCGGCGTAGCCGCTCCCCTGCCCCCGTTCCCGGGCCAGGAGCAAGGTCAGGGCTGCGGAAACGGTCAACTCCGCCCCTGCCATGTCGGCGAGGAGGGTACGCGGCATATGGGGAGGGGTGAGCAGGCCAAGGGAGGCCTGATAGGTCAGGTCATGGCCGGCTTCGTTTTCACGGGGGGCGGGATAACCGACAATGGCGACCTGGCACAGCCCGGGGCAGGTTTGCTGTAGGGTCGGCCAGTCAAGCCCCAGTCGTGTCAGAGCAGCCGGCCGGCTGGCGGTAATGAGGAGGTCGGTTTCCTTCAATAGTTCAGCCAGGCAGGCGCGCCCTTCGGCAGATTTCAGGTCGATTCTGACCACCCCGTGCCCGGCAGCCATGGATCGGTACCAATCGCCATGATAAAGCACCATCGGATCGCCGGTCGGTGGTTCCACCTTTACGACAGATGCCCCCAGCTGGTGCAGACGCTGGGCCGCTGCCGGTCCGGGAAGATTCACCGCCAGGTTGAGGATCCGTATTCCATCAAGGGCTTTCATGGCTTCCTCCCGTTCGTGTTTTTCTCCAGAGGCAGACCTTGTTGCAGATACCTCTCCAGACTCATCGGGCGACCTTGGCCGTCAGGGCCGGCACGAACTGAAGGACGTCAGCCACCACCAGCACATCGGCGATCTCGCCGATGGGGGCATCCTTGTCCTTGTTGATGGCCACGATGAAGTCGGCCTTCTTCATGCCGGCCAGGTGCTGGATAGCCCCACTGATGCCGCAAGCCACATAGAGCTTGGGGCTGACCGTCTGGCCGGTGGTTCCCACTTGGTGGCTGTGCTCCACCCAACCGGCGTCGACTACCGGCCGACTGGCCCCCAGTTCCCCCCCCAGGGCTCTGGCCAGGGCAGCGATGACCGGTACATTCTCCTTTTTCCCCACCCCTCGGCCGGCGCTGACGATCACTTCGGCCCGGGTCAGGTCCACGTCCTTGGCTTCGGCCGGCTCATAGCCGACGAACTCCATGCCGTTACCACCTTCCGCCACCAGCCGCTGAATCTGAGGAGTGCCGCCCGGCTGCTGGGCTGGGAAGGCGCCGGCCTGAATAGTGAGGACCGCTTGGGCTGTGGTCGGCTTGACAGTGCGCCGCATTTTGGCGTTGCAGCACCCCACCTCGAAGCCGCCGTCTGTGAGGCCGATGACTTCCGAGACCTGGGCCGCCTTCAGCCGGGCCGCCACCCGGGGGGCCAGGTCCCAACCGTAGGAGGAGTGGACAAAGACGATGTAGTCGGGATTCTCCTTGGCCACGGCCTGGAGGATGAGCTGTTTGTGCAGGTCCGGGTTGTACTCGCCGCATTCGGCCGCGTCGGCCAGATAGAGGGGGCCGCCATAGGCGGGGAGCTGAGCCTCGGCGCCGACCAGCAGGAGGGCGGTCTCCCCTCCCAGTTGAGCGGCAAAGCCGAACAGTTCAAAGCTGGAATCGAGGAGTTTCCCTTCCCGGTATTCGCAGATGAGTAAAGCTTTCATAGAAGCCTCCATAAGTACGGAAGTGCGGAAACTCGAGCTTCCGACTTCCGCTCTTTAATTACCGCAGTACGTTGGTTTTCTCTTTGAGGATGGCGATCAGCTTTTCGGCCATGTCTCCGACGTCCCCTTCGAGGACGATACCCCCCCCCTTCTTCGCCGGCGGGTAGAATCGCGCCGTCACCGCCAGTGCCTCCTCATGCAGCAGGTCAGCCACCGGAATGGTGACAAGTTCCTTCTTCTTCGACTTCATGATATTGGGGAGAGTGGGGTAGCGGGGAACATTGAGCCCCAGCTGACAGGTAACCAGCGCCGGCGTCCGCAGTTTGACGACCCCTTTGACGCCCCCTTCCAGCTCCCGCTTGGCGGTTATTACGCCATCGGCGAAGGCAAAACCCACCAGGGTGGTGGTGCATGCAAATCCCAACCGTTCGGCCACGGTCACCCCCACCTGCGCTGAGCCACGGTCCTGGGACTGCAAGCCGGTGAAGATCAGGTCGAACCCCTTGTCTTTTGCAAAGGCGGCGATGATCGCGGCGATCTGCCATGGGTCTTTCAGGGCAGCGGCCGGGTCCTGTATATGCACCGCCCGGTCGCACCCCATGGCCAGCGCCTTCTTGAGGGCCTCCACGATCCGGTCGGGGCCTATGGAGAGAACCGTCAGATCAGCCGCATCGCCAAGCTGCTCCCGAAGCTGCACCGCCTGCTCCACTGCGTACTCATCATATTCGTTCATCCGGAACGCCAGGTCGGTGTCACTGAACCATACGCCTGCGTTATCCGGCTTGAACCGGGACTCCATGTCGGGAACCTGCTTCACGCATATCAGTATTTTCATAAGACCTCCTGTCACATGCTATCGCTGCTGGGAAGAATCTTTTTCAGATGGTTAGCCGTTCAGCCACGATCTCCGCCAGGTCCCGCACCCGCAGTTCCCCCTCGCAGCCGCCGGTCTTGATCCCGTCCTCGAACATGGTGAGGCAGAAGGGGCAGTTGGAGACCAACAGCGGCGCTCCGGTCGCGTGGGCCATCCCCACCCGCGCCACATTGATCCGGCTCCCCAGCTTCTCCTCGGCCAGGATGCGACCGCCGCCGGCGCTGCAGCAGAAACTGTCGTAGCCCGACTTGTCCATCTCGGTGAGCCGCCCGCCGGCAGCCTGCAGCACTTTGCGCGGCTCCTCGAAAATGTCGAGGTAGCGACCGACATAGCAGGAGTCGTGGTAGGTGAACTCGAACTGCTCCGGTTTGAGGGTGAGCCTTTTCTCCGCCAGCAGCCGGTCGATATAGGTGGTGTAGTGCTCCACCGGAACGTCGAACCCCAGGTCCTGGTAATCCCGCCCCAGGGTGTTGCAGCAGTGGGGGCAGCTGGTGACGATCTTCTTTACCCCGTAGCCCTTGATGATCTTGATGTTCTCCTGAGCCATCTGCTGGTAGAGGTATTCGTTCCCCAGTTTGCGCGGCGGCTCGCCGCAGCACTTCTCTTCCTTGCCGAGGATGCCGACCCGGATGCCGGCAGCGCTGCAGATCCTGACGAAATTTTTGGCCACATCCTGGTTGCGCTTGTCGAAGGAGGCGTAGCAGCCGACGAAATAGAGGATGTCGACGTCCGGGTCCTGTGCCATGAGCTGCACCGGCAGGCCGTCGCTCCAGTCCCCCCGGGCGGCATAGGCCAGCCCGAACGGGTTGCCGTTGACCTCGAAGTTGTTGATGGCGGTCCGCACCTCGTCCCCCGGGAAAGCTCCCTCCATCAGGGTGAGGTTACGGCGCATTTCGATGATCTTGTTGACATGTTCGATATCGGCCGGGCAGATCTCCTGACAGGCCCGGCAGGTGGTGCAGGCCCAGAGGACATCCTCGGTCACCGTTTCGCAGAGGCTCGCGTCTGGTCTGCCGAAGGCAACCTCGCCGATCTGCTGCACGACCTTCATTGGGGAGAGCGGCTTTTCGGTGTTCCAAGCCGGGCAACGATCCTGGCAACGCTTGCAACTGGTGCAGGCGTCGGCGTCGAAGATGTCCTTCCATGTCAGATCGGCGACTTTCGCCGCGCCGAACTGCTCGATGCTCTCGTCCTCCAGGTTGATGGTGACGATGCCCCCCTTGGGGCCCAGGTCGGCAAACAGGTAATTGGCGCTGGTGGCAAAAATGTGGCGCAGCTTGGTGAAGGGAATGGCGGCGATGAACCCCATGGCAAGGATGAAGTGGACCCACCAGAGGAGCTTGTGGGCCAGGGAAAGTTCGGCAGCCGACAGGCCGAGGAAAAGCTGCCCGACCAGCTTGCCGACGGGGGAGAACCGAGCCAGCTCCGGATTCAGCGCCAGTTCGCTGGCGGACATCCGCACCCCTTCGGCTACGAAGCCGGTCATCAGGATCGCAAACAGCAGCGCATGCACCACGTAATCATCGCGGATCGTCTCCAGCCCCGCCGGCTTGCCGAAGAAGCGTCGTACCAGCAGCCCCCCCAGCATGAGTAAAGCTGCAAGGCCGGCCACGTCGAGCACCAGAGAATAGAGCTCATAGAAGGCTCCCTTGAGAAAGACCACCCCTAACAACGGCTGGCTGAAATCGGCCTGGGCCATGATCAGCAGGGTACCGACAAACAAAAGGCCGAATCCCCAGAAAAAGAGGGCATGGAGGCAGCCGGGTTCGAGTACCCGGAGCACCTGGCTCTGGGAGAGCATGGTGCGCACCATGAGAGCGACACGGCGGGGGAGCTGGTCGAGCCGGTTAAGGGGCTTTCCCAGCCGGTAGACCGGTAGCCTTAGCCAGAATCCCCAGGCGCAGATGCCGATGGCGACGATGGCGAACAGGTACATGGGCCAGACGACCCCGTGGCCGACATTCCAGTAGATTTCGCGGGTTGCTTCCATGTATCGAATCCTTGTAGGGGCACCCCTATGTGGGTGCCCTGGATTTGGGCGGCCACATGGGGCCGCCCCTACGAAAAAACCGATTTCCTACGCCAGCAACATCTTCGAGATGACCACCCGCTGCACCTCATTGGTCCCTTCGTATATCTCGGTTATCTTGGCGTCGCGGTACATCCGCTCCACCTCGTAGTCGCTGATATATCCGTAACCGCCGTGGATCTGCACCGCTTCCTTAGTGACGTAGGTGGCGGTCTCCGAAGCGCACATCTTGCACATGGCCGATTCCATGGCGTAGTTCATCTTGCTGTCCTTCATCCAGGCCGCCTTGTAGACCAGCAGCTTGCTCATCTCGATCCGGGAATACATGTCGGCCAGCTTGAACTGGATCGCCTGCAGATCGCAGATGGGGGCGCCGAACTGCTTACGCTCCTTGGAGTAGGCCAGCGCCCGCTCAAAGGCCCCCTCGGCAATCCCCAGGGCCTGGGAAGCGATGCCGATCCGGCCGCCGTTCAGGGTCTCCATGGCAATCTTGAATCCCTGCCCCTCCTGGCCCAACATGTTGGCAACCGGCACCCGCAGGTCGTCAAAAGCGAAGGCGGTGGTGTAGCTGCCGCGGATACCCATTTTCTTTTCGTTTTTAAGAATCGTTACGCCCGGCGATTTCAGATCGACGATAAATGCTGAGATCCCCTTGTGCTTCAGGCTCTTGTCGTGGGTGGCGAACAGAATGCCGGTCCCGAGGCAAGCGCCGTTGGTAATGAAGGTCTTGCCGCCGTTGATGACGAATTCATCACCTTCCCGTCGGTACATGGTCGCCATGCCGGACACATCGCTCCCCACGTCCGGCTCGGTTAGCAGGATGCAGCCGATCTTGCGGCCGGTCGCCAGGTCGGGGAGATACTTTGACTTCTGCTCCGCGGTGCCGAACCGGTAGATCGGGTCACAGGCGAGGGAGGTATGCGCGGAAATCAGCACTCCGCTCGACCCGCACGCCTTGGATACCTCTTCCACCACGATGGCATAGGAGAGCATGTCGAGACCGGCCCCCTCGTACTCCTCCGGGACGTAGCTCCCCATCAACCCCATGGCGCTCATCTTCCCGATGAGCTCTTCCGGGATCTTGTGATCCTCGTCGATCTTTATGGCCAACGGCTTGATCTCCTTCTCGACGAAGTCGCGCACCGAGTCGCGCAACACTTTATGGTCCTGGCTCAGCTCGAAATTCATGGTGTCCTCCGAATGGTTGTGTACACAATAACCGTTATTTCCCCTGGAACACGGCCTTGCGCTTTACGACGAACGCCTCCATCCCTTCCTTCTGGTCCGCGGTGGCAAAGAGCACACCGAAGAGGGAGGCCTCATAGCGGAAGCCGTCTTCCTTGGTCATGTTGAGGCCGTTGGCGATGGCGTCCTTGGCGTAGCCGACGCCGAGAGTACCCACGCCAGCGATGGCCGCAGCGGTCTCCCTTGCCTTGGCCAGGAGTTCCTCCGGTGCGAACACCTCGTTGACGATCCCCCAGGCAAGGGCCTTCTCCGCCGTGATCACTTTGCCGGTGAAGATCATCTCGTTGGCCCTGTTGGGGCCGATGAGCCGGGAGAGGTTCTGGGTGCCGCCGAAGCCGGGCATGATGCCGAGGGTCACTTCGGGGAAGCCGAGCTTGGCCTTGGCTGAGGCGTAGATGAAGTCGCAGCCGAGCGCCAGTTCCAGGCCGCCGCCGAGGGCAAAACCGTTGACCGCGGCGATGACCGGGGTGTGCATCTTTTCCATGAAGAGCATCACCCGTTGCCCCTTGAGGGCGAACTGATGCCCCTCGTAAGAGGTCATGGCCGCCATCTCCTTGATGTCGGCGCCGGCCACGAAGGCCTTTTCACCAGCGCCGGTGATGACCACCGTTTTTGCGCCGGCGTCCTGCTCCAGACCGTAGAGGGCGCACTCCAGCTCGGTCAGGACCTCGCTGTTGAGAGCGTTGAGGGCCTGGGGACGATTGACGGTGAGGGTGGCAACGCCGTCGCTCATTTCGATGAGCAGGTTTTTGAATTCCATGTTTTCCTCCCGTAGGGGCGCATGGCATGCGCCCAAGGGCGGACGCCGTCCGCCTCTACACAATGATCTGCACCCTGGTCAATAGGAATAAAACCCTCTCCCCGATTTTCTCCCCAGGTATCCCGCATTGACCATGTTCACCAGCAGCGGACAGGGGCGATATTTGGGGTCCTTGAAACCGTCATGGAGGACGTTGCAGATGGCAAGCACCGTATCCAGGCCGATGAAGTCGGCCAGAGTGAGCGGTCCCATCGGCTGATTCGTGCCGAGCTTCATCCCCTTATCGATGTCCTCCGCGGTGGCGATCCTCTCGTAGAGGGCAAAAACCGCCTCGTTGATCATCGGAATCAATATCCGGTTGACGATAAATCCGGGATAATCCTGGGAAACCGCCGTCTCCTTCCCCAGCTTGGCGACCAGGGAGCTGATGATCTGGAACGTCTCTTCGCTGGTCGCGAGCCCGCGAATCACCTCGACCAGCTGCATGATCGGCACCGGGTTCATGAAGTGCATGCCGATCACCTTGTCAGGCCGCTTGGTTACGGCAGCGATCCTGGTGATGGAGATGGAGGACGTATTGGAAGCCAGGATGGCGTCCTTTCCGACGATCTCGTCCAGTTTAGCGAACAGGTCGAACTTGAGCGCCTCGTTCTCGTTCACCGCCTCCACCACCAGGTCACATGCGGAAAAGTCGTTCAGATCCTTGGTGACGCCGATCCGGCTCATAATCCCCTGGATGCTGGTCTCAAAGATGACCCCCTTCTTCGCCTGGCGCTCCAGGTTCTGCTCGATGGATTTCAGCGCCTTCTCCAGCTGCGCTTCGGAAATGTCGTACAGCAGCACCTGATAGGCATGCTGGGCAAAGACATGCGCTATCCCGCTCCCCATCTGGCCTGCACCTATGACACCGACTACCTTGAACATGTGTTCCTCCTGGGAAAAAATCTCTCGTACAAATCTTCTCCCTCCCCCTTGCCCCCTCCCATCAAGGGAGGGGGTTCAAAATCTCCCTCTCCCCTGGTGGGAGAGGGCTGGGGTGAGGGGGGAAAGTTACATTCTTTCGAAGACAACCGCTACCGCCTCGCCGCCGCCGATACAGAGCGTGGCAAGACCGTAACGGGCCTTCCTGCGGTGCAGTTCGCGGATGATGGTGGCCGCGAGCCGGGCGCCGCTGGCGCCGATGGGATGGCCGATGGCGCAGGCGCCGCCGTTGACGTTCACCTTCTCCAGCGGAAGCTTGAGGGACTTGATCGCTATCAGCGCCACCGAGGCGAAGGCCTCGTTGATCTCGAACAGGTCGATGTCGCCGACACTGAGACCCGCCTTGGCGCAGACCCGCTCGATGGCTCCCACCGGGGCCTCGGGGAAGTAATCGGGGTGCAGACTGTTGGTGGCGCTGGCAACGATCCGCGCCTTCGGGGTGAGGTTGTGCTTTTTCAGCCCGGCTGAGTCGGTGAGGAGCGCCATGGCCGCCCCGTCGTTGATACTGGAGGCGTTGCCGGCGGTGATGGTGCCCTCCTTGCGGAACACTGCCCGGAGCTGGGGGAGCTTGGCACTGTCCACCTTGAATGGTTCCTCGTCCAGTGCGAAGGTTTCATCCCCCTTCTGCCCCTTCTTCACGACCGGCACGATCTCGTCCGCGAACACCCCCCCCGTAACCGCCTCCTGGGCCAGCCGGTAGGAGCGCAGGGCGTAGTCGTCCTGCACAGCGCGGGAGATGTCGTTGCGGGCGGCGCTATCCTCGCCGATCTCCCCCATGTGCCGGCCGGTATAGGGGTCCTGGAGACCGTCGTAAATCATCAGGTCGAACAGCTCGCCATGCCCCATGCGGTAACCTTTGCGTGCCTTTTTCAGGATGAAGGGGGCAAGGGTCATGTTTTCCATGCCGCCGGCGAGCACCACCTGCGCGTTGCCGAGGCGGATCGAGTCGGCCCCGAGCATGATCGCCTTGAGACCGCTGCCGCAGACCTTGTTGATCGTAAGGGCAGGAACACCATCGGGAATGCCGGCTTCGCGCATCGCCTGCCGCGCCGGCGCCTGGCCGCACCCTCCGGAAAGCACCTGGCCGACGATCACCTCGTCCACCGCCGCGGGTGCAAGCCCCGACTTCTCCAACAGCGCCCCCATGACCCTGGCGCCGAGCAGCGGTGCTGCAACGTCGGCCAGCGCGCCACCAAAGGAGCCAAATGGTGTTCTCAAGCCGTCGACAACAAATACCTCATTCATGACACCCTCCCTGCCGCTTAATGTTACGCCGATTATAGTAGACGTTTACGTGCATGTCAAGTGTTTTTAAAACATGTTTCTACCTTTGAGCATATTTATCAGCATTAATATTTTATCTGACTGATTTTTATGAATTTATTATCATAAAAGGCGTTTTCTTTCGACGAACAATCTACGGCTTTTACAACAATATATACCTTACGTAAATACAGGCGCGCTGCAAGCCAGTGGCATCAGAGATAGACAACGTCATCGGCCAGGAGAGTGATCTTCTCTCCCCCCTGCTCACTGACGCTGAAGGTGTTTTCGATGCCGATGACCCCGAGACCGGGGAGAACGAACTTCGGCTCGATGGCGACGGTCTGGCCGATCTGGAGCGGCACCTTGAACCCTTGGGCAAGAACGGGAAATTCATCGAGCTCAAGACCGACCCCATGGCCGACAAACTTGGCGTTTTCCCCCGGGGCGCCCATGAAGTTCTGGCCGAGCCCGGCCGCATCCGCCATCTCCGCCGCCTTGAAGAACAGCTCTTCGCAGACAACCCCCGGTTTGAGGTTAATCGCCACATAGTCCTGGATGGCCCGGGCAGTGGCAAAGGCCTGCTCCAGTTCGGGAGCAAGCGTGCCGACGACGAACATCCGCGTCATGTCCACGATGTAGCCGTCGAATACGCCGGTGTAGTCGACAAGGACCGGCGCATTGGTGACGATTTCCTCGGTGGAGGCCCCATGGGGTGAGGCTGCGGAGAGCCCCCTGCCGGTGACCGGGCCGTCGAAGAAACCGGGATGGCACGCGGTGGCGGAGACGGCCAGTCCCTGGAACAGTTCCTGATTGAAGGCCCGCATCCGCACGTACCCTTCCCCGCCCGCCTTGCGCAGCCGGTACTCGAACTCCGCGGCGAGATCCACTTCGCGCATGCCGGTTTTCAGGAACCCCGGCACCTGCTCGAAGACCGCGCTGAGGGCGGCGCCGCTGGCGCGCATCCGGTCCAGCTCCCACGCTGACTTAACCGAGCGGAGTTCCCGGTTGATCCCGGCAATATCAACGAATTCCCGCCCCGGCAGGAGTTTGGCGTAGTAGTTGTACTGCTGCACCGGCAACACGTCGAAGGTAATGCCGATCGTGCGGATTTCCTCGCCGAAGAGGTTTGGAAACTCCTTGCTTGCGGGAAATGGTCCGGTAGCCTCGATGAGGCTCTCTTCCTTTGCGCGGGAGAGGCTTTTGCGCACCAGGAGACGGGGATTCCCCTCCGCCGGTACCCAGAGGGTCGCGTTCTGGCGGGTGCCGCTGAAGTAGTAGACGTCGATGGGGTAGATGAGGAGCGCCCCGTCGATCCCCTTGGTCCGCAATGCGTGCTGCAGACGGATGATGCGCTGTTCCACTTCCATTTTTGTCAGCATTGACTGGTCCCCCATTCGTTGAAGTAGGCGATGTCCGCCAGTGCCTTGCGCGGCCGTGGATTCGGCTCCTGGTCCGGATAGCCTAGCGGGGTTATCCCCACGACCCTGAATCCGGCAGGGACGCCAACGGCTGCCTTGACCAGCACCTCGTCGTACCATCCCATCCAGCAGCTGCCGAGACCGAGGGATTGGGCCGCGAGGCAGAGATGCTCGAACGCGATGGCCGCATCGGCGATGAAGTACTCGATGCCGTTCTCTACCCCTGATTCGGCCGGGTCGGCGCAGACGACAACCACCACCGGCGCCGAGGCAATCGCCTTTTTCCCCGGGTTGTCATCGGGAAAAGCGGTCAGCAGCGCCTCGCGCTTCTCCGCCGCGGTAAGAACGAGAAAACGCCAGCACTGCATGTTTTTCCACGAGGGGGCGAGCCGTGCGGCGTCGAGCAGTTGCTTGATCTTTTCCCACTCCACCGGGGTGTCCTTATATTTGCGGATGCTCCGCCGGTCTCTGATGACCTGAAAAATGTCCATGTTTCCTCCGGAAAAAGAATAACACCTTTACAATGGGACGCGGATCAAGACGAAAAAATCGGATAAAATTCAACAAGCAATTATCTTATGGGGTGATCCGCCTTTTTCGCTTTTATCCGCGTCCCAATAAGGTTTTTTGATTTTACCAACCTCTCAAATGATGCTGTGGTGCCCCACGACCGACTGGGAGCTGCGGTGCGCCGCCAGGTAGCGAGCGTCCTCGGCGTAGGTGGACGGGTAGATGGCCGGCACCGGGAGATGGTTCAGTTCTCCGTCCACGTTGACGAAGGTGAAGAGACACGAGTTGGAAAGCGCCTTTGTGGTCCGGTCGCGACTGATCCGCTCGATGCTCGCCTCCACGCAGACGAAGCTGCCGTTTGTATGGACGACCCGAGAGGTGAAATGGAGCTTGTCTCCCATCCGGACGGGGGAAAAGAAGTTGATCCGGTTGACGACCGCGATGATGGAGCGGCTGGGAGCCACCAGCTCCGAGCAGATAGCGGAGAGCTCGTAGGCCCGGCGGATGAGGTAGCCGCCAAAGATCTTCTGCGGCACGTTTTCCTGCTCCGGGTACATCCGCTCCCAGGCGTCGGTGACGAGCCGACCGGCCAGGAGTCCGGTGAACCCCTGCTCCTCCTGGGTGTCGTGGAGGGAGGCGAGCATCTCATACTCCTGCCGGCTAGGCGGCTCATGGAGAGCGGTCTGCTGCTGCCGGTACTCCTCACGCCCTGCTATCGCCTTCTGCGCCCGGGCCTTTTCCTGGTCATCCAGGTACTCCAGTGGCGGCAGCGCCACGCTCACCGCCCCCTCTCCCATGCCGGAGCGGGCCACCATGGTGAAGTAACACGAAGCGATATGATTGGTCGGCTCCCCCGGCTGTTCCACCCGGATGCCGATCACCAACGACGAACGCCCAACATGGTTGATCCGGGCGTGGAAGACGATGTCGCGTTTCACATCGGCCGCATGACGGACGAAGATATTGTCGATGGCCGCCGTCACCACCCGTGCCTCCGGGTGGAAACGGGTCACATAGTTCAAGGCCGTCCTTTCGGCCACCAGGTCGAGGATTTCCAGCAGCAGGCCGAAGCGGAGGTTCCCCTGCAGCTCTTCGTCCACCACCATGAAACGGCGCCGCAGCGCTGGGTCGCTCTCCAGCGGAAGGGTTTCGTAGTACGAGGTTTCGTTCGGGCGGGTCATCAAAAAGCTCCTGTGAAACGGTATTTCTGTTGAGTATAGCCGCAATCCGAGTAAAGGAAAGAACCCTGGGACGTTCGATTTTTCGGCAAGGTCAAGGCGCCCAAGGGGGGAGGCGGAGGCGTAGCAGCGCTACGCCGCACAACGAGCCCCGCAGGGCAACGCGGAGATTGCCAAAAAGCGGACGTCCCACCTACATGTTACGCCGGTATTTGCCTCCGACTTCGTACAACGCCCTCGTAATCTGCCCCAGCGACGCCACCTTCACCGTCCCCATCAGTTCGGCAAAGATATTGCCGCCGGCGATGGCCGTCTCCTGGAGACGCTTGAGGGCAAGTGGCGCCTCCTTCCGATTTTTTTCGTGGAAGGCACGCAAGTTGGCGATCTGCTGCTCCTTCTCCTCCTTCGTTGCCCGGGCGAGCTCTCCCGGCACCTGATACCCCTCCTCGCAGGCCCTGGGATTCAAGAAACAGTTGACGCCGATGATGGGGAGCTCTCCCGAGTGCTTCTTGTGCTCGTAGAGCATAGACTCGTCCTGGATCTTGGAGCGCTGGTACTGGGTCTCCATGGCACCGAGCACGCCGCCTCTCTGGTCGATCCGCTCGAACTCGGCCAACACTGCCTCCTCTACGAGGTCGGTCAGTTCCTCGATGATGAAGGAACCCTGGCTCGGGTTCTCGTTCCTGGCCAGGCCGAACTCGCGGCTGATGATCATCTGGATTGCCATGGCGCGGCGCACCGACTCCTCGCAGGGCGTGGTGACCGCCTCGTCGTAGGCGTTGGTGTGGAGCGAGTTGCAGTTGTCGTAGATGGCCGTGAGCGCCTGGAGGGTGGTGCGGATGTCGTTGAAGTCCATCTCCTGGGCGTGGAGCGAACGCCCGCTCGTCTGGATGTGGTACTTGAGCTTCTGGCTCCGCTCGCTTGCGCCGTACTTTTCCCGCATGACCACAGCCCAGATACGGCGCGCCACCCGGCCGATGACCGTGTATTCCGGGTCGAGGCCGTTACTGAAGAAGTAGGAGAGGTTCGGGGCAAAGTCGTCGATCTGCATGCCGCGGGAGAGGTAGTACTCCACGTAGGTAAAGCCGTTGGCGAGCGTAAAGGCGAGCTGGGAGATAGGGTTCGCCCCCGCCTCGGCGATGTGGTAGCCGCTGATGGAGACCGAGTAGTAGTTCCGCACCTTCTTGTCGATGAAGTACTGCTGGATGTCCCCCATCATCTTCAAGGCGAACTCGGTGGAGAAGATACAGGTGTTCTGTCCCTGGTCCTCCTTGAGGATGTCGGCCTGCACGGTGCCGCGTACCGTCTGAAGGGTGCAGTCACGGATCTCCGCGTACTCCGAAGCCTCCGGCTCTCGGCCGTTCTTTTCCCGGAAGGCGTCTACCTGCTGGTCGATGGCGGCGTTGAAGAAGAAGGCGAGCAGCATGGGCGCCGGACCGTTGATGGTGATAGAGACGCTCGTGTTCGGGGCGCAGAGATCGAAGCCGGAGTAAAGCTTCTTCATGTCCTCCACCGTGCAGATGGAGACGCCGCTCTCCCCTACCTTGCCGTAGATGTCGGGGGGGTAGTCGGGGTCCTCGCCGTAGAGCGTGACACTGTCGAAAGCGGTGGATAGGCGCTTGGCGTCGTCGTCCTTGCAGAGGTAGTGGAATCGGCGGTTGGTCCGCTCCGGCGTCCCCTCGCCGGCAAACTGGCGCTTCGGGTCCTCCTCGGCCCGCTTGAAGGGAAAGACGCCCGCGGTGTAGGGAAAGCACCCCGGGGCGTTCTCCAGCATGCACCAACGGAGGATCTCACCCCAGTCGGCAAAGTCGGGGAGGCAGACCTTGGGAATGCGGGTGCCGGAAAGGGTCGTGGTATAGAGATCGCTCCGGATTTCCCGGTCACGGACTTTAGTGACGAGTTGGTCCTTGCGGTAGGTCTCCTTCATGCCGGACCACTCACGGAGGATCTTCCGCGGTTCCTCCTGGAGCCTCGCCTCATGGACGGCGATCTGCGTGTCGAGCTCCGCCACGGTGGACGACTCGCCGACCACCTCCTTTGCCCCGGCAAGCTGGAAGAGCCGGCGAGCAATTATCGCCTGTTCCTGCACCTGCCGGCGATAGGTACGTGCGGCATGGACGATCTCCCCCAGGTAGTGGACCCTGTCGGGGGGGATGATGTACTTCTTAAGGCTCTCCTTTTCCGTGATCTCCAGGGTGGAGCGGAGCGCAAGCCCCTTTTTCTCGTTGATCCGGTCGATGAGCGCCCGGTAGAGGACGTTGGTGCCGGGGTCGTTGAACTGGGCGGCGATGGTGCCGAAGACCGGCAGCTCTTCGTCCGCCACGTCGAAGAGGTTGCGGTTGCGACGGTACTGTTTCCTCACGTTGCGCAGGGCATCCTCGGCCCCCTTGCGCTCGAACTTGTTGAGGGCCACGACGTCGGCAAAGTCGAGCATGTCGATCTTCTCCAGCTGGGTGGGGGCGCCGAACTCGCAGGTCATGACATAGAGGGCGATGTCGGCGATATCCACGATGCGGGCGTCCCCCTGGCCGATGCCGGAGGTTTCCACGATCACCAGGTCGAACCCGGCCGCCCGGACCACGTCGATGGCGTCCTGGATAGCGGCGGAGAGCTCCGAGTGGGAGTCGCGAGTGGCGAGAGAACGCATGTAGACCTGGCTCGTGTTGATGGCGTTCATCCGGATGCGGTCCCCGAGAAGGGCGCCGCCGGTCCGCTGCCGTGAGGGGTCAACGGCCAGAATGGCGACGCTCTTCTCGGGGAAATCGCGCATGAAGCGGCGCACGAGCTCATCGGTGAGGGAGCTCTTTCCGGCACCGCCGGTACCGGTGATCCCCACTACCGGCAGTTCGCGCCCCATGGACCGGATGCGGTCGCGCACTGCGGCATACCCTTGGGAATGCTCGTGCACCGCCTGCTCCGCGAGGGTGATGAGGGTGTTCACCGCCCGGATATCCTGGTGCTGCAGCCTGCCGATCTCTTCGTCGAGGTTGCGCTCCGGCGCGAAATCGCACAGCTCGAGCATGTGGTTCACCATTCCCTGGAGCCCCATACGGCGGCCGTCCTCTGGAGAAAATATCTTGGATATCCCGTACCCCTCGATCTCCCGGCTCTCGTCTGGGATGATCACCCCGCCGCCGCCACCGAAGATGCGGATGTGCCCCGCCCCCCGCTCGTCGAGGAGGTGGCGGATATACTTGAAGAACTCCACATGCCCACCCTGGTAGCAGCTGACGGCGATCCCCTGGGCATCCTCCTGGATGGCGGCGGTGACGATCTCCTCGACGCTCCGGTTGTGCCCGAGGTGGATCACCTCCGCCCCCGACGCCTGGAGGATGCGACGAATGATGTTGGTGGAGGCGTCGTGGCCGTCAAAGAGGCTCGTCGCCGTCACGAAGCGGACCTTGTGTTTTGACTTGTATGGTTCAGCAGCGGCTGTATGCATGGCTGATCTCCATTTTGCTGTTTTTGTAGGGGCGACGCATGCGTCGCCCTTCCACCAGATCGCAAGTAATCGGGCGAGGCATGCCTCGCCCCTACAATGACATTACCCTTCCACGACAAACTCCCACGCGCACCAGAACGTGTCCGGATGCCTGTCCGGCGGACAGGCAATACATCTCGTTTGTATTCGCGGATCGACCGTCCGGGCAAACTCGGCATACTCGACGATGCCGACGCTCTTGCAGGGAAAATCATCGAGCCCCTTCCTCTTCCGGGCCGACTGCACCCGGCAGTCGAGCATGCGGAACACCACCCGGTTGTCGCTTCGCTCAATCACGTCCTGGAGGTTCAGGCGGGCATAGAGTCGGTGCTTGAGGCATTCGATGAGGGCGGGAATGCCGCCGCCCGGCGCTATCCCCAACCGCTCCATGATCCGTTTCGCCTCGATCACCGTGAAGGAACGCCAAGCCTCGATGTCCGCCTCGATGGCCACGTCGATGCCGTAGCGTTTCTCCACCGCCTGGAACCACAGGCCGTCGTGGGCGAGCCAGTTCTTGGCGTCGTCGACGATGATCCTGATCAGTTCTTCCTTGCTCATGTCGTTGAGGACGCGCACGCCCTCTTCCCCGACCGGTGCTGGTACCTCTCCCATATCTCCAACCTCCCGATGCGCAATAAACTTCCGTTTACGTACACTGCCGACAAAAGGGTTTTTTCAGCCCCTGCGGCGTCCCGCAGGAGCTGAAAAGTGCAACATACAGCTGGGTACAACATTCCATGGCAGAAACGCTCAGTGGTCCGAAGCCTTGGAAATACCGAGACCGGTGATCTGGCGGACCTCGATCTCATCGAACATATCCTCGGCGCGCTTGTCACGGAAAAGCAGTGCCCCGAGAATGGCGGCGAGGAGTCCCAGCGGCACGGAAACTATGCCGGGGTTTTTGAGCGGGAATATGGCCGCCTTCAGTCCGACCATGGAGGTGCCGCCGTCGTTCTTTTTGAAGTCGCCGCGCGCCTTGTCCAGCGCCTTGAGATCCTTTTCCGCCAGGACAACACCTTCGGCCTGCTTCTTTTCCAGGGTGGTGACGATCTTCCTGGCATCGTCAGCGATCTTCTGCGGATAGGTCATGACCGGTGATATGACAACCAGCGCAAGGGCCGAGATTGTTCCCACCAGTAAGCCGGAAATTACACCGGACGTATTGAAGCGCTTCCAGAAAAGCGACAGCATGACCGCGGGGAAATTGCCCGAAGCGGCCACGGCAAAGGCCAGGGCCACCAGGGCGACCACGTTTTCCTTCTCGGCCGCCAGCCCCATGATGATGGCGGCTATGCCGACAAACAGGGAGGTTAGCCGGGCAACCCTGACCTGGGTCTGCTGGTCGGCCTTGCCGTCCTTTATGATGTTGACGTAGACATCGTGGGCAATGGCCGCGGAAGCTGCCAGCACCAGGCCGGAGACAACCGCGAGAATGGTGGCGAAGGCCACCGCGCAAATGAAGGCAAGGAAAACGTCGCCGCCGAAGGAACCGGCGCCGCCACCCAGTTTCTGGGCGAGAAGGAGCGTCGCCATGTTGCCTCCCTTGTCAACCGAGCTGATCAGTTGCGGGCTCAGGTAGAGCGCTGCACCAAACCCGATGAGGTTGATGAGGAAAAAGAATGAGCTGTTGATAAACAGGGCGATGACGATTGATTTACGCGCCTCTTTGGCACTCGGGACGGTAAAGAAGCGCATCAGGATGTGCGGCAGGCCGGCTGCGCCGAGAGCCCAGGCGATGCCGAGCGATATCTGGTCAAGGGGGTTTTTCAGGAACAGGCCGGGCTCCATGAAACGTTGACCATAGTCAAAACCGGGCTTCGGCAAGGCATCCTTGAGAACGTTCATTCGCACATGATCCTGGATGTTCTGATTGCCGACGATGTCCGTGAAAAACTGGATCGGGTTCATCCCCGACTTCAGCATGACCAGCACGGCGAGGAGGACCGTGCCGGTCATGAGCAGACTCGCCTTGATGATCTGGACCCAGGTGGTTGCTTTCATGCCGCCGAACGCCACGTAACCCACCATCAGAATGCCGACGCCTATGACCGAAACGCGGTATGGGATGTCCAGCAGCACTTGCATCAGCTTGCCGGCACCGACCATCTGGGCTATGAGGTAGAAAAGCGACACAGTGACCGTGGAGAGAGCCGCCACAGCCCGCACCGGCTTGGGCGAAGCGCGGAAAGAGAGAATGTCTCCCAGGGTAAACTTGCCGGCATTGCGGCACGGTTCGGCCACCACCAGGAGGATGGCGATGAATGAGAACATCGGTCCGACTGCATACATGAAACCGTCGATGCCATAGAGCGAGATCAGGCCGGACATGCCGAGGAACGAGGCCGCCGACATGTAATCACCGGCGATGGCCCAGCCGTTCTGCAGACCGGTTATCCCCCCGCCGGCGGCATAAAAGTCAGCGGCTGAGGTAGTGCGCTTGGCCGCCCAGACCACGACGCCCAGGGTTACTCCGATGATCACCAAGAACATGGTAATGGTAATGGCACGGTTCGGTTTAACCTTTGTCGGAGGCGATGGGGCGGCCGGCGTGGCCGGTTTTGCAGCTTCCGGCGCTGCCTGCAACGCCTGAGCCTGGGTGGGAGTGATCGACTGCGGGGTGCTCGCCGCAACAGCAGGGGCGGACTGGGGTGCCGGCCTTGCCGTTTCCGCAGTGAATCCGACCGTGGTCAGAAGCAGTGTAAGCATGGTGGTTATAATGGCTTTGATAAACATGTATCCCCTCCTTATTGGATTTCCTTGACGAGTTCATCGGTCAAACGGTCAAATTCGCTGTTGGCAACCTTTGTGTAGTAGATAGCCACAAAAAACGCCATGACGAATTGGGACAGGATGAACAGGTAGCCTAAATTGATGACCCCGATGGCTTTTGTCTTGAACAAGTCGGGGGCATAGCCGGAGAGGATCGGCAACGAAAAGTAATATATCGAAGAAGCAATCCACCAGCCAAACAGGAACTTCCTTTTCTTGCTTTTTAATTCCAGATACTTGGGATTTTGTGCTATCTCACTCCAGTTGTACTGTTTCGTTGTCATGTCGTTGCTCCTTTCAGGTTAAGTTCATGCCAATTCTTACGCCACCATGTGCAGTATCTGCCTCGTCCCCCCCCTTTCGCCGTTGGTGCTTAGATCTCTTCAGCAACTCCGGCATGATTAACCTCCGTTTTGTAAATTCCAGCAAAGGAATACTCGCAGAACAATAGTTTATTATGTTGACGTAAGATGCACTTTCGCTTTCAAACTACATAACAATCGAGCGTATTTCACCAACAATTAAAAGGATTTAACAAAACATCGTCTCACTTCCAGGTACCACAAAATTACATTACGCTTACGTGCGTGTCAAGCATTTTTAAAACGATTTTTTATATATTAAAAATAGAGGTTAAGGCGGCGGCGTTCCTGCGCCACTTCAGGAACAAATCAAGCAAAATTATTGACAAATCCACGCAACTGCCTTAAGGTTTATTCAATATTTAACGTAAAGGACAAATCATGAACGAACTGAGGGACGGCGAAGAGATCGAATCGATTGGCGAACTGGCAAAATCGCTGGGGCTAACCACCAGAACCTTGCGCTATTGGGAAGAAGTGGGAATTATTGAATCAATGCAGCGTGCTGACGGGGCTACACGGGGATATACTCCCTATTACGTCCGGCGAATCAAATTTATCATGAAGCTGAAGGAATTGGGGTTGACCATCAAGGAACTGCAGGATCTTTATATCGCCTACGGCGAGGCAAAACAGACCGAAAGAATGATCCCGCGACTTGTCGCGATACTCGATGACCACATCAACATGGTCGATGAGAAGATGGCAAAATTGGCCTCATTACGCAAGGAAATCGTCGATTATCGACATCGGATGATCACAAAATTCAATCTGAGCAACGAACAGTCGCGATAACTCCTTGCCGTTTTGACGGGAACAACTGTGAATCTGGGGGCTCCAGGTTCCACGAAAGAAAGGCCACGCGCGAAAAGCAAAAGGGGCTAGCCATGATTGGCTAACCCCTTGTTTTTGTTGGAGGCGGCGAGCGGATTTGAACCGCTGAATAAAGGTTTTGCAGACCTCTGCCTTACCACTTGGCTACGCCGCCGTATATTTTTTGTCCCCTGCGGAGAGAAGATCGTGTATCGAACTACTCCTCAGCCAACGGAAAGATGTATATACATTTTTTTCCTTCCAGTGTCAACGGAAAACAGCCAACCGTCAGTAGAGATGCGCCGATGACATGCTTATCGATCAATCGGCTAAGAAAAAAAGGGATAACGTTGTTACGTAACCCCTCGATTTCAGATGGTGTCCCCGACACGATTCGAACGTGCGACCTGCGGATTAGGAATCCGACGCTCTATCCTGCTGAGCTACGGGGACAAAATAGAAGAAATTATATACATTACATTATTAAAAAATGCAAGTATTTTCCCTGATTTTCAATATCTGGTTGTTTATGGATGAATCAGTTCCATCAAAATTTAAGAAGTGAAAAAATCTTCCCTTCCGGAAGCTTATCCCTCCCGTGGAGGAATTCCAGCTCGGCCATGAAGCAGCATTCAACCAAATCTCCTCCCATGCTGTTGACCATGTCGACTACAGCCGACATGGTACCGCCGGTTGCCAGCAGATCATCGGCAATCAGGATTTTTTCCCCTCTCTTGATTGCATCGGTATGTATCTCCAGGGTGTCCGTGCCGTATTCAAGGTCGTAGGTTTTCTTGAAGGTTTCCGAAGGAAGCTTCCCCGGTTTTCTGACCAGGACTATGCCGGCTCCCAGCTTGTAGGCAAGGGCGGCGCCGATTATAAAACCCCGTGCCTCAACCCCTACCACTTTATCTATCTTCTCACCGACGTAACGGTGGGCAATCAGATCCACCATCCGCTGATACGACTGGGCATCGGCAAGGAGAGTGGTAATATCCTTGAAAATTATCCCTTTTTTGGGGAAATCCGGGATGTCCCTTATAATGTTTTTCAGATCTTCCATGCAGGTCTCCTCATTCAGGTAATAACTCATTACGCATTGCGTACATTGGTTTCCGTCGATTCAACTATTTTTCTCAGTTTTTCCAATGACTTGGCCTCAATTTGACGAATCCGCTCGCGGGTTACGCCAAAACTGCGGCCAATAGTATCCAGCGTCTGCGGTTCTTTATCGTCAAGGCCAAAACGCAGGGTCAGAATCTTTTTTTCGCTCTCCGACAACGTCTCAAACCACCGTGAAATCATCTCGTATTTGTTCAGGTCTTCAAGCAGGACCGCCGGTGATACCGATGAAGTGTCTTCAATGGTATCTATGAGGAAATAATCGTTGTTTTCGCCCATCGGCCGTTCAATGGAATAGGTCTTTTTCAAGAGCACCATCAGTCTTCGGATATAAACAGGTGTCGTATCCATCCCTGCGGCCACCTCTTTAACCGTCGGCTCACGATTCATCTTTTGCACCAGTTCTCTGGTTACCCTGAGCATCTTGTTAATATCGTCGGAGACATGCACCGGCAGCCTTATGGTGCGCGATTGATTCACCAGAGCCCGCTCTATGGATTGCCGTATCCACCATGTTGCGTAAGTGGAAAAACGGCATTCCTTGGAGAGTTTAAAGCGCTCGACAGCTTTGATGAGCCCCATATTCCCCTCTTCTATCAGGTCGAGGAACGGGAGACCACGGTTAATGTAGCGCTTGGCTATCTTGACCACCAGCCTGAGATTCGACTCGATCATCTTGTCACGCGCCGATTTCTCTCCCTTGGCGATGCGTCTGGCCAGTTCCTTTTCTTCGTCAGCCGTGAGGAGCTTGGTCTTTTGGATCTCCCGGAGATAAAGTTTGATGGCGTCGTCAAAATGCTCTTCTTCGGGAACCTTTACCCCTTCTTCCTCAATCTCTTCCTCGCTGGCAAGCGCTTCAGGATCAGGCTCCGCGAATACTTCAGCGGGCTCATTCTGGCCATCTTCTTCTAAATCTTCTATCAATTCATCGTTATCCATAATAACTCCCTGGGGCGAAATGAGAGGCAGAGTCTCTACAGTTAAGGGAAAAGCGTCAATCATCTCCTGTCCAGCCAAACTTTCCCATCAGTTTTACAAACCGGCACCCAACCAGGGTTTCCTTGACAATGGAACCGTTATCAGACTTGGAAATCCTCATAAGTGTCTGTTCATATTGGTTTCCCATTGGAATTATCAGCCTCCCCCCAACATCCAACTGATCAATCAGGGTTTGAGGGACATCAGGTGCGCCGGCTGTAACGATTATTACGTCAAAGGGGGCTTCCTCTTCCCAACCTGAAGATCCATCGCCTATCTTCAGGTTGATATTCAGTAATCCCAGACTATCCAATACCTTGCGGGCCTTCAAAGCAAGAGGGCGTATCCGTTCCATGGTATAAACCCTGTTTGCAAGCGTGGCAAGAATGGCAGCCTGATAACCCGAACCGGTGCCGATTTCCAGAACCTTCTCTTCGCCGGTAAGTTGCAGCGATTCGGTCATGAGCGCAACCATATAAGGCTGGGAGATGGTCTGCTTTTCTCCTATCGGCAACGAAGAGTCACTATAGGCCTGGGCAGACATGGCCTCTTCAACAAACGTATGGCGCGGTATCTTGAGCATTGCGTCAATGACTCGTTTGTCACGTATGCCTCGGGCGACAAGCTGGGTTTCCACCATTCGTTTTCGTGCGATATCAAAATTCATCAGCTGCCTTATCCCGTTGCGCGGGCAGAATATAGCAAATAGAAGGATAAATGTCCAGCACTAGGACAGATCCCAGTCATTAAGCACCGCCATGGAGTTGTAGTTGGTGAGATCCAGATGAAGGGGGGTTATCGAAATGTGTCCGCGGGAAACCGCGGCATAATCACTACCTTCGGTGTCCAGAAAATTCATGTCGGCACTCCCTATCCAGTAATAGTTTCGCCCCCTCGGATCGACCTTATCGATGATGACGCCATCATAACGTCTTTTCCCCTGGCTGGTTATAAGAGGAGAAAGAAGGGATGCAGTGGGAAGATCAGGGACATTCACATTCAAGAACGTATCGACGGGAAGCCCTTCTCTTAAGATAATCCCCGCCAGCTTTGCCGCGAACGCCGCCGCTGCAGCATAGTTTTTCCCCTCATCCGTTGTTACAAGGGAAACGGCAAAAGCAGGAATCCCCATCAGGGTAGCCTCCATGGCCGCAGAAACCGTTCCGGAATATGTTACATCATCACCCAGATTGCTACCACGGTTGATTCCGGAAATTACCATATCCGGCTTAAAGGATAAAAGACTGTGTATGCCGAGATTGACGCAGTCGGTCGGAGTGCCGTCTACCGCAAATACGTTTGGACGGAGCTGTGCGGCCCGCAGGGGGTGGTGAAGAGTAAGTGCATGACCGACGGCGCTCCGTTCCCTGTCCGGAGCTACCACCGCTACTTCACCATGTTGCCTGAATACTTCTGCCAGAATTTTAATGCCGGGTGCGTGGATCCCGTCGTCGTTGGTTACCAATATTTTCATTTCCAACCCTCTAACTATTGAATAAAAAAACGGCTTTTAATAAGCCGTATATGCTCCGGTCAACGCGACTGCCATTACTTATCAGAGTCATCTTTTTATGTTGCAAAATTTAAAGCCCATGCTTTTTCACGAGGTCGTAAAGTGTAGGCCTGCTGATACCCAATATTTCCGCAGCCTTTGCAATATTGCCACCCTGGCTTTTGATGGCGGAAAGGATCATTTCTCTCTCAACCCTGTCCCTTGCGTCTTTCAATGTTATCCCTTCGGCTGACGTTATTTTCTGCAACGTTGTCTTTTCGGCAAACCCCAGGTCGTCCGGTTCCAGCAATACAGAGTCAGACATAATAACAGCCCTTTGTACCTTGTTTTCCAGCTCTCTTACGTTGCCGGGCCATTCATACGATTCCAGCAGCTCCAGCGCAGTCGAGCTGAACCCCCTGACCTTTTTGTTGAATTCTTCACTGAATCTCTTTAAAAACAGATTTGCCAGAAGCATGATATCATCACTGCGCTCCCGCAACGGAGGAAGATTGATGGTGATTACGGCGATCCTGTAATAGAGGTCTTCCCTGAACGTACTTTCCTGGATCGCCTTTGCTATATCTATATTCGTAGCGGAAATAATTCTTGTGTCCGCAATGATGTCTTCCCTTCCACCCACCCGCTGCATTACCTTCTCCTGGAGAAATCGGAGTAGCTTTACCTGCAGGGTAGCGGGCAACTCACCGATCTCGTCAAGGAAAAGGGTCCCCTTATGGGCATACTCGACCTTCCCCTGGACCCTGGCGTGAGCTCCGGTAAATGCACCTTTCTCAAAGCCGAACAATTCTGATTCAAGCAGGTTCTCCGGTATCGCGCCGCAATTAATGGGGATAAAAGGGGCGTTTGATCTTAGACTTTTTGCATGTATGGCACGCGCTACCAGCTCTTTGCCGGTACCGCTCTCACCTGTGAGAAAAATAGCAGCATCAGATGTGGCAACCTTTTCAATCATGGAAAAAACCTGCAACATCTGAGGGCATTGCCCGATTATACCCCCCATGCCGATGTTTTTATGATCAAGGGCAATCTGTAAACGACTGTTTTCTTCTTCTATGTTACACAGATGAAAGGCTCTGCTAATAATGACTTTCAATTCATTGATATCAATCGGTTTTTGAAAATAATCATACGCCCCTATCTGTATCGCCCTGAGGGCGATATTTTTTTCATCATTGCCGGTGATGACAATTACCTTAGTACGAGGAGCATGCCTGAGGATATCCTCCAGGCACCTGAGCCCCTCTTCTGTGCCATCTTCATGGGGCGGCAAGCCGAGATCGAGGGTAACCACTTTGGGTTGATGCTTATTAAAAGAAGAAATCCCCTCCTCGCCGTCACCGGCCAGAATCACGTCGAATTCCTTCCCAAGGCCCCATTTAAGCTGTTTGCGGATGTCTTCATTGTCATCAACTATTAATAGTCTTTCCATTTCCCTCTCCTGCTATGTTTGATGGCTGAATGAAAGGTACCCAGACCGTAAATACAGCTCCTTTGCCCACCTCGCTGAGTACCTCAATTTTACCGCCATGGGCTTCAACAATCTGCTTGCACTGGTAGAGGCCGATTCCCATTCCTTTTTTCTTGGTGGTCTTGAAGGGGGTAAAGAGATGTCGGCGCAGAAAATCATCAGAAATTCCGCACCCCTCGTCCCTCACCCGAATGAAGGCCTGGTCGCCCCCCCCCACCTCTACCGTGACCGGCCCCTCCCCACCAGTTGCATCCACGGCGTTCAACAGCAGATTTAACGCAACCTTTTGCAGTTCGTCTTGGTCGACCTCGGCAATTACGGGGCTGCCAGTGACCCGGATTTCTGCGCCCTTTACCAATGCGGCGGTATCTGTGACTAATTGCAGCAGATCGGCAGATTCCTTCTGTAACGCATTCTTTTCCGGCAGAGTTTTCAACCTGGAAATGAGAGTCTTCATCTTCGCTACTGTATTGCTGAGGGATTCGAGCATATCCTGCTGGAACTCCGGTTCGGCTATATAATCTCTCGCGTTGTCCACAATCAGCGAAACTGTATAGACAAGATTTTTCAGGTCGTGTATCACAAAAGAAGAAACCCTCCCTATCGCCTCCATCTCTCTGGCCTGGGCCAGCTGGTCCGAAAGGTGCAAATTCAGTATCGCGGAAGAGGCCTGGCGGGCAAAAGTTTTCATAAGGTCATAGTCTTCGAAGTTGTATGTCTCATCTCTGTTAAGCGGTTTCCCCAGCATGATAAAGCCGTCCATGACGTCGTTCAAGAAGAGCGGAATTACAAAGGATACCGCATTTATCCTGAAAAACTCGCCCATTTTCGTTCCGGTCGCAGGGATACCTTCACACACATTGACCACCCATTTTCGTTCAATCATGTACTCAATAACGGAATCATTACGGTTGAAAAAGGTAGTTGCCGGCTCAATCTCCAATCTTGCCGCGAGATAATACCCATCCCGGTCGTTATCATTGAGAAAGAGAGCGCCGCACCCCATGCCGAATGTTTCACAATAGCCGGAAAGGATACTCGTCAGCAACTCGCCGCCGGTTTTTGACGAAGAGAGACGGTCGGTAAACTGCAGCCATTGGTTCCTGTAATCGTACTTATTCTGGTAGAAATTTTTGTAGAGGAAGACCTTGACCTTTCTTTTTACCGTCTCGGAAAGGAGACCGACGAGCAAACCGATACCGGCAACAAAAGCAATGGCCATTACCATTGAGCGCTGAAAGGATTCTCCAAAATACTTCATCCCCTCCCCTATCAGGCCGAGCCCGATCAGGTAGAGACCTATGGCAAACATAACTACCGATTTATAAAACAGATTTCTCGAGACATATATTTTAACCCCGTCTCCTCGCCTCAGTTGAGAGTAAGCTGTGAGTACAACTGCCACCAGCAGGGCAACTGACCTGACCGGGACGAGATTCATGTTTATGGTGCGGTAAAGGAGCCCCTGGCTGTAGTAAAAAATCAGGAGCGACAGCAGAAACCCCGTCCCCAGTATCTCAAACTTTATTTTCCATCGAGAGGCATGTGACGCATTGGCAAGGGTCATTTCAAGGTTGATCAGGGCAACGATCAAATAAACCAGCGTTGCGATGTAAAAAACATACCCCGTATCCCCTAAAAACAGCATCCGTTCCTGGTTAAAGTCAGGGGAATAATAGAACGATTGTATAGGGAAAGTCAGGGCTGTTACGACAAACAGCAGAGACAGGGAAAGAAAAATTCGCTGCAGTAAAGAGATTGATCTCAGTTCTCCTTGCCGGGCGTAGGTAAGACTGAAAAGGAGCCAGGCAAGGGGAAGGCATGATTCGGCAACTAATGCAAGCTTTTTCCAGAAAAGGAGTCTTTCCGGATAGAGAATCGCCAGAAGATCGAAGCTTTCAAGGGCTGCGGTACACGAAAGGGCGGCAAACAGTATGAAGGTTATTGCAGATCTATCCCTCCTGCACAGAGAATAGACCGAGAACACAACCGCAAGCAGAATTGCGGCTGAGGAAAGAGTGGTCTGTATACCGTCAATATGTACGTAGTGGATCATACGACATTCCGCATGTACCATTCCATTGCAGCATCCAGCCCCTGGTCAATGGTATGGGTAGGGGCGTATCCCAAAAGACGCTTTGCCTTGTAGATATCAGCCTGCGAATGGAGCACATCTCCCTTTCTAAAGTCGCGGTAGACGGGATGAAAATCCTGCAAATGGGTGTAATGGGAAAGCAGGCGACGGTGAAGCTTTACAAAAAGTTCGCTGAGAGCAGTGCGGTCATTGAGCGCAGTATTGTAAACCTGGTTGACAGCTTCCGGGGCCGTAGTCGTTGCGGCGAGCAGATTCATCTGCACGACGTTTTCCACATAACAAAAGTCGCGACTTGTTTCTCCGGTACCATTGATAAATACGGTCTCGCCCTTGATCATAGCTGCAATCCACTTCGGGATCACCGCAGCATACGCCCCGTCGGGGTCCTGGCGCGGACCGAAAACATTGAAATAGCGCAAGCCGATGGTTTCCACCCCGTAAGTCCGGGCAAACACATCTGCATACAGTTCGTTCACGTACTTTGTAACGGCATAAGGGGACAACGGTCTGCCGATCTCCTCTTCGATCTTTGGAAGCCTTGGGTGGTCGCCATAGGTGGAACTGCTGGCGGCGTAAACCATCCGTTTGACCTTCTGATCCCGCACGGCTACCAGCATATTGAGCGTGCCGGTTACATTATTTTCATTACTGGTGATCGGATCCTCAATGGAACGCGGCACCGAGCCGAGTGCAGCATGGTGCAAAACATAGTCCGCTCCCTTGCACACCTCCTGGCAGGCGGGCAATTGACGAATGTCCCCCTCGACAAAAGTGAATCGTCCCCACTGTTCTTCGCTCACCAGGTTCCGAACTTCGATCAGGTTTTTCTGTTTCCCGGTGGAGAAATTATCGACCCCAAGCACAACCTGGTCAAGCTTGAGAAGATGCTCCAACAGGTTAGAGCCGATGAAACCGGCAACACCGGTTATCGACCACCGCTTCGGCTCAACAAGCAGCCGTTTTCTTACATCCGTATAAACGTTCATGTTCATTCCTTGATGCTTATAATCTCCAGATGCGCATACCGGCACTCTTGAGCTCCGATGGGTTGTATACCCCCTTTATATCGATGAATACCGGATTCTCATTCATCAAACGGACCAGATCATCAACCGACCACCCCCGAAAGCAATGATGCGCCACAGCAACAATGACCGCTGACGCGGGCTTCAGCTCTTCCAGGGGGATGAGCGACACTCCGTATTCGTGCTCAGCTTCGGCGGGATCCGCCAGGGGATCGTGGACCTGCACGTTCACTCCGTAGTCCCGCAGCTCACTTATAATATCAACAACTTTTGAATTACGCAGGTCGGGGCAATCTTCCTTGAAGGTCAGCCCAAGAATAGTCACTATGCTGCCGTGGATATGATGCCCGGCGTGTATCATCTCCTTGATCGTCCGCTGGGCGACAAATCTCCCCATATTATCGTTGATGCGGCGTCCGGCCAGAATAACCTGAGGGATGTAACCGATCTTTTCCGCCTTATGGGTCAGATAATAGGGATCGACCCCGATACAGTGCCCCCCTACCAGGCCGGGCTTGAAATTGAGAAAATTCCATTTGGTGCCGGCAGCTTCCAGCACCGCGCCCGTATCGATTCCCAGACGGTCAAAGATAATTGCCAACTCATTCATGAGGGCAATATTCAGATCGCGCTGGGTATTTTCAATCACCTTGGCCGCCTCCGCAACTTTTATGGCGGTTGCACGAAACACTCCTGCCGTTACCACGGATTCATACACCTGGGCGACTATCTCCAGCGTTTCGGGGTCCTGACCCGATACCACCTTTTTTATCTTGGTAAAGGTGTGCTCTCTGTCCCCGGGGTTGATCCGCTCCGGACTGTACCCGACCGTAAAGTCACTTCCCCCCTTAAGCTTCGATACCCTTTCCAGAACCGGTACGCACTCTTCTTCGGTCACCCCTGGGTATACGGTAGATTCGTAAACGACAATATCTCCTTTCTTCAGAGCCTTGCCAACAGTTTCCGAAGCCCTGAACATCAGGGAAAGGTCAGGCTGGTTTGCATCATCTACCGGCGTCGGTACGGCAATAATATGGAAATCAGCCCTTTTCAGCTCATCAATACTGTCGGTAAAAAGAATATCGGCAGATTTCAGCTCCTCTGCCTTCACCTCTCCGGTACGGTCATACCCTTCCTTCAGCTCCCTGATCCTCACCGGGTTTATATCAAACCCGACCGTCTTCCGCATCTTCCCGAACGCAACCGCAACCGGAAGCCCCACGTAACCGAGTCCAACTACTGATATGATTCGATTTACAGCAGACATTCTTTCCCCTTTCATTGCATAAATTATGTAAGCGTAGAATTATATCTTAAACGAGTCGGAATGTGATGAAACCTGCAAGTCCCGACTAGATAGTATATATGATCAGAAAAATTTGTAAACAATTCCGACAAAATTTCCGGGAAAGTAATAGTTGGCATGGAGAACCGACTGGGGTGCGATATTTCTAAGCGAGCGGAAGTTCAAGTTTTTATATGTACATTGACAAGGTAACGCGCTAAAATTTTTTCACGAAGTACCCATGATTCTGGCCTTGCAACAATTTCGATCAAAAGTACGGTATATATGGAAATGACTCTCACTAACCACAGTTGGCCGTTTACACGTCTGTTGCATTTTTTTATTTCATTAAACGTATTTTTTCTTATTTTTTTCGTATTAGTTTCTGCAGCATGGCCGTCATCACCCAATGTAACACCGTTCCGTGCTTCTCCTGACCAGGTTCTGGTCATTTACAACGCAGACCGGCACGCAGACTCCCCAACTTCCCGTGATTCAAAGGAGGTGGCGGAGTATTATCAGGTAATGCACACCGATCCGGTAACCGGCAAAAGGCCCTACCTTCTCGGTCTTAAATGCAGGCACGGCAAAGGGCATATAAACCAGTGGTTCATTCGGGAAGAGAGCAACGACAACAAAAACGGCGTGATTTACCGGGGGAAGGGACCGGCTCCCGACGACAGCGGATGGGTCCGAGATTCAAGAAAGGTGGAGATAATTGTAAAGGAGCCAAACGCAGACTGGAATACCGCCCTTATCAGATGCAAGTCGGAACAAACCGGTGAAGAAAGAATCGTAACCCCCATCATGGTCGATCTCAAAATTACCGGTATTCCAGCCACCTTGGGCGACAACGCCAATTATCCCTCCATTGAAAACGGCAAAGGGAGGTGTTTCAGATTCGACGCTTCAAAACTCTTCCCCGGCACAGTTACGGTTTTCTTCACCATAAAGAACAAAGACGGGAAGGTGATACGCGACCTGTCTCTCCGCTATTATGACATAAGGGACTTTGCGTTTTCCGCCACTGGGCCGGACGGGATTTCCGACGATAAGATTCTGCAGGAGGATGTGCTCACACCTGTGAAGAGATTCCTCGAAGAACCGAAGAATGCACGCCCCGACGGCACGCTCCTGAAAGAGCACATCCTCTATATCGTTGTTGTGCACGGCCTGCCGTACTCTGCAAATGGCATCTTCGGTATTGACCATGGAGCCACGGCAAACAAGGGTGACCACGGCTCCCTAGCATCCCTTGAACAACGCCTCCAGACCCTGTATTACGGCTGGGATGCCCTGAAGCCGCCCCTGATACCATTTTACATGGCTGGAGGTCCCGATGCGGACAAAGGAGTCGTCAACCATATCATCACGACCGCGTTGCGACACCCGCTGACCGGCAGCCGCTGGAACCCCTACATGCATCCGGATACATACTATTCTCTACGGAGGGAGAAAAAGCCCCCCGAATTTCACAAACTCCCCTCCTTCTCGATGCAGCGTAAAGAGATCGGTCGGAACTTTTTTGCCTACGGTGTTTCGCGCATCGATGGGGCGAATCCGGAAGAGGCAAAGCGGCTCGTGGACTACGCCGTCTATGCAACTGCCCATCTCCGCCCGGAAATCGACTGCCGCGTCCGTTCGTCGCTGGCGGAAAAGGGTGGACAGAAACTGGTGAATCTATCGGAACGTCTCGCAATGGCTGAAAAGAAGAACCTTTGGGGTGAACGGGAGTTGCTGGCGCTCGGCTTTTTCCTTCCGTCTCCCTCCCATGATCAAGGGCTGCCGTTCCTGGCAAGGAGTGAAGGGGAAAGTGGTAACCTGTGCAGCTCGGGAAAGCCCGATTGGGGCAAGAACGGGTTCTATCCCGGCGGCATGGGAAGAAAGATCATCAGTGACAATGGACTGAACTTCAAGAAGGCTGAGATCTGGCGCTATCTCAACAAAGGAGTCACGGTCACTGCAGCCGGCGCCCCAGCCTATAGCGGCGGCCCCCACATCACCAACGCCACATTCTGGGACAACGCAATCCTCACCAAGTACCTCTTGCGGGGACGCGATCTGGGAGAGTGCTTTCTCCGTGCCACCCTGTACGTCAACTGGTCCACGTCCCTTATCGGTGATCCGCTGTACCATCCGGACCTGAACCTCACCACCATCGACAGCATTGCCCCGAAAGCGTCGGACTCGGCACCGGACATCTCCTTCGAGGAAACCATGGAGGGAGTCATGGCAACGGTCAGTGCTACGCTCCTCGATACGGACAGTGAGCCTGAGGTAGCCGTCCTGACGGTTCACTCGAAAACGAAAAAAGGGGAAGAGTCCGTCTACTCATCCCCTCTCTTCAGCCGACGCCCGCAGTTGGTAATCGAGAAGCTGCAGCCTGACACCGATTACACCATAATTGCTTCCCTGACAGACCCGTACGGCAACACCACCACCCTTCCCTCCAGATCGATCCGGACCCCGACGGTAAACTACCCGATGCTCATGCTGAAGGACGCAGCAAAGAAACTGTTCAAAGACAAGTGATCAGGCGCCGCTCTCCTCCCAGGAGGGAAACAACCTTTGTCGTGCCTTGCGCCCTGGATGTCTGGCCTGGAGCAACGGCAACATCCTGAGCCAGAGGGAAAGCTGTCTTCGGAACATGTCCGATTGCCTTAATGGTCTCCATCTTGACCTATTCATCATCAGTCGGGCAGGAAACTGTTCATGAGTGGCAGAAAATCTCTCATGAACGATTCAATGGTCTGGAATGCCCCAATGGCATCGCCCGATGCCGGCGCCGAGAGCCTGATGAAGGCAGCATCGTTTCGCTGATAACGGAGAGAATTAAGGATCATATACCATTTCAGGCCATAATCACTGGTAATTGAGGCGTTTTTCATGCGGTACCAGTAGACGAACGACTCCCGGCTCTCACCCTTCTGGTAAAGGGCCTCGACGAACTTGACAGGGCCGTAGCCGGCAATCTGCGTGGTGCCGGTCCGCTCGGAAAGCTTCTGCCACCCCCCGCCCGGCAGGCAGTGTTTCGGGGAGTGTATCTGCGCCCCTTCCCGCTGTGCCCCATAGTAGCCCACATACAGCGACAACCTCTGCCCGCCGCGCAGATATTCGCGAGAGAGGTATTCGGTCACCTTCAGTTTGTCCAGGACCACATCGGTGAACAGCTGGTCCCTCCCGGTCCACCCGTTATGCTGCAAGGGGAACTCGGCAAACGGCCGCTTCAGCGGCACGACCTGATGGAACGGCACGAAATGAAGAACAAGGCCTGCGATCAGGAGCAAAGCGGCAGCTATAAGTAGACGCTTATTCATGGCGCTGCCTCCCTAACTTCCCCAGGATAACGGATGAAAGAAGCAACAGTGCCATGGCTACCCCGAAGATCACCAGCCCGGCAAATTCGTGAAAAAAACCCTCTGCGGCCTTGGAACCGTAACGACTGGCCAGGATCCCGGTGCCGATGACCCTGATGGCGTTGGCAAACACGGCAATCGGCAACGCCAGGAAGATCAGTACCCAGCGCTTCACCAGCCCGTGCTGGCTGAACCAGGCAAGTGCCGTGGCCAGGGCAAGGAGGGAAACAATGGAGCGGATGCCGCTGCAGGCATCAGCCACCTCCAGGGTGGTGCTCACCAGGTTGATGACATTTCCCTCCCGGTAGACCGGGATCCCGATCAGCTTGAGGAATGCCACCGAATACCTGGAGACCAGGAGTTTCAGCGGGAAAGCGACCGCATCGTAGAGGATATAGGGCAGAGGGATCATGAAGATCAGGTACCCGAAGGGAAACGCCACCGCCTTAAATGCGGCAGGTCCTGTCGAGAAGATGATCACCCCTGCCAGGACCACGAGCATCGATATCCGCATGGTGAAGGATTCGCCTGCAACCATGCCGAACAGATCAAGGCCGAGCCCGGCGAGGATCACAATCACTCCCCAGTTTGCAGGAAACGGTTCGAGAGAACGCAGGTCATCCTTTCGCAACCAGAGGAAGTACCCCGAGATGAATGGGACAAGAAACCCATGGGAATAGTTCTCGTCCTGATACCAGTCCATCCCCATACCGTAGAGGGTCTTACCGTAGAGCAACACAAACATCATGAGAATAGCTAACAAGGGGAAACATAATGAATTCCGTTCGTACTTCATGGAAGATCCTTTGATAAGTGTTTTTTGTTTACCTGTGCCGTATGAATATCGGCAAATAAAGTCAGTAATTGATTTACTCTGTTCTCCCAAGTATTCTCAGCCGCGTAAGCAATGATCCGGTCATTATCCCAATCTTTACGTAATGCAGTGATCAGTGCCTTCAGCATAGTAACTTCGTCATCAATATCAAAGAGAACCCCATAATTTTCTGAACAGACAACCTCCATATTGCCACCAACCTTCGTCGTCGCCACCGGCAAGCCACACGCCATTGCCTCCAGAAAGACATTGGCCCATCCTTCACCACTTGTGGCCAGACAGAAGATATCTGCGGCGCTCAGCCAAAGATGAAGTTCGCCGTGGGGCTTGGGGCCAGCAAACAACACCATATCCTGCACACAAAATTCTTCAACCAGTTGCTTGAGAAAAAGACCGCAACTATGTGCAGACGGCTCGCCACCAACGATAACCAGTAGGACATCCGGGAATGTCTCTCGCAGACGCGGCAACACAGAGATGATACGATGGAATCCCTTACGTTCAATGAGCCAGCCTACAGAAATTATGATTTTTTTCTGCTGGGGGAGATTAAGAACGTTTCTCGCCGTGGTTTTGTCAATTGGCTTGAACTTATCAATATCGACACCATTGGGAACAACAGTGACCTTTTCGTTAGGGACACCAAAACTTGTGACAATATCTTTCAAATCTGAACAGACAGAAAATACTCTGTCTGCAGATCGCAACGCCCAACATATCTGAAACCTATGCAGTGGACTTTGAAGAATACCACGCAAGTTGCTTTCCCGAACCGTTATGGTCACTGGTTTTCTCAACACTTTGCCAAGGAGGACGGCTCCAACGCCGTCCGGATAGACGAAATGGGCATCAATAATGTCAAATCTAAATCGGTTGTCAAGCCTGAACAGAGTGAGTAACGAAGACATAAACAAGAAAATGCCGTCCAAACATTTAAAAAATTTAGGAATGCTGAAAAAACGGGGATGCAGGACTTCGATTCCGTCCTGAAACTCTAGTTGGTCAACCTTTGGCCGGTATCCAGGTTTAATTAGGCGGATACCTGGAAACCATGCACATGGCGCGACTACTTTCAGTTCACAGTGTCTTGCTACCCTGAACATTCGCTCGCGCACAAAAACGCCTAAGGAAGGCAGTTGTTTATTAGGAAACACCGTGGTAAGAACCAATATTTTCATTGGCTACAGCCAGTTCCTGCACCACTGTTCGAAAAAGAGCAGTGCCCAAATCTGAGGACTGAGATCTCTTCCTGCTTTTTGATGCGCATATAATAGATTATTCACCTGCAACGGATCAAAAAACCCTCTCTCCCGTGCCTCCCGCGAACAAAGCATATCTCGGGCATAACCGGTCAAATCCTTCTTGAACCAGTGGACCAGAGGTACACCAAACCCCATTTTCTTCCGGTATAAAATATTATTGGGAAGAATCCCTTCCATTGCTTTTTTCAAGATGTACTTAGTTTCACCGTTCTTCAGCTTAAGCGATGAAGGCATCCGCGCCGCCAGTTCCACCACCTCGTGATCGAGGAGCGGCGCGCGCGTTTCGAGGCTGCAGAGCATGCTCGCCCGGTCCACCTTGGTGAGGATGTCTTCCGCCAGGTAGAGCTTGGTATCCACGTACTGGATACGGGTGAGATAGTCCGACAGCCACTGGGAGTCATAAAAACGCTTCATGGCCGAAAAGTCGGGCAGTTCCCGACCAATGGCAGCCCGCAGGTCGGCAGAAAGAAGCCGCTCCAGATACGGCGACTCACCGAAGGTATTGAGTCCCGCATAGCGCTCGAATGGATCCTTTGAGAGATGAAGGAGCGCCCCCTTCCCCTTCACCCCGTCGGGGAGGAGCCGGCCAGGAAGCCCGAAGAGCGTCTTTTTGAGCGGTGCGGGCAGCCAGTCGTGGCGGCACATCTCCTGTGCCCAGCCGTAGCGCCGGTAGCCGGCAAATGTCTCGTCCCCGCCGTCCCCCGAGAGGATCACCGTAACGTGCTCCCTGGCCAGCTTCGACACGTAATAGGTGGGGATGGCCGACGAGTCGGCAAAGGGCTCGTCGAACTCCCAGGCCAGCTTCGGCAGCACCTCTATGGCATCGGGCTCCACCACGAACTCGTGGTGTTCGCAGCCAAAACGCTCCGCAATCTGCCGGGCGTAGACGAGCTCGCTGAAATCCTCTTCCTTGAAACCTATGGAAAAGGTCTTCACCGGCGCGCTCTGCACCTGGCTCATGAGAGCCACCACCGTGCTCGAATCGATACCCCCAGAAAGAAACGCACCCAGAGGCACCTCGGAGATGAGCCGAATCCGCACCGCCTCCTGCAACTTCTCCCGCAGCGCCTCGACCCACTGGGCCTCGGTCAGGGAGCCATCGGGAGCATAGGTGATGTCCCAGTATTTCTCTGTCGTAACAGAGAGAGCCGTCGACTCTCCCATCCCGACGGAAATCCAGTGCCCCGGCTCCAGTTTCCTGATCCCCTTGAAGATAGTCCCGGGAAACGGGATGTAGTGGTAGGTGAGGTAATCGGCCAGTGCCTTCGGATCGAGTTCCCGCCTCACCCGTTCATCCTGGAGGATCGCCTTGATCTCCGAAGCGAACAGCAAACGGTTCCCGTCGGTCCAGTAATAGAAGGGCTTCTTGCCGAGACGGTCACGCGCCGCGAAGAGTTGGCGTTTCCGCTTGTCCCACACCGCGAAGGCAAACATCCCCCGGAACTTCTCTACGCACCGCTCGCCGTACTCCTCATATGCATGGACAATGGTTTCCGTGTCACTTCGCGTTGCAAAACGGTGCCCCTTATCGATGAGTTCCTGTCGCAACTCCTGGAAGTTGTACACCTCCCCGTTGAAGGTGATCCAGACCGACCCGTCCTCGTTGGAAAGCGGCTGCCCACCGCCCGAGAGGTCGATAATGGAAAGGCGCCGGTGACCGAGCGCTATCGGCCCGTCCAGGTAGTACCCCTCCCCGTCCGGACCCCGATGGTGCATGATCCGGTTCATCCGCTCGATGAGCCCCCGGTCTGGAGATGCTGTGGAATCAATGACTCCGGCTATGCCGCACATTCAGGATTTCCCCGCCAATTTTCGATATACCGGCAAGTACCTCTCCACAGCCTTCCGCCAGTCATGCTTAACCCGCACCGTCTCCATTCCCTGCTTCGCAATCGCTGCGAGATCCCGGCCGCCGGAGGCAATTTCCTGCAACAGTTCAGTCAGCGCCTGCTTGTCACCAGCCTTGAAGAGAAATCCGTCGTGACCATGGGTCACCAGTTCCTTGATCCCTCCCACATCGCTCCCTAGCACCACTTTACCCATGGCCATCGCCTCCAAAGGTTTAAGTGGGGTGACCAGTTCGGTAAGCCGCATGCTAAGCCGGGGATAGACGAGGAGATCGATCACCGAGTAGTATCGGTTGACCTCCTCATGGGGGACCTTGCCGGTAATAATCACCGGTCCGACAAGCCCCAAATCCTCGGCCTTGCGACTGACCGCCTCATGCTCTGGGCCCCCACCCACCAGCAGAAGGCAAGCGTTCATCCCCTTATTGAATGCCTGGGCAAAGCTTTCGAGCAAGAGCTCAAGCCCTTCGTAGTTATAGAACGACCCGATGAAGCCGAAGACCCGCTTGCCCCTCACACCCAGCCGCTCCGCAATCGCCTCATCATAGGGGATCGGTGCAAATGCGTCGACATCGACACAGTTGGGGATGATGGTGATCTTATCGGCCGGTATTCCCCGACCAACCATGTCCTTTTTCAGCCCCTCGCAGATGGTAAAGAGGGCGTCGGCGTCCCTGAACAGTCTGGTTTCCAAATGTTTACTGACCCGGTACTTGAGCGATCCTTCAGCAAAGGTCCCGTGATCAACGGCGGCATCTTCCCAGAAGGCACGTACTTCATACACCACCGGGATACCGAGCTTTCGTCCTGCCTTCACAGCCGGCATCCCGTTTAAGCTCGGCGAATGGGCATGGATGATGTCCGGTTTCTCGATCTCTGCCACCGCCTCGATCCTCTCCTGCAGCGCCCGCATCAGCCGCTTTTCCTTCACGAACGGCAAGGAGCCGAACTCGGTTTCTCCGGTCCGGTATACCCGCATCCCGTCAATCTCGTCCAGTGGGTTTTTCACAGGTCCATGTTTGGGTGAGGTGACAATAACCGGTTCCAGCCCCAGTGCCTGCTGGTTCCTGAGGATCGAAGCGGTTCGAAACACGTAGCCGCTGAAGTGAGGCTTGTAGTGGTCGAGGATATGGAGGATTTTCATCGGTTCTCCTTGGATACGGCGTAGGTACCCCTGTTCGGCAATGCAGCAGACCGCCGTCGGTTGGAACGGACAAGCCCGAAAACGATGCCACCCGCTGCGGCACAGCCAAGAGCAAGCAGACTCGCGGAGAGTTTCCGGGAGGCTCTGCCGGCAGGCTCATCAGCAGGCGCTGAAACAGCGGCATGGGGCCGGGCTTGCTCCTTTGACAGCGGATTAAGTACGTAATAACCCATGGTCTGGAAACCAGGGTGATCCATGAAGCCGTAACTCCCCCAGACCCCCGCTTCGTCCCACAGGGCCATCCGCAGCATCGTGCGCATCTGCGCGAGCCAGCGCTCCTCACCGGTTTCCTCATACGGCAGTACGGTCCAGAAGGTAGCCTGACCGATGAGTCTGTAGCTGTGATCAGACTTGTTGCGGTCCTCTAGATCATAGACATAGGGAATCCAGTAGGCCCAGCGACCCCGCTTCGTTCCTTCGAAATAGGGCTCACGAAGCATGAACTCTGACATTGCAAGAAGCAGACGTCGTGCCTCGTTCCTGAGCCTCCCCTCCCGGCCATGTAGGTAATAGTTAAGAATTCCGTCATACAGGATGGAACCCATCATCAGGTCTGCCTTGACCCCCGGCCAGCCGCTCCCCGAGCCCCCTGCCACATATCCCCGCTGCCAGTCGATGAAAATGGTGCGCCAAGGCTCCTGAGGGTTATATTTCGCCGCCAGAAGGCGCTCAAAGTTGCGGTCAGCCAGAGTAAGGTAACTACCGTCACCGGTAAACTCATACAGAGCCGCAAGATTGAACATTCCCATGCCGAAAATCCGCATGTAGATGAGGCTCAGATTCTCGGCCTTCTTGCGCTGATACTCGCCGAAGTCGAGAATAGCTTCCCGCACACGCTCATCACCCGTCATATAGTACCAGAGGGCCATACCGTACCAGTGGGAATGCTCGAAATCGAACTGAACCTTGGCCAGTTGCGCCTTCTCAATCTTCTCCCGGGGTTGCAGCTGCTGGCGTGCATAGTCGTACCCGTCCGTACGCCATACCGACCAGTCGGCGTTGTACCCAGCAATATTCTCACCTTGCAGATAATACTCGCCGGCCTTGGCAAGGTCCCGGTCCTCACGCAGAAAATTCACCAGCGCTATGCGTCCGAAATCATGCTGGTTGAGAAACGCGCCATGGGCCCAGTAGTGGTAGCGCCAGACCTTAAATGCCGGTTTGCGAAACCCGACCACGTAATCGGCACCTACCTTCCTCGCAAGCTTGGCCTCGTCGGAAAAACTGACAAAATGATAGAGCGGATAGAAACCGTCAGTTGCGCGGTTATACCATTCAATCGGCCCCCGCGCCACGAGCGGATACTGGAAACGATTGGCATGGGCCCCCGTGTCATCCTCCCCCTTGTGGAACGAGAACAACACCTCGGCGGAATTGTGGCTTCCGTAGCGGACCCAGTACCCCGCACCGTTCTCTTCCGGCCAGAGAGCCACTGAAAGCCGCTCTCCCACGACACCTCGCATGGCTTTGGGCCAGTTTCCGGCCATGTAACGGATGCTGGTGGAAAGCCCAACGCCGTCAGCATCATGCAGATCGAGATACGACACATCCGGGAATTCATGGCGATTACCCGACATGACCGTTAAGCCACCCTGCTTCAACCAGTAGCCCTCCTGACTGTATCCCTTGTCCTTTTCACGGGCATAATCCGGCGCCACCGGGCCATTGTGGTAAAAACTGTCGCCGTCACTCAGCCAGGGAAAATCGGAGACCGCCTGATACAGTGTCACCGCGCCGTTCTTCATATCCAGATGCCGCTGGCCGCCATGGGTCGCCACCTGCGCAGTGTGCGGAGAAGCCATCAGGCTCAACTCCAGCCGCATCTCCCTGATCCTGATATCGCGAACATCATCCTTGGACGCATTGCGAAGCGTATACTGTGCCATTACCTGGCGCTTCCCCTGGGTGAAGAAGAGCCTCAGCGTATAGTCCAACAGCCGCTTGCCGTCATTGACATGGCTGCCGTCAATCCGCACCACGGAGCGGATCGGTCCGTTCTCCTCGATCCTTAGCTGAGTCCCTCGATCCGAGGCAGCGGTGAACTCCTTCCCGTTGTCATCCAGCAGCACGATCCCTCGCGACGCCCCCCTGGCAACGATCTCACGGCCATCAACCACAACCCGTTCGAAGATCGAGAAACCCTTGGCGCGCATCTCAACATGGAGGGGACCGGTGTTGACCAAAACGGCCCCGTCGCGCTCAGTTGCCAGGTCAGCCCCGTCACTCTTGCCAGGACCGGCATTGACGCGGACAGTCGTCCCTTTTCCCGCCGGTACCGAAGCAAGCAACTCCACGAGGGCCCATTGCACCGAACCATCGGGCCACCGCTTGAGAACACGTGTCTGGTAGGGCGCCCCCGAGACCCCCAGGAGCGCCCGCCCACCTGCTGCTTCCCGAACAAGGCCACGTGGAAACGGTAGTCCCACCCGAACATACTCATCGGTGAACGCCGTCCCCTTGACTCCGTTCCGACGTGCCTGAAAGATCTCAAGCGGCACGGAGAGCTCTTCGGCACACCACCCGGTCAGCGTGGATAAGAGCACCGCAGCCACTGCCACCAGGGCACAGATCAATTGCCGGACTCCGCTCATCGGGACACCTCATCGTACAGGTGCGCGTAGCACTCCACCATCCGCTCCAGCGAGAACTCCCTTTCAACCCGGCGTCTTCCCGCAGCACCTTGTTCCTGACACCGCCACCTGTCATTCATATACCAGGCAAGTTTATGGGCCAGATCCTCCGCATCGCCTACCGCGAATAGCTCCCCCGTCACACCTCCCGCAACCAGTTCCGGATTGCCGCCCACCGCCGTCGCCACAACCGGCAGCCCTAACGCCATTGCCTCAAGAATCGTATTGGAAATACCCTCGGCGATGGAGGGTAGGACAAACACGTCCAGAGAACTCATGAGCTCCGACACATCCTGCCGCTCTCCCGTAAAAATGACCCGGTCCGCAACGCCCAGCTCGAACGCCAGATTCTTGAGTTTGGCCTCCTCGGGACCTCCCCCCACGATCAGTGCCCGTGCACCATGTATCCCTCTGGCAGCAAGCAGTGTAACGGCTCGCACAAGGGTTGCCTGATCCTTTACCGGATCGAGACGTCCAATGGTGCCAATCAGGAACTCTCCAGGTTCGAAACCCGCATGTCTGCGAGCAATCGAGCGGTCGGTGGCAGGACGAAGCCGGTCCACGTCCACCCCGTTCATCAAGTGTGTCACCTTATGGGGTGGGAGGCGAACCTCTTCAACAAGCCATCGCCGCAAATCGCCAGACACCGTGTAGTAGCGGGTGACAAGACAGTCGATAAGCCGACGAAACTGCATGCGGCGGCGGTTGGCGCCCTGCGGGTCAGCGGCATCGCGGCCATGTTCACCATGGATGATCCGCCGCACTCCGCCGAGCCATCCCCCCAGCACGCCATCGATGGTCCCCCAGTTGCGCGTATGGACAATATGCGGCCGCACCCGCCGCACAACCCGAGCGATCTTCAGCGGCAGGAGATGATCGGCGCCGCTTCCCTTGCCGATAACGTGTACTGGCACGAGGCGGGTGAACCGCTCTGTCATCGGCCCAGCCTCGGCTATGCAGCAAATCTCGTGGGTGAACCGCTCCGGGTCGAGCCGGTTGATCAGGTTCACCACCCCGTTCTCCAGTCCACCCACCTGCAGTGAATGGAGAATATGAAGAATCCTCAGCCTCACCGGCCTCTGCTCACGGCAGTTACAAGCGATGGTTTCATATATGTCAAGGTCTCCCTCTTTGCTTGTTGCTCGTGCTCCTCCAGTGTAGCCTTCACTTCCTGATCGACAAACACGCCGAGCAAAATCACAAATGATATAATGGCATAAAAGAGATCGAAATAGGCCCTCCCCAGGAAGGTTCCGCCAATCATGTAGGCCAAGAGAGCAATCTGGAGCATCTCGGCATAGTTCCGGCCCCATTCAATATTGTAATACATTGCGTGTCGTCTGATTTTGTTCGTCTTCAGTAGAGTCGAAATCATGAGCAAAACAAAAATTCCGAAAGCAACGAATCCATGCTCGCCAATAACCTCGAAATAGATGCTGTGAACATCATGGTAATTGTCCGGGTTTGGAGAGTAGCGCCAGAACACTTCCGGGGAAAAAGCCTGGAACCCCCCGCCGGTCAGGGGACGATCCTTGGCAATATTGATCGCCGTATGCCAGGCATTGATCCGCCCCATGGCAGAAGCATCCTCTTCATAGGTCTTGATGGTGTCGATCCGGCTGAACCACTGATCAGGAATCATCGGGGCAGCGAAAAAAAGGGCAATTACAGCTATACAGCCTGCCAGAATCTTATGGCGAGTTCGAATAAGGATCAGCATCAGCACACCGGCCAGCGCCAGCGCCCCTCCACGGGAGTAGGTGAAGATGACGGCAATTATGCTAAAGACAAACATTCCCAGCAACGCGTATCTAAGGAACGTGTTTTTCTCCTCCCGGTAAAGGCAGAATAGAAATGGTATCGTCATATTGAGGGCGAGGGCCATATCGTTATTATCGTAGAAAAATGAACCCTGTGGCCCGTAAACCCGGTGAGTACCGCCTGATGCCAGACCAAACAGCCCCCCCTTCACTCCCAGGAAACCTATGGACATCGCTACAGTAAGTAAAAGATAGCGAAACTTGGACTGGTTGTTGATAAGCATCATCGTAATAAAGGTCATCAGCAGAACCTTAGCAACACTCTGCCACTCGCCCCACGCGGCATCATGGTTCAAGGCGAAATACGACGTCATTGTGAAATAGAGCCCCAGCAGCAAAAGCAGCTTCGTTTCGCGTGTCCATGGTATTTTCATCTTGTCGCTGGTAAAAAAAAGGCACACCAGCGCCACCAAAGCTGCCACCTTTGCGAAAGGAAACGCATACGCAATCCCCCAGGTGAAACGGTGGGGATTCATGTAACTCACCCAGGCAAATATCAGCACCCCGATCCAGGGTCGCTTGAAGGCCAACGGGAGCAAGGTGAAAAACACAGCCAAAAGAATCAGGTCACGCACGGGTTCCTCCCGCAGGATGCTCTTCAGCGCCCCTCGTAGCTGACAGCTCTTCGTAGAGCGCAACAAGCTTCATTGTCTCCCTTTCGCGGGAAAAGTTCTCCAGTGCCCAAATACGGGCAGCCTTTCCTACCCTACAACGCAGCTCTGGATCAGCCACTAGGACAGTGAGGCGCGTTGCTAAAGCCACGGGATCACCGGGAGGCACGAGAAAACCGGTCCGTCCTTCCTCAATCAACTCCAGGGGGCCACCCAAGGCTGTGGCGATCACCGGCTTTTCCATCACCATCCCCTCGGCTATCACCAGTCCCAGCGGCTCCGGATCGGTGGACGCATGCACAACAATGTCGAGGCCCGCCAGGAGTCTGGGCATATCTGTCCGCTGCCCCATGAACGTCACTTTCCCTCCAATTCCGAGTGACTTCACCAACTCCCTCAGTTGCTCAGGATAATCCGGGTACTCCTCCACCCCACCACCGATGACTATGAACCTGGCATTCCCATAGTCGGCCAAAACCTTGGCAGCCGCCTGGAGGAATATACTCTGCCCCTTCCACGGAATCAGGAGACCCGTGATGCCGATGGCAACTTCACCGGGCGACAGCCCCATCTCCACACGCACCTGAACTGCATCCAGGCAAGTATCGAACCGGCTCCAGTCTCGGATGCTCCGTACGATCATCACGGTTTCCGGATCAACGTCTAGTGCTGCCAGTTCACCCCGCACAAAACCAGAAATCGCGATGAGCCGGTCCACCTTGCCGAGCAGCAGCGATGTGAGCCAAGAGCGCCACAGCGTCCCCCGTACGAACGAAGCTACCGGCAGTCCCATGAGCCGCGCTGCGATAACCCCGCCCATATTGCAGACCGGGTCATTGTTCAGCACCACAACCCTTACGTGTTCCCGGCGTAGCAAGGCAACCAGCCTGACAACATACGGAAGGAGATTCACCAGGTAATCAGCCGCGGAGGCACACCGATCGGCAACTGGTGCCAGAGGCAAAACACGTCTAAAAAACCGGCGGAGCGCGCTCCTGGAAACGGTCTGGTCCGGCAGCACGTGCAAAGCGGCCACCTTGGTGTAGTCGTCATACCCCGTGCCGCCGCGAGGCGTGACCACCACACACTTGAAGCGATTGGGGTCCAATGCCTTGAGATGATTGAATAGACTCAGAGCGGCGCCGCCATAACCGATGCCGTTTTCAATAAACATGATTTTCAGGGGGGTAACACCAGAAGTAACCATTACGCTCTTTACCGGCAGGCTAACAATCAATTGGAGTCGGTCCGATCTCGGACGGTATAGCTCTTGAGATAGTACAAAAACGTCTTTGCATCAAAGGAATGGGCCAGCGCCTTGCCCAGGTACTCCCGCGACCGCTTCGGATCGCCCATACCAAGAAAATTGTAACCGCCCCACTTATAGTTCTCCCTTGCCAAGGCAAAGTACCCACTGCTGCTCGCAAATAAAGTCCGCTGTTGCGCAATAAAACGGTCGAGAGCCCCCATACGCATGACCAGCATGTGATGCGCTCGGGACGAGAGATTGTTCCCTTCCTCGTACTTAAACATGCAAATCTCGCTCACATACGCGAAGTCCGCTACAAGAGCAAGATTAAGCCACAATTCCCAATCCTCATTGCCTCGGTTAGCCACATTGAAGCGCAGACTCTGCTTCTCCAAACTATTTCGGCGCAACATAACCGCCGATGTGGGAATGAAATTTGTCCGCAGCAGCTTATCGAGCGGGTCCACCACCAGTTCACGGTGGCCGAAAAAACCCTCGCCAAAATTCTTCCGTTCAAACATCACAAAGTGGTCATCCCTACCCTCCCGACGGCGGGTAATGTCCACATCCGTAAAGGTCAATCCTACTTCGGGATACCTGGTAAAAAGCTCCACCTGCCTGGCAGTCTTGGTTTCTGTCCAGACATCGTCAGCATCCACCAGCGCGATGAAATCACCCGTTGAATTGTCGATCCCTGTATTTCTCGCCTTGGCCGGGCCTCCGTTCGACTGTGTGATGCATCGGACCGAAAACCCTTCTTCACCAATTACCAGCTCAGTGAACCGCTCCACTATGGCAACCGTGTCGTCCTTTGAGCCGTCATTGACAACCACCACCTCCAGAGGTCGGTAGCTCTGGGCGCGGACGCTCTCCAGAGTCTCTGTGATGGTGGACGCCGCATTGTATGCGGGGATGACAACACTTACCAACGAACTCACAACTTTTCACCTCCCGTTCCGGCCAGACAAGAGTAATTATTTCACACACCTTCAGTCGGCAGCTTTTCGTCGCCGCAACATCGCCAAGTGTTCGATGATCTCGCCTGAGGTAAAATACAATTTTAGCTTGTTGTAGAATCGCTCCACGGCGGTATACGCTAAAAAGGTGCCAATTCCATGACTAGCCCACTTCCTCAAAAGGTAGCGCGGTATGCCCAGCAAGGAAGGGGCTCCATTATAACCGCCACACTTGCGCACCTCCGATCTACCACATCTATACTGCCAGCTGAGGAGATACTCCTTCGTAAGGCGGTTTTCATGTACCGGATGGTTGACCACGGCCGTTGGGATATACATGAACCGCTCTCCCAATCTAATCAGTCGTTGGCAGTACTCCGTATCCTCAGAGAAGCCGAGTTCGTCTCCTTGTGGACCCAGATCGGTCCGAAATAGTCCGTTCAATTGCACCGCTTCACGTCGGAAAAACATGTTTACACCTGCAGGAGTTTGTGAGACCGTTCGTCCCTTTCCATAAAACACTTCCTCCTCCCCGTCGAATCGATCCACAAAAACGCTGCGAACGAATCCCATGGATCCGTCCAGGTCAAGCCAATCAGGAAGTCGTTCAGGATAAATTGGCACTGTCCTTCCGCCGAAGCACCTGCATTCGCGGTGGCGCTCCAAAGCCGAGATCATCTCGACGATCCACCGACGGTCAACCGTAACATCATCGTCGGTAAACGCCACCAAGTTGCCACTAATGCGGTTTAGCGCCGCATTGAGAGCGCGGGATTTTCCCTGCCGCTCCTCGAAGATGGATAGAAGCCGCGATCCGTGACGTAGTGACAATTCTTTCAGTACTTGAGCTGTTTCGTCTTTTGAGTTGTTGTCAACAATCAGAAGTCGCAGGTTATGCCCTGGCATTAATTCGGACGCGAAAATACTCTCGACCGCTCGCACGAGTTTCTGTGCGCGATTATAAGTGCAAATGATCACATCGATGTTCATGGTATTTTTCCCATATTGTTTAGTCGGGACGGTCAGAATGATGCTGCCCCTTGATGCAACCGGACCGGACGCCGTTTGTCACCCCTCTCGCCAGCGCTTGAAGGTACCGACAATCATGCCGCATGAATGACTGGCGGTCATTGCCTCACGTAAAACCCGCGGTCTGCCGGTGAGCACCATCGCAACAACACGGACGGCCTTCCGAAGCGTCTGTGGAAACAGATAGAACGGAACACCACAAAGAGTATTCCCGGAAACCGGCAGGTCCCACAGACCCTTCTTGACCCCCTCCGCATAGTGGAGTTTCAGAAAATTGGTTCGACAAAGCCGCCACGGCTCCACGAAATGTTCAACCGCCATGTCGGGTCTGAAACGCATCCTTACACCGCGCTGAAGCAACGCGTTGAACATCATCACATCCTCACCGCCACCAACCCCCTTACCCTCACGGTTGTAACGGTGATCATACCGGAGACCGTCACGGAAAAGGGCCGTTCGGTACGCGACATTTGCCGTCCAAACCGGGGTTGAAGCGTCGGTTATCCAGAAGGGATCAGGACCGTAGTCTACCTCCGCCAAGAAGCAGAGCAGTTCATCCCCCAGCCACGTTGGACGCTCATATGGTTCGAACTTTACCCTTACCCGTCCGCCGACGCACTCGGCCTCCTCACGCTCCAGAGCATCAACCGCAGCGGCCAGCATCCCGGGAAGAGGCAGTTCGTCATCGTCCATAAAAACTACGTAGTCGCTGCCGAGTGCTTCATCCACCGCCCGGTTCCGAGAGGGAACGATCCCCTGTTTCATCTCTGTCACAAAACGAAGTGGCGGTCCGGCTTGTTCTGCCAGACCGGTCAGCACCTCGACTGTGTTGTCGCGGCTGTTGTTGTTCACCATAAGCAGCTCATAGTGGATCGGGCATTCCTGATCTCGCAAGGCAGCTATCAGAGCTGGCAGTCGCTCGGCCCGGTTATACGTACAGACGGCAACTGTTAGCATGTACCATTATTTCCTGTACTCACATTATTGTTCCCTATATGCTCATCCAACATATCTAGAACTTTTGTATCAACATTTACATCAAACTTCCGAGCAAAATGCCGATCTGATAATATTATTGACGAGAAATCCGTGGAAGTTAGAGTATCTGGATGTGCTGCATCAGATCGAGACCATGAAATGAAACGCTTATAGTCATTACATATATTTAATTTATTATTATTGAGTAAAATTGTGTGAAAAAAAGCCTCGTCTGGGATAAGTGTAAATCTGAAATAATCTACATAGCTTGGATTGCTATCGACATAACTAATTATATAATCATAAGCATTTTTGTTAATGGTAAACCATTGTGCTCCTCCGTAACACTCAAAATCATTATTGAAAATATTATATTGTTTTCTAATACCTACTCTAGTGTTCAATTTCCTGGGTAACGGCTTAATTCTTAAGAATGGTTGTATTTCATTAAAAATATTCCGCAGCTTTCTCCCTTTAAGTCTCAGAGTCTCTGGTATTTTATGCCAATATTTAAACTTTGGTATTTTGAAATAATTAAAGTAGTATCTATTAAATCCTTCATATTTGTGCCAATACTTAGAGGTTAAAACTTTATCATACAGCAAGTAAGCATCATAGGTACTTACTTCATAAAATTCTTTTATCTCGCGCAAAGGTTTGACAGGATAGTCTTGCCCTGATAACAAAAAGAGCCAATCGAACTTCATAGTCAATGAATGAATTTTTTTTAAACAATGCAACATCATTCCAACCATGCTAAAATCGCCCCATTCAACACGCACATAGTCATCAATAAAATAAATGTCTTTCAGACTACTGAAATAAGCTTTATCAAGTAGCGATGAAGAAGAATCATGATGAATGAAAATTAGTGAATCTGGATCTCCATTCTTTAAACAATATACTAATCTCTTGACTTGGTCAGGATTATTATGTGAGCAAATCAAATAAAGTAACTTCGACATAATGACCTCAATAAACTAGATATATCATCTATCACTAAAATATTTTACTATTTTAACGTGTACACAATATGGCAGATATGAAAGCAATATATACTTCAAGTCAACCTTTAACCCGAATTTTCCTAGTAAACCAGCACGAAAAATTTCACGTGCTGATCGGATATTATTCCCCCAGTAGAAATTTAACCCCTGGTTAAGCAATCGTCTGTCAACTAACTCTTTCACTTCATTTCTTTCGAAACGCGAGGAAACTTCAGGGTGTTTTGTAAGGAACTCTCGCTTGACTTTTCTCTCAGAAATAGCACTCTGCACTGCATTGTCTGATGCCTGTCCTTCGTCATGAAAATGATAGAAGGCCATAACTTCAGGAACACGCACAATAGGCCTGCGCGTAGCAACCCGCAGCCAAATGGCATAATCTTCTGCATGTGTTAGTGATTCATCGAAGAGTTGACGGGCTTCCCCCAGAGCGCTGCGTCGGACGAGGACCGCATGGATAGGCCAAGGACAGCACCGCAAGAGGATTTCCAGCTTTCCTTCTGACTCATAATCGGGAGGTATATACGGTTCTCCCTGGGGTCCGGGCAACCCGACTTTCTGCCACCCACAGTAGGCGAGCACCGCTTCGGAGTTTTCCTCAAGGGCACTATGGAGCTTTTCCAGACAATCTTCACGCCAAGTATCGTCGGCATCGAGAAAAGCCACGAATTCCCCTGTCGCCTCCGTAAGCCCCCGATTACGAGCTCGCGACACACCCTTACGAGGCTCATTAATAACGCGTAGCCTACCGTCGTTGAAATTCTCCGGAATCCTCCTCGTGCCGTCGGTTGAGCCGTTGTCAACCACGATCAGCTCAAAATCGCCATACGTCTGCCCCAGTACGCTACCGATGCCGCGAGCAATATACTTCTCGGCATTCAGACAGGGCATAATGACCGATATCACCGCCACGGAACTATCTCTCAACCAGCTTGTTGTTAGCGGCGAAATCGGCCAGGTACTTTTCGGCGTACTCCACCATAAGGTTTTCCATCTTTGCCCGGGGCAAAAACTTCTCCGCATAGCTGTTCACCGGCTGTTCCTTGGGCCAGTCGGTGCGGTAGAAGCGGACTACGCGCGGGACCTTGTAATTGTCGTCAGAGATGTAGAGATCGCCGTTCGGCGCCACTGACGGACTGCTATTGCCGTGATAAAAGTGAGAATCGAATTTCCACCCCGGCCTTGGAGGCCAACGATGCTCTTCCTCCGAATCCAAGAAACTTGTTACAAACCCGTCGTGATAGCGCCGTATTCCCGAATGATCCCAGCCACCGTTGTAGATGGCTCCAGTGCGTGGGCACTGGGTCTGCCAGAGGGTCGAGGTGAAAAGCAGCGAGCGTGCATCGGCTGGTCCGTCGATGAGCACCGTATCCTGATGCCTGTTCCAGGCAGCACCGGTGGTGGCCTTCTGCCAGCTGCCGTCAGCAGCCATGCTGTCGTAAAGGGTTACCACCTTTCCCGTTCCGGTATCGATCGACTGCATCCGCCCGGGGCTGCTTCCGCAAGGGCCACAGCAGCCGCCATGCTGGGCGTTGAAAATGTCCCCTTCAGCACCGACACAGGTACCACCGTGGGAGCCGGGACCATCACTTCCGGTACGAAAATTCTTCGGCACAACTCCATCAAGCGTCAACCGTCGTAGCAAACTGCCCGACTGCAGGTCATAGAGGGCAAGGCTCTGAAACGCATTATTCTCTTCATAGGCCTCCCGATCAGAAAACCATGCGGATTTGCCATTTGGTGCGATGAGCGGCCGACGGCCCACCAGCCCCGGGCCAGGGAGGTTGACGTTCTTTACGTCCCCTTCGGTTCGCACGACGAACAGAGGGGCTCGTCTACCATCCTTAGCCGGTGCAATTTCGAGTTCACCTCCCGCAGGGCTCTTTACTTTTCGGTACATACTGTTCCAGTCGAGCACCGCCGGGAGGTGGAATACCAGCCCCGTTTTCAGGCAACGGTAAGGAAGAAGCTTCTCAACGTACCGCCATTTCTTCCCTTGGATAAAGTAGAGCCTGCCAGTGACCGGATCGAGGGCAGACTTCGCTCCCAGGACAAGTCGCGCATCCTCACCAACTCCATCGGTGTCTCCTCTTTCGCGTGGCTTGCCGATGACGCTGAGTTTTTTTGAGGTCGGATCGTAGTGAATTATCGCTTCGTCGGCCAAGGCGTATACGTCGGTCACCTCACCACCACCAGGTGCCCACACGAAACACATTCCCCAGAAACGTGCTCCCCAGCGGCGGAGGATATCGCCATGGGTCTTTTTCCCCTTCGAGCTGATCTGCTCTGCCAGCGAATCTGGCACACGAAACACCTCTTCCCACTTCCAGGTTCCAGGAGAAAGGATGCGACAGGTACTCTTTGGCCCATACCAGCTCTCTCCCCACCTTACACGATACCACTTTTCACGTTCAGCCAAGCTCTTTGGATACGGCCGTTCTTCCTTATAGCCCCACTCCTTCAGGGTCCACTCGCGGCCGGCCGAATCCTTCTCCTTCCGCACGGTGGAAGCGGCTTTTTCTTCGGCCCCAAAAACCACATTCCCCACAAAAACCGCTGCCAGGATAATCGACATCGCAGTCATCAACCCCCCCCCCGCCCGTTCAAGCAAGCGCCTACCGTAGTAGCGCAGGGAAGTCATAATACTACCGTCATTGTTACCGTAGGCTAGCTTCCGTATAAACCTCGGCAGGGTATCTGTCCCGTAGATGTCGAGACGCCGCAGGGCGAGATGGTTTATGTCCGCCCCATTGAAGCCCGACATGGTCGTACAGGCTGTAAGATAGCCGGCCTCCCGCACCAGGGCGACAACAGCCTCGTTCATCTCACCGTAGGGATATGAAAAATGCCGCACCGGCACTTCGAGCCGTTCCTCCATCACCCGCTTGGATTCCCTCATTTCAGTCAGCGCATCCGCCGGCGCCAGTTCCGTAAGCCGTCGGTGGCTCACCGTATGGGAGCCGAACGTAACGCCGCCCCGTAGCATCTCCGCCACATTGTCCCACGTCAGGAGCCAACGCTCCGGCCCGCCGCACGCCACGTCCCATGCATTCGTCCCGCCGACACATCCGGTCACCAGAAACACGGTTGCTGGAAAGCCGCACCTTTGCAGAATCGGAAAGGCAGCGGCGAAGTTATCCGCATAGCCGTCGTCAAACGTAATGACCACCGGCCGGAACGGCAGTACGCCTTTCCCCGCCGCCACCTCGGCCAGCAGATCAAGCGAAACAGGCGTGTACTCGTCTTCGCGGAGAAACTCCATCTGCCGCTCGAACTCCGACAACGGGAGGCAGATTGATCGCTCGCGGGCATCGGACGGCTCTGCGATGCTGTGGTACATGAGGATGGGAACGCGTAATGTGGTCATCGCCATTATCTTCTTTTCAGCAGACTGACCTTCATGGGGTAATTACGAAGCCGGCACTGCACTATGGAGGGGAGTGTCACATTCGTCACTTGATAATCTCACTCCTTAGAGATTCGAGATAACCTCTGCCGAATTTCAGGTCAGGCTCCATATGATTACCCTCGGCCCACTCGTTCCATGCCTTAATAAAGAGAATTTTTTTCTCAAACGGTTTCCCTTCTGATACCTGCAACGCCTTTATCACCTGCTGTCGAAACAGTTCAGGAGTGGACCCGTGAAGTACAAGGCCATTTCGCCCGCTTCGCGGAGTGTTGTCCCAATTGGGGATTAAGCAAGGAAAATTCTCAATCCCGTCAACAGGGTCTTGAATCATGCCCAGACATTCATCGGAATAATTATATATCGCAGGAGCATTCGTCCTGATGCGTTGCCATCTTTCGAGCCGCTTGAGAGGCTGGCGTCGAGAAATCCAGCAGGTTTTCCATTTATGCAGATTTGGCAGCTTCGGAGTGATTGAGCCGTCGAACCCGAACTCGGCTGGATTCCAGAAGGGGTCTTCATGCACGCCAACGAAGTAAAGCCCACTGATTCCTGCCTTTGCAGTCATGTTTCTCCAGAAATCGGTTACCCTCTTCGGCTCGGGTAGCTCATGGGGACGGTAAATAATGAACAGTGGCTTTCCATCGACCTTGACATATCGTTTGTCAGAAAAAGCCCTGAGCAGAAAATCAAAGTGTGCCCGATGATCCTCCTCACCCGGATAGGTCTGCTCGATCAGGATGTTGTTCGGCTGGCCGTGCCAGATGCCAGTCCAGGTCTGGTTAGCCCAGCAGATACAGAAAGGAAAGTCCGGCTCACCAGACCCGAGAACCTCATTGAACGGACGCTCAAGAATGCGTTGGCCGCCAAACCAGTAATGGTAGTAACAGAATGCCTCCACCCCGTATTCGCGTGCCAGATCGGCCTGCGCAATCCGAGTTTCGGGGACGCGCAAATCGTAGAACCCAAGATCAGCTGGAATGTGTGGCTGGTAGTGACCCTTAAAGAGGGGTTTGGCTTTCGCTGAATTAGTCCATTCAGTGAAACCCCTTCCCCACCATTCATCATTTTCTGGAACGGGATGGTACTGGGGCAAATAAAATGCTATGGCTCGTGCTCTCGTTTGCATATATATCACTATAAAATGGGAATTAGTACTTTCTTCTGGTCATAACCTTGATCAATTCAACTTGCTCTGCAAGAACCTCTTTCGCTTTCCAGTAACAGGACCTAAACGGTGATTTTATTAAAGGGCTTAAGGCCGGCTTATAGGATTCGAGAAGCGACATAGCCTGCTGCTCAACGCTCAGAGCCCTTTGAGTTGCTTCAAGATAAGCATGTCCCCATTTCTGATCGGGTTCTAGGTGGTTGCCTTCGGCCCACTCGTTCCATGCATTTACGAAAACAATTCTCTCATCACCGGTAAAACGAACCTTTGTTCGGATCACAACCTCTTTTAGCCAATTTTCATATTTTTCAGGCGTCGAGTCATAAAAGATGTAGGCATTCTTCTTCCGGGCACTATTGTCCCATGAAGGAGTCACACAGTGAAAACGTTTGAATGGCGGTGTTGGTCTGTTCAACATGCTACGTGCCATACTCTGGTAGCTGAAAACACGATTTTCAATATATCCAGGAGCTAGGAGGCCGAGTTTTGCGAGTAGCTTGTGGGTATTTCCTCCAAATATTCGCTTCCCCCAAGCACCATTGAAAGGGGCAAATTCGACTGTAGCATCGAAGCCAATATCTTCAGGATTGCCTGAATCACCAAAACTTTCAACTCGTACAAGATACAAATCTTTGATACCAGCACGTCTTGCTTCGTTTCTCCAGATATCAGCTGTATTTTTCGGGCCTGGGAGAAGCCCTGTACGATAAACAAGGAAAAGCGGCTTCCCATCGACCCGTATGTATCGTTCATCACGAAAAGCGGGCAATAGCGACCGAATATGGTTTATATCATCGTCTATACTGTATTTCTGTTCTAGAAGAATTTGGTGGTCACTGCCGTCCCATGTCCTTGTCCAGTTCTCATTTGCCCAACAGAGGCAGAATGGGTAATTAGGGTAATGAGAAGACAGCACCTCATTGAACGGCCGTTCCAAGATTTTGCGTCCGTTGAACCAGTAATGATAGTAACAAAACCCACGTATTCCATACTGCCTTGCAAGATCTGCTTGAGCTTCCCGAGTCTCCGATGCACGTAAATCATAGAATCCAAGGTCAGCAGGGAGATGAGGCTGGTAGTGGTCCGGGAACAACGGACGTGCCTTTACTACATTGGTCCATTCAGTGAACCCCCTGCCCCACCATTCATCATTTTCCGGAATCGGGTGGAATTGGGGGAGATAAAAAGCAATAAGTCTTAAATCGTTTTCAGTCATAGTCACAAAATAACCTTCAGCTGTTAATTTCGTACAATCGACTCACAACAGCGTCAAACATGACCCTTATTCGTTTATCCCAAGTTTCATTGCGAGCAGCAGCAATACGCCGCGCACTTTGTTCGGCTGTATCACAATTAAGCGTATTCTCTATTCCCTGCACAAATTCGAACCTGTCGGAGGTCATAGTAAGATATTCTGCAAAACGCTCAACGCCTGAAACTTTAGTCGAAACGATCGGCCGGCCCGATGCCAAATACTGATATAGCTTCAAAGGACTCATCGACCGCGTGTAATCGGTATCCCGATGAGGAATCAGGCAAACGTCAAGCTTTGATAGAAAGTCCGGAAGTTCACTGTTTGGAATGAAATCAACATAATGCACATTAGGAAATGTCAGCAGCCCTCTCATATACAAATCAACGCCATACTGGGGTCCAACAAGGACAAGAGACCAATCGGGCCGCTGCGTAGCAACGAATTCCAACAAATCCAGGTCAGTTCGTTCGGTAAGCCAGCCGACATACCCTATTCGTGGTCGTGCACCATTGCGCTGATGGGGAGGAGCAGCCGGCTGACCGAAGAAACGTTCATCGACTCCATTTTCAAACATCAGACAAGGCGTGGAACCCTCAGAAAACAAATCATAATTCTGTTGTGACGAGGCAATGATCAGATCTGAAAACAAGGGCACTCGCGGATACTGACGCTTAGCAATGTCATAGAGCCAGAACGCCGGATCGAACCGGGTGAAGTCATCCACAATCTGCGTTACGACCATCCGGTGGGGCACCATCTTGATTATATCTTCCACGTACTGATGCGGAGGGAAAAGCCACAGAACCGTTGTATCGCGTCTGAACCCCTTGCTGCGAAGAACCTTCTTGAATTCGCGCTCAAGCCAAAGTCGCCTGAGCCGCCCAACGATGCCCGTCTCATCACGGAGTGAAAGAACTTGGTTGACAAGCGTCAGTTTGTCAGAAACCCTACGAACCCAGCACGGGCCACTCTGGCCGGCCAGCTCCGGCGGGAAGACGGTAACCACATGGCGCACCTCTGGCAACTCGGCCAGATGCTTTGCAACACATTCGTAGGTTCTGCCGAACTGCCCCCAGTCGTCGTGAAACCAGAAGAGGAGTATGGTAACCCCAGAAGCATCGGTTGCGCGTGCAGTTTTCATTGGGCCTTTCGTTGTATTTGAGAAGCAAGCGGTTCATGCCAAAGCGGCAGGGTGTACCCGGCGATTAATACCTTTGCTGGCAAGTAAGAACGGTCAACCGGTAGCGACAGATAACGGTCACCGACCAGCAGGTGCTTTGCCGTCTTCCTAACCACAGGTATACTAAATAAACGATGAACCGCGGCAAAAACGCGTCGGTCACGCTCATTCCAGTCATAACCACACCGAAGTTCGTCTGTCATTTCAAATTCGGTTGCCCTTCGTCGTTTTCCATGGGTAAGCTCTATCAGGTACTGCGACTTTATCTTTTTGTTGATTATACCGTTGCGGTGCGTGACGAAATCTGAGACCGGTTCGAGAGTCATGTCGGTAGCAGGGCGCAGTGCATTCTCTCCCGCCTCGGTGCGTACCAGCAGTACGCTGTTGCCATCATGCAGCCAGGTGTCACCGACTGCTATATCGGCGAACTCATTGATCAGGTCGGGACACATGTGGCAGCGCAACGGCGTGAAGATCGGCGCCAAGCCAAGATGTACAGCAACGTTTTTCTTGTGCAGCAGGTTGCCGGAGCGCAATCCGACTTTAATGCCATAGCCGTCGGCCTTAGTACGGGTGGAGTAGGACGTTACGTCATGGGGTTGAATGCCCTTACTCTTCAGGTAAAAGAGTGTTGCTTCCTGGCCGATGTTGATACCGCAAAATATCCCAATCAGCACTACAATATTCTTGGTCAGATGGGGAGTATGCTGCTGGGCTTTGCGCAAAGCAGCTATAGCGCAAGGTAGCCCGACGACGGCAACCCGTCGGCCAGTCGACGCGACTTCACGTAAGACCTGATTTACAGGAACGCAGACGTAGATGGAATTGGCACAGTGAACCAAGTCCTCCTTTATCGAGACTACTTTGCCTTCCGGCACATAAGGCCGATCTGTGCGGTAGCCAGCCACCACGGCACCATCAATGACACCTTCGTTGAGAAGATTCACAAGTAACTGCGTCACCAAACCGCCTCCGGCACTCTGACGGTAAATGGTCTCATCCGTGGTCCGACCAACGAGAAAGCGCCTGGTGATGCCGTAGGGCTCGTCATGCCGGGGCAGCCTGCCAAACAGTCGGCCGTAAAGCGTGGCTTGGGGCGTGCTATAACCGGGACATACGGCGACACACCTGCCGCAGCGACTGCAGGGACAATCGGCAACAGCCGTGGGTTTAAGGCTGTCGGGTTCAATGGTGATACTCGCCACAGGGCAGACAGCCGAACAGGTTCCGCAGCGGCAGCAGAGACCAGCGCGGAGCACATCCTGCTCAAGAGTTGCCCAATCGGCGCGCGTCACGATAGTATCCCCTCAGCAACTCGCCTACCGGTTGATTTATAGTTGACATCGGCCGTGTCGAACCATGGTGCCCTGTAGCGCGCATCATCACGGTGCACTTCCTGGGGCGCGAAGAGCCGGCTCTGTCCGGTTGATGCGTCATGTTCGACCCACATTCCCGTGGTGCCCAGTTCAAATCGTGGCGACGGGTCGCTCCAGAAACCTTCGTTCTCCGTCGCCGTCCAGAAAGGACTTTCGGCGGGCAGCAGCAGCGCCGTGAATAGCTTTGCGCACCAATAGGGCGAAGCTGAGCAGGAATAGTCATCGATCAGGGTGCGGTCTTCACCGTAGAACCCCAAGGAGGGCACTCCATGGCACAGAAAGTTAGGGTGGTCGGCAAACTGAAGCAGGTTGCCGCTGCATAACCGACGCGCAAAACCTGGATCGAGTGCAGGTGCTGTCGGCCTCATGAAGGCAACGGCAAGCGGAGCCGCAGCAGCGAACCGATAGCAGATGCTCCTGCCCCAGACAGGCATAAAGCCGCTCCGCGAGAAGAGATGGGGATAACTGGCAAGGAACTGGTCATTGCGCTTGTAAAACTCATCCCGCAGTTCCGGATACGAATCACCATCCCAAGATGCCCAGAAGATCGGATAGAATTGGAGCGCCCAACCGCAATAGAAGTCAAAGCTATCACCATCCCGGAACCATCCACCGTCCACGTGAAGTCCACGAATCGCTTCCAAAGAGCGCTCGATGATCGGACTACAATAGGAGTAGCCCTCACGTTTCAGGAATGTATTTATTAGAACCGGGAACCACAGCCAGTTATTTTTAATCACCTCGATCTCAGCAAACTGATGTAGCCAACGGGCTATCGTGTCCCGCTCGTCGGTAGTAAGTGGCTCCCACAGGATGTTGCGTGCTACTGTTAGGCTGACCGTAAGTCCCGCCGCCTCCACAATCCGCTGATTAAGATTCGGTACTGTGAGCCAGCCGAAGGTTGCAATGTCAAACCGCCTCACCCCCCTCAGGAGATAATCTCGATAGTAGTCAGCAACACTCTTTCCGTACAACTGCAAGGATGGATCGTTTACCAACAGCGGTGCCGCCAGAAAAAGTGTTCTTGCGAAGCCCTCAAGATACGCCTCCTGCGTACCACGTAACGGATCACTGTGCACGCCGGGGTAGCCAGCCGCCAACGACGGTGGGAGCGATAACGGTGCTGACATCCCACGCGTATAGGTTAAAGCACCTGACAGCATGGCTCGGGCAATCTCCAGCCAGCCCTCACGTGATAATCCGGAATGGGGCGAGCCTTGGTGGTCCGGAACCGGGACGGGCAGAACCAAATCGAAAGGAGGACAACCATTAAAACGATTCTCTAGCATGGCAATGTGACGGTAAAGTTTGTCCATCACTCTATGAGTACCGGGGGGCTCTTGGGCTTCCGCGTTCAATTGCCTATGGTTAGCCTCCAGATCGAGTAAGCGTTGTTCGATAGCCCCCAGCCGGTGAACCCGCAAATGGATGTCTCGCACTTTGTACAAAGCGTAAAGACTTACTAAAAGCAGCACTACCAAAAGGAATGTGGCGAAGCTCATGTCTCGCCTCCTAGATTCAACTGTTGCATAACCTGTTTATTGTCGGTATTAGAAAAGTCCCAACTCGACGGAATAGAAACGATTCCAAGAATCGGCATATGAACAGTTTTTTCGTTGCATGAGACCACATTGAACACCACTATCATGTCACCGCAGAGCATCTCTCGACGGTATTGGTCAAGCACGCCCAGTCGCAGACAATAAACGCCTGGTACGAGTGGAACAGAGGGAAGATGGCAATCGACCACATTATGACCAGGGACGAAATCACGGCGATCCGATACGCTGGCTGTACCCATTGAGGCGATGTAGAAGAAATCGATAGTATGGAAACCGTAGACGACCTCTGGCCGTTCAATGGCCTCATCAACCTTAAAGATGCCACGGATGGTAGTCGGTTCGCCCATAGTTACCACGTCCGTAGGATTGCCGGCTTCGTCGACAAGACCGTATGAAACCAGTTCAACCTCACCTGTTGATCGGAGATTCCGCCCACTGAAATTCATCTGCCTAGTCTGCATTTCGATCTTTTCATTACTGCGCTCGATGAAAAGCTCACATACCTCGTCAGGCACTCCATCCGAAAGAATCCGCCCCCTGTCGAGCAGAATGGCGCGACTACATATCCGCTCTATCTGGCGAATATTATGACTGACCAGTAAGACGGTTTTGCCTTGTCGTTTTATTAGGCCTTCCATACGGTCGAAACACTTGCGCTGGAAGGCGAGATCTCCCACCGCCAGCACCTCGTCGACGATGAGGATATCGGCATCGGCGACGGTTGCGATGCTGAACCCGAGACGCACCTGCATCCCTGAGCTATAACGCTTGACCGGTGTGTCGATGAACTCTTCGAGTTCGGCAAAGGCGACGATCTCGTCGAATTTGTACTTTATCTTTTTAGTAGAAAGCCCAAGTATCGTGCCGTTAAGGTAGATGTTCTCACGACCTGTGAGGTCACCGATGAGCCCTGCACCAACCTCAATGAGGGGGGCTATCTTCCCCTGTACTGTGATATTTCCGCTCGATGGCTTCGAAATGTTAGAGATAAGCTTGAGGAGGGTGCTCTTCCCTGCACCATTGGTCCCGATGATGCCGACGACCTCCCCCTCTTCTATTGAAAAGCTCACGCCATCGAGGGCTTTGAACGGTACGGGTCGTTCGACTTCCTTGCCAACGAGGCGGCTTGCTGTCGCAAGGAAGGTTTGCTTGAGGCTCTTGAGCTGCCCCAGTTGGTATTCCTTGGTAACGTGGTCGACTTCGATGATTGGCATGGTCATATCACATCCGCAAAATAGGCCTCAGCCCGTTTGAAGATAAAATAGCTGATGGGAAGAGCCACCGTGACGAGGATAAGCCCCTGCCAGATAACGCCGAAGTCGGGCGCCACTCCATAGAACATGGCCTTCTGGAAGCCGTCGATGATCCCAACAAGGGGGTTGATGGTGTAGAGGGTAAAAAGGGTCTCGGACCACTTCCCGGCGGCCTGATTTTCGAGCAGGGTCTTTTTGACCATGGCCAGCGGATAGATAATGGGCGAGAGGTACATGAAGAGCGAGAGGACCACCGGAAGCGCTGTAGCCACATCTCGGTAATATACGTTCATGGCAGCGCCGGCCATGCTGATACAGAGCGCCACGACAACGGTGTAGAGGATGATGAGCGGCACCCACAGGGCGTGCACCGTGGGGGTGATATGGTAAATGGCCATGAGAACGGCCAGGATGATGAAGTTGATAAACAGCTCGACGACCTTGGTAAGAACGGCGGTGAGGGGAAATATCACGCGGGGAAAGTAGATCTTTTTCACCAGCACGGCGTTAGAGACAACGCTATTAACACCCTCGGAGGTGGATTCCTGAAAGAAGACCCAGGGGATGAGCGCACCAAAGGTGAGCACCACGTAGGGGACTGAGCCGGTTTCGATGCCGACGAAGCTCCGCACGATGGAGAAGATGAGCACCAGCAACACCGGCTTGAGGATCGTCCAGACAAGCCCCAGATAGGCCTGCTTGTACCGGACAATGACATTTTTCCACGCCAGGACGGCGAGGAGCTCGCGGTATTCGTACAGGTCCTTGACAATACGCACCATGGATTACTTTGTCGCCTTTTTTTTCTTGTTTTTAGCCTTGGCGGGCTGCTCTCCATCGTCAGAAGGCTTTGTAAGGGAGGGGTTCTTGGCCTCTGAGATTCCTTCGGCAAGGGCAGTGAAGTTTACCCCAAGCTTCTTTGCCTCCAGGTCTTCCTTCTCGGCATTAACAAGGTCACCACTCTTCAAGTAAGCCATGCCAAGATAATAGTGGGACAGACCACTCTTGGGATCTTTTCCAATGGCTTTTAGGTAATTCTCAATTGCGCTTTTATACTCCTTTCTTTTCAAATAAATAGCTCCTAGGTTTTGGTAAACCTTGTCAGCAACTGAGACCGTAGGATGCTTATCCTCTACAATAGCAAGCTTATAATACTCTAATGCCTGATTAGTCTCTCCTTTTTTCTGAGACATAACAGCAAACCCATAATAAGCAATACCCCACATACGCCTATGCATGGCACCATGGTCCAAATAATAGCGGAACTCGTTATCTGCCTGTTCCCAGTTCCGCGCATCCACCATCCTCATCCCCTGTTCATAGTGATACCAGTTGTCCCCCTCCCTAGAGAGATCATGGCCGTCGTAAGGCATCTTATTCCAGGCAAAAACTGAAGTTCCTGTGAGAAAAACAAATAGCTGGACAATACCTATAAATTTCCACATATTAGCCACCAAACCTTCCTCATGTCTCAAACAGTAAAATATCCCTGTAACTTACAAAGAAGATATTTTTTGTGCCACAACTCAAGCATCAGCAGATGCCAGATGACATCCCCATAGAACGCTGCCCCGGTCTCCCGATGAATCCGAAAAATTTCCTCAAGAAATCCTTCGCGAAGCCATAGGCTGATCGAACATGACGGCCCTAAGAGCGCATCCTTGACGAACTCAGCAATGTTCTTCTTCGACCTTGTCCACACCCCAATCGGTAACCCGAAGCCATGCTTCTGCTTGACGATGATCTCCGGTGGCAGAAAATTTCGGAGCGATTCCTTGAATGCGTACCGGAGCCGGTCCCCCTTTACCTTGAGTCCGACCGGCATGTGCGCAGCGAAGTCGACCAATCGGGGATCAAGGAACGGATAGGCAACCCTAACACCGGCCTTCTCGGTCATACCGGTAACCTTGCGCAGGTCGTTGTCGGTGATCGTGAACTTCATGTCGAGATAAAGGTGTCGATTAAGCTCATTGTCGGCCCTTGCAGTGGTCCAGAGATCCCGGGCCCAGCCGTTTGGGTCGTGACCGTCAAGCTGGCGGATGAAATCGGGCGAAAAAATGTTCTCAATCCCGAGAGCAGCCACCGGGTTATAGGAGAAAAAGCGGTCAGGCTGGGGGATGTTGGCCCGGCGGATGTACTTCTTCCCTTTTTCAATAACAGGATGGGCCGCCGGCGCCGCACCGACCAGCGGCTCGATGAGCCCCTTGCGGAGCAGAGCGGGAATCCGGTGGTAAGCGTTGAATAACTTGCCGGCTGCATAGCGCTCGTTTCCGCCAAAAATCTCGTCCCCCCCATCTCCCGCCAAGAGCGTATCTACCCCATGCTCCCTGGCAAGCTGGGCACAGAAATAAGTTGGAACGGCAGACGCGTTGCCGAACGGCTCGTCGAAGACGTCACCGAGTGCATCAATGGCAGCAAGAACATCGTCGGGGGTAACGATATACTCGTGATGCTCGACGCCGAAGTGACGGGCAGCGATCCGGGCGTAGTCGAGTTCGTTGTAGCCAGGTTCGTCAAAGCCGATTGAGAAGGTCTTTGCATTCCCGGAGAGCTTCTTGATCATGCCGGTAACGGTGCTCGAATCGGTACCACCCGAAAGGAAAGCCCCTACCTGCCGGCCGGCGCCACGCTCGGCGGCGAGGATCGATCCGACCGCATCCTCTATCCCCACAGGAATTCCGGTAAGGATCTCCGCTTCACCAAGGCCGCTGACTGTGTAGTCGATATCGTAGTATTGCACGAGGCGGGGTGAGCGTTCTTTCTCGGACAGGGTGAGAAAATGTCCAGGGGGGAGCTTCCTTACGTTACGGTAGACGGTCCGCGGGCTCGGCACGGCGGACAGGTTGAGGTAATCCACCACGGCACCGGGGTCGACGCCTCCGTGATCGACACCGGGAATGGCAAGTATGTCGCGAATGCGCGAGGCTGAGATGAAGCGCTTTCCGTCGGCCAAATAGACGATCGGTCGGATGCCGAACCGGTCAGTGGCGATGGTGGCCCGGCCATTTACTTTGTCGAAGATGCTGACGGCACAGGGGCCGTTGATCCGGGTAAAGAGGTCGGTCCCGAAGCGCTCGTAGAGAAGCGCCAGGAGGTGGGCCGTGCTGTCCGGCTCGACGCCTACTTCACGGGCCAGATCGCGGGCATTGTAGATGACCCCTTCAAAGGCCACCGCCACGCCTCCACCCTCGTATACCTCTCCCCCCCCGATCACCGCCCATGGTACCGGTGAGAAGCTAGAAAAAGATGAGGTATCAACGCTATTTCCACATTGAGATATTACTGTAAACATCTGGTCACCAAAGCAGTCGCGGTTGCAGCGTCAGGCTGCAAGAATACCTGTAAACTCCTTGAGATTTGTCGTCCAGCAGTGGTGCTCGGTAATGTAGTTATGCATGCTGTCAATCATCGCCTGCCGTCCACGGTCGTCACGCAGGGAATCAATGACTGCCCGGGCAAACTGTTGCGGCTCGCTCACGACGCGTATTCCCCCGTGATGGTCACCCAACCCCTGCACCGCCTCGGGCCTCGCCACCACCGGCACCCCGGCAGCCATGGCCTCCAGCACCTTATTCTGTACGCCGCGGGCTATCCTGAACGGGGCGATGAAGACATCGGCCATTGCCAAGTAGGGCCGGACATCGGGAACATACCCGGTAACCGTGACCTGGGAATCACTATCCGCCAGGGCCTTTACCCGCTTTCCCGGCTTGCTGCCGACGATGAAAAACCGTGCCGACGTCAGTTCCTGTTTGACAAGTGGCCATATTTCCTCGACAAAGAAGACGACGGCATCTTCGTTGGGGAAGTAGTCCATGGCACCGGTAAAGATAACAGTCGGGCCAGACTTGTCGGTCAATTCGGTTGAGCCGGTTTTTTCGGTAGGAGAGAAATAGTCGGCGTCCACACCATTCGGGATCGCCATGGCCCTGGCCTGCGGGCAGAAGGAGCTGAAGAGCTCCACCTCCTTCTCGGAGACGAATATACTCCTGTCAAACACCTCCCCCACTCTCTTCTCATACTCCTGAAGCAGGCGCCACTCACGTCGGTAAATCGCCGAATAAGGGAACCGGCTGAATCCAGCATACATCCGCCATTTGTCCGAATCGACATCGACAAAGTCCATGATGAGCTTTGTCCCGTTCAATCTCCCAGAACGGTAGCTGTCATTGCGAAATACATACTCGGCCATGGGTGACGAGAAACAGATGACCGCGTCAACCCTGGTCTCCTGCAACCGCCGATCGATGGCCTGCTGGAGCTTTCTGGAATAAAAACATGGAACACTCAGCGGTTTGTCAGAGAACAGGTACGGCAACGACTTGATCTTCTGCCAGCGGGTGTCGATGACATCAAAATCGAAATCGACACAGTACTTCTTCAGTTCATGGAGGTGCTCCAGGTCCCGTTCATCGTCCACCAGAAACGCCAGGTGGAGATTGTTCTCCTGTGCCAGGTACTTGATTTCATGAAACGACCGGATCTTATCCCCCTTGTTGGGGGGATAGGGGATACGGTGGATGAGAAAAAGGATGTTCACGGAATTCCCCGCACCAGCTTGGGTCCCAGCCAGTTAGTAACTGCAAGCGGCAACTGCTTCCAGACCTTTATCATCAGTTTGTATTTGGGATTGACCGGGCTTACGTTCGGCATTTCCATGGCTTTGACCAGATAGCAGCGGTAGTCGAGCGGCGTGGGCTCGAAGCCCCAGTGCTTCTTGAAGCGATAGGAGCCGGTCTCCTTCTTGCTCCTGCCAAAGTCAAACACCCCACTTCCCTGTTCGCAGCCGTATTTCATCAACTCCCAGTACATGAAGTCGTTGACGGCGTAGTCGAAATACTCCCGCAGGCCCCCGCCGTAGTAAGGCATCAGCATATCCCGAAAGACGAAGGTCAGAACACCTGCGACCATCTTCCCATCTTTCCAAACCGAGAGGATAAATGCATCTTTATACCCTTCCATGAGTGCCCGGAAAAAGGCAATGGGGTAGACGGGGCTCCCCAGGTCGCGTACGTTCTGGGCGTAGATGGCGAAAAACCGGTCCAGGTCTTCCAGGCGACCGATGCGGGAAGAAAGGCCGGATTTCTCAGCTTTTCGGACCATCGCCCGTTGCTTCCGGGGAATGGCATTCATGTTCTCTTCGACGGTGGGAAGTATCCGCTTCTGGAAGGTGACGTAGAGGTCTTTGCCATGCCAGTTGGTCGCCCCCAAATCGTCGCGAGCGGGCAATCCGGCAAGATGGCATGAGCCGTTCGTGCTGTTACGCAGTTCCAGGTAGTCGACCTCCATCAGGCCGGCCAGGGTTTCGGCACTTTTCCTGAGGCTTTCGGCAGTTTCTTCATCACGGGTTGATATGCCACCGTAAACACCGTAGGGGACGGAAACAAGGGCATGACCGAAGAGTCGCGATTTCACCTCGAAGAGGGGAAGTATCCCGCAAATTTCCTCGTCACGCGTCGCCATAATGTAGTGGGGCTTGTGGCCGAAGGTCTTTTCTACGGCCTCCTTCCACCCTGTCAGGTGAAAGAGTGATGCATCGTCCGCCGCCAATGCAAACGCGTCCCATTTTCCGCGATAACTCTCGTTGTATGCCTTGATGATTATCATTTCCGTTTTATCCGGCCACGCGACTGCAGATAATGTCGACGATTCTTTCAGCCGCGTGACCGTCCCATAGTGGCGGAATGGAATATTTACGGGCGAAACCGTCGAGCCTTTTTCTCCCCTCGGCGATGATTTTCTCTCGACCGGCGCCGACCAGAACATTGGTCCCCGAAGTGACGGTAACGGGGCGTTCGGTGTTGTACCTGAGCGTTATGCAGGGGATCCCCATGACGGTCGTCTCCTCCTGGATGCCACCGGAGTCGGTAAAGACGATACGCGCATCTTTTGTCAGCTTAAGAAAATCAAGGTAACCCAGAGGCTCAGTTACAAAAATTCCGCGTTGCCCATCTTCTTGCCGGCTGACCCGGGCCGACGATTCTTTCACCAGGTGATCGAACCCGAACTCGGCAATCCTTCTCCTCGTGCGGGGATGTACGGGAAATACGAGCGGCAGTTCCGATGCAATTTCATTGAGCGCCTCAAGTATTTCTTGCAGATTCTTCCTGTCGTCAACATTGGACGGCCTGTGAAGGGTGATTACCCCGTATTTTCCTGCTTCGATGCCTAGAGTCCCCAGGATTGACGAGCGAGCCGCCCTCTCCACATGCTTCAAAAGGGTATCTATCATGGTATTTCCGACAAAAAAAATGCGGTCCCGCGCAACCCCCTCCCGAACCAGGTTGTCGTTGGCGCTCGCTTCCGTGGTGAAATGGTAGTCGGCAACGGCGTCGGTCAGAAGCCGGTTGATCTCTTCCGGCATGGTTCTGTCAAAGCTGCGGAGCCCCGACTCCACATGCGCCACCGGTATATTGAGCTTCGCTGCGGTGATTGCGGCTGCCATGGTTGAGTTGACATCCCCAACAACAATCAGCAAAGCCGGCTTTTCCTTCTCCAGCACGGGTTCCAGCCGCATCATGATCTCTGCCGTCTGCTGGGCCTGGGTACCGGAACCGACTCCCAAATCCATATCCGGTTTCGGAATGGCAAGCTCTTCAAAAAAGAGCTTCGACATCTTCTGGTCATAGTGCTGCCCTGTGTGAACCAGAATATGAGGTATCCCCCGCTTTTGCAGTTCTTCACAAATGGGAGCAATTTTCATGAAATTCGGCCTTGCGCCAACTATACTTAATATCTTCATTTTTCCCCTAAACCGTATTTGCGGCGTTCGAATATTTCCAACATTTGCCCATAGCTCCGCCCTTTCAGTTACATGTGCGGCAACCTAAATCAGTTCTTCGGTAATTGGCGTTCTTGGTGGGCATGGCAATGCTGTTTAACTTTATGTGATCACTTCGTTTGTCTGAAGGAATCGTCTCAAGTATCCCTAACGGTCTAAACCGCTTCTACATCATCGGCATAAACCTTGACACCAACGCTTCTCCCCAAAAGCTCGATATTAATGAGAAGCATGAACCGCTCTTCCTTCTCCACAAGGGTCCCTTCCGCCCCTGCGAGGAGGCCTCGCTTTACCCTGACCCGCGTCCCTTTTTTTAGGTGAGGATAAATATCCAGTTCATTGCCGCTTCCAACAATCAGCCTCAAGGAGTTGATTTCTTCGGTCGGAACAGCAGTCGGAAAGCCCGGTTCGGAAGAAAGTAAGGTTACTACCCCCCTCGTCTTCAGAATCCTACAAAAATCCTCTTGATCAGACCGGATATGGACGAAAATGTAGCCGGGAAAGAGAGGGAACTCCACCAGTTTTTTTCTATCCTTCCATTGTCGTAATCTTTTGACGGCCGGCAGATAAGTCTCCACTCCTTTTCTGAGCAACTCGCTGTTGGTAGCGAATTCATGTTTTGATTTTACATGCAGGGCATACCATTGCAGAGCACCGTTGTTCACCGACAATAAACCTCGTCCAGTGACACAATCTCGTTTACGGGGCAGAATTTAAACCTGTTCAGTAAATGCGCGACTTTTTTTTCGGTTCTATGTAAATTGACATAATGTCTGAATGACTTCTGAAGCGGAATTTTAATCCTCGGCTGGCCCGGGTCGAGTTCCCACGGATGAAAATATATGACAGCGGGTTTCTTTTCTATCTTGTTAATCCTGTTAATGCAGAATGAAAGAAACTGGACGGGAAAGAGCCGCAGGTATCCACCACCAGCCATAGGAATATTGTTTCCTAACAATTTGTACGTTGACGGCGGGACTTCATAGATGGCGCAGCCGTTATCTTTTACAAGAGCAGGGAATCTTTCCCAGTCTGGAATTCCGTATCGGTCATGATAGACGGGAAATATGCTCGAATCATAGCGGAAGCCTTCTTCCGCCAATATCCAGAGATAGGAGAGGTTACTCTTGACCAGTGAATAACTGGTTGCACGGTAGCCGTCAACCCTCGCGCCTGTGACATCTTCTATGATGGATTTGGACCTTCTGATGTCAGCGCGAAACTCATCAGGACTCAATTCATAGGCGAGTCTGTGGTCATAGCCATGACTGGCAATCTCGTGTCCGGCAGAGCTGATCTCTCTGATGAGAGTGCCCATCCTCTCGGCAACCCACCCGAGAACGAAAAAAGTTGCCCTCACACCGTATAATGACAGCAGATCAAGGACCCGTCGGGTATTTTCTTCAATTCTGACCGGAAGATAACACCAACTGCTGCGTGAAATATGCGATCCTAAATTGCTCACATGAAAGTAATCTTCCACATCTATAGTTAATGCATTTTTCATCAACTGGCCATCCAATTCCACAAACCCTTTCTTTTGTTTTCAGGGTTATCATTGCCTTTCTTTTCGAGTGCGGCAGTCTTCTTGTTAAGCAATTCTACATTTGATGATAACGATATTAACTTTTCTTTCAGTCTTGCCGATTCGGCCGGTGAATTCTCGATCGAGCCGGCTATTAACTTTTCGAGGTCAGCCAGCCTTTCAAATAGATCAGTGACCGTGCTTTTTTGAATTACTACTTGATTAATATTTTGTTCAATTCTCTCCATCCTTGTGGTTAATTCTTCCAATATAGTATTGTTGATTGGGACCGCGTCTGAAAATGCCTTGTCTTCCCAATAGTTATTTTCGGTCTCCAGTTCACCAACTACTTCTTTAACCAACTCCAGATCCAGTTCTCTTTTCTCCTCCACATAAGCAGATAGCATAAGAAAATCACATATGATATTAATCAGCCTGGGAACGCCCTTGCTGAATTTATAAATGGTATCAAATGTCCCGCTATTGAATTTGACGGCATCCCGATTGCCGGCCGTATGGAGCCTGTGATAGATATACGCTTCAGTTTCTTCCAGGGAAAGCGGTTGTATGTGACAACTTATGCTGATACGTTGTTTTAGCTGCTTAAGCTCTGGGCTGGCTAGTATTTTTCTCAATTCTGGCTGACCGACAAGGACTATTTGTAATAGTTTTTGTTTGTCGGTCTCCAGGTTTGACAGCATTCTGATTTCTTCAAGGAGTTCGGCGCACAGATTTTGAGCCTCATCGATGATCAGAATTGACTGATTTTGTTTCGCATACTGTTCAATTAGAAAGTCATTCAGTTCTCTTATTAATGTAATTTTATCTTTTCCAACAACGTTGAGACCGAAATCATCGTTTATCATTGCTATCAGCTGTTCTGAGGATACCTTGGTGTTAAAAATCTTGGACAAGACAACTCTATCTTGTAACCCCTTGATCAGGTTTCTTAGGATTGTTGTCTTTCCGGAACCTATTTCTCCCGTGAGCAGAATAAAACCGATTTTTTCTCTTATGCCGTAATCAAGGAAAGTTATGGCTTTTTTGTGTGATCTGCTCAAAAAGAGAAATTCAGGGTTTGGAACTAATTCAAAAGGTTTTGTTTTCAGATTAAAAAATTCTCCGTACATGTTTGCCTTTTCAATAACTGAATTTTGCCTGTACCCAGACTATATTATTGGTGTAGTCATCGATATTGTTAGTTGAATCGTTCAGATTAAAGGTATAACCAGCAGTTAGTGTTGTTATTTTTAAAGCGTAATCGAGAGCAAAACCCATACTATATCTATTTACCTTATCGTTATCGGGCAAGAAATCAAAGTGGGTATATGTACCGGTTAACCTTGGAGTAAGGGCGGCTGTTACCGGTATGCTGGTAGCTAGTGTTGCCCCCAAGGATCTGTCTTCCCTATTTACTGAATTGTACTCCGCTGTGTTACGAAAAAGGGAAAGTATTGTTGGCATCTGTCCATTATAATTTATGCTTCCATTTATCGTTTTGTTCTTATAGGTACCTTGATTCACTGAATCGGCAAAGCTCTCCGAATAGCCGACGGAAAGTGTAAAAATATCGGTCAGGAGATAGCTTGCTTGTGCCTGCCATACAATAGAGCTTTGCTCTTCTCTCAACAAATATTTGAACCGCGATTCACCTACCGATCCACTCAATGAAAGCTTTGGTGTCACTTGGTAACCAATGCCAAGAGAAACGTCCTGCTTGTCATAAACTTCTGTCTTTTGCGGTCGGTGAAACAGATACGAATAGGATAGAGAAGCGTTTAATTTTGGCGAAAATGCCTTTGACAGAACAGCCTTGAGAGTATGATTTTCCGCATCATCACCTTGTTTTGAATTGTACCATAAATTTTGGTAACTATAACCGACATTTGCCTTCAAAGAACCGCTCAGAGGGTACTCTATGTACGGGTTTACAAGAAAATTGTTTGAATCGGTAAGATTTACAATCTCATTATCGAAACTAACTTGCCTCCGTTGATCAATAGGAACTCGTTGATACTCATCCAATATCCTGATAAAAAATATATCTTTGATAGGAGACAATTTGGTATCAATCTTTGCTCTCTGCTTTCTGTTTAGAGAGGTCTCATTCAAGTTGGTATTATTAGCATAATACCTATAAGTGAACCCGTAATCCAGAAAGAGACTAATTAAATCAGTTTTATATGAAAGATTTACGGATGGGGTGATATTTGTTATGAAATCTTCCTGTTCATTAGATGGGGTAAGGAAAATATTATCATTATACTCTTCACGAACACTTATGCTTGGAGTTAATGAAATCTCAGCTCGAGCAACTGGGGCAAAAAAAGAAACAATAACAAGAACCGAAACAAGATATGTAATCGCCGATAATTTTTTCATTTCCGAACACTGTAATAATAATTAGTATTGTAGGTATAATAACTGTAATGAGAATCAAACCGGCTGAGTTCTACATTGTTGAATACGACCCCTAAGACATTGGTATCTTTTAGAATATTAAGCGCGTCCTTCACATTATTCAAGGCCGCACCACCTTCCTTCACCACAAAAATGACCCCATCCACGACCAAACCAAGTGAATGTGCGTCGGCAAACGAAAGCACAGGAGGAGTGTCAAAGATTACGTATCTGTCCGGATAGCGTTGCTTTAATTCGTTTATGAATGTCTGCATTCTGTTTGACGAAAAAAGCTCCACCGGGTTTTCAATCCTGCTTCCTGCAGGTAGTATGACCAGCTTGCCGATACCGGTTTTTATAAGGGCATCGCTTACATCAACACCTTTTGTTAAACAGTCGGTCAGACCGATTTGCGGTTGTATACCAAGATAACCGGAGATGGACGGTTTTCTGAGGTCCGCATCCACCAGCAGCACAGTATGGTCATACTCCTGTGCGAGCGTTATGGCCAAATTGGTGGCGGTAATGCTTTTGCCTTCCCCCCCCATAGTGCTTGTTACCATCAGGGTATTCTTAAAGCCTCCCGCATTCGTGAGCTTCAAAATCAAAGATTTTAGTTTTTTATATTCCTCTGCAATCGGCGAACCTGAGTCAGTCACGGTCACGAGGTAGGGGTTTTCGACTATCAGTTTTTGTTCGATTTTAAAAACCTCAGGCGCCACAGGCTGCAAGGGGATATTTATGGCCCCTTCCGGGAGAGCATCGCCATTTCTAAGCCTCGTTGCTTTTTCCAGAATATCTTCAATTCTACTCATAGATGATTTTCCTCACTTAAAGACTTCCACAGCCCAAAGAATCATGTGCCGATCAGTTTATCAAGTCCCAATTTATTAATGACTCTTTCAATTAAGGTTAAGCCCATTAGTTCATGAACCAAAGAAAAACAGATAATACTGAAATAGAAACCCGATGCAGCGTATACGAGACGATCTTTTTTTGTTTCTTTTTTCTGTTCAACCTCATTGATCATTTTCGGGATAACCGCAAGAACTTCAAGCCCTAGAGTTTTCAAAGTCTGGGTATCCTTAATTGATGAGTCAAGTGTTTCACGGAGGTATACTCCGCCAAAACCACCGACAAATCCAATAACAATTCCCGCCAGAATCATTTTTATCCGGTCAGGGCTGACCGGCTTCTTGGGCAGAACCGCAGGATCCACAATCCTGAAGGTGGAAGCCTTATCTTCGACTTCCATTTGTTTAGACAATTCGGACTGTCCCTGCCGTAACATCAACTGTTCGTATATTTGTTTCGCGGAATTTCTTTCACTTTCCAAATCGGCCAGTTTCTTTTTACCCTCGGGAACATTGCGCAGCTCCCCCTCTTTAATGCCGATCGTAGCCTGCAATTGCCGTTGTTTGGCGTTAATCGCCTCTAACTCGGACTCTGCCTGGAAAAGCTTCTGTTTGAGATCCTGATGTATCGGGTTGAGAGTAGACATCTCCGGTTCCGGAGTATTGGCTGTTTCATCCTTAGTTCGTGCAGCATTTTGTTTTTTTATGGCATCTATCTCAGCTCTTAACTTTATAACTTCTGGATAGTTCTCTGTATAACTTACCAGTAGTTGCTTAATTTTATTTTCCAGCGCAGGAATCTGGCTACCCCCACCCTCAGAGCGTCTCGAACTCAGAACGGCAACAGTGAAAGGCTCTTCGCCCTTAAGCTGCCTTTTTATGCTATCCCTTATCGCGCTTATCTCTTTTTTTCTGATTTGTATATTCTCTATTTCTGTCTGATAATTTTTTATGCCAGAAACAAGAGCATTCTCATCTATCGCAACAAACACGCCTCTTTGTTGACGATATTTTATTATATCGTTCTCTGATTTACCAAGTTTTTCCTTAAACACGTTTAACTGTTCTGTCAAAAATCTGTTGGCGCCATAAGATTCTTCTCGCTTACCGGATATGTTTTCTTCTACATATTTCCTGACGAGAGTATTAACATAATTCATTGCCACTCTTGGATCTTTGTCACGATAAGTTACTATAAAAAGATCATTTCCTTTAATGCTTATTTGTGTGTTATGTTGGAATTTTGCAACCAGAGCTTCCAACTCTTTCTCGTTCTTTATTTTAGTGTCGATATCAATGTCTTGCAGCACTTTTGTAACAAATACTCTGCTGAGCAAAGCATACCTCAGCACCCTTATCTTGTCTTCTACCGAAGGTGTAATAGTGATCCCCTTCACCAGGTCTTTTATGATATTTTTTTCGATGAATACTGTACTTGTTGCCTCATATTGTTTTGGCAAAAAGTAACTGCCCCACACAATAATAGACATAATACTTAACGAAATGGTTATAAAGAGGCATTTTCTCTTCTGAACCATTTTGAAATATTTACGGATATCGTTAGACTGTGTTTCCATTAATTTGCTCCGTTTAAAAAATACTTTCTTTAACTATTACAAAATCCCCTGGCATAAGATCGATATTCTGGCTGATGTCTCCATCTTTCATAAGGTCCTTTATCTTTACGGTGATCTCCTCCCTTTCATTAGGACCTTTCCTCAGGATAAGGACACTATTCTCCTTGGCAAATTTGGTGAATCCGCCTGCTTCCAAAATCGCATCCAGAATTTTAACACCTTGCCGGTAAAATATATATTTAGGAGTATTTATAGCGCCCATCAGATAGATTTTATTGGCTTCATTATCAGGTAAATAAAGAATATCTTCTGCCTGCAACATCACATCTTTTGATAAATCTCCTTTTATGAGAAGATCGTAGAAATTCACACTCAGTTTTTTGCCTTCTCTCAATAAATACGAATGCTCCAAATCAATACCTTTAAAGCTGCCAAATCTGATCAGGAACTTGAGAAGAGTCGTCCTGCCAGGCAGATTGATCACTCCAGGGGGGACACCACCACCGAAAACATATATTTTGTTATTGGTAATTCCACCCACTATCACAGTTACTATCGGTTTCTTCACAAATTTGGCCAGCTTCTCTGTAAGTTTTTCACTCAACTGTGCCGGAGAAAATCCTGATGCAACCACATCCCCAACCCCCGGGAGGGTTATTTTACCGTCAGGTCTGACAGTAGCCCCTGTGCTGAGCTGTGGGGTGTCCCACACGGATATTTGCAGGCCATCACCATCGCCGATCACATAATCCCCGTCCGTCGCAGCCTGTAGCGGAACAGCAGCCAATAGAACGGACGAGAACAAAAATAAACTCCATAGTTTTACACTGTTTAAATGCCAAAACCGCATACTTGTTCTCCTATCTGCCCCCTCTGCCAAGAAGGACCACCTTCACAGTTTCCATCACTATCAGAATATCAAGGAAGAGAGATGAATTTTTTATGTAATACAGATCGTATCTCAACTTTTCAATGGCATCTTCTACTGACGAACCATAAGGATATTTGACTTGCGCCCACCCGGTTAGACCCGGCTTGGCAAAATGTCGCTCCGAATAAAAGGGAATTGCCTCTATCAGCTTTGCTACAAATTCAGGCCGTTCGGGTCTCGGTCCGACAAAACTCATATCCCCCTTAAGCACATTGTAAAGTTGGGGAATTTCATCAAGACGGGTTGCCCTCAAAAATTTGCCGGCTTTCGTAACCCTCGGGTCATCTTTTTGTGACCACACAGCCCCGGTTTTACTTTCTGCATCCTGGTTCATGGAACGGAATTTATAGAGCACAAAATTCTTTTCCCTGTTACCGACGCGCGTCTGTTTAAAAAGAATCGGTCCGGGAGAATCATACTTGACTAAAAAAACGATTATCGGTAACAGAGGGGCCGCCAGAACCATTCCGACAACAGAGAAGAGGATGTCCGTTAATCTTTTGCAGATGCCGTTAAAATTTGTAACCCTGAAGCCGTCTGAAAATATAAACCAGCTGGGGGTTATGTTTTCGATGAGCAACTTCCCCGTCAGTTGTTCATAAAAAGATGGTGCATCTACTACTTGAATACCGCTGAATTTACACTTCAGTACCTCTTTTAAGGGAAATGCCCCCCTCCTCTCGGACAAAGATACAACAATTTTGTGGGTTTTTTCTCTGATTGCAGTGTCGTCAAGACCTTCCCCTTCACCGATAACATGGTGTGAAGGAACAAATACCGTCTCATTGGCACAGTTATAGTAACCTGCCAGTACATGGTTATTATTTGTCGTCGTAATAAGCCCTCCGATCTGCTTTGCCAAAGGTCCTGTACCAAGGACAAGCACCCTGCTGGCAAGTCCAGCGAGATTCAGACATTTATTACAACCGATATGCCATAAAAACTGGAGAGAACCAAAGATAGTCAGCGCCAGCGCTAATAATCCCCTACCGAACATAAATATCGGCATCATATAATAGATTGACGACAGAATAAAAAAAGACAGGATGAGAGATATGGCGATTTTTATCAGCATCTCCCTCTTTTTTAGGAGCTTCTCATGACTGTAAAATTCCATGAGGAATGATGTGGTAATCAGAACAAGAGAAAAAACAGATACTCTTACCCCTCCCATCAAACTGAACAGATCTTCATTCCCTAAAAAGGAGCCAAACCTCACCATAAATGCCGAAGAGACGGCAATAACTGCTAAGGCTGCATCCCCGGCCATGAGAAAAAGCAAGGTCACTTGCATAATGCCGATTCCTATCTACCTTTTTAACTCGGAAAGTAAAAGTTTTGCAGAACCAGCCTCGGGAAAATCACCAAGCTCCAGGGACTTTTGAACACTCTTAAGAGCCCGGGCCTTATCCCCGCTTTCTTTATACGCCAAGGCCAGATGATAATGGGCCGTAGGGTTATTGGGGATAAGCGTTACCGTCTTTTCAAGCAACTTCCTTGCATCATCTTTTTTACCATTTTTTACGAGGACATATCCCATGGTATCCATCACGCCAGCGTTGTTCGGTTCGAGTTTATATGCAATGGTTGCCAGTTTAAGGGCTTCGGTTTTACTTCCATAACCGTCTGCGTAAAGATAAGCAAGGTTATTAAGCGCGGGAACATAACTACCCGACTTACTGAGTGCCTCCCTGTATTTGTTGGCGGCCTCCTTTTTCCTTCCTGTCTGGTCATAGACAGTCCCTTGGGCAAAAATTGCCTGGGAATATGCAGGGGTTCTTTTTACAATTTCTTCGTAGGTCTTTAATGCCGAAGAATAGTCTTTCTTTTTTGCATGGAGATTCCCCAGCATCATAGCCGCTTGGGCATTTTTCGCGTCAACCCGTAGCCCATTTTTCAGAGTTTCCGCTGCTTTGTTTAGATCATTCTGACTTTCATACACAGAGGCAAGGACCGTATAGCCGTAAGCAGAATTCGGTTTTTGATTGATAATTTTTTGGGCGTTATCGACAGCTTTTGTTAAGTCCTTCATTGTTACATAAGCGCCGACTTTCAACGGCAGTGCCCTGTCAGGGTCCAATGTCTCCATCTGTTCAAATACCTTGACCGCCTCTTTAAACTTTTTATCGTTCAAATAAATTCTTCCCTTCAGTTCCATGGCCGTAACATTGCGAGGATCCGCACTGATTGCCTCATTAAGCACTCCTATCGCCTTATTTGTTTCCTTCTTTCTGATATGGTAGTTTGCAAGTGAAAGGAAACCTTCAGCTTGCCTTGTCTCCTTTGCCTTCTGATAATAGGCTATGGCTTCACCATCTTTTCCCTTGGCCTCAAGGATCAATGCAATATTAATCAACGCGGTCAGGTTTTGCGGAGCACGCTTCAGCACGCCCTGGTATTCATTAAGCGCTTTTTCCAACTCCCCTTTTGACGAATAATAGGCGGCAAGGTTAAGAGAAGGAGCAAAAAAATCGGGGTTGGCCTCTTTGGCTTTTTGCAGATACTTGATCCCGTCCGCTTCTTTTTTCTCCGCAAATAGTGCGGAAGCCATGGAATTATATAAAAGCGCATCGCTCTTTTGCCCTTTAATCCCCTCTTTCAGGACGTTGAACGCCTTGGCATAGCTCTTCTGCCGCATATGGTAGGATGCTAAAACAAATCGTGTATTGAGGACATCCGGGGCGATCTGGACAGCGGTCTCCAGCTCGGTTTCCGCCTCCCTTGTCTTCCCTTTCACAAGGTTGAACAGCCCCTTTTTCATATGCGCATCCACAAGCTTGGGGTTAAGGGCGATTGCTTTATTTAGTTCCGCCATTGCCTCATCAGGCATCCCCTTCACCAGGTAAGCGCTGCCGAGAATATTATGGGCAAGAGCATTACCCTTATCCGCATCAATAACCTTCTTAGCCTCAGTTATTGAGTCATCGACCCTTTTCTGTTTAAGAAGAATCATTGATTTTAGCAGTCTTGCCTGGTTGAATGCCGGGCTGATGTCCAGGGCCTTCTGGAATTGGTTTAGAGCGAGTTCAAGTTCATCACGGTTGTAATGGCTTAGTCCTAGATAGTAATACGCCCCAAGGTTTTGTTGTATTTTCAAGGAGTTTTGAAAAGCTGTGACTGCTTCATTAAAGTTCTTTTTGTGGTAACAAACGAGCCCCTTAAGCCGGTAACCCTCAGGACGCTTGGGGAATTTCCGTATTAGGTCATCGGCCACTTTATCGGCCCTATCCATGTCCTTTTTCCCAATATATATCAAGCCGGATCGATACAGAGCGTTTCCGTCAGAGGGATTAATCTCCACTATCTTCCCATAGAGCTGCAATGCCTTATCGTTGTTGCCAAGTGAAGTCTCAAGGGCTGCCAGCATGTTATACGCCCTTGTGTTCTTGTTATCCTTGGCAATAACCTCATCGATCAATGCCTTGGCATCCCGTTCCTTGCCCTTTTGCGCATAAACTCCAGCCAGCTCAAGCTTGGCAGTGGCCCTACCCGGTTCGGCGCTAATAGCTTTCAGTAAGTATTTTTCCGCATCATTCGGCATATTCTTGATGGCGTAACCAATCCCGGTTATCTCCAATGCTTCCGCATGATCGGGATGGGACTTCAAATAACTCTCAGCTTCCCTCAAAGCCTGATCCGGCTTGTGGGTAAAGTTGTACAACTTTGCAAGTTCCAGTTGGATATCGGCTCGGGAAGGATATTGCCTCAGCACTTTCTGGAATTCCTTCTCTGCCTGATCATACTTCTGAGCTGCCATATAAGCCTTTGCCAGTTGATACCTGGCGTCAGAATAGTTCTGATCTTTCTCTATGGCATTTTTAAATAAGACAATCGCACCATTTGGATTGTTCTCTTTAAGCATTTTAACGCCTTCATTAAAGAGCTCTCCCTTCGTTTTTCTGTCACACGCCGCGACAAAAAAAATAATAAATAGGATTGCGCATAGTTTTCTAGACAATGTTCACTCCCCCCCGGTTATTAATATGACCGTTCATTAATTGGTTTACTACTGTCCTGAACTTTTGATAGTCAAGAGGTTTTATCATGCAATAGGATTTTTCAAAGCCTTCAAGATAATTAATAAGATCTTCGCTGATATGGTCAGACAAAAGAATAATGGGAATATTCCTGCTTCGTATTTCTTCTTCTAACAAAAACATACCATACGGATAACTCGTTACTATAAGTCTAAACTCGTTATCATTCAACAATTGCGCAACATCATGGGAGTTCACGGCCATTTCCGCCTTGAATCCCGCAAATTCCAGGATAGCAGAACAAACCCTGGAAAACCCTGCCTCATCAATAATTAATATTCTATTCCCGTCCATAGCCGAAAGTAATGAGCAAGTCTGATGCCAGAAGTTTATGCACTGCAATAAGTCACGACTAATGAAAGGGATTCTAGTTGTAACCAATGAATTAACAAGGCGTATTTACTAATTATTTCAAAGTTTTGAAAACTAATTATTTATTATTGGGCAGGCGTTTATTGAGTGGGAACCCATACTGATCAACGGTAAGTTCTTTGGGAGCAACATCAAAACTGTTTCCGAGGGAAACAGTTTTGCATTATATGCCCAAAAAGACATAAAATATGTATCCAATAGATACATTTATTGCGAATATTTTATAACAACCGAATATTTGGCGCCAACGGAAACACTTCAAATGATCTGCAATTCTTTGAGTCTCTTGTAAAACGTCTTTCGCGATATTCCGAGCACCTTGGCTGCCTTTGACTTGTTACCCTTATGTTCCTGAAGTGCATCTTTGATCGCCTGGAGTTCCAGTTCCTTTAGTGTCTTGTATGAGCCGCAAGCACGCGGTTTCTTCTGTTCCGGAATAAAACCATCGGGGAGGTGACGCAAAGTGATCTTGTCTCCTTTTGCAAGGACAACGGCTCTCTCAATGACGTTTTTTAGCTGCCTGACATTCCCAGGCCATGGATGATTCCAGAACACATCCATTACCTCATCTGTTACCGTAAGCATCTTATTTTCCAGAATACAGAATTCTTTTACAAACTCTGAAACCAGCAAAGGAATGTCATCCTTTCTGTCTTTGAGAGTCGGCACTGTTATTTGAACGACATTTATTCTGTAAAACAGGTCTTCTCTGAAGTATCCGGATTGGATCTCCGCATTAAGATCTCGATTGGTGGACGATACGAGTCTGAAGTTTACGTGAACTTTTTTATTGCTGCCAAGTCGTTCAATTTCTCGTTCCTGCAGCACTCTGAGGAGTTTTGCCTGGAGTGGAAGTTCAAGCTCTCCAATTTCATCAAGGAAAATTGTGCCGCCGGCAGCCTCCTCAAACTTTCCTACTCTTCTTGAAACGGCGCCGGTAAAAGCCCCTTTTTCATAGCCGAACAATTCCGACTCTATCAACTCTCTTGGTATTGCCGCGCAGTTAACGGCAACAAAAGGTTTCTCGCTCCTTAAGCTGCTGTAATGAAGCAACCTGGCAATCAGCTCCTTCCCCGTCCCTGTGTCTCCACATACAAGAACGCTGCTGGCAGAATCTTTGACTGCCTCGATAGTCTCGAATATTTTAACCATTTCGAGGGTATTCGCAAAAATACGGTTTGGGCCGTGCTGGGCAGAAAGTTTCCGTCTCAACGTTTCAAGTTCTCTTTTTAACAGCCGCTGTTCAACCGCTCTGGAAAGGATGCCCTTGAGTTTCTCATAATCCGGTGGTTTGATAAAATAATAGAAGGCTTTGTTGGTCATGGCATGGACAGCGGATTCGACAGTCCCGAATGCCGTCAGAAAAATCACCGGAATGTCGGGGCTATTCTCCTGAATATAGTCAAAAAAATGCATCCCGTCCTTGCCGGGCATTTTTAAATCTGTTATCACCGCATCTATATCCCTTTTATTCAAAACCCGAATGGCGCTTTCCACATCGTTTGACTCAAACACCCTGTAGGCATCTGCCGAAAGGATTGCGGAGAGCACTTTAACCGCATTGGGCTCGTCATCGACGATTAATACATTGCCGTTACTATTAACTCTCACCCTCTGCTCCATTTATAATTTGTTAGCAGGAAGAAATATTTTGATAGTGGTTCCGATGCCCTTCTCACTTTGGATTTCCATATGACCACCATGGTATTGAATTACCTCGCGAGTAATAAAAAGACCAAACCCCTTGCCTTCCCCCTTTATTCTGACGTTTGAAAGGATATTAACATAGTTTTCACCGCTGTTAACCATTCCTGGGCCGGTATCCGAAATTTGAATTACAATATAATCCTGCTCCGAACGTTTCTCTACGCTAGTCTCTACAAAAAGACGTCCTTCTGAAGGCATAGCTTCTATTGCGTTGTTGATGATATTGAGAAGGGCCTGCTCAACCTGAAAAGAACTCAGCATTATAGGAGGGACGTCACCGTATTTACATATTACATTGATGTTACAAGTACGTGCTTGGAAGGAAGTAAAAAGTTCGAGTCTTTTGATCATTGCATTCACGTCCGTTTCAGAAATTTCAGCATCAAAAAAGGACGTACAGAGGAATTTTGTGACAAAGTTATCGAGACGCGAGATTTCCTCTTCCATAATTCCTGTAAACTCTACAAGAGTTTTTTCGTCGGCGTATTTATCTTTTATATAAACGACAGCTCCTTTTATGGCATTTAAGGGATTCCTCACTCCGTGGGCCAGCATTGGGGCAATATTCCCGATGTCTATAATAGGCTGCAACTGTTGAAGTTTCTTCTCCAATACGCAACTTTGGAGGTTTATTATTGTTACTCCGGCGCCTTTGACAATTCCTGCGTCATCTGTTATCGGATCAATAACAACATCCGCTCTAACCTCTTCGTAAACACATTCAAAATTGTATCCATTAATCATTGCTGGCTTGCCATCTTCCAATACCCGAAGTATTGCATCTGCATCTCCTTTGCGAATTTTGGGAATCACTTCATAATAGATCATACCGCAGACATCGAGATAGTCCTTACCACTTAAAGTCCCCAAGTCTTTATTCCATGAGCTGATCCTTAACCGATCATCAACAGTAAATGTATAACTACGCATGACATATCCCGCCCAATTATGTCAACAGGAAGCTATCAACTATCAACCACCTAATCCTATCTCATAAGCTTCAAAAAATTCAGCCTTGTCACGGGAGACTTTCATCGCAATTTCATCAATCGCCCCGATATAGGGTGTTCTTATCCCATGATAGTCGACTTCCGGCCCAATAGGTTTAAAGACTATACCCATCCGCTGCAGGAGGATATTCAGCCCTTTTGCCATGACCGCATACCATTTTGTCAGGCCTATTGCCAAACTTTCTTTATACATGCATGTGTAAAGTCCCGTTATGATAGCGTACTCGTTTTTCCTCCTTTCTTGCATGATACTATTAATTTCCAGATTGGCCGATTCGCCATCATCGTAAATCAATCTGTCGCCGGCTCTCCTTCTGTATTCCTTGCTGACAGCCAGTCTGGATATCTCGCCGAGATGGTGCCTGTTTAGGCCTGTCAAATCCCCATCAATTTTACAGTGGTTCTCGATGGGAAAACCTAACTCCGAGTTAAGAATTATACGGATAGTGCCGATCAGCTCTCTGCCATCATTTGTCAACGCAACAAGATGTACCGAGTGCTTGTCGAACTCGTCATATTCAATACCTCCGGGATGGTCTTCCGGCTTCTCAAATCCCCACTCATCGCAGTAGACCTTGTACCTTAGTTTATACACTTCATTAATCAAGGGGTCGTCTCTGGTTACTTTCTTGAATTCAAATCGACTCATAGAGCACCATTTAAATGTATATTGTTTTTTCCCGAGGTAAAACTGCAGGGGAAGTTAAGAGTACAATAACGTTCTCTTTTGTCAAGCTGCCATTACAAAGGATTTACGATACTTCATAATCTCCTTGCCGGAACAAAAAACCCTCGTTTCCGAATTGGAAACGTAATCAACGCCCTTCCGAGTTTCGGATGGACACCAGATAAGAAATATTTATCCTTTTTATCGGTAACTTCAGCAAAAAATTAAGTAATTTTATCGTGGCATCCAGATGTAACAGTTTTTTATATACGAATGCAATCAAAAATACTGTCGAAATTTTTTCTCTCACGATCCTATTATAATTTACTGCCCCTAGATAAAACGAAGGGGAAATTTCAAGACGAGATATTTATACAAAATTCAATTTTTTCGCCAATAGGGCTTGATTACTGATAAATTTCATGTTATTTAATTTAAAGAAAATTGCCCATATAAGATAGACGATAATACTAAACTACCCGCGAGGGTAGGACGGAAAGCCTACAGGGTCTCCACGAGACAGCCGGGTCGCCGAAATATCTATACGATATTCTGCCCCGGCTTTTTTTTGCTTTGCACAGAACTGATGATATAGAGTTAATGTATATTTTCTTGGGGGTCCCGAGCAGACGCTCACCCAAAGGGAGGTAGAGATGCTCAGCGTATCTAACACAATGATCAGCAAATCAATTGAAAACAACGTAAAGCTGATCGATGCTTACAATTACTGGTTCGATGTAGTCCCAGTCGACACCATCAAATTGCTGGAGGAGGCATACCGATTACGTTATCAGGTCTACTGCAAAGAAAATAATTTTGAGACCCCTGACGCCTTTCCTGATGATTGCGAGACGGATGAATTCGATACCCGTTCTGTTCACAGTCTGCTTTTTGATCGTTTGAGCAGGTCGTTTGTTGGGACGGTAAGAATAATTCTGCCGCAACGGTATACCCCGGGAAGGAGTTTTCCGATTCAAAACATATGCAGCCACCCGTTGCTGGCAGACCGTAAACTCGGTTGCACACAAGCAGCGGCTGAAATATCAAGATTCGCCATTTCAAAGGAATACAGGAGAAAGGCAGAAGACTATCGGATAACCGGGGCTTCTTCCTCTTACCTGCACGAGAGGCTGCCTGTCAGTAAAGAGTTGATAATGCCATGCATAACACTGGGTTTAATCAAGGCTATAATGCAGATGAGCGTCGAGCATGGGATAACCGAGTTGTTTGCGGTCATGGAACCGGCATTACTGCGATTACTCTCCCGCTTCAGCATTTACTTCAGACCTATCGGGCCGTTGGTCGACTATCACGGCATGCGTCAGCCATGCTATTCAAATATCGAAACCCTAATGGACAGGGTCCGAAAAGAGCGGATTGATGTCTGGGAGGTTATAACCGACGAAGGGAGACTATTGAAAAGACAGGAAAGAGCAGTACATTTCTGTACGTAAACCATTGCGGAGTTTCCCCCCTCCATAAACCTGCAGTAAAAAGAGTTTTCTTGCCATTCAAACCGGTTTTGTATTATTCTGCGCAAAATTAGCACCTGTGAATAAAACCGGCACCCATGAAAAGCACTGCGTTTCCCAGAATATTTCCATTTGCCCTCTTTATGGCCTTCATCGGAGTCGAGGAGCTTGCCCGTGTCCTTAAGGGTGCGGGGCTCATCCACTTTGAGGACCCAACCCTTTATCTCCTCTATCCCGTAAAGGCACTGTCGGTTTTTTTTACACTCCTGATTTTCAGGGCAAAATACTCCGAATTAAGGGTCAAGGACCTTACCAACCCCTCCCACGCTGTGGCCTCTGTCTTCACCGGCCTGCTTGTTTTTCTCCTCTGGGTAAATATGGACTGGTCCTTCGGCACACTGGGTGCCCCAAAGGGTTTTAACCCAAACGTTTTCCAGGACGACAGTTTAAGAACGGGAATAGTCATTGCGAGGCTTGCCGGAGCGGCAATAGTTGTCCCAATCATGGAGGAGCTCTTCTGGAGGTCCTTTTTAATCAGGTATGTAATAAACAGTGATTTTGCAAAGGTTCCCATCGGCCTCTTCACATGGCCGTCTTTTCTCATCTCAACGGTACTCTTCGGACTGGAGCACAACCTCTTCCTCGCCGGCATGATGGCCGGCATAGCCTACAACCTCCTCCTCTATTATACGAGAAGCATCGCCCTCTGCATCGTGGCCCACGCCATAACAAACCTCGCCCTCGGGATATATGTTCTCCAGACCGGGCGGTGGTATTTCTGGTAAGCCGTAATCGACTTTCTCTATCCTCTCACTTAATCCCACTCCGAAGTCTAAACTGTAAAGAATTCCCTAAATTGTTGTCGGTAAACTTTACAGAAATCACCTCATTCAACCAAGCCAATTTGTAAAAACAACAACATATCAATATGTTACAATTTGGCATATCAATTGCTGTATCAATCCACAAAGAATGAATAAGCCTGCATTTTGCTCTATGGGTTTGAATCCGTTAATAGAGGAACGGAATTAATAAAACTAAATTTGAAAGGAGGAGTAGGTTAATGCAAGGAGGATTTTACACAAGTTTAAAAAAAGAAAAAAAGGAGGGTAAAAGCATGAAGAAAATATTAATCTCAATGGCACTGGGGTTTGCTCTCACAGTGTCGGCAGGAAATGCCCAGGCCGTTTCCATTGGCTTTGATGAAAATGGGGCAGGTACGTTCCAGAACATCGATCTCTGGACCTATAGAACCGACACAGGCCTTGCAACCGGCTTTATACCAGGGCAGTTTGTCCCCACGCCCAACCCTCCTTATGGAATCGACTTCACTCTCCAGGGACGAGTTGGCAGTTTTGATAACGGCGGAATACCGGTTATTTTCCCCGGGATAGTTCTTAATACAAAGGAATTGACCTTTGTGACAAAGTTCGACGAAACCGTCGTCTCTCAAGGCTTCAATTCAGCTGGGCATCAAATCGCCACTTTTTCCGCAGGTGAAGATATTAATTCCATTTTTAAAATGTATATTGATACCACCCCAGATGCAAACCCGAACAATGTTTCTGGTTACACCGATGGCCTTGAGATTCTCTCCGGCCACCTTGCCGGCTTGACCAGCAGCTTCGAAGCCCAGGTTCCGGGTACTCTCGGCACGGGTTCGTTTGACGTAAAATTCATTGTTGACTCCTTTGATTCTAACTATTTCAACCTCACCACCGATCTGTTGTTGTTCCGCCTCACGACGACCGGCACTCTCAATCAGCCTGAATTCTTTCACCCAACAGTTATGTGGGATGGAACGAGTACCGAGGCAGGCGTGAACCCCCAGACGTTCAAATTTGATGGCTCCACCGGGTTCGAAGTCGTTCCTGAACCGTCAACCATCCTCCTGCTCGGAGCAGGTCTCCTGGGACTCGGCGTATTTGCCCGCAGGAAAAAAGCATAAAAAATACCACATACTGCTTTTCAAAAAAAGGACGTGGATACTATCCACGTCCTTTTTTTCTATTCAATTATTTACAGAATCAAGTAATATGCGTTTTATGAAAATACTCTGCATCCCTTATACGCATACTTTGTCCCACATAAGCCGCCCTCTTGCCGTGGGAATCGAACTCAGGAAAAGAGGTCATGACGTCATTTTTGCAGGAGAAAGTCCGAAAAAGAACTTTATCGAGCGGGAATGCTTCCCTGTCTTGCCGCTTCATGAACCTGACCCTGACGAATTATTCGACAACATCCGTAGTGGGAAACTAAGATTTGTCAGGGAAGAAGAAATCGAGCTTATGATTGAAGCCGACCTGGCGCTGTACAGGGATGTACGACCTGATATTGTTCTTACTGACGGCAGATTCACCGCCCCAATTTCTACGCATATCGCAGGTCTGAAGCACGCTGCGATTGTAAATGTTTCTTCCACGGAATACAGGGCGTTACCCTATATTCCTTTCTTTGGCTGGGTCCCGGAATTTATTGCCGGAAGCGGTTCGTATTGGAAGGGAGTACTGAATACTTTGAACCTGAAGCTTGAAATGCTCACATTTAACAACAGTATGAACACATTCAGCAAACTGAGTAAAAAGTACAAAATCAGCAAGACTGTCACTGCAACAAACTGCCTTACAGGAAAGGATATTACGCTGCTAGCCGATATACCGGAGTATTTCCCCACAAAGAACCTGCCGGAAGATTACCATTATATCGGACCATTGACCTGGAAGCAGAGCAACGTTTCAACACCACCCTGGTGGCCTCCAAAGAAAATAAATAACCCACTTGTGTATATCACCATGGGAACAACCGGCATAAGTAATTTTTTTACTTTAGTATATGATCTTTTCAAGAGCTCGGATTTTTCGGCTATTATTACCACTGGAGGACAAATCTCCGGGATTAAAAGTATTGAAGGCAAAATATTCGTTGAAGATTATATTGACGGTGATCTTGCAATGGAGGTATCTGATCTGGTTATCTGCCATGGAGGAAACGGCACCATTTATCAGGCTCTTTCTCACGGCAAGCCGGTTATCGGTGTTCCAACCATACCGGACCAGGCATTCAACATGCGCAGGGTAGAAACGTTAGGCGTGGGAAAAACATTAACGTGGAAGGAGTTGTTGATAAATCCACAATCTTTATTAAAAATGTCAACAGAAATTATACGGAATATATCTTTCCATCAAAATTCTGCCAAATTACAAAATCTTATCGCGTCATACAGACCAGCCGAACAGGCCGCAGATATAATCGAAGGTGTCAAATTTCAGGAGGATGCAGGTGGATTGAATGTCTGAACCAATAAAAGGAAAGAATCCGAAAGCATACGATGTACTTAACAGCAATCGCATTGCAAGGTCGTTTTGGACACTGAATGACGAGATGCGCCCTGTATATAATGTAACATTTGTCAGAGAGATCGACGCAACATCAATGGGCAATCTGAGGACTACAGTACAGAAGACAACCGGGATAAAACCTTCTTACACCACACTTGTTGTGAAGGCCGCTGCCATAGCTCTAAAGGAGTTTCCCACCGCCAACCGTGCAATACTTGGACTATCATTTTTCAAGCGGCTGGTTCAATTTAACTCCATAGATATCACTGTTGCGGTTGAAAGAAACGTACCCGGCGCCGAAGCTGTGGTCCTTGCAGACACAATTTACAACATACCAACTAAATCTCTTGAAGATATAACAAAGGAATTGCATGAACTGACAGAGGCTGATTTTGACTCAAATCCACGTTGGCGTCTTTTTTATTCACTACTCAGCCGATTGCCGGTCTTCATAACAAAATGGCTTATACGCCTGCCTCGTTATTTCCCCGGCATGTGGACAAAGCATAGGGGATGCGCCTGCTTTGTCAACTCGCCGGCCAAGTATGGGATTGACTTCATAGTGGCGGACATGCTCTGGCCTCTTACTGTTTCTTTTGGTTGGATTAAAGAAAGGCCTTTAGTTGTTAACGGAGAATTAACTGTAAGGAAAACAATGCCGTTAATAATAATTTTTGACAGGAGAATTATGGCTGGCGCACCTGCCGCGAGATTTTTTAACAGACTTGCAGAGATACTTGAAAATGCAGAAAAAGAATTGGTGAGTCACTAATACAATGTTCCATTTATACATTTACACCTTGTTGTCGTTGCGAGTGGTGCAATCATTAATCTCTTGGTATTGAATCTCCACCCGCAGCGACCGCACAGTCGGCGGCCCACTCCGGCCCATTCGGAACATCACAACTATGGTTTCGCCTTTTATCCTGCAAAGCCGTGCTATCTCATCATGCGCTTCCTTCACCAGCCCAACTTGCTCCTGCGACAGCCCACCAAAATCTCCATCCATGACCTTGCCCATCAAACACGTTATTCCAGTCATGAGCTGGAAACTGATTCCTAGTCGTGTCGCCTCCAGCCAGACCCTTTCCATCAGGCGTCCGCCAGAGATGAAGTCTTCAGAGCTGTTTCCTGGAACGGTTATCATCCCTACCGCAGAGGCAGACATGGCAAGCTTTTTCGCATTCCCGGCAACTATCCGTGAGACACCAAAGATGTTCAGAGTTTTTAACAGCGGCCAGTTCTTCAACAAACGGAACGCAACAACATCGGATGACGCTAACTCCAGGGTCTTGATGTCGAGGCCATCTCTCGTTTTACTGGCCTCCCGGTCGTTCCATCTGATATGGTCAAAGAGGAAGGCATGGAGATTGGGGTTCTCAAAAACGAGCCGGTCGTTCAGAGCGATGATTCTCGTCAGGGCCTTTTTCCCCATCCCCTCAAAAAGTCTTAGTCTGCCGAAACCTGTTGATTCTGCCATTTCAAGCAATGCAGATCTCTGCTCGTCAGTCAGTGGGGCACCGTCATAGCGCTTTCTATTGGTGCACCGCAGGGAGATAAACGGATAGAGGGATTCATCAGGGGGGCTGTCATTCTTGAGCCGAATCGTTGCAATATGGTTCGGTTCCGCCTTGTCCGGGAAGAGCGCGGTTTCAGCCTTGTAACCTTGCGCGGACGCAGCAATCAGGAGATTTTCAAGGAGGGCTCCATGTGCCACGAGGGAAGCGTGCTGCCGGTAGTTAAAAAGAGAGTCGTCTTTCTCCGGCAGATTGAAAACACGGATTTCATCGTCACCGACCTCAAACCGCCAGGGTTGGCAGTTGTCACCGGATGGGGCCTGGATCGCCGCTTCGAGTATCTTTTTAAACTTCATCAGGCACCCCCAGCGCAGCAGCGTTCTTTGCCTTTTTGAGAATCAACCACCGCATCAGCCGTTGGATTGGATTTTTCCCCCCCAGCCACACACGTCCCTGCTTGAACCTTCCCCGCAATAGATCTATCTGCAGATAGCAAGGCACAGCCCTCACCTCCCCTTTACCCGTTAGTATCTTCACCACCTCCGTGGCAATGAACGACGAAGCAAGGGTGCAGGCCGGCGAGACCGCAGGGCCGGTCTTTCGAGTCAGACTGACTTTGGAAAGGTCCAGGTATTTGATGTGGTAAGGGCGCGGGGCAAGGCCCGATGCAAAGGCGGCGACCTTTTCCAGATATTCCGTATCATCGGAAATGCCGAAGTAGTCGTCAAAACTCATCCCCTTTGGAGAAAAAACCTGCAGAGTCGCGCCGAAGCCGAGCGGCGCGGCGGTCAGTGCAAAGATATTTATCTCTTTGCACTTGTTGAAGATGAGCCGCCGGATGTCTATTTCAAAAAAATCGATGCCATCTATGAATATGTCCGCATCTTCGAGAAAACCATCCAGGTTATCCCCATTTACACCTTCCGGAAACACCCGCACATCGGCATAGGGGTTGATGTCCCGCACCATCTCCGCCAGAACGGCCGCCTTGTTCCTGCCAATGGTGCTCTGCATGGCGCCATACTGGCGATTGATGTTTACTGCCTCAAAAATGTCGGGGTCCGCAATGGTGAATCTGCCGATACCGAGCCGTGCCAGGGTGAGGATATGGAGTCCCCCTACCCCTCCTGCCCCCGCCACGGCCACCCTCGCCGACAAGAGCCGTTTCTGCTCGTTCTCGTTAAGGAGTCCGATGTTCCGCGAGAATTCCTCCCGGATCAGCTTTTCCGCATCCATCCCCATTTCCCTTGATAAACCTGAAATTTTCGAATTTAACTTCTACCTTTTGAGAGCCAGGCGCAAAGAAGGAATTTTTATCTTTGCCCCGACCTTCAGCCTGCGGATATCGGAAATCCCATTGAGGCGTTTGATCTCCGGAATGAGCTCTGCTGCCTTGTCTGTACTAAGTCCATACCCCCTGACCAGGATTCTGAAGAGATTATCTCCTGGTTTAACAATATATTCGGTCCCGGTCGGAAAAGGTTGAACGGTTTTTTCGCCCGCATCCCGTCCATCGATTTTCAGGAGCTCTTCAAACTCCTTCTCCGGGGTTTTGGGTTCGAGCTCACCTGTGGGGGTAACGGCCGGGGACGGTACCGGAGTAACCGGTGGGAGCGCCCCCACCTGTTCGGGGTTTTGCGGCTGGGCAGATGAAGAGATGGGGCTTCCGTCCGGCTTCGGCCGGCCATTTCGGGGGAAAAACGGGGCTGCTTTAGGCGTGTAAAGTTCCCGGCTGGTGAACCAACCGGCCAGGTCGCCGGAGGTGGCCAGCTCAAGTGCCGCTGTGGCGCTGTTCAGGTCGCTGACGGCCGCGTAATACAGGTTGGCCGCCCGAACGAATTCAGCCTCCTTTTCGATCACGTCCACGAGCTTCACCATCCCTTCGGCGTATCGCTCCATGGACAGGTTAGCCGTGTATTCGGCGGACTTGACACCACTTTCGTGGGCCTCGACCCCCTTCTCCCTCTCCTTCACCTCCCGCCAGGCGCTCTCCGCCTCGAAGGCAAGGTAGCGCTCAAGTTCCTCCCGCTCAAGCCGGACCCGCTCCCTTTGCGCCTCCTTTTTCTTCACCTCGGAGTTCGTGCGGCCCCATTCAAAGATGGACCACTCCAGTTGGGCGGTAAGCATCCAGACCTCCGGCCTGGCGAGGTTGGTTTCCTGCTGCTGGATGTATTTCCCCAGGAGAGAGGCCTGGGGGTAGTAGCCGCTCCTGGCGACGGCAATCTCCTCCTCCGCCCGCCGCAGCCGCAGCCGGGCTTCCTTCAGCTCATCCCTGTTCCGGGCCGCGGTCGCCATAACTTCCTGGAGCGAGGTGGTCAAGACCATATTGCGCGGGGCACCGACCAACTCCAGCTCCTCATCAGCCTGTAGATAGACGAGGTTTTTCAGGCGTCTGAGCGCCAGTGCCTCGCCGTTTCCCCTTTTAAGCAGGTCGAACTCCGCGAAGGTGATATCGGTCTCCTGCCGGAGCAGGTCCTCCCGCTTGACGTAACCTTCTCGGTACTGTTCTTCCAGCACCAGCAGCCGCTCCTTCTTCGCTTCCGTAATCGTTTCCTGCAGCTCTCGGTTCAATCCCGCGGTAATTGCGGTAAAAAACGCCCTTTTCACTTCAAAAACCAGGAGTTTTTTCTGCCGCTCCTCGTTGATGAGAGTTTCGTCGCTGACGGCTGCGGACCTGCGGAGGGAGTGGAAAAGCCTGCCGCCGGTGAAGAGGGGCTGTTCGACAATGACGGCAAGGTCATACCTGTCATGCTTGCCGGTGGAGACCTCCACGTCCTGGGGGGGTATTCCCGGAGCAAAGGTATTGCGGTTGATGATCAACCGTTCGGGCCTGTCGATGAGGGAGTAAGTGGCCTTGAGTTTCAGCGACGGGAAGAGGGCGGCGCGCGCAATTCCCATCTCTGCCCCGGCCGCCGTCACGTCCGTGGCAAATGACTTGAGGCCGCTGTTGTTCTTCAGGGCGAGCTCAACACACTCCTCCAGCGTCAGCGTCACCGCATGGGCACCGGTAACCGGGAACAGGAAGATAAGTGCTATAAAGAGAATCCGACTCATTTCTGAAACTTTACCGTTACGGTCATGCCGTTTTTGAGGCCTGTGTAATCATCGAGGACAATATGGATCTTCTGGGTGTTGATGTCGAAGGAGGCCATGGGGTCGAAGGTTTTCTGGGATTTTTTCTGGACCACGGAAAAGACCTTCGCCACTCTCCCTTTGAATATCTTACCCTGATACGAGTCTATTGAAACTTCCACGGACTGCCCCTCACCGACCTTTCCCACATCGGTCTCTTCAAGCTCCGCCCGGATTCTCAGCTCAGATGGATTCATCAATTTCAAAACGGGAGTGCCAACGTCCATGGTTTCTCCTGCGTCCTTCAACCATTCGACCACAAGGCCGTTAATCGGTGAATTTATGGTGTATTCCGCCAGGAGGGCTCGAGAAAATTGCAGTTCCGAAGCGGCCCTCTCAACCGCCCCCCTTGCCTGCTCGATTTCCTCCACCCTTGCGCCTTTCCGGTATTTTTGCAGATTTGCCTGTGCTTCACGTGCCTGCTCTCTTGCAACCTTCATCTTTTCCTCAGCCCTTTGCAGCTCGATCAGTGTGGTTGCATCCTTTTTGTAGAGCCTCTGCTCCCTCTCATACTCATCTTTTGCCTGATTATGGACGGCCGTTGTGCGACTCAGGTTGCTTTGTGCCATTTCTACGTCCTCCGGCCTGTAACCGGCACTTAATTCCCTGAGTCTCGCCTGTGCCTCTGCAAGCCCTGCCTCCGCCTGTTTCACCTGAGCGGCGGCTTTAGTGGTGTCAAAGATCACCAGCGGTTCCCCTTTTTTTACCGTATCTCCCTCGTCTACCATCACTTTCCTGACCGTACCGGTGACCCGGCTGCTCAGTTCTATCTCTTCTCCGCTCTCCACTACACCCTTTGCCGTAACGACCGTTCCATCTATTTTTTGAGCTGAAGGAAGGGGTACTGCCGGCTTCTTTTTGAACAACAGAGGAGTGCTAATGGCAAAAACAACTGCCACGACGATGAGAAAAACAATTATCAGAATCCCGAAACGGCCGTTCCTCATGGTGATCTCCGCTTTTCCCGAACAATTTTCCCGTCTTCCATAAAAAGAATGCGGTCAAAGATATCCTCGATCCGGTTGTCGTGGGTTGCGACAACTACGCAACGCTTCCGTTCCGCGGCCAGATTTTTAAGCAACTCCATGACCTTTCTGCCATTCGAAAAGTCCAGATTGCCGGTCGGCTCATCGGCCAGGATCACGGGAGCATCTGCGGCCAGCGCCCGCGCTACGGCAACCCTCTGCTTCTGTCCGCCGCTCAGGTCTCTCGGGAGGAAATCAATCCTTTCCTCAAGCCCCACTTCAGTGAGCAACTCTGTTGCCCTTCTCTCCGCAACTTCGCCTTTGACACCCTTCAGCTTAAGCACGAGCATGACATTCTCATGGACGGTGAGGGCCGGGAAGAGATTGAACCCCTGAAAGATAAAGGAGATGTACTTTTTCCTGATGAACGGCAGATCCGCCTCACTCATGTCGCTTACTTCTTTCCCGTAAAGCATGAGAGAGCCGCTTGTCGGGCGAAGAATACACCCCAGTATGGAAAGGAGAGTGGTTTTGCCGCTGCCGGAAGGGCCAAATAATCCGACGACCTCCCCTTCACCCAAGGTGAGGTCGGCTGAGGAAACAGCCGTAACTTCGACACGCCCTTCCTGGTAAATTTTGCACAGATTTCTGGTGACTATCGGCTTATCCAAATCTTTAACCCCTGAAGAGTATGGCAGGATCGATCTTCTTAATCTTTCGGATTGAGACAAAGGCGGCAGACACGCACATAAGGAGGGTCAAGCCCAGCACAAGGAGGTTCACCCAGCCTTTCACAACCATGACCATATCGGTTGATTCGTATATCTTAACAGAAAGTATGGTTATAATAAGACTGAGGAGATAACCCGCAAGGGCATTGATGAGTGCCTGGGAAAAGATGATTTTATAGATTTCGAAATTGCTCGCCCCAAGCGCCTTGAGGGTGCCGAATTCCTTTATGTGTTCCACAGTGGAATTATATATGGTCTGCCCCACTATCAGCATGCCGACGAAAAAACTGATAAGAATGGTCAGCATGAATGAAAACCCCACCCCCGTCTCGACTGCCCAGTATAGACGGGTTTTCATGCTGAATGCCTCCTTTGTATAGACATCGACCCCCTTCAACCGCTTCTTGAGCCTCTCGACCACCGTAGCTACCGAATAACCAGGTGCTGCCTTGGCCACGACAAAAACTGTATTATCCGGACCAATCCATCCCACAAGCCCCTGAGCAAGCTTGTATGACGTAAAAACAAGGGGTGCGGTCGTAAATGATTTGGCCCCCCTGGAAATTCCCACAATTTGAAGCCTTCTAAAAAGAATATCTCGATATTCACCAACCCTGATGTTACCGAGCCGCCTCATTGCAGACTCATCCACTATGGCAAAATTGCCATTCTTTACATTCCTTATATCACCGGCCTTCATCTCCCATGGACCGCCAACGCCGCTATCCGGATTGTAGCCGACAATCTCGATCTGTTCGGTACCCCCTTCTTTCTGTTTGATCAAGGCCCAGGTGACTATTAATTTTTCAGCCCACTGGACGCCATCTTCAGAACGGACGTGGTGGTAAAGGTATTCCGGAAAAGGTTGGGAGAAATCGAAGTTCTTGCTGTTCTTGGATGTGACCCAGATGTCCCCCGGTGTGTGATCGATGATCACCGATGAGGTTTCCATCAGACCAAGAAAAATCCCCAACTGGGCAAAGATGAGGCCCACCGCAAAGACGACCCCAAGGAGCGTGATGAACGACCTGATCTTGTCATAAAGGAGTATTCTAAGGGCCACGTAAAACATTGGGGGATGATATCACAGAAGTGCGGAGCCGACAATGTATAACATAAAGTGTCTTTAAGGTTGCGGATTACGTAACAATGTAAGAATTTGGCAATAAAAAAGGGCTTACGATTTCTCGTAAACCCTTGAAATTTCTGGTCGGGGCGACTGGATTCGAACCAGCGACCACTAGACCCCCAGTCTAGTGCGCTACCAGGCTGCGCTACGCCCCGAATAGTGTTCTTATGCTTCTTTGCAACTGATCAAATAAATCTATAAAGATGCCTTGAATCTTTCAAGGTCTTCCCTTACTTCGCTGATGATGCTGAATATTTTCTCCCTGGCGCTTTCGGCGACAGCTCCCTGCGGCATTGCGCCCTTCCCTCTGTTGGCAATTTTTTTTCTGGCGCCTTCTATGGTGAGTTTCTCCGTATAGAGCAGTCTTTTAATTTCGAAAATTAAAGACACCTCTTTCCTTGTATAAAGGCGTTGACCAGAGCGACTTTTATTTGGTTTCAGCGTATCAAATTCGGTTTCCCAATAACGAAGAACCGAGGGTCTCAGAGAAGTTAACCCGGCCACTTCCCCAATCTTGAAAAAAAGCTTGTCGGGAATTCCGGCTTCCATCATCCCTCCTCCAGGGAAGGAGCATCAGTTGTTAATTGAGGCTTTGAGTACCTGGCTCGGCTTGAAGGTGAGGATTTTTCTGGCGGAGATGGTGATCTCTTCGCCGGTCTGTGGATTTCTCCCACGGCGATCTGCTTTTTCCTTAACAACAAAGTTGCCGAAACCGGCAATCTTGATCTTGTCGCCCTTTTCCAACGTAGATTTTATGATATCAAAAACCAACTCTACAAGTTCAGCCGACTCCTTCTTGGAAAAGCCGACCTTTTCATATATCCTCTCGACAATATCAGCCTTAGTCATAACTACCTCAATACATTGAAAATTCGGTTATCCCGCCGGTTCGTACAACGCGTGGTTTATAACACACGGGAAAAATATAATCAACCTCTTTTTACCTGATCGTGACATTTAATTTACTTATCAGTTTATCGATAATACGTTGATGAACAGGCGTCACCTCATCATCGGTGAGGGTTCTGTCCGGTGAGCGATAGCGAACCCTTACAGCGATGCTCTTCAGCCCGGCCGGAATATGCTCCCCCTTATACAGGTCGAAGACCTCAACCCCTTCAACTTCAGGGATCTTCAAGGTATATACGCATTTCAAAACTGCATCGGCAGGCGTTTCATCCGCAAGGATCATGGCGATATCCCTGAACGTGTCAGGAAACCGTGGAGGAGGAGAAACGGTTATAACCTCCCTGTTGCACGCCACCAGTTTTTCGAAGTTCAACTCGAAGTAATACAACGGCTTTTCCAGTCCAAAGTTTTCCTGGAGTGTCGGATGCACCTCACCCAGGGAACCGATGACCTCATCACCGTGATATATATTGCAGGCCTTGCCGGGATGAAAGAAGTTCTCCATACCGTTTGCGGCAAAGGAGACGTCCGGTATGGATAGTTCTTCAAAAATATTTTCCACGACACCTTTGGCGTCATAAAAATCCACATCCCCTTTCTCCTGGTTCCACCCTTCAGGAGCCCGCTTTCCCGATAAAAGTCCCGCAGCGTACAAGGGTTCATCCGGAAGCTCCCGATCAGGCAGGGACAGATAAACACGGCGCAGTTCAAATATCCGCAGGTTCATAATCCTGTAACTGGCATTTCTGGCCGCCGTCTCAAGCAGTCCCGGCAGAAGAGTGGTGCGCATAACGGACTGCTCCTCCACCAAAGGATTGAGCAACCTTACAAAATTACGGCGCGGGTCGGTTTCCGCCAGCAGAATTTTGTCGCAGGCATCCGGAGCAATAAAACTAAAGTTGATTACCTCATTGAACCCCTGACCGGCAAGGAGGTCCCGCAATTCTTTCTCCAATTTCTGGTGGCGGGGGGGGCGATCGGAAAAAACACGGGCCATGGGCATGGTGGTCGGAATTTTATCGTAGCCGTTCAATCTGGCGACTTCCTCGACAAGGTCTATCTCCCGTTCTATATCCACCCGGAATGACGGGACCCGTACCTCAAAAATGCCGGGCTCCACGGTCTCAACGGTAAATTCCAGGTTATGGAATATCGCGATTACCTCCTCAGCCGGCAGATTAAGTCCCAAAAGCTTATTGATTCTGTCGAGGCGGGCCGTCACTTTCCTGGGCGCCGCCTTTACCGGATAAATGTCAATAACGCCTTTGGCAACACTGCCGCCCGAGAGTTCAGCAATCAGGGACGCGGCACGGTCGAGGGCCCTGATCAGGATATTGATATCCGCACCCCGCTCAAAACGATGGGATGATTCGGTATGGAGGCCTAAGCGCTTGCTGGTCAAACGGATGGCGGAGGGGTTAAAATAGGCGCTCTCCAGCAGGATGTCGGTGGTATTATCCGATATTTCGGAGTTTCCCCCTCCCATGATACCGGCCAGGGCAACGGCCTTTTCCCCGTCGCGGATGGTGAGGTCTGAATGTTTCAGGTGACGTTCCTGTCCGTCCAGGGTGGTAAAGCGTTCGCCTTTCCCGGCGCGTCGCACGATTATCCTACCGCCGGCAAGCAGATCAAAGTCAAACGCATGCAGCGGGTGACCGTACTCCATGAGGACATAATTGGTGACATCGACCACATTATTGATGGAGCGCATCCCCACCGCTTTAAGCCTGTTCACGAGCCATTGCGGTGAAGGGGCGATCCTGCAGCCCGATATGTACCTGGCCGCATAGCGCGGACAAAGCTGCGGGTCTTCGACTGTTACGGAAGCGACCTCATTAATGGATGTCCCGCTCTCGTTCAATTCATGGCCGGGAAACGTGACCTTTCCCCCCAGCTTTGCGGCGATCTCCCTCGCTATACCGATCACGCTGAGACAGTCGGCGCGGTTCGGGGTAAGACCGATCTCGAAAATCGTGTCCTTGAGGCCCAAAGCAGAAAAGAGAGGCGCGCCCAGCGGCAGGTCCGCAGGAAGAATCATGATGCCCTCGGACTCTTCAGCAAGCCCCAGTTCCTTCTCGGAACAGAGCATGCCGCACGATTCCTCTCCCCTGATTTTTGATCTCTTTATCTTAAAGTCGCCGGAGAGAACTGCTCCGACCTGAGCCAGAGCAACCTTGTCGCCCGCCCGGAAATTCTTTGCGCCGCAAACGACATTCAATATTTCCTTGCCGTTATTTACCCTGCAAAGGGTGAGCTTGTCGGCGTTGGGGTGCGGGACCTTTTCGTCAACCACAGCCACCACCACATCATCCAGCCCTTCAAAGCGGCGCTCCACTCCCTCAACTTCAAGACCCAGCATGGTCAAAAGATGAGCCAGGGCGTCCGGGGAAAGGTCGAAATCGACAAATTCCTTTAACCAGTTATAACTTACAATCATATTCGCACACTTTAACCAGTTGGATTTTCGTACATCAAGCCCTGCTTTATATATCTGCCTAAAACTGCGAGAGAAAGCGGAGATCGTTCTCGAACAGGAGCCGCATATCGCTGATGCCGTATTTCAGCATGGCAATCCGCTCGATCCCCATCCCGAAGGCAAAACCGGATACGCTTTCCGGGTCGTAATGGACATGCCGGAACACTTCGGGGTCGACCATGCCGGCACCGAGAATCTCCAGCCAGCCGGAATTCTTACATACACGGCACCCCTTCCCTTTGCAGATAACACAGGCAATATCCACTTCCGCGGACGGTTCGGTGAATGGGAAGAAACTCGGTCGTAAACGGACCCCTGTATCTTTGCCAAAGCACTGGTTCACAAAAATTGTCAGGATACCCTTCAAGTCACCGAAAGTAATCCCTTTATCAACCATGAACCCTTCAATCTGATGGAACATCGGTGAGTGGGTCGCGTCGGAATCACAGCGGTATACGGTTCCCGGGCTGATTATACGCACAGGTGGCGCGTGCTTCAGCATGCTGCGAACCTGCACCGGTGAAGTATGGGTGCGAAGCAGGAGATTGTCGTCGATAAAGAAGGTATCCTGCATATCCCGGGCGGGATGATCCTTCGGGAAATTGAGCGCTTCGAAGTTGTAGTAATCAAGCTCTATTTCCGGCCCCTCCGCCACCTGGAAACCGAGCCCTGCGAAGATATCCGTAATCTCTTCGATGACCAGGGAAATGGGATGCCTGGTCCCAATGGGTTTTCTGCGCCCCGGCAGGGTAACATCGATTCGCTCGCTCTGCAGTCTTTCGGCCTTCCTGGCGGCGCGGATAGTTACAAGGGCACGTTCGATCCATTCTTCCAGTTGATCCCTGACCGCATTGACCACCTGACCGATAACGGGGCGCTCTTCCGGTTTCAGCGCCCCAATACCCTTCATTATGACGGTCAGAGCCCCTTTTTTCCCCAGATATTTTACCTTGAATTCCTGGAGCGCCTCTTCGCTGGATATGCCGGCAAGTTCGGAACCGGCCTCATGTAAAAGCGCATCGAGTTGTTCTTTCATAAGGGAGCCTTTGATAAAAAAAAGAAATGAGATGACCGGCATCCCATTTCTTTTTCCTGTTCGAGATATTGTTTAGAGATTGGCTTTGGCCAGACCTGCAATCTCTGCGAAACCGCCTGGATCGGACACGGCCAGGTCGGCAAGCACCTTCCTGTCAATCTCAACCTTTGCCGTCTTGAGCCCATGGATGAGTTTGCTGTAAGACATGCCGTTGATTCTGGAGGCGGCATTGATGCGGGTAATCCAGAGAGCCCTGAAATCCCGCTTCTTGACCCTCCTGTCCCTGAATGCATAGTTCAAGGCGCGGTCTACGGCCTCGGTGGCGCTTCTGAACAGCTTGCTTCTGGCCCCGCGGTAACCCTTGGCCAGCTTTAATACCTTGTTTCTTCTGTGTCTCGCTTTAAATCCACGTTTTACCCTTGGCATACTTCTACTCCTTTACTGGTGGTTATTTTGCCGGATCCATAAGGGGAGACGTTTCCTCATGGTTCACGGACTTAAAGGCGTGAAAGGTGAAAAGTGAAGAAAGATCAAAGTTTGCCTCGTTCACCTTTCGCTCTTCACTTTTCACTGTATTTACATATACGGTATCAACCTTGCGATGTTCTTCTGGTCCACCGCCTCAACTATTCCTCCCTTACGGAGATTGCGCTTGTTTTTCCTCGTCTTGGACGTCAGAATGTGGCTGGTGAATGCATGGCTCCTCTTGATCTTGCCGCTGCCGGTCTTCTTGAAGCGCTTGGCCGCACCCCTGTTGGTTTTGATTTTAGGCATCTTGCTTCTCCTCTATCAATTCATTTTTTAGGGGCAACGATCATGAACATGCTGCGCCCTTCCATTTTCGGTTTTACTTCTATTATCGCAATATCCTGAAGGTCTTCGGCAAAACGGTCCAGGGCCTTCTGTCCCAAACTCATATGGGTAATCTCACGGCCGCGGAAAACCAGCGTGATCTTCGCCTTGTTTCCCTCTTCCAGAAAACGCCGCACATGCTTGATTTTAAACTGCAAATCATGCTCATCGGTCTTGGGGCGGAGCTTGACCTCTTTCAATTGCACCTGTACCTGCTTCTTTTTGGCTTCCTGCAGCTTCTTACTCTGCTGATACTTGAATTTGCCGTAATCCATAATCCGGCAAACCGGAGGCACCGCAGTCGGAGAGACCTCGACAAGGTCCAACTGCTGACTTTCAGCCATAGCCAATGCTTCCTGTAACGAAAGAATGCCGATCTGCTCACTTTCAGGCCCGATTACCCTGACCTCTTTCGCCCTGATTGCCTGATTAATGTTAACTGTGGGTTTAGCTATGGTGCCACCTCCTAATGAAAACTTGCTACCTCTTCATTTATAAATTCAGCAAATTCTAACGGCTTCATGGACGGCAGATTCTTCCCGTCACGGAATCTGGGGGTCAGCGTAGCCGACTCCACCTCTTTCTCACCAATTACCAGCATGTACGGCACCTTCTGCAACTGGGCTTCCCTGATCTTGAAGCCGAGCTTTTCGTTCCGGAAGTCCTTCTGCACCCGGATTCCGCTGTTCCTGAGGGTGTCAAAAGCCTGCTGGGCATAGGGAATATGGCTATCGGTGACCGTCAATACGACGGCCTGGACCGGTGCGAGCCAGACGGGGAAATTACCGGCAAAATGCTCGATGAGAACGCCGATGAATCGTTCGATGGCGCCGAGGATCACCCTGTGCACCATGACCGGCCGCTTTCTCTCCCCGTCCGCATCCACATAGGTGAGTTCGAAACGCTCCGGCAGGGTGAAATCGCACTGGATTGTAGCACACTGCCACCTTCTGTCAAGGGCATCGCGCAGTTTTATGTCGATTTTGGGACCGTAAAAGGCGCCATCACCTTCATTAATCTCAAATGCGCGCCCCGAATCCTTCAACGCGCCCAGGAGCGCATTGGTGGCACGCTCCCAGTCCTCATCGGAACCGATCGATTTCTCCGGGCGGGTCGAGAGCTCCATTTCGTACTCAAATCCGAAGATCCCCATGACATCGCTGACAAAGGAGATCACCCCCTTGATTTCGTTGTCCAGCTGTTCCGGGGTACAGAGGATGTGGGCATCGTCCTGGGTAAAGCCGCGCACCCGCAGAAGGCCATGGAGCACGCCGGCCCTCTCGTGGCGATGGACGGTTCCCAGTTCGAAAAAGCGGAGGGGGAGATCACGGTAGCTGCGCAGTTGGGATTTGTAGATCATCATGTGGGAGAGGCAGTTCATGGGCTTGATGCCGTACCCCTGCCCTTCCACCTCGGTGAAATACATGTTTTCCCGGTAATTGTCATAATGGCCGGAGCGCTGCCACAGTTCGGTCTTCAGTATCTGCGGTCCGACCACGATATCATAACCGCGGCGGAAATGCTCCTTACGCTCAAAGTCTTCCAGGATGGTCCTGAGCATTGCCCCTTTGGGATGCCAGATCACCAGCCCGGCCCCAACTTCATCGGAAAAGGAAAAGAGGTCCAGCTCACGTCCCAATTTTCTGTGGTCGCGGCGTTTGGCCTCTTCAAGCCGCTCCAGATAAGCGTCGAGTTCCTTTTTATCGGCAAAGGCCGTCCCGTACACCCTTTGCAGCATCTTCCGCGTTTCATCGCCCCGCCAATAGGCGCCGGCTATGGATGTAAGCTTGAACGCCCTGCAAAAGGCAGTGGAAGGGAGATGGGGGCCGCGGCAGAGATCGACGAAATCCCCCTGCCGGTAGAGCGAAACGATGTCCGCGCCGAGGTCCTCGATGAGCTCAACCTTGTAGGTCTCCCCCATATCCCCGAAAAGCTTTACCGCCTCGGCCCCGGAGAGTACCTCGCGCTCGATCTTTTGATTGGCCCTGGCCAGTTCCCCCATCTTCTCCTCGATCCTTTTCAGATCTTCGGGGGTAAAGGGGTGATCCACGTCAAAATCATAATAAAAACCGGTCTCGATGGCGGGACCGATGGTGACCTTTGCCTCGGGGAAAAGGCTCTTCACCGCCTGGGCCATCAGATGCGAGGTAGAGTGCCTGATGATCTCCAGCGCTTCCGGGCTTTTTTCGGTAACGATCTCGACCCTGGCGCCGTCAGGCAACACGGCGGAAATATCCACCAGGTTGCCGTCCACCTTGCCGGCAATGGCTGCCTTGGCAAGGCCGGCGCCGATGGAGGCGGCGAGGTCAAAGACCGTCGCCCCTTCCTTGAGGGCCTTGATTGTGCCGTCGGGAAGCGTCACCTTGATGTCGCTCATCGCATAACCCCTTTAACGGAAAGAGGCATCGAACCTCGATGCCTCGTCAGATCCTTCTGCGGCATGTTTTCATGGTAGGCGCGGGCGGTTTCGAACCGCCGACCCCTAGCGTGTCGAGCTAGTGCTCTACCCCTGAGCTACGCGCCTGCATAAAAACGTTGTATTTCTAACAGTTCAAACAAATGATGTCAAGGATTTTCTTGATTGCTCTGTGTCTTTTTCATGTCCCTGAGGTCACTGGTGGTCTTTATGGAACCGTCCTTGTCGATATAAAACTCTCCGCCATAAGGGTCAACGGGTAACCACTCAACGAGTCCCAATTCCTGCAACTTCGCGAGACTAGAGGGATTTCTCCCGGTTTTTTCTTTGTATGCAGCCACACCCTTTTCCAGGAAAAGTATTGCCTTCAACGCTTTGAGTCGGGTTTCATAATCCTTGCGCATCGTTTTATCATCGGTCTTCTCCAGCATATTCTCCAGGAAAATGATGGCATTTTCCACCTTATTGCTTTTATATGCCAGCCGGGCGGCCAGATGACCGTACAAAGGGCTGGCGCCCGGTTTTTTCGATGCCTCCATCAGATACTCGGCGCCTTTTTCATTATCCCCGAGAAAATAGAAATGATTGAACCCCAGAAAGAACGGCAACCAATAGTCCCAATCCCGATAATGGTTCCCTTTCTCTAAGAGCTTATTGGTTTCCCTTATCTTATTGGCTTCCCAAGTCAAAATCCCGTTGGCAAATAAATATGGGTCAAGAAAATATGGATCAAGATCGGTGGAGGCCTTTAACATATCGTATATCCAGTTAAATTCCGATTCTTTCAACTTACGCTGTTGTTTGTTGGCATCTTTACCTACGAAAGTGCTGCCATAAAAAACGAGTGTCTTGAGATATAGAATATCGGATGAAAGGCCATCAAAATCCAGGCTGGTGATCTTCAAGATGGGAGACGGCAGAACAACATTTACCTCGTCACCTTTGGGAAGCCTTTTGTTCATAAGGGATAAGGTCGAGAGAGTACTGAAATATAAAGGAATCAATGCCAATAACAATATGACAGGAAAAAACCGACCCATGTTCATGGAAATTCCTTTTTTCTGAAAATAAGACTGGCAAGCGTTAACACAATCAAGGTGTAGACAACGCTATACGCCACAACTCCAATGATGTACGAGGGGGGCACCGGCAAACCGTGGGCGGCTTGGATCTTGATATCAAAGAATGAAAGATTGGGGAAGATGTAATAAGCCCCCTGCACGACCTTTACCGTAACCGGTGAAACCTTGATTCCGACCGCCTGTGGCGCCTCGACCAGGGCCTTGACGTCGCTCAACGATACACCTATGATATACGAAATGATGGTAAGAATAAACGTAACGAAAGAGGTACTGGTGAATGAGGCAAACAGGAAACTTAACGCGGATACAAGAATAAGCATTAGCGCAATGAAAGAAAACGACAAACAGACCAGGGGCCAGGAAAACCGCTGGAAATAATGCTGATGGCCCAATTTTATCAATAACAGAGAAACTGCGGCGAAACAACTGAGGATTCCCAGACAAGTAATAATCAGCAGGGTTATACCGAGGAACTTCCCGAATATATACTGTGCTCGCGATATTGGTTTTGCCAGAACCATATATATTGTTTTGCGATCGAGGTCCTTTGCCATCAGGTTTATTCCCACAAAGAGCACAAGAAGCAACCCGGAAAACGACACGGCTGATAGAGCAATGTCCACAGCAACCTTACCGACTTCGTGACCTATCATATCGGAAATGATAAAATTGGCTATCAACATTAAAAGCGCGAGCAATGAAATACCATAGATAGACCTGTTTCTGATCCCCTCTTTAAATGTTATCAGGGCAATCGGCCAGAGCAATTGCATCGGTTACCTTACCTCCGTTAATCCAGCAGCATTAACCTCGCGTAAAAACACTTTCTCCAGTGTATCACCGTCTTTTAGCAAATTATCCACACCGTCGGTAAGTCGCAATTTGCCGCCGACTATAATGCCTACCTTGTCACAAAAGCGCTCCACATCAGAAAGGATGTGAGAAGAGAAAAAAACCGTTTTCCCATCCCCTTTTAATTCGAGTATGATATCGCCGACCATTTTTCTACCGATGGGGTCAAGGCCGCTCATGGGCTCATCCAGGATGACTACTTCCGGGTTATGGATTAGCGCAAGGGCAAGCCCGGCCCGCTGCACCATACCTTTGGAATAGGTGCGCAAAGGGCGCCTGCGAGCCTCCAGAAGCTGCACTTTATTGAGCAGCAGGTTCGATCTTTCCATAATATCATTTTTCGCCATCCCGGAAGCTTTGCCACCAAACCAGAGTAGTTCCTCTGCGGTGAGGTAATCGTAGAAATAGGGGTTTTCCGGTAAATAACCTACAAAACGGCGAACATTCTTATCCCCGACATCTGTATCCTTGATCGTTGCCTTTCCGCTATCAGGAAATATTAAATTTAGAAGGATCTTGATTGCCGTGGATTTACCGGCGCCATTCGGGCCGAGAAAGCCGAATATCTCTCCCTGTTTAATGTCCAGTGAAAGGGTTTCCAAGGCCTTGACCTTTCTGGCGGTAACTCCCTCCTTGAACTCCTTTGATACACTGACAAAATTTATCATACTGCGTACTCCGATTATAATTTATCCGACACTATACAAAATAAACAAACACAACGCCTTGAGCAAGCAAAATGCTACTATATTAAGAGAATAAATATAAAAAAGCCGGGTAAAAACCCGGCTTTTCTTGTAACATTTTCAGGCACAGATCACATTTTTACCCAGTTAGCTACGCCTTCATACTGATCAGTATTATTGACTGGTAGAATGACAAAAGCAGCGGTCAACGGAAAACCAGCATTCAGACCTACAGGCCCAACAGCACTATACGTCATTTTGTAATTTGCAGTTGAATCGCTGTCAGCAGCATAAACCACATCACCCTGAAGATGCTTTGAAGCAAGTGTGAACGAACCGCCATCACCGGCACCAGCAGCAGAAGTATCAGCCCTTACAGTAACGTTGTTACCAACTGGTATCTGCAGGCCTCGCGCGGTGAGGTTGTTATCATCGGTTGTAATGATACATATCGGAAGAGCAGCCGTCGGAGTGACCAAGGCACCCGCTCCCCAGTTGCCACCACCTGGTAGAGCAGCGATGGCCGCAATCGCTTGTGTTAAACCATAATGTTGCCACTCGGCATAGAGGCTCTCTTCTGATGTACGAATATTCCTCATGTCGGAATTTCCGCTGGAGTTGAATCCCTGGGTCCGGTACTTGGAGAACTGCGGGATGGCGATGGCTGCCAGGATGCCGATGATCGCCACGACGATCAAGAGCTCGATAAGGGTGAAGCCTTCATTACTTCTCAGTTTGTTTAACATTTTGATTCTCCTTTCACTGGTGTTAATTGTTAATAGTTGTGGGACGTGACATAATTTCATCTATCGGTTTTCACCTCCGGCTACTTTAATTTTTTATTTAATTTTTTATTATGCCAGATATGTGCCAAGCAAGTCAATAACACCTATTACACAATCATATCAAAGCGTTACTGAGCAATATTAAATAATCAGGCGTGTTCTCATTGCAAATATAATCAATTAAACGTCACATGAAGTGACGCATTTCGTCACTCTTCATCCATGCCAAATTTGGCCAGCCGGTAGCGGAACGAGCGGAAGGTCATGCCGAGGAGCGCCGCTGCCTTTTTCTTGACCCCGCCGCTCTTTTCCAGGGCCTGCAGCAGGAGCCGCTTTTCTATGCCGTCCAGGTAGGCTTCCAGATTCATCCCCTCGCCCGGAATTTCAAGGTGTTCTCCTGAAGCGGAGGGATGTTGGTAATGTATGACATGTGGCGGGAGGCTATCCAGGGCAATGGTTTTCCCGCCGATAACCAGACACCGTTCAACAATGTTCTCCAGCTCACGGACATTGCCCGGGAAGGGATAGGACATGAGGACTTTCAACGCCTCGCCCGCAATGAGTTCGCCGTTTTCGAGGGGCGGGGCGAATTTCCCGTAAAAGTGCTCCACGAGGAGCGGTATATCCTCGGGCCTTTCCCGCAGGGAGGGCATCGTTATCTCCACCACGTTGAGGCGATAAAAGAGATCTTCCCGGAACGTCCCCTCCTTCACCTGCTCTTCCAGGTCGCGGTTGGAGGCGGCGACGATCCGCACATCCGCCCTTTTATCCTCGGTTCCCCCTACCCTCCTGAATTCCCGCTCCTGGAGGACACGGAGGAGTTTGGCCTGCAGTTGCAGCGGCACTTCGCCGATCTCGTCCAGAAAGAGGGTCCCCCCTTCCGCCTGTTCGAACAGTCCCGCCCGGTCGACAATGGCACCGGTGAAGGCACCTTTTTTGTGGCCAAACAGTTCGCTTTCCATGAGGGTTTCCGGAATGGCCCCGCAGTTTACCGCCACAAAGGGCCTTTCTTTCCGCGGGCTGTTGTAGTGAATGGCCTTCGCCGCCAACTCCTTGCCGGTGCCGCTCTCCCCGAGAATCAACACGTTGGCCGTGCTGACCGCGACCTTCTCGATGAGGGTGTAAATATCCCGCATTCTTTTGCTCTTGCCGATGAGTCCGCTGAAACTGTAACGCTCCCGGATCTCCTGTCTCAAAAGGAAGTTCTCACGCTGGAGGTTCCGTTTTTCCAGCGCGTTTCTCACGAGGACCTTTATTTCCTCAACCTTGAACGGTTTGGCGATATAATCGTAGGCACCCCGCTTCATGGCTTCCACAGCCTGTTCAGCCGTAGAAAAGGCGGTGATCATCAACACGGCAGTATCCGGTGCAGACTTCCTGATCCGCTCCAAAAGGGCCATGCCGTCCAGACCCGGCATATTTATGTCGGATATAACCAAGTCGTAACCGTCGGATTCAAGGAGCTTCAATGCGGATTCGGCGCTCTCGGCCGGGTCGGTCTTATACCCTTCCCTTTCGAGGAGGATCGACAGAAACTCCCGCATGCTCAGCTCATCATCTACGATCAGAATTCTTGCCTGCATATCGCCTCACAAAGACTTAAATAGCCGATTCTTGCGAAAACAATCATATACGGAGCGTAGGCGTCTCGCCTGCGTTGGCGGCTGTGCCGCCATGACAGGCAGGATGCCTATCCTCCAGCAACCAGTTTAGTCCTTTGAAACCACTCTTACCCATAGTACCTTGTAACACCTGATACAACGCCCAATTTAATTCCCTCCCCCCCTGGCGGGGGAGGGTTAGGGTGGGGGGGAAGTTGCCACAAAGACGCAAGGTTGCAGCCTCACCCACCCCCTGACCCCCTCCCGTCAAGGGAGGGGCCATTCGCCTGGCAGTTCAGCCGGGAGATAAATGGTAAATCTGGTCCCGCCCCCCTTGGCGCTTTCGACCATGATCCTTCCACCGTGGGCCTCGACAATACGGTAAACCGTGGCAAGGCCGAGCCCCGTCCCCTCTTTCTTGGTGGAAAAGAATGGCTCAAACACCCTGCTCATCTCGTCTTTGTCCATCCCTTTACCGGTGTCTGCCACTACGATTCTGGCCATCTTCCCATTGCGTGGAGCCCTGCTGTCACTGTTTACAACCTCCGCGTCCAAGGTGATCTCTCCACCATCCGGCATGGCCTCCGCCGCATTGACCAGGAGGTTCCAGAACACCTGCTCCAACTGGTCGTGATCGCCCATGAGGGACAAATCCTCCCGGCAGCGGTTATTGATTACCACCTCATGGAAACGTGGGTCGGCCGCCGATAAAGACTCCACGACAGACAGAAGCTCTTTTAGCTGAACGGGCGATTTCGCCGGCCGGGTCGGCCTGGCGTAAGCGAGAAAACTCTTGATAAGCTCGTTTAACCTGTCCGTTTCGCGCACCACGATATCGAGGAGTTTCTTGTCCTTCGGGTCGATGCCTTCTCCCTGGGCAATCAGTTGTGCCGAGCCGCTGATGGAGCTGAGGGGATTTCTTATCTCATGGGCGATATGCGCGGAAAGTTCGCCGATTGCGGCGAGCCGGTCGGCCCTTTTAAGCTCTTCCTCCAACCTCTTTACCTGGGTCAGGTCTTGAAAAATGATGATGATGCCGTCACGACTTCCCTTATTATCCGTCAAAGGTGCGGATTTAAAGCCGATGGTCATTATATCACCGTTTTGTGCCCGGTAGTCGAACTCTCCCCTTTCCACCGAATCGATCTCCCCCCCAAACGAACGCAGGCTGGGTAATACTGCATACAGCGGCTTGTTGTAGGCTTCCGCCTGAGTAATGCCGGTCAATATCTCGGCATAGTGGTTGAACACCCGTATCTTCCCCTCATTGTTAATGGTCAGCAACCCGCTGTTCAGGTTGGAAACGATGGATCTGTTCAGTCGATCCAGCTCCTCATAGTCGATGACCTTTTCCCGGAGGGCGCGTTCGCTTCTCCTCATCCGCTCCGCCAGATATCCGGTGAGAAAGGCGGTCAGATAGAATGCCCCTATGTTGACAAAGATCGTGTAAAAGATGTAACCGGCCCCGGACTGGAGGGCAGGGAGCTGGCTTAAGCCGAAAGCGGTCAATTTCCCGTAATACTGCAGATCCAGCAGGGCGCCATAGAGAATCCCGCACAGCGAGGCGGTATAGATTGCCTGCCTGCGCGCCAGAAGTACACTTGCGTTGATGATGGAGAGCATATAGAGGAACGAGTAAGGGGAGCTGATGCCGCCGGTGAGAAGAAGAAGTAGGGTAACGAAAAAGATATCCCAGATGATCTGGGCATAGGTGAGAAGAGGCTGGAATTTCTCGGAAAATTTTATAACCAGGAGGGATATTATCGAAAAGAGATAGGTGGTTATTATCAGCTTGATCAAGCCTGCAAGCGCTGCAGGAGGGATACTTTGGGGCTCCTTGATGTTCAGGATGATGGTGGATGCGAGAAATAGGGATACCACCACCACCCTGACAAGGATAAACCATGCAAGTCTCTTCTTCTCATCCATCTGCTAACCGCCGACTGCGCCGGCCAGCTTGAAGATCGGCAGATACATGGCGACGACCAGTCCGCCGACCGTCGTGCCGAGAAACACCATCAGGAGCGGCTCCATCATGGAGGTCAAAGCCCCCACGGCATCGTCCACCTCATCGTCGTAAAAGTCGGCGATCTTGTTGAGCATGGCGTCCATGGCGCCGGTTGCCTCGCCGACCGATATCATCTGCACCACCATGGGCGGGAACACCCCGCACTCCTCAAGGGGTTCCGCTATGGTCTTCCCTTCGGAAATCGCCTGGCGCACCTTGTAGATGGCCTCTTCCACGATCTTGTTGCCGGCCGTCTTGGCGACAATCTCCAGGCCGTCCATGATCGGCACGCCGCTCGAAATCATGGTCCCCAGAGTCCTGGTGAATTTGGCCACCGATACCTTTCTGATCAACGGGCCGACGATCGGCGCCTTCAGGGCCAGACTGTCGATCAGCTTGCGCCCTTTCGCAGTGGCGTAATACTTTTTAAAGGCGGCGGACAAAACAAAAAAGCCGACGATCATGACGATGAGGTATTTCTTCAAGAAATTGCTGAGGGCGATGACAAATTTGGTGGGCGCCGGCAGATCACTGCCAAAGTCGGCGAACATCTTGGCAAAGGTGGGAATGACGAACACCAGAATAACGCCGATCACGATGACCGCGATGGACATGATGGTGGCGGGGTAGACCATGGCCCCCTTAACCTGCTTCTTCAGCTTCATCGCCTTTTCAATATAGGCGGCGAGCCGATTGAGGATGGTGTCGAGAATCCCCCCCACCTCACCGGCCGCCACCAGGTTGACGTAGAGCTGATCGAAGGCCTTGGGATGTTTGGCAAGGGCGTCGGCAAAGGTTGAGCCGCTCTCCACATCCTCTTTCACTTTGTACAGGATACTTTTAAAGGCCTGCTTATCCTGCTGCCCGGCGAGGATATCGAGGCACTGCACCAGCGGCAGACCCGAGTCGATCATGGTGGCGAATTGCCGGGTAAAGACGACCAGCTCCTTGGTTTCCACCTTTCCGCCGCCGAAGCTCGGCAGCTTCAGCTCCATGCTGAGGCCTTTCCCCTCCTCCTTGACGGAAATTCCGGTAAACCCGTATCTCTTAAGCTGTGCCTCGACCAGAGCCGTACTTGTGGCTTCCATCACGCCCTTTTGCTGCGATCCGGCCTTGCTCCTGGCTTCCCAATTAAATTTTGACATTGTTCCTCCTCATAAAACCGGCCAACCTACCTGAGAGGTCTTCCCGCCTGATGCGGCATGCCGCCTGACGCAATCATCTGCTTCAATTCATCAGGCTCCGTAGATCTCCCCATGGCTTCTTCCAGCGAAATAAAACGTTTTACGAACAGATTGAACAGGGACTGGTTCAAGGTCTGCATGCCGAACTTTTCCTGTCCGACCTGCATCTGGGAATAGATCTGATGGACCTTGTCCTCCCGGATCAGGTTACGGATTGCGGCATTGGGGACCATGACTTCCAGGGCGAGGACCCTCCCCTGCCCGTCGGCACGGGGAATCAGGGTCTGGGAAAGGACCCCCTCCAGCACGAAGGAGAGCTGGGTCCGCACCTGCGTCTGCTGATAGGGAGGAAAGACATCTATGATGCGGTTCATGGTCTGGGCGCACGAATTGGTATGGAGAGTGGCGAAGCAGAGATGTCCGGTCTCCGCCAGCGTCAGCGCAGCCTCGATGGTTTCCAGATCGCGCAACTCGCCGATCAGGACGACATCGGGGTCCTGGCGCAGCACGTACTTCAGGGCATTCTTGAAGCTCCTGGTGTCCGCCCCCACTTCCCGCTGGTTCACCAGACACCCTTTGTGGGGATGGAGATACTCTATGGGGTCTTCTATGGTCACGATGTGATCACGGCGGTCGGTGTTTATCTTGTCTATGATGGATGCCAGGGTCGTTGACTTGCCGCTGCCGGTGGGACCGGTAACCAGGACGAGCCCCCGCGGCTTGGCGGCCAGTTCCCTTACGACCGGCGGCAGCCCCAGTTCCTCAAAGGTGAGAATTTTGTAGGGGATGACCCTGAATACTCCGGCAACCGCTCCCCTCTGGACAAAGACGTTTCCCCTGAAACGGGAGAGGCCTTTCACGCCGAAAGAGAGGTCAAGCTCATTCTCTTCCTCGTATTTATGTTTCTGGGCGTCGGTAAGAACGCTGTAGCAGAGCTGTTTGGTGTCCACCGGCGTCAGGGGGGGCAGATCCATCGGGGTCAGCTTGCCGTTTATCCGTATCTGCGGGGGGGTGTTGGTCGTGATGTGCAGGTCGGACCCCCCCCTGTCCACGAGCTCTTTCAACAGTTGATGCAGATTGGCCATAACAATTTTCTCCTAATCATCGGCGACGGTTACCCGCAACACCTCTTCAAATGAAGTAACACCCTCGGAGAGCTTAGTGAGCCCGGACTGGCGCATGGTCTTAATCCCCAGGCGCATCGATTCCCGCTTTATTTCGGCGGTATTTGCACCGTTCAGGATGAGTTCCCTGATCTCCTCGATCATCGGCATGACCTGGTAGAAACCGACCCGCCCCTTGTAGCCGGTGCCGTTGCATTTCGGACATCCGGCGCCCCTGTAGCAGACGTATTCCGGCGCCGCTTCCGATGGCACGCCGGCGTCGATAAGGGCCTGGACCGGGATTTCTTCTTCCACCTTGCACTCACCGCAAACCCTCCTTGCCAGTCGCTGGGCGGTTATGAGATTCACGGCGGAGGCGACCAGAAAAGGTTCAATCCCCATATTGAGCAGACGGTTAATGGTCGAAGGCGCGTCGTTGGTATGCAGGGTCGAAAGCACGAGATGCCCGGTCAATGCGGCCTTCACCCCGATTTCAGCGGTTTCGAAGTCCCGTATCTCACCGATCATGATGATGTCCGGGTCCTGGCGGAGAAAGGCGCGCAGCGCCGCTGCAAAGTTAAGACCGATGTCTTCGTGCATCTGCACCTGGTTTATGCCGGCAAAGTTAAACTCGACGGGGTCTTCAGCGGTGGAGATGTTCTCGGAGACCTTGTTCAGTTCGGAAAGCGCCGAATAGAGGGATACTGTTTTACCGCTCCCGGTCGGCCCCGTAACCAGCACCATGCCGAATGGCTTATGTATTTCCTTCATGAAATGGGCAAGCGCTTCAGGCTCATAGCCAAGCTTGGTCATATCCAGTTGCAGGTTGGACTTGTCCAGGAGCCGGAGAACTATCTTTTCACCAAATAGAGTGGGGAGGACGGAGACGCGGAAATCCATGTCCTTTCCGCCACCGAGCTTGATCTTTATCCGGCCGTCCTGGGGGAGTCGGCGTTCCGCGATATCCAGTTCCGCCATGATTTTGATCCGGGAGGTTATGGCATTTTTCAGTTTCATGGGGGGCTTCATGACTTCGTACAGCACCCCGTCAATGCGGTATCGTACCCTGAACGTTCTTTCATAGGGCTCGATATGGATGTCGCTCGCCTTTTTCTTGATGGCGTCCGTCAGAATCAGGTTTACCAGCTTTACAACCGGTGCATCTTCAGTGGCCCTTTCCAGGGAAGAGATATCTATGTCTTCCTCTTCATCGACCACCTCAAAATCTTCCAGATTCTCCAGGTCGCTCATGACATCGGCAAGGGACGCGGATTGGTCGTAATATTTGTCTATCGCCGCTTTTATGGCGGTTTCGGAAGAAACCACCACTTCCACATTGTAGCCGGTCATGAATTTTATGTCATCGACGGCAAAGATGTTGGAAGGATCGCACATGGCGATGATCAGTGTTGAACCTGCCCTGTTCACCGGGACGAGTTGATATTTATGGGAAATCTCAACGGGTATTATCTTGATAACGGCAGGGTCGATCTCATATTCGGCGAGGTTGATGGATGGTACGCCGTACTGCTTGGAGAGAAAAGAGGTGAGGTCGGGTTCACTGATCAGGTTGTTCTTGATCAGGATGGAGCCCAGCCGGAGCTGCCCGCCGGATGCTTTTTGTTCCTCAAGGGCCTGTGCCAGATGTTCCGGGGCGATCAAATTATTTCGAACCAGGAGTTCTCCCAGCCTGCTTACCTGCATATAAACCTCAATTGGTGGATATGGACAACGCTAAACACCGTCTGGATTACAATGACGCGCACGTGCCGATGAATTCCGCGACCATCATACTATTGAGAGCTGTCGGTTCTTGAATTACGTGCAAGCGTAATCTTTGACTGCACGGTTTATGGAAGGTCGTTGTCAAAAAGCATAACGTGCGCGGAATATGAATATATTTACTTTACTGTAATTCGGCAAAAAGAGAAAAACCTTTACCGAATATTTTCATTGTGCATATTTATCAAACGTTGCTCATCAAAAACATGGGTAACTATACGAAATTATTGATATCGTTTTTGGCAAACACGGGTAATTCCGCCGTCATCTTATCCCGTACCCCGATAAAATACGGACTATCTGGCCGTTCATCTCGGGCGCTATCCTTGCTGCCGTTCGCATCTCTTCCACCCCTTCACGCGTACGGCCGACGCGGAGGAGCGTTTCCCCCGCCTCCATGTGGCTGTTTGAGTAAATCAGGATGGCCTTCCCCGTATCCAGATCCCTGAAAAACATCTCCCCGCTCAGCCCTCTGCCGTTGTAAAGGCTCCAGACAGAGATATCGGGGAGGAGGAGTGTGCGGCCATCCTTCTCCAGTTGATAGCATATCCCCTTTTGCCGCAGAGAGAACTCGTCAAACTGGATCGAATATCTGGTCGAAAAATCGATAAAAACCGGCCTGCGCTCTATCTGTTCGGCTATCGAGAGCTTCAGGACATTTTCAGGCGGCTGTGTCTCAAGCGGGAGTGCCCTCAGCATGCTGTAACGAAACAGATGGGGGAAGGAGTCCAGATACCAGGCGAAGACCAGATGCGGGGTGTGAAGGAGATCCAGGTCCTCACGCATCTTTTCCACCCCCTGCAGATACCAGAGCGGAAAAGCGCCGCTGTCCCCCCAGGTGTAGAGGACGGCCCCCTGGGGAAGGGTCCGCAGGGTGTTGGTTGCATAGTCGTAGGCGATATAATTCTCATGCTGGTCGTTTTCCACGTAGTGCAAGGCACATACGGTCACAGGGAGCGCCAGTAGAAAAAATCCTGCAATCACCTTCACCGGCAGAGCGCGTAATTTTTCCGCAGCAAGGGTATCCAGGGCCTTTTTCAGCAGGAAGAACATCCCAAGTCCGATAAAGACCGCGGACAGGAGATAGAGGGGGGTAAAAAACTCTTCGGTCAGAAAAATGAGATCGGGAAGGGCGTTGAAATAACCGACTATAACCAACAGAAAGAATACCACACCGATCAGGTAGGCGAGAACCTCATCCCGCCGCTTCCTCAGGAACGCAACTATGCCGATCAACAGAAGGGCCAGACCGACCCAGGTGAATTCAAAGGGGATATTGAAGGCGTTCACCTGCGCCCATAAGAGCGAGAGGTCCCTGTTGGGCTTATCCACGGGATAACCTTTCCGCAGGAAATGCCAGAGAAACTGAGTCAGGGTCTTGGGGTCCCCCCAGTTCAACAGCGGGTTTTGCGTTGCCCTTATGGGCAGGTGGAGATGGACGGAGAAACCGAGAAGCGCAAAGGCTACGGCAATCACGATCTCTTTAACGCGGCTGACCAGCCGCCAGTCCATGGAGAGGATGAGAAAGGCGCAAGAGGGGAGCAGCAATACCATTGTCTGATGGGCGCCAAAGGCCAGCCCGCAGAGAAACGCCCCGAGATAGACATAGGCGGGGCGCTCCTCTCCCTGACGATATTTATCGCGCCACAGGAGCAGGAGATAGAAAACCATCGCCGCCAGGAAAGCTATGAGCGGATAAGGCTTGTCGTGATTGGACTGCAGCCAGAGCCTGGCTGAAAAGGCAAAAGAAAGGGCCGCGCAGAGCGAGATCGCCCGTTTGAAAAAATCGGAAAACGCCTTGTCCTCCGCCAGTTCTTCCCCTTCCAGAAGGTGGGAAACCAGCAGATATACGCCGTAACAGGCGATCGCCGCAGAGAAGGCAGTGGCGATGTTGACCCGGAAGGCGATGTTGCCGAACGGCAGATAGGTAAACGGTTTGGCATAATTGATAAAGAGCGGATAACCGGGAGAGTGGGCGGACCCCAGGGAATAGATGGCGGTAAGGAATTCGCCGCTGTCAAAAAAAGTGACGGAAGGAGCCAGGGTCAGCAGGTAAACGACCATGGGGATGATAACCGCTGAAACGGCAAAAAAATCAACCCGTTTTAAAGCATCGGCATACGCTCTTTGCATGGTATCTCACCTTATGTCAGGACATTTTCGTGCAGCGGCAAAATAGCCGTTACCCAAATCGGTTTTAAAGAACAGTTTCTGCAGCAGATAAAAGGGATACATGGTAACATCATTAAAAAGCAGCCGGAATAGACCTTTCATGCTCGGGAAAAGCCACATCCCACTGCTTTTTCTGGTTCTTTCCTCGATCAACTCATCATGGGCAAGGCGTTTTCCAATGGCACGGTCGTAGAAAGGCTTCATCAGGTTGTAGATGGGGACCCCGTACGAATATATGCAGACCGGTTCCAACCCCGCCTGTTCCATCTTGCGCCGCAGCTCTTCCCTCTCGTAACGCCTGAGGTGGCCGGAAAATTCGTCATTTGCACCCCATTTGCCCATGTGGGCGGGCACCGTAACAACCAGATACCCTCCCGGCCGGACCTTCGCCGCCAGTTCCTTCAGGAACCCGACATCATCCGCACAGTGCTCGAGGACCTCGGAAGCTATGACCACGTCAAAGACACCGTCAACGTCTCCGACCATTTTCTGCTCAATGGATACCGCGCCGCTCTTCAATCTCTGTCTGGCGGCCTCAAGGGCTTCGGGAGAAATGTCGGTCCCTACCCCCCTGTAACCGTAACCGGCCAGAGCAGTCAGCAGATCCCCGGCCCCGCAGCCGACTTCGAGGAAATCCTTGACGGGGATTTCCCGGAGAAAATCGAGAATCACCCTTTTTTTTACCAGGTAACTCGGTGTCGGATACCACTCCATCGCGCTCAGCCGCCTTGCCGGGAAGATTTCTCCCCAACGGCACGGAGAGAGATGTTACCCTGCCAGAGATAGTATAACCCCAGGAAAATCACGGGGAAGAAGCTGATGCCGTGTATTACCAGGGCAACGCTCAAGGCCTTTTCCTTTTGGATATTGAACGCCATGAGCCCGTAAACGCAGGCCGCATGGTAGGTCCCCACATAGCCGGGGGACGCGGGGACCATAACCGCAAAAACCAGGAATACCATGATGAACATGGAGGCGGTAATGGGAAGAACTATGCCGAAGGCGCGGAGCAGCATGTCTACCGGCCAGACCGCAGTGGCCCATATGAGAAGGGATAACAAGACCAGGGCAATAAGCTCCGAAGGCTTGGAGGAGAGGCGCAAGCCTTCGATGAAGGAGCCGAGCATGGGGATGGCCTTCTCGCTGACCCTGGCAGGAAAAGGCTTCAGCAGTTTTCCGATCAGGTGAAGGGTGCGGGCCGGCCGGGATTTCAGCGCCATGAGGAAAGCCACGACCCCCGCGTAGATGGCCAGGGTAACATACCCGCCCACCACCAGACCGTGCTGCACTTTTTCCATGCCCGCAGGGAGCCTGACGGTAAAAAAGGTGGCAAGAAGGATGAGAAGCACCGTAAAGCCGTCGAAGAGGCGGTCGAGGACAAGGGTGGCGAAGACGGAGCTCTTGTCGATCCCTTCCTTTTCTCCCAGCACATACGCCCGCACGAATTCACCCAGTCTCGCGGGAAGGAGATTATTGGCCATATAGCCGATTATGGTGGAGGGAAAGAGGTTGCGCAGCAAGGTTTTTTTGATCGGCAACAGAAGGAACCGCCAGCGCACCGCCCGGAAAAAATAGCTGATGAAGGTCACAAGCACCGCCGGCCAGAGATAGCGGTAGTCCATTGCCCTGAAGGCGGCCTGGAGTTTGTTGAAATCTATCTTGCGAAACAGGAGGAAGATAAAGAAAAGGCTGATGCCGATACCGATCCAGAGCTTCTTGTCCCAGCATTTTTTTGCCAAAATCAGTCCTTTGTCAGATACTCGTGATATTCGATAATGGTTGCCGTGCCCAGAATCTCTCTGCATCGCGCCACATCGGAGCTGATCGCCTTTTGCAGGGCATCCGCATCTGCAAATCTCTTTTCGTCACGGATCCTGTCCACAAAATAGATCCGGATCTCCCGTCCGTAAAGGTCGCCCGAGAAGTCAAATATAAACACCTCGATGGCAATCGCCTCATCCCCGAAGGTCGGGTTGTCGCCGATGTTGCACGCCCCGTCGTAGGTAGCCTCGCCGACCTTGACCTTAACGGCGTAAACGCCGTTCTTGGGGAGCAGGTCTTTCTCCGTTTCAAGATTGGCCGTCGGGAAACCGAGCCCTTGGCCCCTGTGGTGGCCGTGAACCACCCGGCCGCTTATGGAATAATGGCGGCCCAGCAGGGGGACAACACCCTTAACGTCGCCATTGGCAATCATGCTCCGTATGGTGGTACTGCTGAACACGGTCTCGCCTGTTCCGATCGGCTCCAGCACCTCGACATCAAAGCCGCATTCAGCGCCCAACCGCCGTAATAACGCCGCGTTCCCTTCTCTGTTGCGACCGAAGGCGTAGTCGTAACCGATGATGAGCTTTTTCGTCCCGATTCTCTCAACCAGGATTTTACGGACGAACTCCTCTGCGGAGATGGCGGCAAATTCACCGGAAAAGGGGATTTCGACCAGATAATCGATGCCAGATGCCTCGATAAGGGTCTCCTTTTCGGTACAAGTATTGATGAGACGCAGTTTTTTCCCGGCTGGGAGCACCTTGAGCGGATGCGGCACAAAGGTTATCACCGCCGATACCCCGCCTAGCGCGGCGGCGGCTCGCCTTACCCGGCGGAATATCTCCCGGTGCCCCAGATGCACCCCGTCAAAGTTACCGATGGTGACAACGGCATTGGGGAGTTTTTCCCGGATTTCTTCCAGACTTCTGAAAATTACCATGGCAGCAAGTTCCCGCTTCCCTACTCCCGGTCCCCAGGTTCCGGTTCCTGTTTCCCGGCTCCCAGTTCCTCGACCTCTGCCACTGCCGGCTTCTTCTTTCCGAATATGAGCGCCACCCAGATGCTCACCTCGTACATGAGGTAGAGCGGCACCATGATCACAAACATGGTGATCAGGTCGGCGTGGAAGGCGGCAACAATGGCACTCGCCAGAACGGCGTACTTGCGGTTTCGGGCCAGCAGGCCGTAGTTGACGATCCCGAAGCGGGCGAGGAGGAGGGCCAGGATCGGCAACTCAAAGATGAGACCGAAAACCAGGATGAGGCGTAGACAGAAATTTATGTAGGCGCTCAGGTTGAACCAGCTTCGCAGTCCTTCCGCCTCATAGGAAAGGGAAAAATTAATGATGACCGGCCAGATGACGATGAGGAAAAAGAGCGCCCCCACGCAGAAGCTTACGGTGCTGACCGTCACGAACGGGACAGCCAGCCGCTTTTCCTTGCGGGTCAGGCCGGGAGCTATGAAAAGCCATAGTTGATGAAAAACCACCGGGAGGGAAAGAATAAAGCCGGCGATGACCGAGATCTTGCACTGAATAAAAAAAGGCTCTAACGGCGCACTGTAGTTGAGTTGCCTGTCCTTTACGGTCTGGGTCAGCTCCTTGTCCAGCTTATACCGGAAGTAGACGGAAGGATAGCGCTCCTTAACCTTCTGATATACCTGTTTTTTCAATTCGGTCAGATAGGTCTGACCGGTCAGCGGTTTTTCCACAAAAGAGAGCAGGTCATTGGAAAAGTTCCATGACACCCCCATGCCGATGACTATGGCAACGATGGACACGATCAGCCGTTTTCGCAGTTCGATCAGGTGCTCAATAAACGGCTGGACTTTTTGTTCTCCCATAAAAACTCCGGATTAAGAATTTAACCCAAAACCTTGTAACGATAACACAGCATTCATCCGATACGCAACAGCTTTCACCCCTTTTTCCGGGGGCCGTGCCGCCTGCCGCCCTTTCCTCCCCTCTTCTCCGGGCCGTCCTCTTTTTTCGATCCTTTAAAAGCCGGCGGCCTCTTCCCCCGGACCGGAATCCGCGGGTACTCCTCCTGCTCCATCCCAGGAGAAATTGTGGCAGAGGATTCATGGGGCGCTGCGAGGACGAAGTCGATCTGCTTCTTCTCAAGGCTGACGCTTGCCACCCTGACCCTTACCCGATCGCCGATTCTGAAAAGCTCCCGGGACCGATCCCCCAAGAGGGCATGCTGTTTTTCCAGGTAGCGGTAAAAATCGTTCGGGAGGGCGGATACGTGGACCATTCCCTCCACGAAGAGTTCCACCAGCTCCACAAAAAAACCGTACGAGGCAACGCCGGTAATGAAGCCGTCGAACTCTTCCCCCACCTTGTCCCGCATGAACTGCATCTTCTTGAGATCGACGATCTCCCGCTCCGCTTCCATGGCCACCCGTTCCCGCCTGCTGGTATGGGCGGCCGTCTCGGGGAGGGTTGCAACGAGCTTTTCCATCTCCCGTTCTTTCAGTTTTCCGGTAATGACCCCCTTGAGGATCCTGTGCACCACCAGGTCGGGATACCGGCGAATCGGCGAGGTGAAGTGGGTGTAACAGGGAGCTGCCAGGCCGAAGTGGCCCAGGTTTTCCGCAGCATAACGGGCCTGCTTCATGCAGCGGAGCAACACCTCGTTAATCATCCGCTCCTCCGGTTTTCCTGCCGCCTCCCCAAGCAGGCGCTGGAATTCGACCGGATCGACACTCTCCTCCTTCATCCGCAACTCGTAGCCGAAATTGTAGATGAATTCCCTGAAATCGTTCAGTTTTACCGGGTCGGGAGGCTCGTGGACGCGGTAGAGAGAGGGGATGTTGCGCTCCTCCAGGTACGACGCCACCGCCTCGTTGGCGGCCAGCATGAACTCCTCGATAATCCGGTGGGCCAGGTTCCGCTCGGAACGGATGATGGCAAGGGTGCCACCCTGCAGGTCGAGGACGATCTCCGGTTCAGGGAGGTCAAAATCGATGCTCCCCCTCTTTCGCCGCTTTTCCATGAGCCGGAGCGCCAGCTCTTCCATCACTAAAAGGTCGGCGATCAATTCGCGGTGGGCGTTTGTCGCCTCCTTATCCTTATCCACCAGTATCCTTTTGACGATCGTGTAGGTAAGCCGGGCGGAGCTTCTGATCACGCTCGGGTAGAACGATGCGTGCACAAGGCTGCCGGCCTTGTCAAAAAGCATTTCGGCCGTGACGGTCAAGCGGTCGACCGCCGGGTTTAAAGAACAGATGCCGTTGGAAAGCTCTTCCGGAAGCATCGGGACGCAGCGGTCGGGGAAATAGACGGAGGTGCCGCGTGCATACGCGTCGCCATCCAGCGGAGAGCCGGGCTTTACATAATGGGAGACATCGGCGATGGAAACCCACAGGCGGATCCAACCCTTATCCTCCCTTTTTACCGCAACCGCATCATCGAAATCCCGCGCCGTTTCACCGTCAATGGTCACCGTAAGGCTTCCACGGAGGTCAACCCGCCCCTTCAGGTCGGCGTCACCTATGGACTGGGAAACCGAACGGGCAGAGGCCAGGGTCTCGGCGGAAAAAAGGAAGGGGAGATCGTATTTCCTGATGATGGTCTGGACTTCGACCTCCGGCTCCTCCGGCCATCCCAGCACCTCCACGATCCTCCCCTCGGCCTTGCGCCGGCCGGTCGGGTATGAGGTGATTTCCGTCACCACCACCTCCCCGCTTCGCGCCGCACCTTTCGCCTTGGAGGGGATGAGGATATCCTGGGTGATGCGCACTTCGTCCGGGATCACGAACCCTGCGCCTTTTACCTCCTCAAAACGGCCGACAACCCTGGTATGGGCACGCTCCAGGGTTCTCACTATGCGCCCCTCCCGCTTCCCGTCCCGCCTGGAGGAGGCAATGCGCACCTCGACTCGGTCACCGTGCATGTTTTCCGTAAGATAGCGTGCCGGAATAAAGATATCTTCACCCCCCTCATCGGGAGCGACAAACCCGTAGCCGTCGCGATGAGCCATGAGTCTCCCCGTGATCAGACCGGCATCTGCGGGAATGGCGTAGAGGTTTCCCTTGAGTTTTACCAGTTCTCCCCCATCAACCAGCCTGTCCATAAACTCCTTGAACTGCGGGCGCCGGGCCTTGTCTATCCCGAAATGATGCATGAGCTCCCTGAACTGGCGCGGCGCCCCGGCATTCTCCCGCAGAAGTTTAAGGACAGCCTCTTTCTTGATTTTCATATGGTTTTTTCCTTTTCACCGCGCATAAAGCCGGTGCAATGGATGAATATGCATAAAAGAACGCCCCGTTGTCAAACAGTTTACACCTTTTGGGGAAAAACCTTTTGATTTTTCCGGAACGTTGCGGTTAGTATGGGCTTGAAAAGCATTAGTTTCAGCATTGCATTAACTTTGTATGTAATATACCAAGGAGTTCCCATGTTTCTCCGCTTCACCGCCTGTGCCGCGTTCTTTCTCCTCCTCTCCGTGCCCGCTGCAGGGGTAAACCTCTACCAACTCCCGGACGATGCCCTTGCCACAGCGGCCGCGAAACTTAAGGCCAAAGAATACAAAGGCGCTCGGGATGCGGCGTTGAACGCCATACAGAGCGGCGCTCGCGATTTTCTGGCCGGGATTGCTTCTTCGAAACTCGCCGACTGGGAAGTAGCCGCCACATATCTCGGCCGGGCTGCCGAAGGATTTCCGCTTCTGGCCGATTACGCCCTCTACCATCAGGCACAGGCCCTTTACAAACTCGCCAGGTATAAAGAAGTCCCCATCCCGCTGCAAGTTCTCCTGAAACAGTATCCCGACAGTCCCCTGGTGCGCTCCGCATCTCTCCTTATTGCCGATGCGCTCTATGAAAACAGGGAATTTCAGGAAGCGCTCACTACCTATCTGAAATTCATTGAGAAATACCCATCCGGCTCCGACTCCCTGTCGGCCCTCTACAGGACAGCCCTCTGCCGCGAACAGCTGGGGGACGCTGCCGGTGCCGTCACAACATGGAGAACCATCTGGCTTACCTACCCTGCTTCAGCGGTGGCGGTCAATGCAGCGACGGACCTGCAAAGGATGGCCGCGAAAGGGGTTACGGCAGCACCTTACTCTTCCGAAGAGTTGTTTCGGCGCGGTGTCACGTTATACGACCTGAACAAATTCGGCCAGGCCGTCACGGCCTTTACCGGCGTACCCAAAGATGGCCAAGCCGATGAGTTCGCATGGCGGCTTGCATTAAAAACCGGGCAGGCCCTGTTCAAGGCACGCAGGTACAAAGAAGCGGAACAGACCTTTGCCGAACTCGCGGCAAAAAACCCCAAAAAAGGGATTGCCGTCGAGGCCCGTTACTGGCTGGCCAGGAGCATGGATAAAAACGGCAGGGAAGATGAGGCCGCAGCAGCCTACCTCAAGCTGGCGGAATCGTCTCCAGAATCCGACCTGGCCGACAACGCCATATTTGAGGCGGCCTTTATCAGGAAGTTCCAGAAAAAGAGGGATGACACGCTATCGCTATTGAAAAGGCTTTTGACCGCTTACCCGCAGTCAAGCCTGACACAAGGAGTCGTCTGGCAAATCGCCTGGGAGAATTACCAGGGAGGGGACCCGAAATCGGCGGCGGAATATTTCAGGAAGCTCGTGGACCAGGAAAACACCCGGGAAAAGGCACTCTACTGGTACGGCCACGCGCTGACGGCAGCAGGGGATACTAAAGGCGCAGAGGCTGCCTTTTCCAGCCTTTTGTCCGAATACCCCCTGGGCTTTTATGCACTGTCGTACAGGAAAGAAACTAATACAGAGGAAACCGGGCACCCTCCCCTCCCCCAGGACCCGAGAGAGCTTCTCCCCATCCCTGCCGGCCATGAGAGGGCAAAGGCCCTGATCGCCTTCGGGCTTTATGATGAGGCAAGAAAAGAGATAGCTGCGTGGAAAAAGAAGCCCGCTTACAAGAACAAGACGTCACTGGGTCTGGCGAGGCTTTACCTGGAAATGGGGGATTTCCACGGCGCCTTGGCGCTGTTGCGGCAGGAGCGACCCCGCAAGCTCGAAAAAGACACCCTCTATGCATGGGGAATCCACTATCCGTTGGCCTACAGTGAGTTTGTCGCCAAAAACGCGGCAAAAAGCGGGATACCGGCAAGCCTTATCTATTCCATCATCCGCGCGGAAAGCAGTTTCTCACCCGTTGCTCTTTCGCCTGCCGGCGCTGTCGGCCTCATGCAGCTCATGCCGGCCACTGCTGCAATTGTCAGCCAGGGTGGAACCGGTTCATTCGACCCCGACCGCCTCACCCAACCGGCCGTGAATATCGATTCCGGCGTAAGGCACCTGAAAGACCTCCTGGCAACCTATAACGGCGACCTCGTCTGTGCAGTCGCCGCCTACAATGCCGGAGCAGGGAACGTCAACCGCTGGCGGAAAAACTTCGGGGAAAAGCCCGCCGATGAATTCATCGAAAATATCCCCTTTGCCGAGACCCGCGAATACGTGAAAAAAGTGCTGGCCGGCGCCGAAATTTACAGAAGACTCTATGGTCTGGACACCCCGCCCGCGCAGCCACCTACTTCTCCGATGGTTGAATCCCGACCCCATCACGATGCTCCTGTCACCGGAAGCAACTGAGCCGGGAGGGAGCCTTTAGCTCCCAATCCCCACTCCTCCTTCATCGCTCATCGCTTCTCGGTCCCAACCATTAAAACCGTTGACACGAAAGCCGCAAGGGTGTAATTAAATCCGTATCAATTGGCATGACTTTTAGTGAAGGCAGAATGGTTTTTACCATTCATTTTTCACTGTTTTCGGGGGGATGTAATGGTTTCACAAAGGTGGGACCGTTTTCGGAGTTTAGGCAAGAGCCACTCGGGTCAGCTGTGAGCTGATGGGGTGGCTTTTCTTTTTTAATTGTGGCCGAGTACGCGGCCGACGCCGCCACCCGGTCACAGGTCATCATGACTACCCATTCGCCCCAGTTCCTCGACGCATTCAAGGAAGCGAGTCCGACGACCACGGTGGCGCGATGAGAAAACGACGAGACGACGCTGCATACCCTGAGCGATGAGAAGCTCAACTACTGGCTGGAAATCGCCGTATTATAAAGCCCGTGGTGTTTGTTTAACGGGTGAGGGAGAGCGGAGAATAGGAAGTTGTGAAATATGGGGATACGATCCTTAAAGTTTGGTCTTCGTTTATAATTGAGGCCTTTTAGTGTATATTCGAATAATGAAAAGGATGCGGGAGGCGGTTCGACTGCGTCAGTATGTCATGACACTCCATGCCGCTGAGGAGATGGAAGATGACGGTTTCACGATATATGATGTCGAGCGTTGCATCCTCAACGGAACCATAACAGAACGCCAAAAGGAAATCTCGATCGGCGAATGGAAATATCTTGTTCAAGGAATGACGTTCACGGACAGGGGAATCTGCGTGGCTGCGAAATTCAGCGTTACCGGCAAGTTGGTAATCATAACGGTTTACGCGGCGTAGAGGGGAGAACGAAATGATTTGTGATATATGCGGGCATGACGGAATCATGACCAAGAAAGTAACGCGCAGTTTCGGCAAGGGGAAGGATCTGCTCGTTATCGAGGATATTCCCGTGCAAAGCTGCCCCCACTGCGGTGAAAGCTACATGACAGCGGAGACGCTTCTTGAGATAGAACGGATAAAGATACACCGGCACAGCTTTGCCGTAAAGCGGCCGATTGAGGTTACGGTATTTGCTTGAATCGGATTAGAAGTCAAAATAATATCGACAAGTTATGAATGTTTTTTGGATTTTGTAGACGCGACCCATACATACCATATGGTGATTGATCTTTATGGGCCGACATTCTACCCGAACACGATGAAAACGGCGGATGAGCGTTTTGACTGGGGGAAGAAAGAACTTGAAAAGAAGGTCAACCATCCGAAGTTTTATCAGTTTTTCGCGGTCCACGAAACCGAGGCATGGCTTCTGGCCGATCCGGACCTTTTCCCGATTGAAGTAAAGAAGGCCTTGCCTGCTAAGGCCGTGAACCCGGAAACGGTCAATTTCGACGAGCCGCCGGCGAAGCTCCTGGAACGGCTTTATTCCCAGAAGACCGGTCGCAGGTACAAGAAAGTCACCAACGGCAGGGAGCTTTTCGGGAAGCTTGACCCGAATCTTGCCTACGGCAAGTGTCCCCGGCTTAAGGAGTTGTTGGATAAGATGCTGGAGCTAGCCGAATGAACAGATCGCACTATTTCAACTACATCGAAGATAGACTATCTTACCTCGCCACACGAATTGAAGTCCGCGGCAAGCTGAACATTCTCGATCTTCACCTACACTCCGAGAATTTCTACCTCCATTTCTTCAACGAGTTGTTTGGCTGGCAATTGCAGAATTTAAACACCGTCAAACTGAATGCAGAAGCAATTGACCTGATAGACCACAAAAACAAAATTGTTGTGCAAGTCTCCGCGACGGCGACCAAGGAAAAGGTGGATTCGGCGCTTGTAAAAGACCTCTCCTCCTATGCCGGATATGCCTTCAAATTCATATCGATCTCCAAAGACGCAAGCGCATTGCGCGGCAAGAGCTTTGTCAATCCGCACAATCTGAGCTTCGATCCCCAGAAAGATATCTACGATGTCACCTCAATTCTGAAAGTTATAAGTGGTCTCGGCGTTGACGACCAGCGGCGTATTGCTGGTTTTATCAAGAAGGAATTGGAAGCAGAAGTCGATCCGATCAAGCTGGAGTCGAATCTTGCCGCCATCATCAATATCCTTGCCAAGGAAGACTTGAGCAAGGACGCTACACCTGTTGAAACGATTCCTTACGATATAGACAAAAAGATTGACCATAATAACCTTGATGCCGCCCGCGGCATTATCGACGACTACAATGTCCACTATAGCCGGGTTGCCAGGATTTACACCGAATTCGACAAGGAAGGCAACAACAAGAGCATGTCCGTGCTGGATGCGATACGCCGTGATTATCTGGCACACAAGGCTCGGCTGAGTGACGACGATCTGTTCTTCAGGGTTGTCGAATGCGTGGCCGAAAGGATTCAAAACAGCACAAATCATGAGCCCATGCCTTACGAGGAACTGGAGCTTTGTGTGAACATTCTGGTGGTGGACGCGTTTATTCGCTGCAAGATATTCAAAAATCCGGTAGGATACGCCCATGCTGCTTCCTGACAACGTCCACCCGGAACAGAGTATCTACTATAACGGCGCCTTCGTGCTGCAGGCGCTCCGCGAGCGTCGCGTCATGGATTTGCTGGATTTGTACATGAGCACCCAGACGTACCGGCAGATGACCATGCCCGTCTTCGTATTGTGTTTGGACTGGCTGTTTTTGTTGAATCTGGTCAGCTTGAACGAGCAGGGGGGCGTTGAGCTATGTTCCTGAAGTCCCTGACCATTTCAAGCCATGCCGAGGTAATCCGCGAGATCGTATTCCACAACGGCATCAACCTGATTGTCGATGAGACCCCGAACATCCAGGGTACGGAAACCGGTAACAACGTGGGGAAGACCACGGTGCTCATGCTGGTGGACTTTTGTCTGGCTGGGGATGCAAAACAGATATATACCGATCCCGAGCATAAAAAGCAGGAGTACAAGCTGGTAAAGGATTTTCTGTTCGATAATGGGGTATTGATTACTTTGGTGCTCAAGGAGGATTTAGCCAGGGAAAGCTCCCGGGAAATCCGCATCGAGCGCAACTTTCTGCCGAGAAAGCGGAAGATCCAGAGAATAAACGGCGAGGCCAAGACCGACGACGAATTTGAAGAGGCGTTGACCGACCTCCTCTTTCCCGGCCATTACGGCAAAAAGCCGACCTTCAGGCAGATCATCTCCCACAATATCCGTTACAAAGACCTGAGCATCACCAATACCCTCAAGACCCTGGATCGCTACACCAGCGACGCCGAGTATGAAACTCTCTATCTCTTTTTGCTGGGGTGCGAATTCGATCAGGGAGATACCAAGCAGGAGTTGTTGACGCAGATTCGCCTGGAAGAAAACTTCAAAACCAGGCTGGAAAAGAATCAGACGAAATCGACGTTTGAAACGGCGCTCGCCATCCTGGATGGGGAAATAGAGGCCCTGAACCGGCGTAAGTCGAATTTCAATCTGAACGAAAACTTCGAGGCTGACCTGGACAAGCTGAACCAGGTTAAATATCAGATCAACCTGGTAAGCTCGGAAATCGGCAGGCTGAACATTCGGCGCGATCTGATCACCGAAGCGAGGCAGGACCTGGAAAAAGGCGCATCCCACATCGACCTGCGGCAACTGGAGCAGATTTACCGGCAGGCGACCGACCGGATAGCAGGCATTCAGAAGACCTTTGAGGACCTCTGCACCTTTCACAACCGGATGATTGCGGAAAAGGCCCGGTATATCGCCAAGGACCTGCCGAGGCTTGACGCGGATACCAAGGCCAAGTCGGAGCATTTGAGCAGGCTCTTGGAGGATGAGGCTGTGTTGTCAGCGTCGATCACCCGCAGTGAATCGTTTGAGGAGCTGGAAAAACTGATCTCCGAACTTAACGAGAAGTACCGGAAGAAAGGGGAGTATGAAAATATTATTCAGCAGTTGTCCGAGGTGGATGCGGATTTGCAGTCGCTCAACAGACGCCTGGATGCTATCGACAATGCGCTCTTTTCGGAAGAGTTTGAGCAGAGAATCAAGGATCAAGTCAATAAATTCAACCGCTATTTCGCATCCATTTCCCAGACCCTCTATGATGAACAGTATGCTCTGAAGGTCGATCCGACCGAAAACAAAAAAGGTCAGCGTTTGTACAAGTTCAGCGTTTTTGACACCAACTTTGCGAATCTCAGTTCGGGGAAAAAACAGGGGGAGATTTCATGTTTTGATATTGCGTACACCCTGTTTGCCGATGAGGAGAATATTCCTTGTCTGCACTTTTTGCTGAATGACAAGAAGGAATTGATGCATGACAATCAACTCCTAAAGATTGCCCAGTTGGTGGACCAGAAAGGGATTCAGTTTGTGGCGTCGATTCTGAAGGATAAGCTGCCGGAAGAGTTGAACAAGGAAGAATATTTTGTGGTGAAGTTGTCGCAGGGGGATAAGTTGTTTAGGATCGAAAGGTTTTGAATAATTGAGATAGGGCGAACAGGGGAATGGCAGAAACAAACCTGACACTGAGACTTCTCCTCAGATGCTATCGTGGGAGCTATGAATAAATGGACTCAGTTCGTGCAACAAGAATGACAAATGAACTGCTTAACCAGTTTATTAACGACTGGCAGCTCGTTGAGTATTGTGGCGCCGGGAAATCTGCACTTGTTTTTAAAGCTGTACGTGGTGACACAACCGCAGCAATCAAATTATTCGATCCAGAGCTTGTAGAAAAGTTTGGGAAAGAAACACAAAAAGCAAGAATTGAACGAGAGCGTGAGTTAATAGGCAAGGGCCATCCTCATCTAATTAATATTATAGATGGAGGCGAGGATATTGATAAGCAATTACTTTATGTGGCAATGGAGTACATTGATGCTCCAAATCTTGCAGATGTCATTGAGGATATCCCCCGAGAAAGAATCCGACCAATTATTGCACAAATCGCAAGTGCTGCGAAGTTTTTGGAAGAATTAAACCTGGTTCATAGAGATATTAAACCTGATAACATCGTTATTGATGAAAAATTTGAAACAGCTATTCTTCTTGACTTGGGCGTTATAAGGCCGTGCGGCGTTAGCGGTTTAACTGATGGTAGTGGAAAATTCTTTGTGGGGACCTTGCAATATAGCTCACCAGAATTTTTGTTTCGCACAGAAGAGGATTCTACAGAGGGATGGCGTGCTGTTACATTCTATCAACTCGGTGCAGTTCTTCATGATTTAATAATGCGAAAAAGGATTTTTACAGAGTTCCAAGACCCATGGGCAAGGCTTGTTGAGGCAGTAAAATATGAAGTGCCAAAAATTGAAGCTCCAGATGTATCTCCAGAGCTTATTTTGCTATCTCAAAACTGCCTTCAAAAGGACGTTAATCTGCGGAAAAGGCTGGTAACATGGGATGATTTTCAGCAGCATGATAAAAACCTATCCTCGGTAGCTGGGTCAAAAGAAAGAATCAGAAAACGGCTACTTGTTGCTGCTGAGGCACCTAGTTTTGATGATGCTGAGGCAGAGCAGAAGGAACGTCTAACCAGAAGGGTTGCAAATGAAATTCAGGCAAAGCTACAAGAAATTGTGAGGCAAGAATGTCTGGAAAGCGGTCTTTTCCCTCCGCTGGTTATTCACGAATTTGTGTCAGAATCCCCTAACACGACAGGGTTTGCAATTCGATTCTCTGCTTCAAAAAAATTCGGTCTGCATCACGATTTGTGTGTTAATTTCAGAGTGCAGATTCTTGACTATCAGTCGAAAGCTATAGAAATCGGTTCTAGTGCTCATTTGTGTAATAGCGGAGCAAGTTCGACGCTTGAAAATTTAAACACTATATTTGAAGGCGGTTATTTAGAGGCTGTCGTAAAGGAGCGCCTTCAGCAGGTATTGTATTCTTCACTAGATTGTGCTCAACTCCTTCAAATTCCTGATAATGCTCCAGATGGCGTTGTTGTTCTTGCCTTGGAAGAGGGGTAGAAATGGATACATGGTGGAAAAATCTAGCAGATCTCAACGAAGAACAAACAGAAGTAATCGGGCTTCCTCTTGAGGGGAGCTATTTAATTCAAGGACCACCAGGATCAGGGAAAACAAACCTTCTGGTCCTTCGTGCCAACTACTTGACCATGGCTGGCAAGGATAATCTATACATAATTGTCTTTACCAGAACGTTGCAAGATTTTATTGCTATGGGAGGTGGTAACTACAAGTTCCCTTCATCAAAAGTTGTCACTTCTACTAAATTCTATCAGGACCTTCTTTATCAGTACGGCGTAGAATGCAATGCACCTGATAATTTTACCGATGCTCGCACGTATTACATTGAAATGGTCAACGATCTCATTTTAAAGAAAAAGTTGAGCAAAATTATTGATGTAATTCTACTTGATGAGTCTCAAGATTACCTTCCTGAAGAGGTGGGTATTTTCCAACGGCTCAGCAACTCCATATTTGCGGTTGCAGACTCTCGTCAAAAAATTTATCGAGGTGAAGATTCAGTAAGCTTATTAAAAAGCATCGTAACAAAAACCTGCAATCTTCAATTCCATTATAGGAACGGTCGTAAAATTTGCAATCTTGCCGATGCAATAGCAAAAGATTCCAGTGAATTTAAATTATTAACTCCAACATCAAATTATAACGAAGCAGCTAGGCCATCATCAGTAGAACAATATTGCCTAGATAGCATTAAGGCTGAGGCCAAGGAGATAATCAAACGGTTGGACATTCAACTGAAGGCGTACCCTGGTGAAAAAATAGGTATTGCATGTCCAAGGATTGAAGAGTTAAATGAAGTTTGGGAGGAAATCGCAGCATCACCATTTGGTCCCATGTCAATTCTACAAAAAGTCCCAACAAATTCTCCTTTTGAGCCTGAAAAGAGAATATGTGTATGCACATTTCATTCTATGAAGGGCTTGGAATTTAGAGCCCTGCACCTAGTAGGATGCGAATACCTGAAGAAATTTCAACACCAGCGAAATATGGCCTACACTGCAGTCACTAGAGCAAAGACCTCGCTTTCGATCTATCATTCTGATACTCTCCCTGGATACTTTCAAGGCGCCTTAAACTCACTTTTACCACTACCCGATCTTCCAAAACTAGAAGATGTATTTAAAGGTAAATCCTAATGTGGATTCTTCGGATAAACAGAAGTCAGTTAGTTGAGATTTTTAAGGACGGTGGCGGTAGCTGGCTCAATAGCTATGCACCCTCTTATGTTGATATTCTGCCAGGTGAACCATGCGATAGTAATAATTTTTACCTTGTATGGAACTCTCAACCTTCCAAGAATTATTGCATCCCAATTGCAATAATTGTGGATAAAGAATTTCAAAAGGATTTTTTCGCCTGGTCATTGACTTATCTTTCTCACATATCTCCCCTATCGTCTTATTGTAGAATTATTGATTCAAATACCTTTAACAGTTTGGTTGGGTGTACGCCTACAAATATTAAGCTTCCAGAAGCTGCTTATGTCTCAGTCATTGCCGCCGAACTTCTTGGCTATGTTGACGGAAATCTTGGGAATATAAATATAACTCACGGTAACGCTTACTCCAGCACGTTTTCTTTTGCTAGGGTAAGAGCAAAATTTTATCAATACCGAAACGCCTTCCCTGATGACCTCTCAAATGTTTGGTGGAGAACAAGAGCCCTCTCAAACAAGAAAATTAGTAGGGACTATTTAGGGACATTGAGTGAGATTTGGACGTGCCTAGATGCTTTTGATAACGATCTTCAATGCACGAGTTTGATTAGTGTTGTAGAACCTAGTGTTATCTCTGCCCTCGAAGAATACTCTATTAAGGGAGTTATTTCTCCTGCCACCATAAAGAAGCTTTATAAAAATCAAATCATTCTACATGAGCCCGAATTAGGTATAAATGGAACCTTAGAAAGCAGGGTTACATCCGTTGAAAAGATACTTTCTCAACTCGGCAATCGTCGCACAAACGATAAGAATATTTCTTTTATTTCTGCCTATATTGTTTCACAGATCAGTCCTGGGACACTTGACCATTTTGAAATTTTGAAACCTTACTCAGAAAACTTTTCATCTGCATATTTGTGGTTAGGCGTCTTTGCTGGATTACATCCGCAAAGCCGTGTTTTTCAGAGTTTGGGCAATTTATCTAATCGAATATTTAGGGATTTACATCGAGACGAACATATACTAGAACGGCCACAATCTGATATTTCATACGTTGAACTTGATATTATTTCGAGTCACATAAAAGACCTTCGTTCTATACCATCACGACACCACGGATATCTTGACATTGAAATAGCACCATTTATTGTTTCTACTATAAAAATATCACGTAATGACGACAACATACAACCTGATCTTTTTTCAAAAGAATCTCTTTCAAACAAGGATATTCAATTCGCACTCTATGAGCTAGAAGATTCCTTACGTCGTGCTGAGCAAGTAAAAAAGCGCCTATTTTCTTTTTTGGGGGGATCGACCAGGGGTAGAAGATAGTAACCAAGTTTTACCAATTTCTTTCACCCAACATAGATTTGGAGACGCGACCCCTATTCGATATTGCGTACACCCTGTTTGCTAATGAGGAGAATATCCCCTGTCTGCACTTTCTGTTGAATGACAAGAAGGAGTTGATGCATGATAATCAGCTCCTGAAGATTGCCCAGTTGGTGAACCAGAAAGGTATTCAGTTCGTGGCGTCTATTCTGAAGGACAAGCTGCCGGAAGAGCTAAATCGGGAAGAGTATTTTGTGGTGAAGTTATCGCAGGGGGATAAGTTGTTTAGGGTTGAGGGCTATTAATCTCTGCTGCTATAAATGTGTACCTTTTTGGGCACTGATTAACAATTTCAGGAGGTAGCCATGAAGAAATTTTTGAAGGGACCTGTTTGCACCACAATTTTCATTGCAATCTCAATTGTATTTACTTCAATTATAAGTTCCGCCGCGAATACTGGCTCTGCAATAAAAATTGGTGCGGTATTACCTTTGACTGGTGATGGGGCGGTTTATGGATTGAAAGAAAAGGAAGGAATAGACTTAGCTGTCCATGAAAAAAACAATTCAGGTGGCGTAAAAGGACGCAAAATTGAAATCATCTATGAGGATTCAAAAGGAGAACCGGCTAGCGCCGTTTCAGCAACTCAGAAGCTCATCGCTCAGGATAAAGTAAATGTCATTATTGGCGATGCGTTTAGTTCTCCAACGCTTGCAATGGTCCCGATAATAGACAAGAGCAAGGTGTTACTTATGTCGCCCACTGCATCAAGTCCTAAGCTTACGAATTCAAGCAAATACTTTTTCCGTGTCTGGCCTTCTGATATCGCAGAAGGTTCAGTGGCGGCAGAGGTAGCCGTTAAGCGGCTGAAACTTAAGAGAACTGCCATTCTTCACGGTAACAATGATTACTCAATTGGCTTAAGAGATGTATTCAAAAGTGCTGTTATAAAGTATGGTAAGGAAGTTCCTGTTGTCGAAAGCTATAATGAAGGTGACACGGACTTTAGAACCCAATTGTTAAAGATCAAATCAAATAATCCCGACGGTATATACCTTGCCGGTTATGCTAAGGAGTTCGCCAAGATCCTTGTTCAGGCGAAAGAATTAAACATAAAAACGAAGTTCATCAGTTGCGGCACCTTCCATGAGCCGGAAGTTTTGAAAATTGCAGGCAACGCGGCAGAAGGAGTGGTGTTCGTTCAGCCATTTTTCGATAAAGACAGTAATGATAAGAATATTGTTAAGTTTGTAAAGAGTTATGAAGCAAAGTTCAAAAGCGAAGCAGGTGTTTACGCTGCACATGGATATGATGCCGCACTTGTTGTTCTATCTGCGATGCAAGGTGGCCTAAGTTCTGATGACGTAAGAAAATCGCTAATAAAATTAAAGAACCTTCAAGGTGCAACAGGTAAAATTACCTTTGAAAAGGGTGGGGATGTTATTAAGCAGTTTCGAATAATGACCGTTACAAATAACACGTTTGCAGAATATAAATAGGGCTTTATATGTCAATATTTCGTGATGCTTATAAGAAGATCCGCTTTAGAGTAACACAGAAATTCTATGAGCTGGCGTTTTGCTTTACATTATGTATAAGCTCTTTTGTTTTCTTATGTTCACCTATTGACATACCTCCTGATTTGAAGATAGTTTTGTTCTCTATTTTATTGTTTACATCAGTAATAGCTGTTGTTGTAACCGTATTTGAAACCGGATGGACAATCATATCTTTGACAATAATACTTGCATCAAGCATAGCGATGGTTTGTTTTATGTATCCCCAAAATCAATCTTTTACTAGAGTTAGAGTTTCTGCGATATTGCCATCCAATTCCCTTCCAAACCAATCACGAAAGCAACATATTGTATTTGATGTAATATCCACTACTGCCCTTTCACCGCATATTGGTAATCAGGCAGCAGTGAAATCATTTGAGGATCACGGAAAAGTTGTAATAACTTTCATTGGCTTAATCATAACAATACTCGCGCTGCTATACGGCGAAAAAATGAAGAATTTGTTTCAAATGGACAAAAAGGTGGACGAAATTTCACGACTAACTATTGCAAATGCCGAACTTGCATTGACTCACCTTCCAGATGTTTCAGAAAGTCATCAAGTGTCAAAATGTGCTTATGATACTATAAAATTAATTGACAATATTGTATTTACTGAAGGCAGTTATGTTTTAGATTATTTAGACAAAATAGGTAACGGCGCAACCCTGCGTTTTTCACGCGCAATCAAATACTATGCTGATGGACGTTTTGGCGAAACTATAACTGAATTAGAGGACTTAATAAAGCATAGAAAAATTAATCCTAATTTGTTGTGTGAAGTGTATTATTGGCTTGGCATTGCTTATAGGCAGAATGGAGAAGGAGATAAGGACAATTATCCTAAATCAATAAAAGCATTTACTGCTTTATATGCACAAAAAAACAGTGTTCAAAAAATTAATGCAAAATATGGTATTGCGTTAACTTTATTTTCTTTGCACAAAACCAACATATGGTATGGTTCAGATTCAAAGTATCAGAATAATGTATTGAATAAATTGATAACGATACGAAATTTTGCGGATAATAAATTCACTTGGCCAACATTACAGAATGAGAACTTTTGTTTGGAAGGAGCTAAACTACTTATAAATGACGTACTCGAGTCAAATCCATTCCACTATTCAGCAATACTTTATTCTATACTACTTGACGGGTTCAAAAAATATAACGGATGCAATGAAAAGCCTCCTGTAATTAAATTAACCGATATGTCTAGCGATGAAGAACGTACCAAGACAAAAATGAGGCTTGTAACGCTACTAACTTTTTTGAGAAAGGAGGGGCATAAAAATTATAATATTAAGGCAAACTACTTCGTCGTCGAGGCATTAGTTCTATATTCACTAGGACAAAGTAAGCAGATAGAGGCATTGCTCAAACATGCTGCCTCATCTTCCAACCTTTTTAAGGAAGTTATGAAAAATAAGGCGACTATTTTTTCAGACATAAGCATTAAACAAATACAGATTGATGAATTCAATAAACAAATAGATAACTTGAAGAAAACACTTTTGCCTGAGGTTGTTTGTGCCAGTTAAGACATTATTAATATTTCCGCCTAATTTCTCAATTGATCAACCATACCTTAGCACTCCAATGCTCAAGGCATTTCTTCGTACTAATGGGCAAAAATCAGTCGATCAATTTGATGCTAACATTGATGCCTTTTATTTTTTTACGAAAGTACAATTTATAAGAAAATGTCATAGTACAGTAGTTAAAAAAATTGAAAAGTTGGAAAGTGGGCTTTTCAGTTCAAGCAGAGCAAAGAAAGAAATATACAATTTCCTGTGCGAGGCAGACCTTTATTTCACTGTTGTCATCAAAAATATTAACAAATCTATCTCTTATTTCACAAGCAATGTATTTAGTGATATTGAAGAATACAACTTCCACAAAAACGTCATCGAACGTGCATTTGATATAATATCTGCCGCTTATTACCCTACACAGATAAATACCAAAGATTTTGCTATGCGATTCTCTAATCAAGTCTTTAAAGAAATTATACAAGCGACTAAATCAAAAGAAAATCCATATATCGAATATTACAACGAAGCATTAATCGGCAGGATCGGGGATAAGGGTTACAGTGTGGTTGGTGTTTCAGTCACAGCACTGTCTCAGATTATACCTGCGCTCACCCTTGCCGCCCTACTTAAGAAACAACTCCCACGGGTTAAAATTATTTTTGGCGGGCAGGTTTTTAATCGGCTAGAAGAAAACATAAAACAATTACCTGTATTTTTTAGGTATGTGGATTACCTCATTCTCGGCGAAGGAGAAACTCCCCTTCTTGAATTACTCGGCCACATTGAAGGCATAAAAACCATTTCAGAAGTACCCAACCTCATGTACTTCGACAAGGGAAAAAAGCTTGTTGTAGAAACGGAAGCAAAGAGCCAGGAAGATGTTTCTCAATTTCCCTCACCTGACTATGATGGACTACCGCTTTCTCGCTATCTTTCTCCAGCGCCTGTATTGTCGTACCAGCCCGCTCGTGGTTGTTATTGGAATAAATGCACGTTTTGTAACCAATATCTTATCGCAGGCAAAGGTTTGCGAAGTAAAAATGCTCAGAATATAGTTAAGGATCTGAAGTTTTTGTCGAAAAGATATAATACCAGCTATTTCTCCATCGTAAACGAATCACTTCCGCCAGCGACACTGCGAAGCATGTCTGAAGTGCTGATTAAGGAACAACAGAATATTAAGTGGTATGCCGGGGCACGATTTGACAACGCCTTTGATCGACAGACGTTGGAATTGATGAAAAAAAGTGGTTGTGAAAAGCTTTATTTAGGTCTTGAAAGCGGTTATCAGGCAACACTTAATGAAATGAATAAGGGTATTATCCTTAAAAATGTAAGGCAGATATTGCATGCCTCATCTGAGATTGGCATAGGCATTCATCTATTTATAATGATAGGTTTCCCGACGGAAACTGAGGCGGGGTTCGAATATTCCAGACAATTTATCAGAGAGATTGTTAGTCTCGTTGATAAAAATAAGTTTTCTCATTATATAAGTGTCTACCAATTGAAGCCGCAAACCCCTGTGATTAAACAGCCAGATCAGTTTAACATAAAAACCGTCTTTAAAAGAGAAGGTTATGACCTTGAATACCTATATGGTTATGATCGTTTGGATTCGCCGTTAAATGTCGATTACGAACGGGCTAGGGGTGAATTAGAAATGATGATAGACGACCTAGTTGGCCCTAAATCGTATCCGGAAAATATCAGCCACTTCCTAACGTTTAACAACACTCAGGTTGAACGGAAAGAAAGTAAACCTACTGCTTATTATATAGGCCCCCATTTGGCAGGGAAATTATTTAAAAATTACGCTGGGTTAGCTGTGACATTCTTGATTTATGATTTCTGCTGTGATAATCTATTTACTACATCTAGCGAGGCAGTTATGCGCTACCTGCTGTCGTTAAAAGAGGATTTTACAGACGATGAATTCGTTGCCAAGCTTGTCAACGAATTCAAAATAGAGGCAGATGATGTGAATTTATTTTTTAATGATTTGAAAAGAAATCACATAATAAAAAGGAGATTGTCATGAAAACGAAAGAAATCCAAAAAATCAAGCTGGAAGTAAAGAAGATCGAAAAACACTCTCCCCAGAATATGAAGAATGAAATGGAACATCCTAAAGTCCAAAGGTAATCATGATTAATTCAATTCAAATTCCTTAAAGCTGTTTCGGCGCGTGTAAACTTTGATGCATTGAGAATCAAAGCTGTATTCTGCATTGAGTAATATTGCATTATTCCCAAATATCGGTGAAACCTTAAAGTGTATATACAATTAATTGTAAATGGCATAATTACTGGATCTGTCTATTCCCTTATCGCCTTAGGTTTTATTGTAATTTATAAAACCGTCCGCTTTTTCAATTTTGCCCACGGCGTTGTTTTCGCAGCCGGTGCATATTGCGCCTATTCGCTTTCTGTATCTCTAGGCTTTAACCCCTTAACCGCTTTTTTTTTGCCTCCATTCTGGCGGCAATCTTCGGCATGGCAATTGATAGACTCGTCTACCACCCTTTGAGAAAAAAGAGCGCCCCTCCCCTCGTTTTCCTCATCGCCTCCTTCGGCATCTTCATCTTCATCCAAAACCTCCTGCAACTCATCTACGGTGCGCAAATCCTAACGCTGCGCACCGGCCCGGTCTCTGAAGGGTATCAAATCCTGTCCGCCATCATCACGCCAATACAACTTCTGATTCTCTCCGCCTCACTCGCCATCTTCCTCAACCTTCTCCTGCTGATGAACAAAGCGAAAATAGGCAAGGCCATGACCGCTGTGGCGGACAATCCCCTCGGCGCTAGCGTCGCGGGGATCAACCCGGAGAAGGTCATCCTTTCCGCCTTTGCCGTCGGCTCGGCCCTGGCGGGGATGGCCGGGGTGCTGGTCTCCCTGGAGACCAACATCGAACCTACCATGGGGATGAATGCCATCCTCAAGGGGATCATCGCCTCCATCATCGGCGGCATCGGCAGCATCCCCGGCGCGGTGCTGGGGGGCTTTTTTCTCGGCCTGGCGGAAAACCTCGGCATCTGGAAGATCCAGGCGGGGTGGAAGGACACCATCGCCTTCGCCATCCTGATCCTGTTCCTCCTCTTCCGCCCCCAGGGGATTCTCGGCACCAAGGAGGACCGCATCTAGTGGACTACCTCCTGCACATCCTCGTCATTACCGGCATCTACATCATCCTCGCCTCCAGCCTCAACCTCGTGCTCGGCTACGCGGGCCTCCCGGCGCTCGGGCACATGGCCTTCGCCTGCGTGGGGGCATACACGTCGAGCCTGCTGGCGCTGGACTTTGGAATATCCCCCTGGCTCGGACTCCCCCTCGGCGGCATCCTGGCGGCGCTCCTCGGCTTTGTCGTCGGCCTCCCCTCCACCCGCCTGAAGGGGGATTACCTGGCGCTCGCCACCTTCGGCCTGGGGGTGATCGTCTACTCGGTGGCGAAGAACTGGGTGGACCTTACCCGTGGGCCGATGGGTTTGCCGGGCATTCCGAAATTCTCCTTGTTCGGCTTCGAACTGCAACCGGTCTGGTCCTATCTCCTCCTGGTCGCGCTGTTCGTGGTGCTCACCGCCTTCATCATCAACCGGATCGTCACCTCCCCGTTCGGCCGGGTGCTGGTCAGCATCCGCGAGGACGAGGTTGCAAGCCTTTCGCTCGGGAAGAACGTGGACGCTTACAAGCTCACCGCCTTCATGGTCGGGGCCTTCTTCGCCGGAATCGCCGGGAGCCTCTACGCCCACTACATCACCTTCATCGACCCGACCAGCTTCACCGCCATGGAGTCGATCTCGGTGCTGCTCATGGTGGTCTTCGGCGGCATGGGGAGCATCGCCGGCCCGTTCGTCGGCGCGTCGGCGCTGGTGATCCTGCCGGAGATGCTCCGTTTCCTCGGCATGCCCAGCTCGGTGGCGGCGCCGCTTAGGCAGATGATCTACGGCCTCCTCCTCGTCCTCCTCATGCTCTACCGGCCGCAGGGGATCGTCGGCAGATACAGGTTCAAATAGCTGTAAATACCCCCTTTCTCAAAGGGGGACTTGAAAAACAAGGCAATCCATAACTCCCCCTCGCCCCCTCTTAGCTTAAGAGGGGGAAAACATCCTCCTCCCATTAGGTTAAGGGGAGGCTGGGAGGGGTTACGAAGACATCGGAATATTATGGCGCTGCTGCAAATTGAAAACCTCTCCCGGAACTTCGACGGCGTCAAGGCCGTTGACGACCTCTCGCTGTCTGTTGAGAAAGGGAGCGTCACCGCTCTTATCGGCCCGAACGGGGCGGGCAAGACCACCCTCTTCAACCTCATCACCGGCTTCATGCGCCCCACCTCCGGGAACGTCACCTTCGACGGCAAGGAGATCACCCGACTCTCCCCACACCGTATCGTTAGCCAAGGGATCGGCAGAACCTTCCAGACGGTGCGCCTCTTCCCGAAAATGACGGTCCTCGACAACCTCATGCTCCCCCTCTCCGGCACCGGCGAGGAAGGACTGTTTGCGGCCCTGACCGGGAGCGCGGCAATGCGGCGCAAGGAGGAGACGAACCGGGAGAAGGCGGCAAAGCTCCTGGAGTCGGTCGGCCTGGCCCACAAGGGAAACGACGATGCCGAAACCCTTTCCTTCGGACAGCGGCGGCTGGTGGAGATCCTCCGCACCCTGGCCCTGGAGCCGCGCCTCTGCCTATTCGACGAGCCGGTGTCCGGGGTCTTCCCGGAGATGATTCCGACGATTCTGAAAGTGATTCAAGAGCAGAAGGCGCACGGGCGGACGGTCTTCTTCATCGAGCACAACATGGAGACAGTCAGGGAGGCGGCGGACCGGGTGATCGTCCTTCACCACGGCAGGAAACTGGCGGAGGGGACGCCTGCGGAAATATTCAACCATGCCGGCGTCCACGAGGCATACTTCGGAAGGAGGCGCAATGCTCCTTGAAGCGCGGAACCTGACCGTCTCCTTCGGCGCGGTGCGAGCGCTGGACGGTATTGACTTTACGGTCGAAGCCGGCGAAATCGTCGCCCTGGTCGGGCCGAACGGCGCCGGCAAATCGACGGCTCTCAAGGCGGTGTTCGGGCTTGTCGAACCGGATGGGGGAGAAGTTACATTCAATGGCGAGACGATCAACGGCCTGCGCCCGGACGAGCGGGTCACGAAGGGTATTGCCCTGGTCCCGGAAGGAAGGCAGCTCTTCCCATCCATGACCGTAACAGAGAACCTGGAGATGGGGGCCTTCACCTGCGACTGGCAAAACCGCAATAGGGACATGGAACAGGTCCTCGAACTCCTCCCTGCCCTGCGGGAGCGTCGAAAACTGAAAGCCGGTGTCCTTTCCACCGGCGAGCAGCAACTCCTCGCCTTTGGGCGGGCGCTCATGCAGAAACCGAAACTCCTCCTCGCCGACGAGCCGACCCTCGGCCTCTCTCCCTCCTACATGGACATCATCTTCGACACCATCCTGGAAATCAACCGCCAGGGGACCGGCATCCTCCTCGTGGAGCAGAACGCCACCCAGGCCCTGGAGATCGCCCACAGGGGTTACGTTCTTCGACTCGGCAGCGTTTTTGCCAAGGGAACGGGAATGGATTTGCTGGAAAACGAGGCACTAAAACGGGCGTTCATCGACGACTGAGGCTCCAATTCCCTTCCCTAAGATCGCATCATTGATTCTTTTACTTCCAACATAAACAATATTGCCCGCATACTGAATATATGTATAATGACAAAATTATCGCAACCGGAGTAACCGCCATGATCGAGATCGAAAAAAGCGTCGGTTTTCTCCTGGCAAAGGCCTACCAGCGGGCATGCGCCATCTTCAAGGAGGAGTTTGAAGGCCACGACCTCACCCCGCAGCAGTTCGGCCTACTCGCCTTCCTCTGGCGCGAGGACGGCCTCTCCCAGGCGGAGCTGTCGGCACGGAGCCAGATCGACCGCACCACCATGGGAGGGATCGTAGACCGGCTGGAAAAGGAAGGTCTCGTGGAGAGGCGTCCACACACGGAGGACCGCCGCGCCTACCAGGTGTTTCTCACGGCCAGGGGGAAGTCCCTGGAAGACGAGCTGTGCGCCGTGGCCAACCGCGTGCTTCGGAAGGTGACCTCCCCCCTCACGGAAGAGGAACATGAAACCCTCATCCGGCTTCTGACAAAAATCCGCCACTGACCAGGAAGGACCGATCAGTCCTGAATTTTCGCGCCCATGCCGGCTCTACCCGGAATTCCTCACGTCAGTCAACCGCGCACAATAAAATTGATAACCGATTTCAAAAATTATGATAAAATGAATATATGAAGTAATACAGAGCGCTTGTGAGAAAGAAGGTGTGATAAATGAGAGGCAGCACGAAGAACCTGGTGGCAGGCAAGTACCACGCAGTGAAGGGTGAAGTCAAAGAGGCGTTTGGGAAAGCCGTGAACAGTCCTAAAGTAGCACTCGAAGGCCGCGCTGAAAAAATAGCGGGAAAAGTTCAGGAGAAGTTCGGTAAAATTAAAAAAGCCGTAGGGAGGTAGTCGGCACTAAATTGTGCGCAAACTTTCTCCACCAAAAAGCCGCTCCACTCAGGAGGCGGCTTTTTTGGTGATTACTCTATTGTGTGCAAGGGTGGACTAATGTCAGGCCCTTGTCCATCGGCATTGGGCAGTGGAAGGGGCGGAGATGCCGGTTTAAAGGTATCTCCCCCGTGTCCGGGACAGTTTTCGGTCGGTTGGGTCCCCATGATATAGAATTCGTCCCGTCTTTCCGGACAGTCGGTCGTCGCCAGGTATCCTTTCGCAGGGTCGATGGAAACGGAAACGACCGTATCCGGTTTCGGGAAATCTACAACCGGCTTAGCGGCCAGAACGGGCCGCATGAACCTCTCCCAGATGGGGGCAGCGACAGCCCCTCCGGTAAATCCCTTCCCCCCTGGCCTGGGCTTGTCATATCCCACCCAGATCCCGGTTATTACCTGGGGCGTATAGCCGACAAACCAGGCATCCCGATAATCGTCGGTGGTGCCGGTCTTCCCGGCGGAGGGGTATTCCTGGCCGAATTTTTTCAGGGACTTGGCGGTGCCGTACATCATGACGTCCTTGAGCATCCGGGTTGTGACAAAGGCGGCAGCCGGTGACAGTACCTGCGTGACTGCCGGAGGATTTCCCGTCCCGGCACGACGATTGCGATCATAAATACGGATAATGGTTCTTGATTCGGGGCGCAAGCCCCCGTTGGCCAAGGGGGTGTAAGCCAGCACCAGGTCATGCAGAGTGACTTCTTCGGTTCCGAGGGCCAGGGAGAGATCATTGGGTGGGTGCAATGAAAGCCCCACATTTCGGGCAAAATCGACAAAATAGGGGACACCGATCGCCTCCAGCAACTTTACCGTAATGACATTGTTGGAGTATGCCAGGGCCTCCCTGAGGGTAAGCTCCCCATACTGTTCCCGCCCATAGTTCATCGGTTTCCAGATTTCGTTGTTCCCGCGATTGTAGGCTGCCGGCGTATCGTTCCAGATGCTGCCGGCGGTTATCCCTGTTTCCAGGGCCGCGGCATAAATCAGCGGTTTGATGGCTGAACCGGGCTGACGCCTGGCAGAAAATGCGCGGTCATAGGAGCTCTTCGTGAAGTCGACTCCCCCAACGGCCGCCAAAACATCCCCCGTGGTGGGATCCAGAGAGACCAATGCCCCTTGCAGTTGGGGAGAAATCCGTTTAACCCCATCCCGCAAGGTCTTTTCCGCCAGACTTTGCAGGTTCAGATCCATGGCGGCGGTCACTTCCAGTCCGCCCTGCTCGATGATCTGCGCCCCGTACCGTTCGATCAGCATGTTCCGGATATGGGCCAGATAATAGGGGGCTTGACCGGGTTTAATGACCGATGCGGGACTGGCTCTCAACTTCTGTCTCTGCCGGGGGGTGATCATTTTCAGGTCCACCATGCGCTTAAGGACCACGTCCCTCCGCCGGCTGACGTCGGATGATTTTCCTAAAGGATTGTAGCGGCCGGGTGATTTCGGCACTCCGGCCAGCAGGGCACATTCCGCGTCGGTCAGCTCCCCCGGGTGTTTGTCGAAATAGAGCCGGGCAGCCTGGGCAATGCCCCAGGCCCCGTTCCCATAGTAGATTTCGTTGAAATACATCTCCAGGATCTGCTTCTTGCCGTATTGACGCTCAAATTCCATGGCCATGCGGCCTTCCCTGAGCTTCCGTTCGATGGTTTTCTCCCCGGAGAGATATTTATTCTTGATCAGCTGCTGGGTGATGGTCGAACCCCCTTCGACCAGTTTTCCCTTGGCCACATCCTTCACCAGTGCCCGGGCGATCCCCCGGATATCAATGCCGCCATGCTCATAAAAACGGGCGTCTTCAACGGCCACCACCGCCTTTTGCAGGAAAGTAGGGATGCGGTCGATGGAGACCCAGTATCTCGTTTCCGGCAGTAGCCGGCCTGCGAACCGCCCTTCCCTGTCAAAGACCTTGATGGAAGAGTAACCGGACGGCAGGGGGGGGTAGGTGGCGAATTGTTCCTGGGCCGGGGCCGGCGGGACCAGGGTCAGGACCAGGATGAGGCCTGCGGCAACGGATGTTGTTTTTTTGATAAGCGAGGATAAGGAAACCAAGAAATTACTTACTCCTTCAGGGTGACTGGGGACTGATTGGACGTTCTGCGGGGCGAGGCATTTTTCGCGGATGAGGCCGTTCAGGATGGCGAGGGGGATGAAGGAGGCCCAGATTCCGGCGCTTTTCAGCAAAACGGTTCCCACGCCTCGAATCCTTTTCTTACGATTTTGTTCACGTGCAGAGTCTAGCTCAGGAGAGTGATAATGTCAACGCCGGCATGATCCCACAGACTTACCTACCGCCCCCCGCGGTAGTTTTTCAGCAGCCTGTTGGACGTTGAGTCAACTTCTGCGCAGCTTGATGGCCGACAGGATCAGGTTGGAGATAATCGTGACGAACTGGATTTCGTCCTCTGTAAAGTGGCGTACCGAGGTCGTCTGCAGGTTGACGACTCCGAATATATCCTTCTTGTCGGTGATGGGAAAGGAGAGCATGGCGTTGTACTTATCCTCGTTCAGTTCCGGGAAAACCTTGAAGCGCGGATCGCGTGACGCGTAGGGGAGGTTCAGGGGCTGCATCTCCCTGGCCACGGCACCGGTGATCCCCTCGCCGATTTTGAGACGAATTTTTCCGACATGCTCCCGGTCGAAGCCATGGGTGGCCTTGAGCACCAGTTCCTCCCCCTCCCGCAGGTAGATGTTGCAGACACTGGCGTTAAGCTGTACGGCAAGCTTGGCGGAGATCGTATGCAGTACATCGGGAAGCTCGAAATCCAAAGAAACCAGCATGCTGATCTCTTCGAGGGAGATAATCTCCACGTGTTCCCTGTCGGCGCGTCGCATGAGCAGCGCCATCTTTCCTTTTTCGTATTCCCCATGGGGGGTAAAGCGGGGTTCGTGATAAAACGGGTTGGCCGTCTGGACCGTCTCCGGCATGGCGCGGAAATCGGAAAAACCGCAGGAACAGCTCATTCTTACCCGGCAGGGGTCGATCCGCCGGCTGCTCATGACTCTTCCGCACTTGCGGCAATGGGGTGTCAGCTGCATCGAGGCCCTCCTTGGGTAGCAGGGTTAGTGATCGGTTGTGCAGGTAAGGTGGAGAGGGCGCAAGAGTCCGCTGGAAGGGAATTCCGGAAAGGAAGATGATGGAGGCAAAACTGGTAAAGAAGCGCTACCCCATTGTGGCAGCTCCATTTCCAATTCAAGATTAAAATCTGTTATCACGAAGCAACATTAAATGCAAGTAATATTGTATACCTGTTACACCCTCCCGGCAACCTTACGCAGCTCCACCAGCAGGTTGTCTTCGACCTCGATCTCGCCGCATGTCATGCGCTCTTTCACCAAAAGCGAGCCCCGCTCTCCCGGCAGGTAGATCTCCGTAACGTCCGGAAGCTTATTGGTCGCCTTGACCTTCCGGCAGATTTCGCCCACGCTGCGTATAAATTCGTCCCGGTCGCCGAGGATTCCGGGGTCGATGGCGAAGATCAGATGCCCCCAGTTCCCTTTGCTGTCGCCTATGCCGCAGAACGCCGCACCCACCAGGGGACCGGCAAGGATCTCGCCGACCAGGGCCAGTCCGGAGCCCTTGTGGCTTCTGTCAAAGGAGCGAATGGCCCCTTTGATGGCGTCCTGGGGGCTGGTGGTGGACCTCCCTTCGGCGCTGAATGCAACGTCATCGGGAATTGCCCGCCCTGCCGTCTCCGCCTCCACCAGTCCGTAGAATGAGATCGCCGCCGTGGACATATCGAGGACGACGGGGTCCGGTTCGGCCGGGATGCCGACGGCCACCGGATTGGTCCCGAAGACCGGCTCGCAGGAGCCGTGCATAGCGACCCGTTCCGGGGACCTGCCGAACAGGAAACCGATCAGCCCCTGTTTTGCCAGTTCGGAGGCGAAGTAGCCGATGGCGCCCGAGGAGGTGTTCGTGTTGAAGGTACCGGCAATGCCGAAGCCGCTCTTTCTGGCCTTATCCACGACCATGTCCATGGCTTTATGCACCACCACCATGGCATGGTTCCGGTTACCGTTGATTCTTGCGGAGATGGGGGTCTCCAATTCGACGGCTATCGCTCCTGCCCCCGGGTCCACCGGTATTCCCTTGCCGATGAGCTTCACCACCCCCTGGTTGTTGCCTCTCAGCTGGGCATAGAGAAGCACATCGCTGATGACCCGGACTTCCTCATCGGTGTAGCCGTAGCTCTGCACCGCCCTGGCCGTCAAATCCTCAAGTTCACTGATGGATATCTTCATGCGTGTTCCCTCCGAAATAGATCACCAGATAACCCGCAAACCCTTCACTGCCTTCAGATGTCCGTCACAGGTAACCAGTTCAGCTTTGTGAATGATCGCTGTGGCCGCGATGATACGGTCGGCGGGATCACCATGGCCAAAGAGGGAGGGATTGGCGCTTGTGGCCGCGATTTCCGGAGTGATCGGCACAACCCCGATCTGTCGGGCGGTATGAAGGAGTCGCAGGAACGTGACGGCGTCTGTCCCGGGATCAAGCCGCCCCTTGCCAATCAGCATGGCGATTTCCCAGAGGGAGATATCACTGCACGCCAGCAGCCCGTCCTCCTCACCCTTCTCAATGGCTTTAACCGCCTTCCGGCTGAGGCTGGCCGGGCTAAGGGCATCATAAATGAGCGCGCAGGTGTCAAGGACCAGCATCGCCTGCCTCCCACTTTTCATCCAGCGGGGAAACCACATCACCAATCCGGCATTTCCCACGTAGGAGTAAAAGCGCCTCACGGGCAGCGGCCCGTTCATCCGTTACCGGCATAACCCTGGCAACAATCCTACCCCGCGAGGTGAGAAAAATATCTTCCCCCTTCTTTACCTGCCCAAGGTACTCGGGCAGATGATTGCGAAACTCTGTAACATTCACCTCGATCATGACGCCCCCGTTTGACACTTAATGTACATTGCAAATGTACATTCAAACATTCACCGTGTCAAGCAGTCAAATTTTGATAGTTCTCCGTGGCCAGATTGTACCGAGTTGGAATCAAAATGATAAACAACATCGCCACCGCTGCTCCTTATCGACTACGCCAGCGGGTCATGAATTCGGCAGGGGAAAGGATAGGCGTTCCTTCATACTCCCGCATCCCTTTCAGGTGCTTGTCCCCGGAAACGATGCAGACAGCGCGGGCCTTGAGGGCGCATTCAAGGAACTTGTCGTCGGCCGGGTCGGCCTCGATGACGTGCAGATCGTTGTCAATGGCCACGAAGTCGATGGATTGCCGGATCTTGAAGAGGTCGAGCAGTTCCCTCAGCTCGGGTTCCCCTGCCAGGCCGAAGCGGGAGAGGACATCCAGGTACTCAGTTAGGATTTCCGCACAGAGGCAGAGGGAAACCCGGCCGGTCTTCCACAGGTCGATGATCAGCCGCGGCGGCCCCGCAGGGCTTAGGAAGGAGGAAACGAAGACATTCGTGTCAATGACGATCTTCACCGGGATGTCCGAGTCTCCCGGATGATCCGGTCAACGTCCTTGACGCTTGCCCCCTTCTTCCGCGCCTTGGCGCCGATTCGTTCCCAAAGGTCGTCCACCACCTGGGAAAGGTCCGCTTTCCGGACGTAGTTCTCGATCAGCTCTCGCATCTTTTCGCTGGCTGTCTTCCCTTCCATGCGGGAGACACGCTGGAACCTCTCCTTGGTCTCATCGTCAATGCGAATCACCATTTGTTTAGTCATGGCTCACCTCGTATACTTTGTATATACATACTATACAAGCCATGGAGCATGGCGTCAACATGAAAACATGCGGCGGAGATATCGAGGAAATACCTATAGGGAAAAGAAATGGTCTGCGACGGGAGCAGGCCATTTTTGTGTAGTAAACGAGAGTTGGAATTAAGTATGGATGTCCCCTGAATTCCGGGCCTCGCTCTTACCCCAGAGGTTCTTTGACCCCAGAGGTTCTTCCCATGGAAGACTTTAGGTGAGAAACTTGAGCACCCCCTCTCATTTCAATCAATCAATATCGAATTCCATTAGTAATCTGTCCGCTCTGTAAAGCTTAATAACAGGAAAGAGGAAAATTATTATCCAAATAAAATATATAATAATTGTTAGCACTACATTTAATAATTCAGTTTTCATAAATAAATATGTACTTAATAAGTCAGATAGTGCTGTACTACAGTTAATACAGATGATAAATAAAATAAACTGTAGTGTAAGTTTTATCAAACTAACATTTTTTTTTAAATCCTTGAACATAAATTTGGTAATTTTGTCGCTTTTGACTTTAGTATAAATAATGAAAAGCTTTGTAACTATTGAACAAAAAGTATATAATATGATAAAATTCAATACACAATAGACAAACATATAAATTGGTATAGAAAAATTATTAAAATGTATTGTCTTGAAATTATAAATAACATTAGCAATAAGTGCAATTAGCAATGCAGCACTAACAATTAGAGTAGTCTGTTCAGTTTCTTGAGACAACTTTTCAAAATATTTAGAACAATGGTCTTTAGGTAAAGACTCAAGCCTTTCCTCAGATGATAAACTGGATTTATAATCCTCAAAAGAAGCTTTCATTTTTTTGGTAATAAATAAGTCGAGAATAAAATCACAGATAGATAGCACTTTTTCATTCATAAAATACCTCTCTTGTCACCTTAAACAAATATATTTATTTTTATTCTTGAATTTGTCTACAGCAGCCTTGCTGGATAAAACAGAAAACATTAAATCAAAATAGTTGCATGGATCGGGCTCATTTAGCTCTGCCATCGAATAAACCCCTAAAGTGGTCCCACTGCCTATTCCCAAATCAACAAAAATTTTCAAATCTAATACAGTACTTTCATGAACCTCATTCATCTCGAATACGTATTTGTAATTATAGCCCAGAATAATCGAAGTCAAAGCAATCGCTTCTGATAACAGTTTTCCCTCATCGGTTGCTGATCCAATAAAAACGTTTACAACCGACTTGGAGCCTGACATATTGTCTATCTCTTTCAAAAAGAAATAACTTATTAAAAACAATAAATTTGTATCAGACAATAGCCGGCTTGCATCATATTCCTTGTTACCGTTAACCGTAATAATTGAATTGTTAATGACCAATTCAGAGAGATTGATTTTAGAAGAACTATTTCTTATTTCCTTAAAATACTCCTCGATATTGACTGATTTCTTGGTTTCCAACATATTTTCCGTCTTAATTGTATACAGATCGCCACGTGTGCTGACCTCTGCTAGGCTTGTAATTGGCAACTTAGAAACATCCGAATAAGAGGTGAATCTTGCAACATTAAATACCTCGTAAATATTGTTCTTTGTCTTTCTTTCAATATGCTCTTTTACTATTACCGAAGTAAATCCGGTTTTGTAGCTTTCATCAATCAATAGAAATTCTTTTTCATAATTATTAAGACATATAGACCGTGGATATATACCAATAAATGGGTAAGTAGTAAACAAGAGAACAGGTTTATTATTCCCATCACAAATGTTAATACAATGGGCAATAAGTGCACCTGACTTATACAAGCCGACTAGTATTTTGTTAGTATTTTTTAGTGATAAGAAAATGCCATGAATGAGATTTATTATCTCATCTTTGTTTGATTTAAATAATATTCTATTGAATTTACAATAATTCTTATTTGTATCCTTTATATTAATTGCATTTTCTATAGTTTTTGTTAACGATATAATATCTGTCTCAATTATTGATGGAATTAATTTAACATCTGGCAAGGTAGTTAATTCTATATCCTTACAGTTTAAATGGGTAGCTTTGGGCTGAAAATACTTATAAATAACATTTTCAGCAATACCTAAGTCACTATTATATGATTGCGCAAAATATTTATTTGCCGATATTTTGCCATTGTACACATTATCTGCTAACTCTAATTGCTTACGTATATAATTTGGAAAATTGTCTTTAATCAGTTTATTGTTAAACATGCCATCTGGACTAATGAATTTTAATTGTGCCAGTTTCCCCATTTTCCAAAACTTAAATCCAACATAATATGATAGCGGTTCAAGACAAATATTTGTTTGACCTTGTTCTACAAGCTGGACAAGTTTCGAACACATATTGTAATCATTCTGATTAAGCTGGATTTTAAGCACATTTCTAATAATAAACAGCGAGGAGTTTCTCATACTATGCAAATCTATTACTTCATCATATGGAAACGCCCTTTTGCTTCTTTGAAACACTAAGTAATCTGTCTTAAAGTTACTAAAAACACCGTTCTTCGTATGCTTATCATAGAGAAAATCATACATTAAAAAGATATTATATCCTAAATAGGCAACGCTTGATTGCATTTCATCTTCGTTCAAATAATCACATATTTTCAGTCCTGTTGAGTAAATTTTATAAATTCTATTATTATTAAGATCCTTTATTGAGTCTTGGGGAGCTTCAGTGAAAAAAGTATGCTTTGCTTTTGAAACTGCCATGTCAACATAAAATTGAATTAATGATTTTTCAATATGTTTTCTGTTAGTATTATTACCGCCTACTTTCTTTATATCTGAACTAGTGATATAACAATCATTATAATATGGGTGGTAATTCACGACTACCGTTACATATTTATATAGTGATAACAAACTCTTAGCTAAATGATTTAAGAAGCTATACCATCTATCACCATATCGCTGTCTTGAAGGCTGTCCTTTTTCTATATAAAAATTTAGCTCCTCAGCTTCAGACTTAAATTCATCCAAAAAAGGTATTGATTTCTTGCGAACTATTTCAAGTTGATTAAGATAATATTTCTTATATCTATTCTTTTCTAATAATTCAAAAATCATATACTATCTCCTTAAATCTCCAACAAAGAACCGTATTATTCAATTAAGTGTCATCAGTTTTTCATCTTGAGCTCATTATTGGAGGGAGAACATGAAGGTCAGGTCTACATTCTGCGATAATGGATGATGTAGACGCAACGCTTTGTTTCCACCCTATATAAATCACCGCTATCCAGAGATGAATTCATCAGCAGCATTCTTAATGATTCTTGACCGGACATCCTTAATATAAGGTAGCGCCATTAGTTCAGTCCGTTTAGCCTGGACTACCGCCCCGACAGTAGTGAATTTTGGCCGAATTCTGTCCTTTAGTCGGCGGCTTATTGAAAGCGCGTTAACAGACTCTTCCAAAAGTGTGCTTACAATCGATATTGACGTGACTTGATGGCCGCATTCGCTACAAAATTTGGCATTCTGCCCTAAAGGCGCAGAACAGGCGGAACACATTTCGCTGGGCAAAAGCAACGAATTCAGGTACGTGTTTATTTGGCTATCGGAAGATGAAAATTCGCGATAATCCGTTAGACTCAAACGAGCAATCGCATCCGCCGTTTTTGCGGTATCAAAAGCTTTCTCCGTGGCCATAAGCGCTAGGTTGACCAGATAGCGGGGGCCTGTGTTTCCACCAGCGATCTTTACAGTTCCCATCTGCGACACCATCCCGGAATAACTGAGCACATCAAGTGCTAGCTTTAAATTGGGCGACATGTCCCGCTGAACAGTAAAAAACGCGGACTGGTACTCGCTCTTAGTCCTTCTGTGGTTCTTCGTCCGAATCTCGGGCATTATGTAACCCCGTAACAATTCCAGCCCTACGCGGATATGGGAAGCATACTTCGGTAGCCGCTTTGCAAGGCTTTGGTGATACGGTAACAACTCCTGATCAACATAACTTTGAACGGCTAGGCTAACGGAACGTTCAGACAGTGATGACTGTCCAGCCAAGGCACTACTGATTATATGTAACAGGGCGCGGGGATTGCCATTTGAAAGGTCAATACATAAGTCTAACTCAGCCCCACGCTGAAATATCTTCTTTCTTATAGAGCTAGTCTTCGGCAAACGCTTATCTAAAATGCTACGGAAGTGTAGGCGGTTCTCTCTCCTACCAGCCTCTCCAGGATCGAAACGGAAGACGGGCAAAACAATCGCGTCCTGTCCAACCTCAAAATTGCGGCCATAATTTGTGACGGTTGGATACACTGCCGCTTTGCAAGCAACCTTCCCACCGTGAAGCAACTTACTAAAGGGTACAAAAGTAATTCAACATCAGGCAATTGTGTAAGCGCATTCCTTGTGCCTGAAGAAGCTCATAATGAGCCAGTACGATTTCTGAA